>CAWDMB010000006.1:0-75682 GCA_963803375.1 uncultured Actinomycetes bacterium | reverse complement strand
CGAACGCCTCGATCCTGGTTGGATGCTCCGCCGTGCCCGACCGCTTCAGGCAACTCGAGACGACGCTCGACGGGCCGATCCTGATCGCGCCCGCCGCCTTCGGCGACGAGCGCGGCTTCTTCGCGGAGACCTACCGGCGCAGCGACTTCGTGGCCCTCGGCGTCCCCGAGGAGATGGTCCAGGACAACCATTCGCGATCCCGCCACGGGGTCGTGCGCGGCCTGCACTTCCAGGTCGGGCGCGGCGCGGGCAAGCTCGTGCGCTGCGCGCGCGGGGCGATCTGGGACGTCGCCGTCGACCTGCGCCGGGGCTCGCCGGCGTACGGGCGCTGGGAGGGCTTCGAGCTCTCCGACGAGAACATGCGCATGATCTACGTCCCGCCGGGCTTCGCGCACGGCTTCTGCGTGCTCTCGGACGTCGGTGACGTGCTCTACAAGCAGGACGCCTACTTCGTGGACGTGACCGAGCGCGGGATCCGCTACGACGACCCCGACGTCGCGGTCGCCTGGCCGCTGCCCGTCGAGGAGCTCATCCCCTCCCGGCGCGACGCCGAGGCGCCGCTGCTGCGCGACGTCGCCGACGAGCTGCCGTTCGCCTACGTCGGCTGAGCCGAGAGCCTGCCAGGTGCCCTGGGGACGCCCGCATCGGGTCCGTCAGCGGGAGCGGTGTCCCTTGACCCTCCTGTAGATCAGGTCGAAGTCGGTCTCGTAGTTCGTACCGTCCTCCGCCAGCTCCCAGCGGCCAACGATCGTGTCGCCGTCGTCTTCGAACCTGCCGGTGAAGCGCTGGGAGAAGGGCGCGCCCTCGCGCCACAGCCTCCACTCGCCGTCGCCGATGCTCATCTCGTAGACGCGGCAGACGCCTCGATCGTCGGAATAGAGCTGGTAGTAGGTGCCGTTCGCCGCGTCGCATCCCATGATCGAGATTCCGTTGGGCGCCTCGGGCATATCCACCGTCGAGCGCTCGACCAGATGGGCGCCTGAGTCGTGCCACTCGACCGTGGCCCGTGCCTCCCCCGGCCAGGGCTCGCCCCCGGGCGGGATCGCCTCGAGCGTCCACTCCCCGACGAGCGGCTCCAGCTCCCTCAACGCCTGCTGCGCGGTGCGCTGATCCATGCTCCTTCGCCTCCTCTACTCCGCCCGCCGGTAAACCTGGATCTGGACGCCGTCCGAGCCGACGGTCCTGGCCTCCGCCAGCTCCAGCTTCAGGCGGTCGATGCCCTCGGGGAAGAGGCGTTTGCCGCGCCCGAGCAGCGTCGGGAAGACCATCAGCCGAAGCTCGTCGACCAGGTCCGCGCCGAGGAGCGCCGCCACCAGGCTGCCGCTTCCGGCGACCAGGATGACACCGCCCGTCTGCTCCCTCAGCTTGGAGATCTCCTCGGCGACGTCGCCGGAGATCACGGTCGTGTTCGGCCACTCGGGGTCCTCGAGCGTGGTCGAGACCACGTACTTCGGATCGTTGTTGAGCTTGTCGGCGAACTCGCCCTCGCGCGAGGGCCAGGCGGCGGCAAACCCCTCGTAGGTCACCCGGCCCAGGAGCTGAACCTCGGCCTCCATCACCTCGTCGAGCTTGAACTTGTCGCCGTCCTCGCCGCGGTCGTACTCGAACGTCCAGCCGCCGTGCTCGTAGTCCTCGGCTCCGCCCGGGTCCTCGAACACCCCGTCCACCGACACGAACTCGGTCACCACCAGCTTGCCCATCTCGGTACCTCCTCTTTGGTCGTGGTTTCTAGCGAGGCCCGAGGGAGCACGCGAGACTCGTCGACGGCGCGCGCCCCGGCACCTCGGATCGCCATCGGCGACGGATGTTGCTCCTATCCAGGAACTCGATCCGGCGCATGCGGCGGCCACGAGCGGCCACGCTTCGCGCAGGAGCAGAACGCGTCCACCGCTGTGCCTCACCCGGGTCGCCGCCGCCCTGCAGTGGCGGTGAGGGCGAGCCCGTGTCGCGCGAGGGCGAGGCGTCAAGACGCCGAGAAGGTGAACATCTTGTCGGCCTCGATCCGCGCGTAGACGGGGCCGGAGTCCCGGCCCGACGACCGGCCTGCCGTCGGCTGTGACGGTGACCAGGCTCAGCAGGCACATGCCGGCGAGGCGCGCCGCGACGGCCTCAGCGCTGAGACGCCGTTTCGGGCTGTGGATACGGAGCAGGTGTGCGCCGGCGGTCGCATAGCTGCGGTCGAGAATCTCCTGCAGCGCGGCGATGTCGGCTCGCGATTCGTGCACACGCAAGAGCCAATCATGTCTCGACCCGGGACCCTGTCTCGTGCGCGGCCGCTGCCGCCCAGGCGCCGATTGCGGCCCCGCCGGTTACCACGTGTCGGTCAGAGCTGGAGTCCGGCGGTGGCGGACATCACCGGCGTGTGCCGCCGGTTGACAGGTGACCAAAGGGTCACATATACTCATGGCCCATGGACGCGGTGTTCAAGGCGCTCGCCGACCCCACGCGACGGGGTCTGCTCGACGAGCTGTTCAAGCAGGACGGGCAGACGCTGAGCGCGCTGGAAGGGCGCGTGCCGATGACACGCTTCGGCGTGATGAAGCACCTGCGGGTGCTCGAGGAGGCGGGTCTCGTGACCGCGCGCAGGCGCGGGCGCGAGAAGTTCCACTTCCTGAACCCGGTCCCGATCCGGCTCGTCCACGACCGCTGGGTGAGCAAGTACGCCGAGCCCTGGGCCGCCACGCTCGCGGGCATCAAGCGCCAACTCGAGGAGGTAACGATGGAAGCAGTCGACGTCTCACACCGGGTGCCACTCAGCCCCGACCCCGACGGCAAGGGAGCCATGGCGGTGTTCGAGATCTACATCAAGACGACGCCGGAGCGCCTCTGGGAGGCGATCATCGATCCCAAGCTGAGGGCCAAGTACAGCTTCGGGGTCGAGACCCACTCCGACTGGACGGCCGGCTCGAGCTACACGGCGGCGGTCCCCGGCGTCATCGACATCGCGGCGGGTGAGAACCTCGAGGTCGATCCGCCGCGTCGGCTCGTGCAGAGTTTCAACGCGCTCTGGAGCGACGACGTCAAGGCCGCCGGGGCCTCGAGGGTCACCTGGGAGATCACCCCGGTCGGCGACTCGTGCCAGCTGACCGTGATCCACGACCGGCTCCCCGAGGACGCCAATCCGGAGCTCTACGGCGGCTGGCCGATGATCCTGTCCGGCCTCAAGACGCTGCTGGAGACCGGCGAGACGCTCACGACGCCGGGCTCGCTCATGTACTCGCAAGCCCAATCGGCTGACTGAGGGGCGGTCCTGCCTACACCCCCGGGACAGAGTGGCGGTCGCGCTCGTTCCTACGCGTGAGGGCGTGCCGACCGGCGTCGAGACCGGCGTCGGCTCCACGACCCCGGACGCGGCCGCGATCCCGACCTGCAAGCCCGCGGCGTCGACCGGGGTGAGCTGTTGCGCCGGCCGGGTTCGCCGTCGGCGACCAGGACGGCAGCGGCCTCGAGATCGTCGAGCAACCCTGAATACGGCCGAGGCCCGCCGCCGTGACCCCCGGTCGCGGCGGTCGGCCTCCGTTCCCCTCGCCCACGGCTGGCCCGGTTGGCGAGGCGCGTCGAGTGCGCGCCTGCCCGGAGCCACCTCGGACTCAACCTGCGAGGACACCGACGAGCTGACCATGCCGTGGTTGCGGGTTGCGCCACGAACGAGCGCCTGCGTCGGCGACGGCGACGTGCTCGCAAGGGACGACGTCCGAGCGCCCCGAGTGGGTCACGCCAGCTTCCGCATCGCTCGGGCGAAGCGAGAGTCCGCGCGACCGCATCGCCGCGCTCCCAGCTCGTCCGCAGCGGGCGCGTCGCGGACCAGCACTCGGGCGCTCGCATCCGGGCGGAGGCGAGTGCGCGGAGCGCAAGACCGTCTGCTCGCCGATGCCCATCGATGCCGCCGGACGGTGTCGCGCTTCTGGCGACGAGCAGGTCGATCGCCACGAACCGCGCCGCACCTGCTTTGCCGACGACGCGCAAACTCTCAGTCGGCGCCGAGGGAGCTGCTCCCTCCGTTCCATCGCGCCGGGCGCCATCGTGATCTCGAGCTCGATCCGCGCGTCCTCGTTGCTGGACGCGGATTCAATGACGGCGAAGGTGGTGCCGTCGGGCATCGCCAGTTGCTCGTTGCCGTCGGCTGGTTTCATGGTGGCGCCTTGAAGGTGAGGGCGCCGGCACGTTTGTCTTGGCGCCGGAGGCGTGGTGCTTTGCGGCTCGACGTCGTCATGTCACGGCGAGCGCGCTGACGAGCAGGGCTAGAGCGGTGGTCTGCAGGGCGACGCGGAGATTGATGATGCTGTCCCACCGCTGCTGCATCGCACGTGCGTTTGGGGGTATCTCGTGGGCCGCGGCCGCGCGGGTCAGCTCGCGGTTGATCGGGGCGGCGATGCGGATGTAGAGCACGAGCCAGACCAGCAGCGCGCCGAGCGCGGCGCCGGTGAGCGAGGCCTGAACGGGGTGGCCGGCGATGCCTGCGGCGAGCGTGCTGGTGGCCGCGGCGAGGATGCTCGTAGCGCCCGGGAGTGGCATTCGCTGGTCGGCGTATTGGTGGATGCGCCCGGCTGCCTGGGTGAGCGCGCCGTCGTCGAGCGCCGCGAGCGCGGGGCGTAGGACGAGCGCGGCGAATATGTCGGTGCCGTAGACGACGGCGGCGGCGAGCGCGGCGAGAGCGAGGCTGGTAGCGAGCATCGTGGTGTCCTGATGTCAGTGGATCGAGTCCGGGGCGGGGTCACTTGAGCGTGGGTATCGCTCCGATCTGCTGGAAGAACTCGAGCGTGTTCAGCTCGTCCCAGTGCTCCTGCAGGCGGCCGTCGCGGACCCGCCAGATGTCGATCGAGTGCATCTCGATCTGCGCGCCGCTCGGCGGAATGCCCATGAATGTGCCCGTGTGGCGTCCACGGTAGGTGTACCGGCCAACGAGTGTCTCGCCCGCGTCGACGATGTCGTCGACCTCGACGCGAAAGTCCTCGAACGCGGCAAGAAAGGCAGCGAAGATGCCGACCGAGCCGTCCTTGCCGGGCGCGGCGTAGCGGTTGTGATTGACGTACTCGTCGTCCAGGAGCTCAGCGAAGGCGTCGAGGTCGTGGTCGGTCAGGGTCTGGGCGAAGCGCTCGGCGAGCGCGCGATGGGTGCTCATCTGGATCGTCCTCTCGCGGGTGTGCGTTGGTGGAAGGCGCCGGCGCGCAGGCCGGCGGTGAAGGTATCTGCGACGAGTTTCAGCAGCTGCTCGGCGTGGCCGGGCTTGCGCCGGACGCGGCGTGAGAGCGCGAGCGAAACGACACCGTGCATCGTCGCCCACCACGCCTCGGTCATCGTCTCGGGGTCAGCAAGATCGACCGCCGCCTCGCGGGCGGCGTCGGTGACCGCCTCCTTGAGCGCGCGGAAACCCGCGTGCAGCGCGGCGGGTGTCTTCCCGGTTGCGAACTGAAGCTCCAGCCGCTGGTGGAACATCAGGTCATAGAGCGTGGGGTCGTCGTGTGCGAAGCGCCAATAGCTCACCGCGGAGCGGTGCAACGGGCCGACGTCGGCATCACGGTCGCTGCTGGCGAGCGACCGGGCGAGCTCCGCGAATCCGTCTCGCGCGACCGCGGCCAGAAGCGCGGCCTTGCTGGGGAAGAGTTCGTAGAGCGACGGTGCGCTGAGCCTGGTGCGCTGAGCGACGGCGCGGATCGTGACCGCGTCCCAGCCGGCTTCGCGCGCGAGCCGGCGGGTCTGATCGAGGATCAGCTGGCGGCGGTCGGCCTGCTGTGCTTTGGTTCTGGGCTTTGGCGGCATCGGCTAACAACGTTAGCATAACGCTGTTAGATACGTCAAGCTTCAGCACGGCTAGCGCCTCGAGCACTGCAAGCCGAGGCGCTCATCTGTAGGTACATGCGTCGGCTGGCCTCGCGGGGTGAAGCAACCCTGGTTCGGTCGGGATGTCGGATCGCGGCGGCACTGAGCGGTACGGCAGGCGGGAATGGACTCACCTGGCCCTTGTGGGAATGCAGCAGTCCGGCTGCTCGGTGCCGCCGTTGACGACCTCCGGCAGCCGAAGTCGTGGGCCTCCTGCTTCCGCCGCGCGGTGCGAATCCCGCGGTCCGCGTCAACGCACCTCGTTTGTGTGGACTGGAGGGCGGCTCTGGCTATTCGTCGCGCGGCCGCTCGAGGTAGACGACTCGGTCGTCGATCTGATCGTTCGCGATGGCCTGGATCGCCGCGATGAGCGGCTGGATGCCGGCTGGCCGCCGCGAAAAGCGGCTCGACAGCGCGATCAGCACGCCGCGGTGGTGGCCGCCCGCGGTGCTGTGTTCGGCCGCGATTCGCGTGAAGTCGCCGACGTTCTCGGTGAGCACGGTGAAGCAACCGGCGATCGCGGCGCCGAACACCTCTGCGTCTGAGGCGCCCGCCAGCCGGAGCTCGGTAACCGTTGTTGCTTCGATCCCGGCCGACCGAAGCGATTCCGCCAGGACGGGCGGGTACATCTCGTCGACGAGGATCCTCACCGCGCTTCGGCGGCGCCGGTCTCGCTACGGTGAAGCTCGATCCTGGCCTGGATCTCGTCCGGGTAGGCGACTCTGTACGCGAGCGCAGCGTCAATCTGCGCGCGGGACACGACGCCGTCGGCTGCGAGCTCGGCTGCCGGATCATTGCTCGAGCTGAGGTCGTCGATCCACATCGCGACCTCCCACACGTCAGGACCGCCGATCAATCCGGCCCGTCGGCCCGTCGGCCCGTCGCGGAAGGTGATCATCGGGTGCTCGTCGCGTCGTGCGCCTTCCTCGGCATAGCGGCGCAGACGATCGGACAGGCTTTCGCCCGCCGCTCGTGCGCGTAGCCGAAGCCGTTCAGCAAGGCGGTCATCGAGGCGGACGGACACGTTCACAGACATGCCTACAGTGTGGCACGTTGTCAACAGTAGGAGGTGGAGTGATGGAATCCATCGCTCTCGACCCTGCAGGCCATCGCCGCTCACCGGCGACGATGCCCAGCGCGCAGCGCGTGTCTCACGGTGTGCGGTGCGCACCCGCTTCGCGCGGGAGGGAGGACCCCACCGACGCCCGCTTCCCCCGCCGAGCGGTAGCCAGCGTCGTCGCTGATCTGGTGACCGCTCCGGACGATCGGGAGGCGTCCGACCCGTCGGGTTGCTTAGCGCCCGCTTTGCCTGTGATTGCGGTCGTCTGTGCGGTCCGGACGACGCGCTCGCAGGTCGTCTAAGGCGAGAACCCCGGAGACGGTCTCGGTGATCAAGGGCGCGCCGACGATCCCACAGCGCCGTGAGCGGCCACCATGCCTGCGACGCCGCCACATCGGGCATCGCCGCCCGCGCGCGTCCCTGCGCCGGCGCTCACCCGGGTGGCGGGCGTCTCGGTCCCAATGAGCGGGCTGCCGCAGCATGCCGGCGCGCTCGACGTCGCCTCGTCCGGTCGGCGACTGCCGCCGCAGACGCCGATCTCGGGCAGCGGCGCCCGGCGTTGCGCGCGCTGTCCCATCGCCGGCCAGGGCGGCGACTCGACTCTACCTGCACATAGCGGCCGTCACGGGCGCGCGCGAGCCCCTCGACGAGCCGCTGCAGCTCGAGGTCGCGCTCTCGAGCATCGGCCCCGTTCGTCGCCGCCGGGTTCACCCGGGCGACGATATTGCGCTCATCGGCGCGCCGCAGCAGGCTGTTGATCGAGGGCTGGATGGCCGCCGGCGCGCCGCGCCGCGCTCGCCGCTCTCGTACGCGGAGTCGAGGCGGAAGGGCTACCGCGGCAGCCCGGCGACCGTGAACGGCTTGGTGTTCGTGGCGAAGTCCGCGTTGACGACCAGGTAGTACTTGCGCGCCCGCGCGACCGTCGACGGCCCGCGCAGCTTGTCGCTGGTCTGCGTGCGCACGAGCCGGCCGCGGCGCGTCGAGCGCGTGAGCTTGACGAAGCTCAGCTGCGCCGGGTCGCCCTGCACCACGACGAGCCGGCCGCGGTCGCGCAGCATGCCGTCGCCGCCGGGCACGCTGACGCCGTCGACGTCGTCGATCGTCGCCGTCCCGTGGCGCACGTCGATCCGGAACAGCTTGCCGGTCGTCGAGTCGACCACCACGAAGCGGTGGCTGTTACGCGCGACGATGCCGTTCGCGTGAAACTCGCCCGGCGTGGTCGAGAACGCGCTCGAGAGGTCGATCGCCTGCGGCGTCCCGCCGCCGTCGCGGACCTGCCGCGCGGTGACGTGCCAGAGCATCGGCCGGAACGAGTCGGTCACCCACACGTCGCCATTGCGCGTCACGGCGAGGTCGTTGAGGAATCCACCGGCGCCGGTGTCGAACGTCGCGCCCGGCTGCTTGCTCTTGAGCTCGTAGACCGTCAGCGTGCCGGTCGGGCCGCCCGCGACATACAGCCGGTTGCCGCGCACCTTGATGCCGATGGCCGCCTTGCCCGCGCCGCCCGGGATGAACGGCGACACCGTGTCGCTGCCGAGCGTGCCGCGGTAGATCGCGCCGTCGGCCGTGATCGAGACGAAGAACGAGCGCGTGCGCTTCTGGTAGGCGATCCCCTCCGGGTTCCCGGCGGGATCGGGCGACAGCGTGAACACGCGTTCGGCGACCTTGCCCTTGGCCTTGCCGTGACCACCCTTCGCGACCGCGGCGGAACCGCCCGCCGCCACCGCCAACGCCGTCAGCAGGGCGATGAAGATCGCCGACGTGCGGGTCATGCCTGCTCCTCCTCCGTCGTCGTCGTGCTCCCGCTGGAGCCTAGCTCAGCCAGCCGCGCCACTCCGGCGGAGTGCTGGTCACCGCCACGCGCTAACGCCAATCCGGAGCCACCTCGAACTCAACCTGCGAGGACACCGACGAGCTGACCATGCCGTGGTCGCGGGTTGCGCCACGAAAGAGCGCCTGCGTCGGCCACGGCGACGTGCTCGCAAGGGACGACGTCGCGCCCCGAGTGGGTCACGCCCGCTTCCGCATCGCTCGGGCGAAGCGAGAGTCCGCGTGACCGCGTCGCCGCGCTCCCAGCTCGTCCCAAGCGAGCGTCAGTACCGGCTCGGCCGAGACGACCGCTCCACACGCGATAGTGGTTGCGCGCGCTGGGCGTCGGCCCGACGCTCGGTGGGCGGTGACGCAGGCCCGCCTGTGCGCGGGCCTTGATCGGCTGACTCCACCAAGGCAGCATCGCGGTCGGGAGCTGGTGGCGAGAGCGAACATCGACCGAGCCGGGTGGCGCGATTCGAGCGAGTTGCTCGAGCGTTCTGATGACCTGTCCGCGCTGGATGCGCTTCTTGCCGAGGTGGTCAGCGGCGGGCGGGGGCGCGTTGTGCTGGTCAGCGGCGAGGCGGGTGTCGGGAAGACGGCGCTCGTTCGCCGCTTCTGCCGCGAGCAGGGCAGCTCGGCGCGCGTTCTCGAGGGTACCTGTGATGCGCTGTTCACGCCGCGGCCGCTCGGGCCGCTGTTCGACGTGGCCGAGGCGACGGCAGGCGAGTTGGAGGAGCTCGTGCAGACCGGCGCCAGGCCGCACGAGGTGATGGCGGCGCTTGTGCGCGAGCTGGGGTCGCGCGCGCCCACGGTGCTGGTGCTCGAGGACGTGCACTTGGCGGATGAGGCCACGCTCGACGTGCTGCGGATGCTTGCTCGCCGGGTCGAGATGGTGGGTGCGCTCGTGATCGCCAGCTACCGCGATGACGAGCTCGACCGCGACCACGCGCTCCGAATGGTGCTTGGCGACCTCGCGACCGACAGGACCATCCGCCGCTTGAAGATCGCGCCTCTGTCGCCGGGCGCGGTCGCCAGGCTGGCCGAGCAGCGCGGTGTCGACGCTGGCGAGCTGTACCGCAAGACGGCCGGCAATCCGTTCTTTGTCACCGAGGTGCTGGCGGCGCGAGGAGACGAGATCCCCAGCACGGTGCGCGACGCGGTGTTGGCTCGTGCCGGGCGCCTGAGCGTGCCGGCGAGGGCGCTCCTCGTGGCTGTCGCCGCTATACCGCAGCGGGCAGAGCTTTGGCTTCTCGAGGGGCTCGCGGCGGACACGATCGGTCATCTCGAGGAGTGTCTTGTGTCCGGCATGCTCACGGCCGAGGCGGCGGCGGTGGCGTTTCGTCACGAGCTCGCGCGTCGCGCTGTCGAGGAGTCGCTGGCGCCGGATCGGCGCCTGGCTTTGCATCGCAAGGCGCTCGAGTTGCTTGCCGATCCGCCCGGCGGCGCTCGCGATCACGCGCGGCTCGCCCACCACGCCGAGGCTGCCGGCGACGCGGGGGCGGTGCTGCGGTACGCGCCGCAAGCGGGCGCCCGCGCCGCGTTGGTCGGTGCGCATCGCGAGGCGGCGGCTCAGTATGAGCGGGCGCTGCGATTCGCCGACCGAGGGCAGCTTGCACTGCGTGCTGACTTGCTGTCGCGTCGCGCTGCAGAGTGCTATCTGACCTCGCAGCTCGACGAGGCGATCGACGCGCAACAGGAGGCGCTGGACTGCCTCCGGCGGCTCGGGGACAAGCGCGGCGAGGGAAACGCGCTGCGGGTTCTGTCGCGTCTGTTGTTCTTCGTAGGGCGGGCGTCAGAGGCCGAGCCGCTCGTGGTCGAGGCGATCGAGCTGCTCGAGCAGCAGCCGGCGGGTCACGAGCTCGCAATGGCCTACGCGAACCTCTCGCAGCGGCGAATGGTCGTCGACGACGCCGTCGAAGCGGTCGAGTGGGGTCATCGAGCGCTCGAGCTCGGCCGAGCGCTCGGTGACACGGAGGTGGAGGCCTACGCGCTCAGCAACATCGCCGCGGCCGAGTTTCGTACCCACGCGGCCGAGGGCCGGCGCAAGCTGGAGGCTGCGCTCGCGCTCGCGCAGAGTCACGGCCACGAAGAACATGCCGCGCTGACCTTCAGCCGGCTGGTCATGTTACCCGTGCGTCACCGCCGCTACGACATCGCGCTGGACCATCTCGCCGCCGGGCTCGAGTACTGCACCGAACGGGGCCTGGATACCTTTCGTCTGTACCTGCTCGGGAGTCGCTCGCGGTTGGAGCTCGATCTTGGCAGGTGGGATGCGGCAGCCGACTCGGCTGGCCTCGTGTTGCGTGATCCACGCAGCGCGCAGCTCGCGCGCACCTGGGCGCTGGCCACGCTCGGCCTGCTGAGATCACGGCGCGGTGACCCCGAGGCGACTGTGCTGCTGGCGGACGCCGACGCGTTGGCCGCCCCAACCTTCGAGCTGGATCGGATCGCCCAGGTGGCCGCCGCGCGCGCCGAGGCAGCCTGGCTGAGCGGGGATCACACGAACGTTCGACGGGTGACCGACGCGGCGCTCACGCTCGCGCTCGATCGCCGCGACCCATGGGCCGTCGGCGAGCTCGCGTGCTGGCGCTGGCGTGCCGGGGCGCTGGACGAGCCGCCGCCCATCGCGGCGGAGCCCTACGCGCGACAGATCAGCGGCGATTGGCAGCGGGCGGGCGAGTTGTGGCAAGCGCTCGGGTGCCCGTACGAGGCCGCGCTGGCGCTTGCCGAAGCCGACGATCAGCAAGCGCTGCGGCATGCCTTGCACGAGCTCCAGCGCCTGGGCGCGTCTCCGGCCGCGGCGATCGTCGCGCGCCGCCTGCGCCGGCGCGGCGCGCGTGGGCTGCCCAGGGGGCCGCGCAAGGCAACGCGGGAGAACCCGGCCAAGCTGACCGCGCGCGAGCTCGAGGTGCTGGAACTGGTGGCGCAGGGTCTTGGTAACGCGGAGATCGCCAAGCGCCTGTTCCTGTCCGAGAAGACCGTCGCGCATCACGTCTCGGCGATCCTGCGCAAGCTTGACGTGCGCACGCGCGCGCAGGCCAGCGCACAGGCCGTGCGGCTCGGGCTCGCGGACCAAGGGCGGTAGGCGCCTGCAGCAATCTGGGCAGATCTCCCGATGCGCCGGGGACCTACACGCTCCTAGCGTTGACTGGACCGCAGAATTGCACCGGGCGGTCCTACATGACGAAGGAGCGATCATGTTCCACACCCCCGCAAGGGGCTCTTCAGGCCGCCCGATCGCCGTGGCTGCCCCGCCGACATGGCCCGTGGCCCCGCGCCCCATCACCCGCACGCACGCAGCCGATGACGCGCAAACCTCGGGCCTTGACTGGGACTCGGCGGGGATTGGCGCCACCGCCGCCGCCGGGGCGTTCGCGATCGCCCTTGCCGGCATCGCTCGACTGCGCCGCCGCCGCTTCGCCCGGATCGGCTCCCTGACCGGTCACTAGAGGCTTGATGTGGGTTGGGTCGCGGGGCAGGTGGCGGCGTTGACATAAAGAAGAGGGCCTCCAGCCCTGCCAGCTCGTGATTGGAGCACGAGATGACCGCTTGTCTGGAGACCCTCGTTATCGCAGCCTACGTGTTCGCCGCGTCGGTTCGGATCCCTCGCTCGGGCCCTGCGGGCCTGATCACCGACGATGAGCTGATCGCGCTCGCCGCCGCGCAAGCAGCGACCGGCGTCTGCTCGGATCGCCAGTTCCTGGGCATGATCGAGCGGCTGCTGCCCGGTTGGTTTCCGCACCTGCCCGACCAGAGCCAGTACAACCGCCGGCTGCGGCGCCTGGCGCCGTGGATCGCCACCGTGCAGCTGCAGGTCGCGCAGCTGATCGCCGACGGCCAGATCCGGCTCGTCGACGGGACGCTGATTCAGTGCGCCAACTACCCCGGCTGCGCCTCCAAGAGCGAGTTCGCCGGGCACGCCAGCTACGGGTATTGCCCGTCCAAGAGCCTGTTCGTGTGGGGCATGCGCCTGGTCCTCATCGCCGACTGGAAGGGCACCCCGGTCGGCTATGACCTCGTCGGACCGAAGACCGGACAGGAACGCGAGTCCGCCTGGGAACTGGCCTGCGGGCACCCCGACAGCCTGCTGTTCGGCGACGGTGGCTTCTGGGGCGCCGAGTACCAGCGCACGATGAGCCTGATCGACGTCACGCTGATCACGCCCACCAAGCACAAGCTCGGTCAGCGACCACCGATGGAAATCGCCAAGGCCCGCATCCGCCTGGTCGCCGAGTCGGTCTTCAGCAACCTCAAGGGCCAGATGCGCCTCGACCAGCACCTCGCCAAGACCCTCACCGGACTGGTCCAACGCATCGCACAACGCCTGCTCGCCCTCACCCTCGGAATGCTCATCAACATCCTCACCGGCCGCCCGCCACGCGCCCTCGCCGCCTACGACGGACGATGAACCCACATCAAGCCTCTAGGTGTCGTTGCCGATGCGGCTGGCTGTCGTGGTCGTAGCTCCAGCGCCACCGAAGCGTGAAGAGCAAGGAGAAGCGAGATGCCCCGCTACGTCGTTGAGCGCACCTTCTCGGAGGGTTTGAGGATCCCGGCCTCGAGCGAGGGAGCGCAGCTCTGCCGGGGGGTGGTCGAGCGAAACCAGGAGGAGGGCGTCACCTGGATCCACTCCTACGTGAGCGAGGACCGCACGAAGACCTTCTGCGTCTACGACGGACCAAGGCCGGAGGCGATCCGCAAGACCGCAACGCGCAACGACCTTCCGGTCGAGCGAATCACCCAGGTCCGCGTACTCGACCCCTATTTCTACGCCTACACAAGCGACGAGAAGGCGTGACTGACCAAGCCAGCCAGCGCAGCCGGGGAAGGCAAGGGGGCACCGTCTGTCGTCCGCCCAGCGAGCGGCACGAGCTCGCGCGGCGGCGCGCCCGCGGCATCGTCGCCAAGGACATGGCGGGAGGGTCACGGCCCAGGCCGGCCCTCGACCCAATCCCGAAGACAAGCAAGGAGAAGACAATGAGCACGAAGCACCTGATCGCGCACGCAAGCGTGGCCGTAGCCGTGGTGCTGTCGACGATGATCGCGATGGTCGAGCCGGTTGCAGCGACCGCTGCGCCCGCACCGGGGGGCTCAATCCGACGCAGCTGGTCACGGGCCTTGAGGGTGGCGCGGGCAGCACGATTGGTCCCGACGGCGCGCTGTACGTGACGGAATCGGCGGCCGGCAGGATCTCGCGCGTCGATCCCAGGACGGGAGCTGTCAGCACGTTCGCCGATGGCCTGCCGGCCTCGAGCCTCGGCTTCGGTGTGGCCAGGGACGTCGAGTTCATCGGCCGGACCGCGTACGTGCTGGTCACGGCCGTCGGCGCCGACGTCGGCGGCAGCGACACCGTCGGTATCTACCGCGTCGACGGTCCAGACAGCTTCACCGTGGTCGCAGACATCGGCGCGTTCTCGGTCGCGAATCCGCCGAACACTCAGTTCGACCTGCCAACCGGAGTCCAGTACGCGCTGGAGACCTACCGTGGCGGGTTCTTGGTCACCGACGGGCACCACAACCGGGTGCTGCGCGTCAAGCGCGATGGTCGCGTCAGCGAGCGCATCGCGTTCGCAAACATCGTCCCAACGGGGCTCGCGCTACGGGCAGGCAAGGTGTACATGGCCGAGGCCGGCCCGGTCCCCCACCTGCCCGAGGACGGCAAGGTCGTCTCGTTCGGATCGAAGTCGTCCACCGCCACGGTGGTCGCCTCCGGCGCTCCGCTGCTCGTCGACGTGGAATTCGCGCGCGATCGCACGCTGTACGCGCTCTCGCAGGGCGTCTTCGGAGGCGGCCCCCCGGGTTCTCCGGCGCTGCCCGACACCGGCAGCCTCGTGCGGGCAAGACGGGACGCCACCTTCACGGTCGTCGCGGACGGCCTGGACCGGCCGACGTCGCTCGAGTTCATCGCCAACACCGCCTACGTCGTCACCCTCAGCGGGCAGATCTGGAAGCTCGACGGCGTCACGTGTCCGCCCCCCGGCGTGTCGCGTTGGAACGAGTAGACGACCCAACGCCGCCCCGGCGTCGACGGCGCGAGGCCGAGGATCGGAGCGGGAGCAGACGTTGTGCCGAGCCCGTCGCGGTCATCCGCATAGCGGTCGGCGTGCAGAGTGACCTCGCTGGAGAGCTCCGTGCAGACAAGGCTGCGGGGCGGCGGGCACTGCCCGCCGCCCCCGGCGCCGTCCACGGCGACCTCCGAACCTGCTTTCAACACGGAAGCAGGAGCGCGGCCGCGACGCACGCTGCAGGCGCTCGAGCTCGACGGTGCTCATTGGCGGCGACGCGGGGATGCTCGGCGGCGGGCCGCAGATGATCCAGCTGTCGCTGGACGGGCGCAGGCCTTCGTCACCAACTCGCTGTACTCCACCTGGGACAACCAGTTCTACCCCGGGCTGCGCTCGTGGCTGCTGCGCGTCAACTGCTCACCCGAGGGCGGGATGCAGGTCGACCCCGACTTCTTCGTCGACTTCCACGACCGCCCCGGCGGTCCAGCCCGAGCACACGAGGTGCGCCTGCGGGGCGGCGACTGCACGACCGAGATCTTCCAGTGATCGGCCTTCCGTTCGCGCACGTGGCCGGCCTCCCGATCGAAGAGACACTCGCGTCCTTCGGCCCCGCGCTGCTCGTGGTCGCTCGGGGCGACCTGGGCGCAGCTTCGCGCCCGCCTGCGCCGCGCGCGCTCTCGCGACCGCGCGCCAGACGTCGCGACCGACCCGAGCCGAGTCCGGGCCCGGCACGACCAGGTGGCCCCGTGAAGCGAGCCCCTGGCGCCATGCTCGCCTCGCGTCGCCCGCGGGACCAAGATGCGACCGAGTGGGACAACTCCCGGGAAGGGCGCTGGGGGATGGCGAGAGAGATCACTTAGCCTGAATCGCTGGCGTCGGGCCGGCCGTGGACGCGATCCCCACATCGCCGAGCGGCGGGCCGCTCGCCGTCCCGTGCGCCTACCGCTGCAGCTCTGCCATGCGCTCTGCGAGCCGCTCCGCGAGCGCAACGGTCGACAGGTTGGTGTTGGCCCGCGGGATCGTCGGGATGATCGAGGCGTCGGCGACGAGCAGTCCGTCGACCCCGTAGACGTGGCCGTCGCCGTCCACGACGCGACCGATTGCGCAAGTCGCGACCGGGTGGAAGAAGCCTCGGGCGGTATCGCGGACGTGCGCGAGCGCGTCGACGTCGGGCCCTGGACGCGTCTCGCGACCGCCGTATGCGCGAATCGCGTCTGTGCTGGTGAGCCGGCGCAGAGCTTCGACGCCTTCGGCGAGGACCTCGGCGTCACGCCGGTTCGACAGGAAGCCGTGGTCGATTGCCGGCGGCACGCGCGGATCGCGCGACGCGAGGCGGACCGAGCCGCGCGACTCGGGCTTCATCGCGAACACGGCGACGCTGACCTCGTAGCCGGCCTTACCCGGCGGATCGATCCCGGGCAAGAAGAAGAGGTCCCGCGTGCCCGCCGGGCAGGCGCTGCTCGAGGCTGCGACGGTCACCTGAGCCATGAACAGCGGGTGGGATCGCTCGAACTCCGCGGCCTCGCGCTGCAGGCGCTCCGTCCCGGAGAAGCCGAAGCCGACGCCGACGTGATCGCTCAGACCCTCGCCGACCGGCAGCTCCCGCTCCGGACCGACGCCGCTGCGCAGGAGGATCGTGGGCGAGCCGTACGCCCCAGCAGCCAGCACGACGGTGTCCGCGCGCAACTCACCGTCCGTCGTCGCGACACCAACCGCACGGTCGCCGGCCAGCAGCACGCGGTTGACGAGCGTGTCGGCGAGGATCGTCAGGTTGTCGCGCCCACGGGCTGGATCGAGATAGGCGAATGCCGTGTTCCAGCGCACGGAGCCGTTCGCGTTGACGGGGTGCAGGATCGCGTCGTCGCCCGCCGCAGCGGCAAAGGCGCGGTGCCAGGGCGACAGCTCCTCATGCGAGAGCCGGCGCACGCGTAGCTCGCGCTCGGCCCGCCTCAGGTACGGCTGGATCGCGACGTAGCTCCAGCCATGCCCCCACTCGTCGTAGTCCGAGGGTGTGCCCGCGAGCACCACGCAGGCGTTGTGCGCAGAGCAGCCGCCGATGATCCGAGCGCGTAGTTGCGAGCGATCCTCGCGGTCGGTCGCCCACGCATGGGAGAACGCGAGCGCACGCGCGTCGAGCATGTCCGCGGGCCACCGCCCGTCCGCGTAGGGCCCGTAGTCGGGACCCGCCTCCACGAGGCAGACCCGCCGGCCGCTCTCGCTCAGACGCGCAGCGAGGACGCAGCCAGCCGAGCCGCCACCGATGACCAGCACGTCGAAGCTCGCGCTACGGGCCACTCCAGCGGACGATAACCGCCGAGCTCGTCCGGACGTTGACCGGCCGGCCGGCGCCGGGACACGTTCGTGATCGCCGGTTGACCGCGCCGTTCCGTGCGACGGGCACGGGGCCCACCCGCTGAGCGTGTGGCCACATGACTGCTAATGTGGCCGCATGCGGCAGATCGGCGTCAGGGAGCTGAAGGCGTCGCTGAGCGGGACGCTGCGCGCGGTCGCGCGAGGCGAGCGGGTCCGCGTGACGGTGCGCGGGCGTCCCGTGGCCGACATCGTGCCCGCGGGCGCGGTCGAGGCTGACGACGGCCTGCGCCGCCTCGTGTCGGAGGGACGGTTGACGCCTCGGACGCAGTCGCGACCGCAGCATCCCCCGCGGCTGATCCACGCGGACATCTCTGCGACGGAGGTCGTGCTCGCGGAACGCGACGCCGGGCGGTGATCCTCTACCTCGACGCCAGCGCCCTCGTGAAGCGCTATCTGGCCGAGGACGGCAGCCGCCTCGTTCGCGAGCTCATGCACGAGGCCGACGGCTGGTTCATGTGCCGGGTGGGTTACGTCGAGACCGTCCGCGCCGTCGTCCTGGCCGCGGGCGGCCGGGCCGCGCGCCGTGTGCAAGACGAGTGGGCCGCCTTCGACGTGATCGAGGTCGACCAGGCGCTGGTCCGGGACGCCGCCGACCTGGCGCCGAGCCATGATCTGCGGAGCCTCGACGCGCTGCATCTGGCGGCCGCGCGGATTCTCCGTCGGCCGGAGCTGCTCGTTGCCACCTGGGACCGCCGTCTGGCGGCCGCGATCGCCACCGGCCTGCGACCCGTGCCCGAAGATCTCGGGTAGGCGCCAGGCTCAGACGAGCTCGCGCAGCGCGAGCGCGTTGCGCACGGCGAAGCCCTCCCAGTCGTTGTTGAAGTAGGCGAAGACGTCGGCCGCGGTCGCGAGCGCGCGCACGCGCGCGGCCCAGTCGCGCAGCTCGGCCCCGGAGTAGTTGCCGCGCCGGCCGCGGTGGCCGCGGTGGAAGCGCAGGAACGTCCAGGGCGCGGTCAGCACGTCGCGCGGCACCCACGGCCGGCGCGGGTCGTCGCCGATCGCGAGCGCCGCGCGGTGCTCGCGCAGGAGCGCGTAGACCGGCGCGGCGAACCAGCTCGGGTGGCGGAACTCGAACGCGTGGCGGCCCGGCGGCAGCTGCGCGAGCGCCGCGGCGAGCACGTCGTCGTCGCGCGCGAACCACTGCGGCAGCTGCCAGAGCACGGGCCCGAGCTTCGGTGACGCCGCGAGCGGCGCGATCGCCGCGTAGAAGCGGCCGATGCCGGCGTCGATGTCGCGCAGCTTGCGCATGTGGATGAGGTAGCGGCTGGCCTTGACGGCGAAGACGAAGCCGGGCGGCGTCTGCGCGACCCAGCGCGCGACGGCCTCGGGGCGCGCGAGGCGGTAGAAGGTCGCGTTGACCTCGACGGTGTCGAAGACCTCGGCGTAGCGCGCCAGCCAGCGCGGCTGGCCGAGGCCCTCGGGGTAGAGGACGCCGCGCCAGTCGGCGTACTGCCAGCCCGAGCAGCCGATGCGGATCGCCACCGGCGTCAGAGCGCCTCGCGCAGGGCACGGGCGTCGGCGAGCAGCGTCTCGCGCAGGCCCTGGTTGTGGAGCGCCGCGGCGGGGTGGTACATCGGGAAGAGCGTGCGCCCGTCGCGCTCGAGCACGCGCCCGTGCTCGGCCGAGATCCTCGCGTCGGGGGCGAAGCGGGCGAGCGCGTGGCGCCCGAGCGGCACGAGCAGCCGCGGTCCGATGACCTCGAGCTGGGCCTCGAGCCAGGGGAGGTGGTGGGCGACCTCGTCGGCGCGCGGGTCGCGGTTGCCGGGCGGGCGCGCCTTGACGACGTTCGTGATGAAGACCGCCTCGCGGTCGAGCCCGGCGGCCTCCAGCAGCTCGTCCAGCAGCCGGCCGGCGCGCCCGACGAACGGCCGGCCCTCCCGGTCCTCGCTCGCGCCCGGCGCCTCGCCGACGACGACGACCTCGGCGGTCGCGCTGCCCTCGCCCGGCACGAGGTTCGTCGCCGCCTCGCAGATCGCGAACCCGCACGGGACGTGGTCTCGGATCTCGGCGGCGATGGCGTCGAGCAGGGTCTGGGCGTCGCGGTCAGGGCTCACGCAGCGACCTCCTGGGCCGAGCGGCGGTCGGCCCGGCTCGAGGTGCCCACCACGATGCGCCCGGCCATGGGCCGGCGCTACCCGGCGGCGGCTTCCACGAGACTGTGCGGCCGTGCGCGCGCGCCAGCTCATCCTGGCCGTCGCGGCGGGGGTCGCCCTCGCCGACGGCTCGATCGTCACGCTCGCGCTGCCCGACCTCCTGCGCGACCTCGACACGACCGTCGAGGGCGTCGCCGCGGTCATCGGCGTCTACGTGCTCGTGCTCGCGGTCGCGCTCGTGCCGCTCGAGCGCGCGGCGGCGGCGTACGGCGCGCGGGCGATCGGCGCCGGCGGCCTCGTGCTCTTCGCGGTCGCCTCGGCGGCGTGCGCCGGCGCGCAGGACCTCACGGGGCTGCTCGTCGCGCGCGGCGCACAGGGGCTCGGCGGGGCCGCCGGGCTCGTCTGCGCCTTCGAGCTCATGGGCGGCGCCGCCGGGCGCGGGCGGCAGCTGTGGCTCGCGGCGGCGGTCTTCGCCACCGCGGTCGGGCCGGCGCTCGGCGGCGCGCTCACCCAAGCCTTCGACTGGCGCGCGATCTTCGTCTTCCAGGCGCCGGTCGCGGCGGTCGCCGCGCTCGCGGCCCTCGCCGGCCCGGTCGCGACCGTCTCCGACGAGCCGCGCCCGGGGGAGCGGTTCGCCCCGCGCCCGGCGGTCGCGCTCGGCCTCGTCTCGGCCTCGCTGGCCGCCGTCCTCTTCCTGCTCGTGCTCCTGCTCGTGGCCGGCTGGAACGAGACGCCGCTCGCGGCCGCCGCCACCGTGACGGTCCTGCCGCTCGCCGCGGTCGCCGGGGCGCGGATCCCGGGCGAGCCCGCCATGCGGGCCTGCGCTGGGAGCGCGCTCGTCGGCGGCGGCGTGCTCGCGCTCGCGTGGCTGCCCGACGCGAGGCTCGCGTGGACCGTCCCGCCGCAGCTGCTGGCCGGGGTGGGGATGGGCCTGTCCCTGACCGCGATCGGCGGCGGCCTGCTCCCCGAGCGCACGCCGCGCGACGCCGCCCAGCTGCTCGCCGTGCGCCACGCCGGGATCGCGGCGGTCCTCGTCGCGGTCGCGCCGATTGCCGCCCACCAGCTCGACGCCTCGGTGCAGACCGCGAAGGAACGCGGGGTCGCGCTCGTCCTCGACGCGCCGCTGCCGCCGCAGGCGAAGCTGCAGCTCGCGCCCGCGCTCCTCGACGGCGTCGAGTCCACCGAGCCGCGCACCGGCCTGCGCGACGCCGCCGCCCGGGAGCGCGGGCGCTTCACGGGCGCCGACCGCGCCGCCTACGACGAGCTCGTCGCGCGGGCCGACGACACGCTCATCGAGGGCGTCGGCGACGCCTTCCGCTCGTCGTTCGTGATCGCCGGCCTGCTCGGCCTGCTGGCGGCCGCGCTGCTCGTGCCCGCGCGCCGCCGGCTGGCGGCCCTCGCGGCGGCCGCGGGGCTCGCCGTCGCCGTGCCGCTGGCCTACGTCGTCGCGCAGCGGTCGATCGGCCCCGAGCCGGTCGAGATCCAGGACAGCTGTCACCCGCAGCGCAGCTCGCCCGGCGCGGGCGGGGTCGAGGGGGTGCTCCAGGACCAGGTGCTCAAGCTGCTCGACCGCACCGCGTGCGGCCTCGGCTCCTCGCGCGAGGAGCTCGTGCTCGCCCTGGCCGATGAGGACGAGGCGAAGCGCTTCGAGCGGGAGCACGGCCGCGACCCGCGCTCGATCGGCGGCCTCATCGGCGCCCTCATCGGCGGCTGACGCCGCGCTCGACGCGCGGATCGTCGCCGTCCGCGGGCGGCCCGCGCGGGCGCATCCACTTCCGGCTGCGCATCCGCGCCGACTGGCGCGGCGCGGGCGGTCACGCCGCCGCGCCCGAGCTGCCCGCGAACGCAGCGCGACGACGGCCGCGGCGGAGTCCGGGAGGGCGGCGGCGCCGCGCATGGGCGCGATCCTCGCACGCGTGCAGCGCGCCGGGCACCGTCGTACGCTCACGGCGTGCCCCGTGGGGTCCCCATCCTCGCCGACGAGCGCCCGCCCCCGCGGGCGCTCGGCCTCGCCGCGGCGGTGCTCGCCGTCGCGGGGGTCACGATCGTCGACTACGCCCTCGACGACATCGCCCCGCCGGTCTCGCTCGGCGTCATCTACCTGCTCGGGGTCCTGCTCGTCTCGACGATCTGGGACGCCTGGGTCGGGGTGCTCACGGCGGTCGCGAGCGCGCTGGCCTTCAACTTCTTCCACCTGCCCCCGACCGGGCGCTTCACGATCGCCGAGGGCGAGAACTGGGTCGCGCTCGCGGTCTTCTTCGTCGCCGCGGTCATCGCGAGCACGCTCGCCGAGAGCTGGCGCCGGCGGACCCGCGCCGCCGAGCAGCGCCGCCGCGAGGCCGACCTCGCCGTCGAGCTCGCGCGCCTGCTCCTGCGCGGCGAGCTGCGCGACGGGCTGCCGCTCGCCGCCCACCGGCTCGCGCTCGCCTTCGGGCTTCCCTCCGCGGCGATCGAGCTGCGCGCGGTCGAGGGCGACGAGCGGCGCGTCGCCTTCGCGTTGCGCGACGGGGCGCGGCAGATCGGCACGCTCGTCGTCCCCGCCGGCGTCCCCGAGGCGACGCTGCGCCGGATCCAGGAGCGCGTCGTGCCCTCGCTCGAGGCCCTGCTCGTGGCGGCGCTCGAGCGCGACGAGCTGCTCAACGACGTCGTCGAGACGCGCGCGCTGCGGCGCAGCGACGTCGTCAAGACCGCGCTCCTGCGCGCCGTGTCGCACGACCTGCGCTCGCCGCTGACGGCGATCCTCGCATCCGCGGGCCCGCTCGAGGCCGAGCACGTCGACGACGCCGAGCGCCGCGAGCTGGCCGGCGTCGTGCGCGCGGAGGCCGAGCGCCTCGCGCGGCTCATCGAGCAGCTGCTCGACCTCAGCCGCCTCGAGGCCGGCGGCGCCGCGGCGCACCCGGAGTGGAGCGACCTCGAGGAGGTCGTGCTCGCGGCGGCCCACGAGCTGCGCCTCGAGGCCCCCGAGATCCGCGTGCAGGTCGCGCCCGACACGCCGCCGCTGCGCTTCGACCCCGTCCAGCTCCAGCGCGCGCTCGTGAACCTGCTCGGCAACGCGGCGCGCTACGCCAACGGCCATCCCGTACAGGTCCGCGCCGCGCCCGCCCCGGGCCGCGTGCGCATCCGCGTCGTCGACCAGGGCCCGGGGATCCCGCCGGCGCAGCGCGAGCGCGTCTTCGAGCCGTTCTACCGCGCGGGCACCGACCGCACCGGCTTCCGCGGCTCGGGGCTGGGCCTCGCGATCGCGCGCGGCTTCATCGAGGCCAACGGCGGGCGCGTCTGGGCCGAGTCGCTGCCCGGGCAGGGGACGACCTTCGTCGTCGAGCTGCCGCTGTCCGACGCCGAGCCCGCCACCGCCGTGACGCCGTGAGCCGCCGGGTCCTGATCGTCGACGACGAGCCGCAGATCCTGCGCGCGCTGCGGGTCGTGCTGCGCGAGGCCGACTTCCAGGCGCTGCCGGCCGAGACCGCGGGCGAGGCCCTCGACGTCGCCGCGCTCCAGCGGCCCGACGCCGCGATCGTCGACCTCGTGCTCCCCGACCGCGACGGGGTCGAGGTCTGCCGCGCCCTGCGGGAGTGGAGCCGGATGCCGATCCTCGTCCTGTCGGCGGTGGGCGACGAGGACGACAAGGTCCGCGCGCTCGAGGCCGGGGCCGACGACTACGTCACGAAGCCCTTCAGCCCGCGCGAGCTCGTCGCGCGGCTGCAGGCGGCCCTGCGCCGCGCGTCGCCCGAGCCCGACGACCCGGTCCTGCGCGCCGAAGGGCTCGAGCTCGACCGCGCCGCCCACCGGGTCTTGCGCGACGGCGCCGAGGTCCACCTGACCCCGACCGAGTTCGAGCTGCTCGCAGTGCTCATGCGCAACCGCGGCCGCCTGCTCACCCACCGGGCCCTGCTCACCGAGGTCTGGGGGCCGGCCTACGGCGACGACGTGCTGACGCTGCGCACGCACATCGCCAACCTGCGCCGCAAGCTCGAGCCCGACGCGGCCGGGCCGCGCTACGTCCGCACCGAGCTCGGCGTGGGGTATCGCTTCGCGGCCTGATCGCCCGCGCCGGTCAGCGCGGCGCGGTCCGACGGATCGGGGCGCAGGACGACGACCTCGCCCGGCGCGCGCTCGAGCAGCCACGCGATGTCCTGCGCCTTGCCGACGCCCGCAGCCGTGCCGAGGAGCACCTTGTGGTGGCCCCGCGGCACCGCGGCCTCAGGCGGTCAGGCGCAAGGACGTCGCGGCCTCGTAGAGCGCGTCGAGGCCCGCGCCCGCAGCGCGCGCGAGCGTGCCTGCGGACGCGGGGGCGTAGAGCGGGCCGGCGCCGTCGACGAGCAGGCGCCGCACGCGCGCGATGCCCTCCGCCCGGACCGCCGCGTCGCCCCGCAGCTCGTGGGCCAGGGCGCGCAGGAGAGGGCGGTTGGCGTGGATCGCGGGCCTGTTGAGCGGCGCCGCGGCGCTGAACGTGATGGGCGGCTCGTCGGCGGCCTCGAGGACGCGCTCGAGGCCGAGGGCGAGCCGGGCGCGCGACGCCGGGCTCACAAGCTGCGCGGCGCGCACGCCGAGCGCCTAGTCGGCGCCCGGGTCGGCTCCGTCGGCCAGCGCGCGGTCGAGGCGTGCGCGGCGGGCGAGGATCGCGAGGCGGGTCATGGCGAAGATCACGCTCCGAGGAGGTTGTGGACGACGAGGTCGATGAGCTTGATCCCGACGAAGGGGGCGATCACGCCACCGACGCCGTAGATCAGGAGGTTGCGCCGCAGCAGCGCGGTGGCGCCGACCGGGCGGTAGCGCACGCCGCGCAGCGCGATCGGCACGAGCAGCGGGATCACCAGCGCGTTGAAGACGATCGCCGAGATGATCGCGCTGGCCGGGGAGCCGAGGGACATGATGTTGAGGGAGTCGAGCGGGCCGCTGGTGTCGCCGCCGGCGGCGTAGGTGGTGACGAAGATCGCGGGCAGGATCGCGAAGTACTTCGCGACGTCGTTGGCGATCGAGAAGGTGGTGAGCGCGCCGCGCGTGATCAGCAGCTGCTTGCCGACCTCGACGATCTCGATCAGCTTCGTCGGGTTGGAGTCGAGGTCGACCATGTTCCCGGCCTCGCGCGCGGACTGGGTGCCCGTGTTCATGGCCACGCCGACGTCGGCCTGGGCGAGCGCGGGGGCGTCGTTCGTGCCGTCGCCGGTCATGGCCACGAGCCGGCCGTCGCCCTGCTCGGAGCGGATGAGCTCCATCTTGCGCTCGGGCGTCGCCTCGGCGAGGAAGTCGTCGACACCGGCCTCCTCGGCGATGGCGGCCGCCGTCAGCCGGTTGTCGCCCGTGACCATGACGGTGCGGATCCCCATCGCCCGCAGCTCGTCGAAGCGGGCCGTCATCCCCTCCTTGACCGTGTCGCGCAGCTCGATGACGCCGAGCACCTGGCTGTTGCGCGCCACGACGAGCGGCGTCGCGCCCTCGCGGGCGATGCGGTCGACCTCGGCGTCGAGCTCGGCCGGCGCCGCTCCGCCCTCGGCGGCGACCCAGCGGACGATCGCCTCGCCGGCGCCCTTGCGCAGCAGCATCCCGTCGAGGTCGACGCCGCTCATGCGCGTCTGCGCGGTGAACGGCACGAAGCGCGCCTCGTGGGAGGCGAGCTCGCGCTCGCGGAGGCCGTACTGCTTGGCCAGCACGACGATCGAGCGCCCCTCGGGCGTCTCGTCGGCGAGCGACGACAGCTGGGCGGCCTCGGCGAGCTCGGCCTCGCCCACGCCCGGCATCGGGACGAAGGCGGCCGCCTGGCGGTTGCCGAGCGTGATCGTCCCCGTCTTGTCGAGCAGCAGCACGTCGACGTCGCCGGAGGCCTCGACGGCACGGCCCGAGAGCGCGAGCACGTTGCGGCGCACGAGCCGGTCCATGCCCGCGATGCCGATTGCGCTCAGCAGCGCGCCGATCGTCGTCGGGATCAGCGCGACGAGCAGGGCGATCAGCGTCGTGACCGAGATCTCCGTGTTCGCGAAGAGCGCGAACGGGCGCAGCGCGACGATGACGACGAGGAAGACGAGCGTCAGGGCGGCGAGGAGGATGTTGAGCGCGATCTCGTTCGGCGTCTTGCGCCGCTCGACGCCCTCGACGAGCGCGATCATGCGATCGAGGAACGACTGGCCCGGCTCCTGGGTGACCTCCACGACGAGGCGGTCCGAGAGCACGCGCGTGCCGCCGGTGACCGCGCTGCGGTCGCCGCCGGACTCGCGAATGACGGGCGCGGACTCGCCCGTGATCGCCGACTCGTCGACGGAGGCGATGCCCTCGACGACCGTGCCGTCGCCGGGGATGACCTCCCCGGCCTCGACGACGACGACGTCGCCGCGGCGCAGGTCGGCGGCGGCGACGGTCGTCCCGTCCGCAAGCCGTGCGGTCGTCGTCGTGCGCATCGCGCGCAGCGCGTCGGCCTGGGCCTTGCCGCGGCCCTCGGCCAACGCCTCGGCGAGGTTGGCGAAGACGACGGTCAGCCACAGCCAGATCGCCACGGTGAACGTGAACCACGCGGGCTCGCCGCCGCCGCCCAGCGGGCCGCCCCCGAAGAGCTGGATCAGCCAGGCCACGGTCGTGATCACGGCGCCGATCTCGACCACGAACATGACCGGGTTGCGGACCTGCACGCGGGGGTCCAGCTTGCGCAGCGAGGCGACGACCGCGGGGCGCAGGAGCTCGGTGGAGAGGAGCGAGCGGCGGGAGGAGGCGGTCATCGGATCTGGTCGAGGGCGAGGTTGAGCTCGGTGACGTTGACGCCCGGCTCGCCGAGGACGCCGAGCGCGCGGCCGTCGGTGTGGTCGTCCACGAGCGCCCGCACGCGGGCGAGCGGGAGCCGCCTGACGCGGGCCACGCGGTTGGCCTGGATGCGCGCGTTGGCCTGCGAGATGTGGGGGTCGACGCCGGAGGCCGACGTCGTCACCGCGTCGATCGGCACGCGCCGCGCGGTCAGCCCGGGCGTGAACGGACGCTCGAGGGCGAGGACGCCCTTCAGCGTCTCGCGGTAGAAGTCGCGCCCGGCGGCGTCGTTGGGACCGCGGTTGGAGAAGAACGTCGCCGAGGCGCTGTAGTCGCTCTGCGACGGGCGCGGCTGGAAGTAGCGCGGGTTCGGGCGCGTGATCGCGTTGCCGTCGGGGTCCCTGCGGCCCGTGTCGATCACGAACGGCTGCGCGAGCAGGCTCGAGCCGACGACGCGGCCGTCGCGCTCGATCTGCGAGCCGTCCGCGCGGCCGGGGAACGCGACCTGCGCGACGCCGGTGATGAGCAGCGGGTAGGCGAGGCCGAGGATCACGGTCAGGACGACGACGGCGAGCACGGAGGTGACGAGGTCCTTGCGCATGGTCAGAAGAGCTGGTCGGTGAGGCCCTGGACGACGGGGCCGAGGAGGAGGGCGGGGAAGAAGGTGAGCGCGCCGACGACGACGACGATCGCGACGAGCAGCCCGACGAAGGTCGGCGTGTCGGTCCGCAGCGTCCCGAGGCCGGCGGGGGCGGGGCGCTTCGAGAGCAGCGAGCCCGCGACGGCGAGGACGATGACGATCGGCGCGAAGCGGGCGGCGAGCATCGCCACGCCGCCCACCAGGTCGGCGAAGGTGATGCCGAAGGCGCCGAGGTTGCCGGGCTCGAGCTGGACGTAGCCCGTGTAGCCCGCGAACGCCGAGCCGTTGTTGTTGGCCTGCGAGGCGTAGGCGTAGAGCGTCTCCGAGAAGCCCTGCGGGCCCGAGGCGACGATCGACGGCGCGCCGTACCTCGTCCCGAGCGCCAGCGCGCTGGCGAAGAGCACGGTCAGCGGCGTGAAGAGCGTGCCGAGCGCGACGAGCTTGATCTCGCGCGCCTCGATCTTCTTGCCCAGGTACTCGGGCGTGCGGCCGACCATGAGGCCGCCGATGAAGACGGCGAGCAGGACGAAGAGCAGCATCGAGTACAGGCCCGTGCCGACCCCGCCGAAGATCGTCTCGGACATCGACAGGTTCGCGAAGGGCACGAGGCCGCCGAAGCCGGTCAGCGACTCCATGGCGGTGTTGACGGCGCCGCACGAGGTGACGGTGGTGACGACGGCCCACAGGCTCGAGTTCGCGATCCCGAAGCGCTGCTCCTTGCCCTCGAGGTTGCCGCCCGTCGTGCCGTCGAAGGCGGCCGTGTGCAGGCCGGCGGCGTGCTGGGCGGGGGCCCCGTGCTGCTCGGCGACGTAGGCGACGACGACGCCGGTGACGAAGATGATCGCCATCGCGGCGAAGATCGCCGTGCCCTGGCGGCGCGAGCCGACCATCCGGCCGTAAGTCGCGGTGAGCGAGACGGGGATGACGAGGATGAGGAAGAGCTCGAGGAAGTTCGAGATCCCGTTGGGGTTCTCGAACGGCATCGCCGAGTTGACGTTGAAGAAGCCGCCGCCGTTCGTGCCGAGCTCCTTGATGACCTCCTGCGAGGCGACCGGCCCGAGCGCGAGCCGACCGCTGCCGCCGGCGATGCCCCTGAGGTCGACGTAGGAGCCGAGCGTCTGCGTGACGCCCTGGGAGACGAGCAGGAGCGCGCCGACGATCGAGATCGGCAGCAGGACGTAGAAGAGGGCGCGGGTGAGGTCGACCCAGAAGTTGCCGAGCGTCCCCTCCTGGGCGCCGAGCTGGGCCCCGCGGCGGTGCGCGATCGCGCGGATCAGCGCGATCGCGACGACGATGCCGACGGCGGCCGAGACGAAGTTCTGGACCGCCAGCCCGGCCATCTGGCTGAAGTACGTCATCGTCGTCTCGCCGCCGTAGAACTGCCAGTTCGTGTTCGTGATGAACGACGAGACGGTGTTGAAGGTCACGTCCCACGTGCCCGAGTGGAAGCTCTCGGGGTTCCACGGGTGCAGGGTCTGCGTGCGCAGGATCAAGAACAGCGCGAGCCAGAAGACGCCCGAGAGCACGAGCAGCGAGCCGGCATAGGCCTTCCAGCCCTGCCCGCGTGAAGGGTCGACGCGCAGGACCCGGAGCGTCAGCCGCTCGAGCGGGGCCACGACCGGGCTCAGGAAGACGCGCTCGCCCGTGAAGACCTTCGCCATGTAGCCGCCGAGCAGCGGCCGCACGGCGACGAGGACGGCGCAGAAGATCGCGATCTGCAGGAAGCCCTGGACCATCGCGCTAGAAGCGCTCCCCGCGCAGCAGCGCGTAGAGCAGGTAGGCGAAGACGGCGACCGACACGATCAGCCCGAAGAGATCGGCGCCCTTCATACGCGATCGAGCCCCGCGATCAGGGCCAGCAGCGCCGCGAACGTCGCGGCGGCGATCAGGATGGCGACGGCGTCCACGCACGCGATCGTGCGCCCACCGGCGTGCAGATCGCGTGGAGAATCGTCGCGGTCGCGTCAAGATCCCATGAAGATGCCCGGGCGTGCTCGCGCGCGCACGAGCGCGGCCGGCCACGTCATCGGGCGTGTGTCGTTCGTTCACATCCGCGCGCTGGTCGCGTGGCAACATCACCGGCACGTGCGGGCGCTGAACGGCGGTCAGGAGCTGTGACGATCTCGGGGACGGGCGAGACCCGGCTGGTCCGTGACGTCTTGCTGCGCGATGGCTCGACGCTGCGGTTGCAGGAGCCGGCGCCGGCGGATTTCGACGACATCAAGGAGTTCTACGACGGCTTGTCGGCGGAGAGCCGATACATGCGCTTCCATGGCAGCGGGCGGACCGACATGGCCGCGCGCGCAGCCGCCGAGGCCGGCGGCGTCGATCGGGTCGCGCTGATCGCCCGGCACGATGGCCCGGTGGTGGCGGTCGCGGGCTTCGACGGGCTGCGCGAGCCACGCGCCGCCGAGGTCGCGTTTGCGGTGGCCGACGACTGGCAGCGCCGCGGAGCCGGAACCCGGATGCTCGAGCAGCTCGCGGAGATCGCGGCGGGGCGGGGGATCAACCGGTTCGACGCGGAGGTCCTGCGCGACAACCGGGCGATGCTGGGCGTGTTCGAGGGCGCCGGCTTCGGCGTGCGGCGCCGGGGTTCGTTTGGTGAGCTGACGGTCTCACTCGACATCACGCCGACGGAGGCGCTGCTGGAGCGGATCGACGAGCGCGACCATGTCGCCGCGGTCGCCGCGTTGCGGCCGATCCTCGCGCCGGCGTCGGTGGCGGTCGTGGGCGCCGCGGCGACGTCGGGCAATCTGGGGGGCGCGGTGCTGGCGAACATCGTCGCCGGCGGCTTCGAGGGGGTGGTGACACCCGTCAATCGCGCGGGGGGTGTGGTCTGCTCGATGCGAGCAGCTCTCAGCCTCGGCGAGCTGGACCCCGCGCCGGAGCTCGTGATCATCGCCGCCGCGGGCGACGACGTGCTCGAATTCGCCACCGAGGCGGCCGCCAGCGGAGCGAGAGCGCTGCTGATTCTCCCGGCCGGGCCCGGGGTCGACGGCGGGGGTCCGGAGCAGGACCGCGACGCGTCGCTGGCGCGAGACGAGCGGCTGCTGGAGATCGTCCGGGGCGCGGGCTTGCGGCTGGTCGGGCCGAGCTCGTTGGGAGTGGTCAACAGCGCCGCCGAGGTCAGCCTGAACGCGACGTTCAGCGGCGCAAGCGTGCGCGCCGGCGCTCTGGCGATCGGCTCCGAGGCGGCCGCGCTCGGGATCGAGCTGCTCGGGCATGCGGAGGCCCGGCAGTTGGGGGTCTCGATGTTCGCCTCGCTCGGCAGCCCCGCCGACGTCTCGACCAACGATCTGCTCGAGTGGTGCGAGGAAGACGCTCGGACGGCCGTGGCGATGCTCTACGTGGAGACGTTCGGCAATCCCGAGCGCTTCACGCGGATCGCGCGGCGCGTGTCGCGCGAGAAGCCGATCCTCGCTGTCAAGGGGCGTCGACGGGCCGAGCGGGCGCGCAGCCAGGCGCGCTCGCACACGGCTGCGGCGCTGCGCGGCGATGCGGTCGCCGACGCGCTCCTGCAGCAGGCCGGGGTGCTGCGATTTCGCCGCGGCGAGGGGATGTTCGATGCCGCCCAGCTGTTCGAGAGCCAGCCGCTGCCGCGCGGACGGCGGATCGGGATCGTGAGCAACTCCGCGGGCGTGGCCGCGCTCGCCGCCGACGCCTGCGCGACGCGCGGGCTGGAGCTGAGAGAGAGAAGCGACACGCAGTGCCCGGTGGTCTTGGGGATCGGCGCCGGACCGGACGACTACGCCGCGAGCGCCCGCGAGCTGCTCGGCGACGCCGGCATCGATGCGCTGATGGCCTACTACATCGACCATCACGACGGTGACCCGGAGGCCGTGCTGGAGGCGATCTCCGCGGTCTCGGAGGGGCAGCCCAAGCCCGTCGTGGCATCCGTCGTGCGGTCGGACGGCCGGCTGCCCGCGAGGAAGGGCTCGGGCGTGCCGAACTTCCTGTTCCCCGACTCGTGCGCCGCCGTGCTCGCGCGCGCGGCGGAGCGTCGCGCGTGGCTGTCGCGGCCGCTCGGCGAGGTCCCGCGCTATTCCGGCCTGAACCAGACGGCGGCGCGCGCGCTGGTCTCATCGCGACTCGATCATGGGCGCGCGGACGGTTGGCTTTCGCTCCGCGACGCAGAAGCCCTGCTCGCCACGCACGGAATCCCGGTCGTCGCCTCGGATCGCTGCCGCGATCTCCAGGGCGCGGTCGCGGCGGCGCAGGAGATCGGCGGCCCGGTGGCGCTGAAGGCGGATTTTGCGGCTCCGGCGCATTCGAGCGAGATCGACGCCGTGCTGCTCGGGTTGGAGGGCGCGTCGGCGGTGCGATCCGGGTGGCGCGAGCTCGAACGACGGGTGCAGACGGCCGGACGGGAATGGATCGGAGCGATCGTCCAGCCGCTCGTGGCGCCCGGCGCCGATGTGCTGGTCGGAACCGTCAGCGATCCCGACCTGGGCGCGGTGATCGCGGTCGGCCTCGGCGGTCGCCAGGCCGGCCTCGCCGAAGGGGTTGCGTTCCGCCTGCCGCCGGCGACGGACGTCGAGGCCGACGAGCTGATCGACTCCTCGAGCGGCGTCGCCACGCAGCTGGACGGGTTCCGGGGCGCCCCGCCGCTCGATCGTGAGGCGCTGCGCGAGCTGATCCTGCGCTTCGCTCTGCTGCTCGGGGAGGTCCCCGAGCTGGTCGAGGCCGACCTCAACCCGGTCCGCTGCACGACGAACGGCTGCGTCGTGCTCGACATGCGGCTGCGCATCGAGCGCCGGCGCGCGGTCGAGCGCCTCGAGACGTGGTGACGGCGCCGCCGAACTGAGAAATCCCTCTGCTGCGCGCCCGCGTCGCGGTCGTGACCGGTCCGCGGCTGCGACCGCGGCACGGGTCGCGTCGGCACGCGGGCGCTCGCGTCAAGATCCGACGAGGATGGGTCATCACAAGGTCTTCCTCGGGATGGCGGCGGGCGTCGGCAAGACGTTCCGCATGCTCCAGGACGGCCGCGCGGAGGCGGAGGCGGGCCGCGACGTCGCGATCGGCCTGCTGGAGACCCACGGGCGCGACGAGACGGCCGCGGAGGCGGCCGGCCTGGAGGTCGTGCCGCGACGGCGGATCGAGCGCCGCGGCGTCGTCCTGCAGGAGATGGACCTCCCCGCCGTGCTGCGCCGCGCGCCCGAGCTCGCGCTCGTCGACGAGCTCGCGCACACCAACGCCCCGGGCACCGAGCACCCCAAGCGCTTCGAGGACGTCGCCGATCTGCTGGCTGCCGGCATCGACGTGTTCTCGACCATGAACGTCCAGCACCTCGAGAGCCTCAACGACCAGGTCGCCGAGCTGACCGGCGTCCGCGTCCGCGAGACCGTGCCCGACGCGGTGCTGACGGCGGCCGACGAGGTCGTCCTGCTCGACCTCACGCCCGAGGCGCTGCTCGCGCGGCTGCGCGAGGGCAAGATCTATCCGGCCGCCCGCGTCCCGGCTGCGCTCGGCGGCTTCTTCCGGATCGAGAACCTGCAGGCGTTGCGCGAGGTCGCGCTGCGCCAGGTCGCCGAGGACGTCGAGGCCAAGCGCCTCGTGCGCGACCCGCTCGACGCGCGCGAGGAGCGGCTCTTCGGATCGAGGGAGCTGCAGCCGATCGCCGAGCGCCTGCTCGCGCTGGCCGAGCTCGGCCCGGGCTCCGAGCGCGTCGTGCGCCGCGCGTGGCGCGCGGCCCAGCGCCTCGCGGCCGAGCTCGACATCCTCGTGGTCCGCGATCCGGGCGCCGAACCGACGGCGCAGGAGCGCGCCGCCCTCGAGGACCTCCGCCGGCTCGCCGCCGTCCTGGATGCGCGGCTGATCGTCGACGAGCACGACGACGTCGCCGACGCGGCCGCGCGCGTGGCGCGCGAGCGCGGGACGACGTACGTGCTGCTCGGCGCGCCCTCCGGGCGACGCGGGCTCGGCCGCCTGCGCGAGGCGCTGCCGATGCGCCTCGTGCGGCTGCTGCCCGAGGTCGACGTGCGGATCGTGGCCGACCGCGCCGGCGCCCGCGACGGGCGCAGCGGCCATTAGCCTCGATCCACTCTCCGCAGGCCAACGCGATCCGAGCGGGGCTGGAGCCCCTCTCCGCAGCCCAACGGGATGCGAGCGGGGATCGACCCGCTCTCCGCGCCTACGGGATGCGAGCGGAGCGCCGACGTGATCGCCGCCACGATCGCGCACACGGACTACGCGGCGATGATTTAGCGTCCCCGCTCATGCGCGCCGGGCGCCGCGACGTCACGATCACGCACCCGGACAAGGTGCTCTTCCCGGCCGACGGGATCACGAAGGGCGACCTCGCGGCGTACTACCGCGACGCCGCCACCTGGATGGTCCCGCACGTCCGCGGGCGCCCCGTCTCGATGCAGCGCTTCAATGCCGGGATCGGGCGCGACGGCTTCTTCCAGAAGAACCTCCCGCGCGGCGCGCCCGACTGGCTGCACCGCGTCGAGGTGGCCAAGCGCGGCGGGCGCCTCGTCCATGTCCTTGCCGACGACGCCGCCGCGCTCGTCTGGCTGGCCAACCAGAATTGCGTCACGCCGCACGTGTGGACGTCGCGGGCGGACCGCCTCGATCGCCCCGACCGGATGATCTGGGACCTCGATCCCGCCGGCGACGGCCACGACGCCTTCGGGCTCGTCCGGCGCACGGCGCTCGCGCTCGGCGCGCTGCTGCGCGAGCTCGGCACCGAGCCCTGGGCCATGACGACCGGCTCGCGCGGGGTCCACGTCGTCGTCCCGATCCGGCGCCGCTACGGCTTCCCGGCGGTGCACGCGGCGGCACGCGCCGTCGCCGACGAGCTCGTCGCGCGCCGGCCCGCCGAGCTGACGACGGAGTTCTACGTGCGCAAGCGCGAGGGCCGGCTCTTCGTCGACGTCAACCGCAACGCGCGCGCGGCGACCGCGGTGCCGCCCTACGCCGTCCGCCCGCGCCCGGGCGCGCCGGTCGCCACGCCGCTGCGCTGGGATGAGCTCGAGGACCCGGCCCTGCGCGCCGACCGCTTCACGCTGCGCGACGTGCTCGAGCGCCCGGCCGACCCGTGGGAGCGGATCGCGCGCAGCGCGGGCCGGCTGCCGGCGGCCTGAGCGGCGTCGGGCACAATGCGGGGATGGCCGAGTCGCTGAAGGGCCGGCTGCTGATCGCCTCGCCACGCATCGCCGACCCGAACTTCGCCCGCACCGTCGTCTACATGACCGAGCACGGGGAGGAGGGTGCGATGGGCCTGATCCTCAACCGGGCGGCCGAGACGACCGTCGGCGAGGCGGTCCCGGAGCTCGCGTGGCTCGCCGACGCCGACCACGTAGTCCATGTCGGCGGGCCGGTCGGCGCCCAGGCGGTCGTCGTCCTCGCCGAGTGGGACGAGCCCGAGCGGGCGGCGCTCCTCGTCGAGGACGACCTCGGCTTCGTGCCCGCCGAGGTCTCAGACCGCGACGCCGTCGGCGCCGCCCTGCGGCGCGCGCGCGTCTTCGCGGGCCACGCGGGCTGGGGGCCGGGGCAGCTCGAGGCCGAGATGGAGGAGGAGTCCTGGATCGTCGAGCCGGCGCGGCGCGAGGATCTCTTCACCGAGGAGCCCGGCGACCTGTGGGCGACGGTCCTGCGCCGCAAGGGCCGCCAGTACGCGCTGCTGGCCATGATGCCGCTCGATCCGTCGGTGAACTGACGATCAGCGCGTCGACTGGCCGACCTCGACGAGGTGACCGTCGGGGTCGCCCAGCAAACCACGCGGCGCCCTACCAGGGGCGAACTCCGCCCGAGTGCTGACTAAGGCGTCATATGGACGCCTTTTCCAGCACTCGGCTCATCGCCTGGCCGTGGCACAACGCCCTTGGACGGCGCGGCGTAGAGGTACGCCGCCGCGAGCGTGCGCCACGGGCGCCACGCGGCGCCGCGCGCGTCGACGTCGGCAATCGCCGGCAGCTCGTCCAGCCCGAAGGCGCGCTTGACGGCGCGCCGCAGGGCGAGGTCGGCGGCGGGCAGGACGTCCGTGCGGCGCAGCGCGAGCATGAGCACGCCGTCGGCGGTGAAGCGCCCGACGCCCTTGACCGCGGTGAGCGCCGCGCGCGCGGCGTCGTCGTCGAGGGCCTCGAGGCCGTCGAGGTCCAGGCGCCCGTCGCTCGCGCGGCCCCCGAGGTCGCCGAGGTAGGCGGCCTTGGCGCGGCTGAGGCCGACCGCGCGCAGCTCGTCGGGATCGGCCTCGGCCAGGCGCTCTGGCGCCGGCATGGCGCCGTCGCCGAAGCGCTCCTGCAGGCGCAGGAGGATCGCGGCCGCCGCGACGACCGAGAGCTGCTGGCCGACGACGCCGAAGACGAGCGCCTCCCAGGCGTCGCCGGCCGGGAGGCGGTCGAAGAGGACGTCGGGGTCCAGGCCGGGATCGGCGTTAACGAGCGCCGCGAGCACCGGGTCGGCGGCGCGCAGGACCGCGCGGCCCTGCGCCCAGCGGTCGCTCACGCGCGCTCGCGCACGACGTCGGCCGGATCCTTGTCGTCGCGCAGGCCCTGAAAGCGCGGCTGGCGCAGGCGCCCGTCGCGCGTCCACTCCGCGAAGGCGACCTGCGCGACGAGCTCGGGACGCACCCAGTGCGTGCCCGGCGGCACGGGACGCACGTCGGCGAAGGGCGCGGTGCGGCGCTCCAGCGCGCGCAGCCGCGGGCCGAGCTCGTCGAGCGTGCGCGTCGAGAAGCCGGTGCCGACCTTGCCCGCGTAGCGCAGCTCGCCGTCCTCGTGGAAGCCGACGAGCAGCGCGCCGAAGCCGGTGCGCGCGCCGCGCGGCTCCGTGAAGCCGCCGACCACGAACTCCTGGGCGTAGAGGCACTTGAGCTTGAGCCAGTCGCGCGAGCGCCCGGCGACATAGGGCGCGTCGGCGCGCTTGGCGATGATCCCCTCCCAGCCCGCGCGGCAGGCGGCCGCGTAGGCCGACGCGCTGTCGCCGTCCTCGTGGCGGGTGAGCACGAGCGCACCGTGCGCGTGCACCGCGTCGCCCAGCGCGTCCTCGCGCGCGGCCGTGCCGAGCGCCCGCAGGTCGCGCCCGTCGCGGTGCAGGAGGTCGAAGAGCCACAGCGCCACTGGCGCCTCGTCGAGCAGCGCGGCCGGGGGGTCGGCGACGCCGAGGCGGCGCTGGAGCGCCTGGAAGCCGAGCGGCTCGCCGTCGGACGCGACCGCGCAGAGCTCTCCGTCGAGGACGGCGGCGCGCAGGCGCTGGGCGGCGAGCGCGGCGACGACCTCGGGGTAGGCGGCCGTGACGTCGCGCCGCGTGCGCGTGCGCAGCGCGACGTCGTCGCCGCGGACGAAGGCGAGCAGGCGCTCGCCGTCGAGCTTGCGCTCGAGCAGCCAGCCCTCGCCGAGCTCGCGGCGGTCGGTCAGCGTCGCGAGCATCGGCGCGATCGCGTCCGGGAACGGCGCGGCGCTCACGGCGTGGCCGCGAGCAGGCGCTCGAGCTTGGCCGGGGTGTCGTGGTCGGGCAGGGGCGGAACACCGGCCCTCGCGGTTCAGGCGGCGGCCGCCGCGTCGCCGGGCCGCGCGCGGCGCGCGTTCTCGACGACGAGCTCGATCACGCGCGACCAGACGTCGCGCGGGAGGTCGTGGCCCATGCCCTCGATCATCTCCAGGCGGGCGGCGGGGATCGCCGCGGCCGTCGCCCGGCCGCCGGAGGGCGCGACGAGGCGGTCCTTCGTGCCGTGGATGACGACGGTCGGTGCCGCGATCCGCGCGAGCGACGCCGTGCGGTCCCCGGAGGCGAAGATCGCGGCGAGCTGGCGGCCGGTGCCGGCGGCATCGCCGGGCCCGCGATCGAAGGCCAGCTCGGACATCGCGCGCAGGTGCTCCTCGTCGCGATCGAACGCGGGCGAGCCCACGACCCGGAACAGCCCGAGCGTCCGCTCGACGGACTCCTCGCGCGTGGCCGGGGGCTTGCGCAGGAAGAACGGCATGATGCGCACGGCGGGCTGGCCGCGCCAGCGCGCGCCGGTCGTCGACATGATCGAGGCCAGCGACAGGACGCGCTCGGGGCGCCGGGCCGCGAGCACCTGGGCGATCATCCCGCCCATCGAGACCCCGACGACGTGGGCGGCGTCGCGCCCGAGCTGCGTGAGCAGGCCCGCGGCGTCGTCGGCCAGGTCGTCGAGCGTATAGGCGGCGGCGCGGCGGTCGCGCGTGAGGATCTGCCGCGGCGTCGGCGGCCGGGCCCGCACGTGGGTCGAGCGGCCGATGTCGCGGTTGTCGAAGCGGATCACGTGGAAGCCGCGGCCGGCGAGCCCCGCGCAGAAGTCCTCGTGCCAGGCGATCATCTGGGTGCCGAGGCCCATGACGAGGAGCAGCGGCGGATCCGCCGGGTCGCCGAAGGTCTCGTAGCAGAGCTCGATCTCGTCCACGTGGGCGAAGCGTTCGTCCATGGCCTGCACTCTATGGCGCGAGCGCGGCGCGCAGGCGCGCCTCGTAGGCCGCGCGGGGTAGCAGCCGCGCGCCGAGGCGCAGCGTGTGGGGAGTCGGGAGCTGGACGTCGCAGAGCTCGAAGCCCCCGGCCGCGAGCTCGTCGAGCGTGCGCACGAGGAGCACGTTGCCGGCGTGTGGGCGCCAGTGTGCCATCGACTCGAGCATCGCCGCGCGGCCGACGAGCACGGCGAGGATGCCCGCAGCGAGCGCGTCGCCGTCCCAGAGCTCGAGCGAGTGGGCGAAGCCCGCCTCGTGCAGGCGCCGGTAGAGCGCCTGCAGGCGTGGCGTGATCCACACCTCGTCGTCCGGCTGCCGCGGGCGCGCGCACGCCGCGAGCACCGTCCCGAAGGCTTCGTCGCGCGCGAGGCGCCAGCCCGCCTCGCGGCGCAGGCTTCGCCGCACGCGCCGGCGCAGCGCGGCGCGCGCGGTCGCGTCGAGCTCGAGGACCGCTCGCTCGTGGGCTGCGAAGAAGGGCAGCGGCCCGCGCGCGTGCTCGGGCCCGTCCATCGGGAACCAGCCCGCCGCGTAGAGCGCGAGCGCCTGCTCGACCTCGGGCACCGTCATCGGCGTAGCGTTCCCCCCGCTACTCAGTAGTCACGTGCGCACGTGGACTCGTCGGCTGAGCTCACCTCGGTCGAGCGCCCGGGTGTGAGGTCGAGCGCCCGACTCCTGGCTTGGGCTCCTGCGCTCCCATCAGTGACCCGATCGATAGCGAAGCGGTTGGCTGACGTCGACTTGCCCGGTCTGCGTGGACTGGAGGGCGGCTCTGGCTATTCGTCGCGCGGCCGCTCGAGGTAGACGACTCGGTCGTGGATCTGATCGTTTGCGATGGCCTGGATCGCCGCGATGAGCGGCTGGATGCCGGCTGGCCGCCGCGAAAAGCGGCTCGACAGCGCGATCAGTACGCCGCGGTGGTGGCCGCCCGCGGTGCTGTGTTCGGCAGCGATTCGCGTGAAGTCGCCGACGTTCTCGGTGAGCACGGTGACGCCACCGGCGACCGCGGCGCCGAACACCTCTGCGTCTGAGGCGCCCGCCAGCCGGAGATCGGTAACCGTCGTTGCTTCGATCCCGGCCGACCGAAGCGATTCCGCCAGGACGGGCGGGTACATCTCGTCGACGAGGATCCTCACCGCGCTTCGGCGGCGGCGGTCTCGCTACGGTGAAGCTCGATCCTGGCCTGGATCTCGTCCGGGTAGGCGGCTCTGTACGCGAGCGCAGCGTCAATCTGCGCGCGGGACACGACGCCGTCGGCCGCGAGCTCGGCTGCCGGATGATTGCTCGAGCTGAGGTCGTCGATCCACATCGCGACCTCCCACACGTCAGGACCGCCGATCAATCCGGCCCGTCGGCCCGTCGGGCCGTCGCGGAAGGTGATCATCGGGTGCTCGTCGCGTCGTGCGCCTTCCTCGGCATAGCGGCGCAGACGATCGGACAGGCTCTCGCCCGCCGCTCGTGCGCGTAGCCGAAGCCGTTCAGCAAGGCGGTCATCGAGGCGGACGGACACGTTCACAGACATCCCTACAGTGTGGCACGTTGTCAACAGTAGGAGGTGGAGTGATGGAATCCATCGCTCTCGACGCCGCAGGCCATCGCCGCTCACCGGCGACGATGCCCAGCTACCACCAAGGCCGGTCGCCTCTCGGGTGATCGCCGCGAACCGGGTGGCGTCGGCGAACGCCTTGACGTCACGCCGGAAGCGGTGGCCGATCGCGCCCAGCAGCGCCGCCGACGGGATCGGCTTGCCCAGATGCCGGGTGATGAACCGCACGACCTGCCGACGGCGCTCGTTTCGGCACGCAAGCGTCACCGCCTCTGGCGCGATCACGGCCGGTGTGACCGTGACGCGCCCGCCCAATCTGATCAGTGGGCCGGGCGGCGGTTGTAGAGGTAGCCGGCCCAGAGGAAGCCGGCGGCGGCGATCGCCAGGCACCAGGCGACGGCGGTTATCCCCGTGCCGCCGACGTGCTCACCCTCGAGCAGGCTGCGCAGCGTGTCGATGATCGGCGTGAACGGCTGGTTGTCGGCGAACCAGCGCAGCCCGGCGGGCATCGAGTCGTTGGGCACGAAGCCGCTGCCGAGGAACGGGAGGAGCATCAGGAACATCGGCGTGTTGCTGGCGGTCTCGACGCTCTTGGCTGCCAGGCCAAGGGCCACCGACAGCCAGGTGAGCGCGACCGCCACGAGCAACAGCAGCCCGACGACGCCAAGCCACTCCAGCGGGCCGGCGCTGGGGCGATAGCCGATCACCAGCGCGGCCGCGATGAGGACGACGAGGCTGACGGCCGTCAGCACGAGGTTGCCGAGGACGTGGCCGGCGAGCACGGAGGGGCGCCAGATGCGCATCGTCTTAAAGCGGGCGACGATGCCCTGGGTCATGTCCATGGCGACGGAGATCGCGACGATCTGCGCGGCGCCGACGATCGTGAACAACAGCATCCCGGGCGTGAGGAACTCGACGTAGGCGTCGCGCCCGCCACCGACCTCCAGGCCGTTGCCCAGCGTGCCGCCGAAGACGTAGACGAAGAGCAGCAGGAAGACGACCGGCATCAAGAGCGGAAACAGCGACAGGCCCGGATAGCGGCGCAGGTGAACCAGGTTGCGCCTCAGCATCGTCGCCGAGTCGCGCACGGCGTAGGCGGTCATCGTGATACCTCCTCGGTCTCGGGTTCGCTCGTCGCCGGCTTGCCGGTGAGCGCCAGGAATACGTCGTCGAGGTCCGGGGTGTGGATCGAGAGGGTCTCCAGCTCGACTCCCGCCTGATCGAGCTGCCGCAGCACGTCCCCGACCTTTGCCACGTTGCCGTCGGTGGCGACCTGCAGCGCGAGTGCGTCCTCGTCATCGGCGGGCGCGTCCAGGACGCCCGCGGCCGCATGGTAAGCGCCGCGGTCGGCGAACGTGAGGGCGATATGGCCGCCGGGGAAGCGGGCCTTGAGCTCGGCGGGCGCGCCCTGGGCGACCAGCCGCCCGCCGTCGAGGATCGCCACCCGGTCGGCGAGCTGGTCGGCCTCCTCGAGGTACTGGGTGGTCAGGAACACCGTCGTCCCGTCGCTCACCAGCCCGCGGACGATCTCCCACATCGTGCGGCGGCTGCGCGGGTCCAGGCCGGCCGTCGGCTCGTCGAGGAAGATGATCTCGGGGCCGCCGATCAGCGTCATGGCGAGGTCGAGGCGCCGCTGCATCCCGCCCGAGTACGTGGACACGGCGCGATCGGCCGCGTCGGTGAGCTCGAAGCGAGCGAGCAGCCCGTCGATCCGCCCTTCGGCATCGGCACGCGTGAGGTGGTGCAGATCTGCCATCAGCCGCAGGTTCTCGCGGCCGGTGAGCAGGCCGTCGACGGCCGAGAACTGGCCCGTGAGGCCGATCGCGTCGCGCACCGCGTCGGCCTCGCGCACGACGTCGTGCCCGGCGACTCGCACCTCCCCGGCGTCCGCGTCCAGCAGGGTGGCGAGGATGTTGATAGTGGTCGTCTTGCCCGAGCCGTTGGGGCCGAGCAGCGCGAACACGCTGCCCTCCTCGACCGTCAGCTCGAGACCGTCAAGGACGACGTTGTTGTCGAAGGACTTGTGCAGGTCGACGGCCCGAATCGCGGCTGACGACGAAGCTGCCGTTCGCGTCTCGGTGATTGGTCGCGGTGCTTGCATGGTCGACATCGGCTCAGTCCTTTCCGGGGAGCTCGCTCCCGGCGCGCAGGGCGTCACGGTGTGCCTCCCACTCCTCTTGCATGACGCGGGTCCGCTCGACCAGCCAGTCGGCAAACGCCTCGAACTCCATCAGGGTCTCCCTGCGCTCTGGCGGCGCGTCCTTGAGCACCTCGAGGCCCTCCCTGGCCAGATCGGCCAACTCCTGGTACTCGGAGACGTCAAACCCACGTGACTGGGCGGAGGAGAAGTCGACGCGGACGCGGTCCGCCCGCTCTCCGGCCGCGCGTGAGCGGCGGATCGCGTCGGTGCGCTCCAACACGTCCAGCGCGCCGGTGATCGCGCTGCGACTTGCCAGCAGCGCGTCGCTCAACTCCGCGATCGTCTGGTCCGGCGGGTCGCACACCAGCAGGTAGCCCAGCACCCGGCCGGCCATCGGCGGATACGCGTAGCGGCGGGCGTAGTGGCGGCCCATGTGATCGGCGAAGGTGATCTCTTGATCGCGCGGCATACGTCAAACATAGCAGAGCTAACGCGCATATCGCACATTTGTGTGATCTCAGCTCTTCGCGTTGCTGACCGGCTTGCGCGAGGCACCCAAACCGAAGGTGTCGGCTTTCCATGCGCGAGCGCTAGTAGGGCCATAGCGTTCCAGCGCGATGGCTTGTGCGCTCGCGCTCGCGCTCCGACGGCGCGTACCGCTGCTTCGGTACGCGCGACAACGACGGCTCGAGCCCGGACCCGCAGGCGCGCTTCGGCCGCGTAGGATCGCGCGGGCATGAGTCACGAGCCCTCGACCTTCCTGCTCCCCGAGTCCGCGATCCCGACGCACTGGGTCAACCTCGGCCCCGACCTGCCCGGCGATCCGCTGCCGCCGCTGAACCCGCAGACCCGACAGCCGGCGGGCCCGCCGGATCTCACGCCGATCTTCCCGATGGCGCTGATCGAGCAGGAGGTCTCGCCCGCGCCCGAGATCGAGATTCCCGACGCCGTGCGCGAGGCCTACGGCCTCTGGCGCCCGACGCCGCTGCGCCGCGCGCGGCGGCTGGAGGCCGCGCTCGGGACGCCGGCGCACATCTTCTTCAAGTACGAGGGCGTTTCACCGGCCGGCTCGCACAAGCCCAACACCGCGGTGCCGCAGGCCTACGAGAACGCGCAAGCGGGCATCCGCCGGCTCGTCACGGAGACCGGCGCGGGGCAGTGGGGCTCGTCGCTGGCCTTCGCCTGCTGCCTCTTCGGTCTGGGCTGCGAGGTCTTCATGGTCGGCTCGAGTTATGACCAGAAGCCCTACCGCTCGAGTTTCGTGATTCTCGGGGGTTGATGTTGGCGGCGTGATCGCCGCCGTGGGGGTGTTGGCGGCGGCTGTTTGTGCCCTTGAGCAGGGAAAGGATGGGTGGCGGCGACCCCGAATCCGGTGGGTGACAAGCCCATCTGGCCGCGGGGCGTAGCACCGCTCCCGCGGCCGTTCTCACCGGAGGGTCGCCGCCGTGTGTCAGGTTCCCACTTCGCTCGCTTCGCTGCTGTCCCTGCTCGCGCCGTGCTTCTCGCAACCGACGTTTCAGACGTTCAGCATGCTGTTGGTCGGGTTCGTCGGCCGGATCCGCGATTGCACGGTCACGGGGATGCTGCAGGCGGCCGGGCTGGCCGGGTCCTGGCATCACAGCCGCGCGCACGACTTCTTCGCCCGCCGGCGCTGGGACCCCGACGAGCTCGGTCTGGCGCTGCTGGACTTCCTGGTCACGGTGTTCGTCAAGGCGGGCACCCCGATCCGTCTCGCTGTCGACGACACGCTGTTCGGCCGCTCGGGCAAGCGGGTGTGGGCGCGCACTACCTGCACGACGGCGCCCAGCCCGAGGGGTCCGGGCGCAGTACCCGCTGGGGGAACTGCTGGGTCGTCGTCGTGCTCGTCGTGGAGCTTTCGTGTCTCGGCGGCCGGGCGGTCGCGCTGCCTGTCCTGTTTTGCCTGTTCCGCCCCAAGGACGACTCCCATCCCGACCGGCCCTCGCAGCCAGAGCTCGCGCGGACCATGGTCGACATGATCCTCGAGCGGTTCCCGGACCGGGCCGTCGAGCTGGTGATGGACGGCGCGTACGCCAGCCGGGCGTGGCGTGGGCTGCCCGCGCGCGTGACCGTCACGACCCGCATGCGCGCCAACGCCCGGCTGCACAAGCTTGCGCCCGCGCGGCGGCCCGGCCGCCAAGGCCGCCCGCCGCTGAAGGGCGCCAAGCTCCCGACCCTGGCCGAGATCGCCAACACCGCGACCTTCCAGGCGGTCACCGTCACCGGCCCCGACGGACGCAGCCGCACCGAGCACGTCCACGAGCACGTCTGCCTCTGGTACACGCCCTTCCACACGCGGCCGGTCAAGGTGATCCTGGTCCGCAACCCCGGCACCAGCGAAGGGTTCGACGTCGCGATCGCCTCGACCGACGTCGACGTCCAGGCCGCCGAGCTGCTCGCCCGCTACGACAGCCGCTGGACGATCGAGACCGCCAACCAAGAGGCCAAGGCCCACGGCGTCGGCGAGGCCCGCAACCGCGTCCGACGCGCGGTCGAGCGCACCGTCCCGTTCGGGTTCCTCTGCCAGACGATCACGATCGCCTGGTACCAGCTCCACGGCGACCCGGAAGCCGACCTCGACGCCCGTCGCCGCAGAGCCCCGTGGTACCGCCACAAGACCACCGTCAGCTACGCCGACATGCTCGCCGCGCTTCGCCGCGAACTGATCCGCCACGAGTTCTGGGCACAAGCACCCCCGACGACCACCAACCCGAAACTCACACACCCTCAGGCACCGTCAGCTCTCGCCGCCGCCAGAGATCCCGAAAGTCGAGCTACCGGCGCTCGATGATGCAGACCTGGGGCGCGACCGTCCACCGCTCGCCGAGCGAGCTCACGCACGCCGGCCGCGCCAGCGCCGTTCACCCCACGGGCTCGCTGGGGATCGCGATCTCCGAGGCCGTCGAGGTCGCCGCCCAGGACCCCGAGGCCAACTACTCGCTGGGCAGCGTGCTCAACCACGTGCTCCTGCACCAGACGGTCATCGGCCAGGAGTCGATCGCCCAGATGGAGCTCGCCGGCGAGGAGCCCGACGTCGTCGTGGCCTGCGTGGGCGGCGGCTCGAACTTCGGCGGCCTGGCCTTCCCGTGGCTGCGGCGCAGCCTGCGCGACGGGGCCCGCACGCGCTTCGTCGCGGCCGAGCCCGCCGCGTGCCCGACCCTGACCCGCGGCGTCTACGCCTACGACTTCGGCGACACCGCCGGGCTCACGCCGCTCATGCCGATGTACACGCTCGGCCACGACTTCGTGCCGGCGCCCGTCCACGCCGGCGGACTGCGCTACCACGGCGACTCGCCGCTGCTGAGCGCGCTCGTGAAGGCCGGCCTCGTCGAGGCGCGCGCCTTCCGCCAGAACGAGACGTTCGCGGCGGCGCTCGACTTCGCGCGGACCGAGGGCATCATCCCGGCGCCCGAGCCCGCGCACGCGATCCGCGCCGTCGTCGAGGAGGCCCGTGCCGCGACCGAGGCCGGCGAGGAGCGGGTGATCCTCTTCGGCCTCTGCGGCCACGGCCACTTCGACCTCGCCGCCTACGACGCCTACCTGGCCGGCACGCTCGAGGACACCGAGTTCAGCGAGGTCGACCGCGACGCCGCGCTCGCGGCGCTGCCCGAGGGCGTGCCGGCGGTCGGCTGATGCGCCTGCCCGACGGCACCCACGTCGCCGCCGTGACGCTGCGCTCGGGCGACCCGCACGCCGCCCGGCGCTTCTACGCCGGGCTCGTCGGGCTCGTCGAGGCCGGGGGCGACGCGCCGCCCGGCGGGCTCGCCCTCGGCGCGCCCGGCGGCCCTGCCCTCGTGCGCTTCGAGCCCGTGAGGCCTGGCGCGCCGGCGCCGCCCGGGAGCACCGGCCTCTACCACACGGCGATCCGCTTCCCGACCCGAGCGGCGCTCGCCGCGGCGCTGCGGCGCGTGGCCGCGGGCGGCGCGCGCCTGAGCGGCGCCTCCGACCACGGCGTCAGCGAGGCGCTCTACCTCGACGACCCCGAGGGCAACGGCGTCGAGCTCTACTGGGACCGCCCGCGCGAGGTGTGGCCGCGCGACGCGGGCGGCCGGTTCGAGATGTTCACCGCGCCGCTCGACCTGGCCGGCCTCGCAGCCGAGCTCGAGCCCGGGGACGAGGGCCTCGCCGCTCCGGGCACCGACGTCGGCCACGTCCACCTCCAGGTCTCCGAGCTCGAGCGCTCGATGGGCTTCTACGTCGACGTCGTCGGCTTCGAGGAGCAGGCGCGGCTCGGCGACACGGCGGGCTTCGTGTCGGCCGGCGGCTATCACCACCACATCGCGATGAACACGTGGCAGAGCCGCGGGGGGAGCCGGCCGCAGCCCGGCAGCGCCGGTCTGGAGCGCGTCGCGATCGCGATGCCGTCCACGGAGGCGCTCGACGCGCTCGCCGCCCGGCTCGAGGCCGCCGGCGTGGAGGCGATGCGCGACGGCGCCGCGCTCTACGCCGAGGACCCGGACGGCATCGGGCTCGCCTTCGCCGCCTGAGCGTCCGCGATCCGCTCGCGCGAGTACTCCCACCAGGGCCGCGCGGGCGCGCCGCCCGCGAAGTCCACGACGGCGGTGAAGGTGTCGAGCAGGCAGGGGTCGTGGCGGCGGCCGTCGAGGCCGCACAGGCGCTCGAAGAGCTCGTCGGGGTCCTGCCCGCGCAGCTCCTCGGGCCGGGTGACCCCGAGGCGAGCGAGCTTGCGCGCGACGGCGGGGCCGACGTTGGGCAGGGCGGTGAGGGCCGTGAGATCGGGATCGGTCGCCATCGCGCCGAGGATGGCGCGCGCACGCGGTCGCGTCTTGTCCGAATCGGTCAACGAGCCGGTCTCGGCGCCGTGTTCGCCGATACGCCGTTGACGGGCCGTGGCGCGTGAGCTCACCGGTCCGAGACTTACGTTCGCGCTCGCTTCGACGCGGCCGCGTGCGGGCCCACGCGGCCAGGGCGCCGCGACCGCGCCAGCGGGTAGGCTCGCGCTCATGGCTCAAGACGAGACCTCGGCGCTCTTCGGCCCCGAGCACGTACGGCGCTACCGCGAGACCGGCGGCGAGGTCGGCCACGACTGGCGCGGCGTCCAGACGCTCCTGCTGACCACGACGGGCCGGCGCTCCGGGCGGCCACGCGAGACGCCGCTCATCTACGGGCGCGACGGCGACGGCTACCTGGTCGTGGCCTCCAAGGGCGGCTCCGACGCCCCGCCGGCCTGGTACCTCAACCTCGAGGCCGATCCGGAGGTCGAGCTCCAGGTCCGCGCCGAGCGCTTCCCGGCCCGCGCGCGCACCGCGTCGGCCGAGGAGCGCCCGCGGCTGTGGCCGGTCATGACCGCGGCGTGGCCCGCCTACGACGACTACCAGGCCAACACCAGGCGCGAGATCCCCATCGTCGTGCTCGAGCGTTAGCTCGCGGGCAGCCGCACCTCGGCGCGCAGCCCGCCGAGCGGTGCGTCGCCGAGCGTGAGCGTCCCGCCGTGCAGTGCGGCCTGCTGGGCGACGATCGCGAGGCCGAGACCGGTGCCCCCGGCGTTGGCGCCCGTGCCGCGGGTGAAGGGCTCGAGCAGCCGGGGACGCTCGGCGGCCGCGATCCCGGGGCCGTCGTCGTCGACGCGCAGCAGCACGCGGCCGTCGCCGTGCTCGAGCGCGACCGCCACGTGGCCGCCGCGGCGCCCGTGCAACGCGGCGTTCGCCAGGAGGTTGTCGGCGACGAGCCGCACGCCCTCGGGCCAGCCCTCGACCGCCGCGTCGCCCGCGCCGTCGGCGAGCTCGAAGCGCACGGCCGGATGGCGGCGGCGCGCGGCGACGACCGCGGCGTCGACGACGTCGCCGACCTCGACGCGCTCGCGCGGGAGGCGCTCGGCGGCGTCGCCGCGGGCGAGCGCTTGCAGCCCCTCGAGGAGGTGGACGATGCGATCCTGCTCGGCCGCCATCTCGTCCACGATCTGCGTACGCTGCGCGGCGGGCAGGTCCGGGTTGCGCCCGAGCGCGTCGAGGCTCGCGCGCAGCCCGGTGAGCGGCGTGCGCAGCTCGTGGCCGGCGTCGGCCGCGAAGCGTCGGGTCGCGGCGAGCGCGCGCTCGGTGGCCTCCGACGACGCCCGCAGGCGCGCGAGCATCGCGTTGAGCGCGTGCGCGAGCGAGCGCACCTCGTCGGGCCCGTCGTCCTCGGGCAGGCGCTGGTCGAGGTCGCGTGCGCCGCTCACGCGCGAGGCGCCCGTGCGCAGGCGCTCGAGCGGGCGCACGGCGACCGACGTGAAGGCCCAGGCCACGAGGCCGCAGAGGGCGAGCGCGAGCAGCCCGATGAGCGCGACGAGCCGCCGCGTGCGCCCGACGCGCTCGTCGACGGCCGCGAGGCTGGTGAGCAGCTGCAGGCGCGCCTGGCCCGAGCCGAGCGAGACGGTCAGCGCGCGCCAGTCCCGACCGCCGATCGACACGGTCCGCAGGCCGTCGCGGTCCGGCAGCGCGGGCGGGCGGGCGGGGACGTCGCCGCCGCGCTCGACGACTCGGCCGCCGATCGCCAGCTGGACGAAGGTGCCGCTGCCCGCGAGCAGTGGCTCGCCCTCGCGGCCCGGCAGCCGGCCGGGCGGTCCGAAGCGGTCGGGCGCGCCCACGAGGCGCGCGGCGCGGTCGCGCAGGTCGCGGTCGACCTGGTCGCGGCCGTCGCGCTGGATCGTGGCCAGCAGCAGCGCGCCCGCCACGAGGCCCCCCAGCGCCAGCGCGGCCAGCGCCGCCAGCGTGATCCGCGCGCGCAGGCTCGCGGGCGCCCTCACGACCGCAGCACCCAGCCGACGCCGCGGACCGTGCGCAGGACCCGCGGCTCGCCGGCTGCCTCGAGCTTGCGCCGCAGGTAGCCGATGAAGACGTCGACGACGTTCGTGTCGACGTCGGTCGTGTAGCCCCAGACCTGCTCGAGGAGCTGGTCGCGGGAGAGCACGTGCCCGGGGTGGCGGGCGAAGGCCTCCAGCAGCTCGAACTCGCGCCGGGTCAGGTCGAGCTCGCGGCCGGCGCGCGTGGCCACGTGGCGGCGCGGGTCGACGACGAGGTCGCCGACGACCGAGGGGCCGGTGCCGTCGCGGCCGCGACGGCGCAGCAGCGCGTGGAGGCGGGCGGTGAGCTCGGCCAGCGCGAAGGGCTTGACGAGGTAGTCGTCGGCGCCGGCCTGCAGCCCCGCCACGCGGTCCTCGACGTCGTCGCGCGCGGAGAGGATGCAGACCGGGACGTCGAGTCCGGCCCCGCGCAGGCGCCGGACGACGCTGACGCCGTCGAGGTCGGGCATCGTCACGTCGAGGACGACGACCGCCGGGGGCCGCGCCGCGATCGCGTCGAGCGCCTCGCGCCCGCCGGCGGCGGTCGCCACCGTGAAGCCCTCGAGCGCGAGCGCGCGCTCGAGGGCCTGGCGGACGGAGGCCTCGTCGTCGACGACGAGGACGAGCGGGTCAGGGGCGGCGATCGCGCGCCGCCCCCGGTCGCTGACTACGGACCATGCCTCCCATGATGCGGCACCGCCGCCAGCGCGGCCTTCACCTTCGCGACGTCGAGCTTGAGCTCGGCGGCGAGCGCGGCGGCCAGCGCGTCGCGCCGCGCCTGGTGGTCGGCCTCCGCGCTCGCGCGCAGCTTGTCGAGCGCGGCCTTGACCTTCGTGGCGTCGAGGCCGAGCGCCTTGGCGAGGTCGGTCGCGAACGCGCCGGCGTCGGGGCGCCGATGCGCGCCGCGCCGCGGCGGACGCAGGTCGCGCAGCGCCGAGCGCAGGCGGTCGACGTTTACGCCGAGCGCCTTGGCGAGCGCGGCGGCGGGGTCTCCCGACCGCGGTCCGCCGGCGCGCAGGGCGTCGAGCGCGGCGCGCACCTTCGCGGCGTCGAGGCCGAGCTTGGAGGCGAGCGCCTGCGCGAGGCCGTCGCGGTGCTCGCGCGGGCCGGGGCGGAGCTTGTCCAGCGCGGCCTCGAGCTGTGCGGTGCTGACCCCGAGCGCCTTGGCCAGATCGGCCTCGTGGCGGTCGTGGTTGCCGGGCTTCGGATCGAGCTTGTCGCGCACCGCGGCGAGCGCGGAGCGCAGCGTCGCGGCGCTGACGCCGAGCCTGTCGGCGAGCGCGCCGAGGCCGGCGTCGCGCCAGTGACCGCCGCGCCCGCGCCCGTGCCATGGCCCGCCGGGCGGCGGCGGGCCCGAGGGCGTGGTGGCGGTCGCGGTCGAGCCGGTCTGCGCGACGGCGGACCCGCCGCCGGACTGGCTTCCGAGGGCGTAGGCGCCCCCGGAGAGCGCGACGGCCCCGCCCAGGACGGCCGCCGTCGTCTTCGTTCTGAGCATCATGGGCGCCAGCGTGCCCGGGGAGGTTGTGGACGCCCTAAGAGGTCGGGATCGGAGCGTCGATCACGATGCGGCGAGGAGTCGATGCCGGTGCGAACGTCACCGCGACGGCCTTTGCGATGCGGCGTGGCGCAGCGTGGCGCGCAGCGCCTCGAGGCTCGTATACGCCGGGCGCCAGCCCAGCCGCTCCTTCGCCCGCGTCGCGTCCACGACGATCGGATGCGTCGCCGCCTCGGCCCACTCGAGCGCCGCCGGCTTGCCGGGCACGCGCATGAGCGCCGCGGCCGCGGCGCGCGTGAGCGGCGCGGGCACCGGCAGCGGCAGCAGCCCGAGCTCGCGCCACACCGCCGCGCCCGACAGCGTGCCGTCGCCCGTCAGGTTGTAGACGCCGGGCGGCCCGTCGCCGAGCAGCGCGAGCAGGAACGCCTGCCCGACGTCGTCCTCGTGGACGAACTGCAGCGGCTGCGGCGGGGGCGCGGCCGGGAGCGGCAGCGGCAGGGCGCCGAGGAGGCCGCCGAGCCCGCGCGCGAGCGGGCGCAGCGCCGCGGGGATCGCGTCCTCGCCCGCGCCGGCGGCGTGCGGGCCGAGCACGATCGTCGGCCGGAAGAGCGTGAGCTCGGTCTCGGGGTGCGCGGCGGCCGCCCGGAGGAGGCGGCGCTCGATCTCGGCCTTCTCGCGTGAGTAGAAGAGGCGCTCGGACCCGCGCGCGGGCCACTCCTCGGTGATGCCGATCGGGTTGTCTTCGAAGAAGCCGTAGGCGGCGACCGACGAGGCGTAGACGAAGCGCCCGACGCCCGCTCGGGCGGCCGCCTCGAAGGCGTTCATCGTGCCGTCGACGTTGATCGCGCGCAGCGTCTCGTGCGCGGCGTTGCCGTAGATCGCGAAGGCGAGGTGAGCGACCGCGTCGGCGCCCGCGAAGGCCTCGGCGAGCGCGTCGGGATCGCGGACGTCGCCGCGCGTGTAGGCGAGCTTGAACCACCCCTGCCGGGCCGGGTCGAAGGGGCGCCGGGCGATGCCGACGACGCGCTCGACGCGGACTTCGGCCTCCAGGAGCGGGATCAGCCCGTGCCCGAGCGTGCCGGTCGGGCCGGTGACGGCGATCGTCGCCATCGCCGCCCGGCCTATCCGATCGGCGGCGGCGACGCCGGGAAGTGCTCGAGCACCCACGCGGGGCCGAGCGCGGGCCGGCGGTACGAGCGCCCGTGGATCGGGACGTAGTCGCGCGTGCGCGGGTCCATCGGCAGGTCGCGCTCGACGGGGTACCAGTCGTTGTGCTGGCCGATGAGCTCGTTGAGGCTCGCGTCGGCGGGGGCGTACGCGGCCGCCCGCTCGCGCCAGCGTCGCACGAAGCGCTCCGGGTGCGCGGAGCACGCGCGCGCGAGCTCGAGGTACTCCTCGTGCAGGCGCGCGCGCTCGGCCGCGATCGCACGGTCGATCTGGGCCGCGCGCTCCATCCAGCGGGGACGGGCGCCGGCCTTGAGGTAGGCCTCGAGCGAGCGCTGCGTCTGGCGCGCGCGGCGCGAGAGCGGCCGGCCCAGGCCGCTCGCGCGGTCCAGGTCGCGCGTGACCAGTCGCTCGACGGTCTCGGGCGCCAGGGGGTCGGGCGTGTCCGCCTGCTCGGCCACCGCTCCTCACTGTACGAGGGATACCGGGCTGTCGTCGTCACGCGCGTCTTCGCGTTCGCCGTCTTCGTCACGCGCGGCTTCGCGTTCGCCGAGTCACGGTTCGGCGCGGTCTTCGACCCTAGCCGTCGACCTCGTCCTGCTCGCGCTGATCCGCACCGTCGGCGCCGAGGAGGGCCGCGAGGCCCCGGCCCACGGCGCGCTCGCCCCCGAGCGGGCGACCGTCGCAGGCAGCGACGGGCTCCAGGCCGCGCAGCGCCCCGCTCAGCCAGGCCTCGCGGGCACGGGCCACGCGCTCGTGGGCGACCGGCTCGACCCGCACCGCCAGGCGTGACGCGCGCGCGGCGCGCAGTACGCGCCCGCGCGTGACGCCGGGCAGGATGCGCCCGTCGGCGGGCGGCGTGACCAGGACCGGCCCGTCCTCGACGAGGAGCAGATGGCCGCGCTCGCTCTCGAGGACGCGGCCGTCGAGGTCGCAGAGCAGCGGCTCGTCGGGCGCGGTCGCCGCGGCGAGGGCGCCGAGCAGGCGGCGGTCGGCCCACTTGTGGGCGCCGAGGCCGCCGGGCACCGTCACGGTGCGCAGCCGCGCCGGCCCGCGGGCCGGCAGCGCGGTGAGCGCCACCGCGAGCGTCAGCGCGCCGCCGGCCGGGGCGGCGTCGACGCGCAGGCGCGCCGCGGCGCTCGCCTCCGCGGCGGCGGCGCGCAGCTCGCCCGCGAGCGCGACCGGAAGGGCGAGCCCGTAGAGGACGCGGACGCTGCGCGCGAGGCGCGCGAGGTGAGCGGCGAGCGCGACCGGCGCGCCGTCGCGCACGAGCAGCGTCTCGAAGACGCCGGCGGCGGGGTCGGGGCGCGGAAGCGGGCGCGGGCCCAGGCGCCGCGGAAGCGGCGCGTGCGCGGCGGGTCCGGCCCGCTCGGCCCCGGCGCCGATCGCGCGCCACAGCGGCGTGGCCTTGGCGGCGCACTCGTCCGCCTCCTCGTCGGGCTCCGAGCCCGCGGTGACGCCGCCGCCGACGCCGAGCCAGATCGTCTCGCCTGCGACCTCGAACGTGCGGATCGCCACGCTGAGCTCGAGTCCCGCCACCGGGCTCGCGAAGCCGATCGCGCCCGTGAAGACCTCGCGGCCGGAGCTGTCGAGCTCGGAGATCACGTCGAGCGCCGCGATCTTCGGCGCGCCGGTCACCGAGCCCGGGGGGAACGCGGCGCGCACGAGCGCACCGTCGCCCACGCCCGCGGTCAGCACGCCGGTGACCTCGGAGACGAGGTGCCAGACGCCGACGTGCGGACGGACCTCCGCGAGCACCGGCACGCGCACCGAGCCGGGGGCGCAGACGCGCCCGAGGTCGTTGCGGACGAGGTCGACGATCATGACGTTCTCGGCGTGGTCCTTCTCCGAGGCGGCGAGGGCCGCTCGCTCGGCGGCGGCCGCGCGCGGGCTCGCGGGCCGCGGGCGCGTGCCCTTGATCGGGTCGCTGCGGACCGTCCGACCGTGGCGTTCGAGGAAGAGCTCGGGCGACAGGCTGGCCACGGCGCCCCACGGGCCGGCGAGGTAGGCGGCGCGATCGGGGCGCAGCGCGTCGACCGCCGCGGCGAAGAGGTCGATGGCCTCGCCGCGCAGGCGCGAGGAGGCGCGCATCGCGAGGTTCGCCTGCAGGAGGTCGCCGGCCACGATGCGCTCGCGGCAGGCCGCGACGGCGCGTGCGTGGCCCCGCGCCGACGGGCTCATCGCCCAGGGCGCCGTCGCGAACGGCCGCGGCGCGGGCGGCCCGGCCGCCGCGCGCGCGCGCAGCGCCTCGAGCCGGGCGGCCAGGGCCCGGGCTCGCGCGGGCGTCCACAAGGCCTCGAACCACCAGCGCCCGTCGGCGTCGAGGCGCAGCACGTGATCGTAGAAGGCGAGCGCGGCGTCGGGCAGCGGCGCCGGCCGATGCGCGGGCCCGGCGCCGACGGGCTCGATCCGCCGCGCGAGCCGGGGGCTCAGGTACCCGAACCAGCCGCCCGCGACGACCCCGTCGTCGCGCTCCGCGAGCGCGGGGCGCTCGTCGAGCAACGCGAACGGGTCCTCGCCGGCGCCGCCGGCGCGAACGGGCTCGGAGCCGACGACGGCGCGGCTGCCCGCCCACCGCCCGAGCAGCGCGAACGGCCGCGGGTCGCCCCGGACGAGCAGCGCGCCCTGCGCCGCCGAGAGCGACCAGTCAAGCGCGGTGCGGATCACGCGCGTTATGGGCAGGCATCTTGCCCGCGGGCGGCGGCGATCGCGGCCTGCCCGAAGGAGATCCCGCCGTCGTTGGGCGGCACGCGCTCACCGACGAGCACGCGCAGCCCGCACGCCTCGAGCCGCGCCGCCGTGTCCTCGAGGAGCAGCCGGTTCTGGAAGACGCCGCCCGAGAGCACGACGAGCTCCGTCCCCGCCGCGCCCGCGGCCTGCTCGCACGCCTGCGCCGTGGCCCGCGCGACCGCGCGGTGGAAGCGCGCCGAGACGATGCCGACCGGCGTCCCCGCGCGCGCCTCGGCGGCCACCTCGAGCACGGCCGCGCGCGCGTCGAGCCGCCCGTCCGCGCCGACCGCCAGCGCGTACGCGCCGCGCTCGGCGCGGTCGGCCAGCGCCTCGAGCTCGATCGCCGCCTGGCCCTCGTAGGTCGCGTGGGTCCGCAGGCCGCAGAGCGCCGCGACCGCGTCGAAGAGGCGGCCCATACTCGTCGTCACCGGAGCGGCGAAGCCGCGCCGCGCCATGCGGGCGATCGTCCGCCACGCGTCGGGCGCGACGCGACCGGCCAGGACGGCGGGCAGCTCGGGGTCGGCGTCGCCCGCCGCCACGAGCCACGCGCACGCCATCCGCCACGGCTCGCGCGCGGCGCGATCGCCGCCGGGCAGGCGCGCCGGCCACAGCGCCCCGACGCGTGCGAAGCCGAGCAGGTCGCCGGTGAGGATCTCGCCGCCCCAGACCGTGCCGTCGGTCCCGTACCCGGCGCCGTCGTAGATCGCGCCCACGGCCGGGCCGGTGACGCCGTGCTCGGCGAGCGCGGCGGCGAGGTGGGCGTGGTGGTGCTGGACGCCGACGAGCTCGACGCCCTCGCGCTCGAGCGCGTAGGCCGTGGAGAGGTAGTCGGGATGCAGGTCGTGGGCGACGAGCTCGGGGCGCACGGCGAACAGGCGCTCGAGGTGCTCGACGCCCTCGCGGTAGGCCGCGAGCGTCGACGCGTTGCCCAGGTCGCCGATGTGATGGCCGATCCAGGCGCGGTCGGCCTTCGCCACGCAGAACGTGCTCTTGAGCTCGGCGCCGCAGGCGAGCAGCGGCCGCGCGGCGCGGACGGGCAGCGCGACGCTCGCGGGGACGAGGCCGCGCGAGCGCCGCAGCACGAGCGGGCGGGCGCGCACGGTGCGCGCGACCGAGTCGTCGGTGCGCACGTGGATCGGCCGGTCGTGGACGAGGAACGCGTCGGCGATCGGCGCGAGGCGCTCGAGCGCGTCGTCGTCGCCGAAGGCGATCGGCTCGTCGGCGACGTTGCCGCTCGTCAGCACGAGCGGGGTCGCCGTGTCGTCGAGGAGCAGGTGGTGCAGCGGCGCGTACGGGAGCATGACGCCGAGCTCGCGCACGCCGGGGGCGACCGCGGCCGCGACGCGCGCCCCGGCCCGGCGCGGGGCGAGCACGATCGGGCGCGCCGGCGAGCGCAGCAGGGCCTCGTCCGCCGGGCCGAGCTCGACGAGCGCCAGCGCCGCCGCGAGGCCGGGCGCCATCAGCGCGAACGGCCGGTCCTCGCGGTGCTTGCGCGCGCGCAGCGCCCGCACCGCCGCCTCGTCGTCGGCGCGGCACGCGAGGTGGTAGCCGCCGAGGCCCTTGACGGCGACGATCGCCCCGTCGCGCAGCAGTGCGGCGGCCGCGGCGACGGCGTCGACCGCGGCGCCCGCCGCCGCGTCGATCAGGCGCGCGCGCGGCCCGCAGGCCGGGCACGCGTTGGGCTGCGCGTGGAAGCGCCGGTCGCGCGGGTCGTCGTACTCGGCCTGGCAGGCGGCGCACATCGCGAAGCCGGCCATCGTCGTCAGCGGCCGGTCGTAGGGGACGTCGCGGACGATCGTGAAGCGCGGCCCGCAGTTCGTGCAGTTGACGAACGGGTAGCGAAAGCGCCGGTCGCCGGGGTCGCGCAGCTCGGCCAGGCAGTCCGCGCAGGTCGCGGTGTCGGGCGCGACGAGCGCGGCCGCCGGGCCGGCGGCGTCGCTGTGGCGGATCTCGAACCCCGCGGCTCCCACCGGCGCGAGGTCGCGCGCGCGCACGGCCTCGACGCGCGCCAGCGGCGGCGCCTGCGCGGGCAGCGCGGCGAGGAAGCGCGCGACGGCCTCCGGCGCGCCCTCGACCTCGACGACGACGCCGCGGGTGTCGTTGCGCACGAAGCCGGCGAGCCGGTGCTCCTCGGCGAGGCGGAAGACGTACGGGCGAAAGCCGACGCCCTGCACGACGCCGTCGACGCGCACGGCGACGCGCCGCCGGAGCGCCGTCGCGGTCACCCCGCCTCCATGAGCTCGCGCAGGGCGTGCCAGGCGCTGGCCTGCGCCTCCTGGATGCGGGGGATGTGCTCCGAGCGCGAGACGACGACGTGGTCGGCGAGGCCGTCGGCCGCGATCCGCCCGCCGTCGTAGCCGACGAGCGCGATCGTCCGCAGGTCGCGCCGGCGCGCCTGCTCGAGCGCCGCGATGACGTTGCCCGACCCCCCGCTCGTCGAGAGCGCGAGCAGCACGTCGCCCGGCGCCCCGTAGGCGATGACCTGGCGCGCGAAGATCGCGTCGGGGCCGATGTCGTTGGCGATCCCCGTGAGGATCGCCGGGTCGGCCGTCAGGTCCAGCGCGCGCCGCGCCGGCCAGCCGCGGCCCGGCGGCGGCGAGCGCAGGTCGGCGACCGCGTCCATCGCGTCGGTCGCCGAGCCGCCGTTGCCGAGCGCGAGCACGGTCGCGCCGCCCTGCGCGCACGCGCGCAGCGCGCCGGCCGCGCCCAGCAGGGCGCCGCGGCCCTCCGTCAGCGTCTGCACGCGCAGCGCGCCGACCTCGGCCGCCTTGGCCAGGGCGGAGGCGCGCACGTCGGCGAGCACGGCGTCGAGGTCGTCCTCGCGCTCGGCCAGGAACGGGTAGAGGAAGCTCGAGGCGCCCGTGTCGTGCACGGGCGCGGCGTCGCGCCCGGCGAGCAGCCCGCGGTGCTCGAAGAAGACGTGCACGAGCTCCCACAGCACGTGGTAGGCGGTCTCGGCGAGCTCCTGGGCGACGAACGGGTCGGCGACCGCCGGCACGAGCTCCCACTCCGCCCCGGCGGGCGCGAACGCGAGCGTCAGGCAGCCGGCCGCCCGGGCCGCGGCGACCGCGCCCGCTACCCGCTCGCCGGATCCGAAGGCGATCGCGATGTCGTCGGGCCGCGCGAGCAGGCCGACGTCCTGCGGCGGGAGAGCGAGCGCCGGCAGCGCGCGCTTGCCGACGATCACCGGATGCACGAACTCCACGGCCACGTGACGCGCGTCGGATTCGTCGACCGCCGTCGCGCCAAACGCGAGCAGCCGCCCGCCGCGGGCGAAGCGCTCGGCCATCCGGTGACACAGCCGCGCGAGGCGGTCGGCCTCGGTGGCGAAGAAGCGCTCGTTGGCGGTGACGCGCGCGGCCAGCAGCTCGCCGAGGCGATCGGTGCCGGTGGTCGCGGCGCCGCTCACACGGCGGCGCCCGAGCGCCCCGGCAACCGCGCGAGCCAGTCGCGCAGCTCGTCGACGCCCGCGCCCGTGCGCGCGCTCGCGAGCAGGTGCGCGACGCCGGGATGGACCGCGTCGAGGTGCGCCAGGAAGCGGTCCAGATCGAAGTCCACGTGCTCGAGCAGGTCGATCTTGTTGACGACGACGAGCTCGCAGGCCCGGAACATGAGCGGGTACTTCAGCGGCTTGTCCTCGCCCTCGGCGACCGAGGAGACCATGATCCGCGCGTCCTCGCCGACGCGGAACTCGGCCGGGCAGACGAGGTTGCCCACGTTCTCGATCACGAGCAGGTCGAGCTCGTCGAGCGCGAGCGCCGGCAGCGCCGAGCGCACCATGTTGGCGTCGAGGTGGCACTCGCCGCCGAAGCCGCCGTCGGTGTTGAGCTGCACGACGGGGACGTGCAGGTGGGCGAGGCGGTCGGCGTCGAGGCTGCCGTGCACGTCGCCCTCGAGCACGCCGGCGCGCACGCCGTCCAGGCCCGGCCCGAGGACGCGCTCGAGCAGCGTCGTCTTGCCGGCCCCGGGGGCGCTCATGAGGTTCACCACCGTCACGCCGGCGCGGTCGAAGTCGTCGCGGTTGGCCCGCGCGATCGTGTTGTTGGCGTCGAGCGCGTCCTCGACGACCCTGACCCTCACCCGGTGCATGGGTCGCTCATGTCGCGTCCTCCGGCGGCGACGGGCTCAGCGGTCATGCGCGCAGCTCCTCCTCGACCTCGACGTCCACGAACTCGACCTGCAGCTCCTCGCCGCCGACGACCTCCACGTCCCAGGCGTCGCACGCCCGGCACGTGAGCGGGAAGCCGTCCAGCTCCGCGACGGCGTCACAGCCGCGGCAGCGGACGGTGGCGGGCACCTCGCGGAGCACGAGCTCGGCTCCCTCGACCCGGGTGCCCTTGGCGACGAGCTCGAACGCGAACGCGAGCGCCGACGGCACGACCTGGCGCAGGTGACCCACGGCGACGGCGACGCACGTCACTCGACGACCGCGCGCGTGGCGGTCGGCGATCGCCACGACGGATTCGGCGATGGCGAGCTCGTGCATCAGCAGATCCGCGGCAGCGGGTCGCCCACGAGCTGGTCGAGCACCCGCCTGCCGCCGAAGGCCGTCTCCACCAGCACCATCCCTTCGGGCTCCGTCCAGACCTCGCCGATCTCGGCGGCGTGCTCGCCGCCCGGCGCGGCGCGCAGCGCGGCGAGCGCCGTGTCCGCCTGCGCGGGGTCGACGACGGCCACGAGCACGCCCTCGTTGGCCACGTGCATCGGGTCGATCCCGAGGAGCTCGGCGGCGCCCGCCACCATCGGCGGCACCGGGACCGCCACCTCGCGCACGAGCAGCGCGACGCCCGAGGCGCGCGCGAGCTCGTTCACGACGGAGGCCACGCCGCCGCGCGTCGCGTCGCGCAGGCAGCGCAGGGCCGGGCCCGCGCTCTCGAGCAGCGCGTCGACCGCGGGCCACAACGACCGCGTGTCGGACTCGACCGTCGCGCCGAGCTCGAACTCCCCGCGGGCGAGCATGATCGCCGTGCCGTGCTCGCCGATCGGGCCCGAGACGAGGACGCGGTCGCCGGGGCGCAGGGCGGCGGGGGACAGGCGCGCGCGCGGATCACGCCGGCCGATGCCCGTCGTGCAGATGTACATCCCGTCGGCGTGGCCGCGCTCGACGACCTTCGTGTCCCCGGTGACGATCTTCACGCCGGCCGCGGCGGCCGCGGCGGCGATCGCGTCGACCTCGGCGCGCAGCACCTCTGCCTCGAGCCCCTCCTCGAGGATCAGCGAGAGGCTCAGCGCGACCGGGCGCGCGCCCACGACCGCGAGGTCGTTGACCGTGCCGTTGACGGCGAGCTCGCCGATCGAGCCGCCCGGGAACTGCAGCGGCTTGACGACGAAGCTGTCGGTCGTCATCGCGAGCTGCGCCGCGTCGACCTCGACGGCGCCCGCGTCGGCGAGCTCGTCGAGCGCCTCGGAGGCGAACGCCGGCAGCAGGACGCCCTCGATCAGGGCGGCGGTCGCCTTGCCGCCGGCGCCGTGGGCCATCGTGATCCGCTCGTCGCGGAACTTCGGGCGCTTGGCGCGCGCGGTGGCGATGATCCCGAGGATCCGCTCCTCGCGGTCGGCGGCGCTGGCCGGCGGGGCCACTCAGACCACCTCCCGCTCGCGGGCGAAGCGGCCGAAGTTGTAATAGGCCGCGCAGGCCCCCTCCGAGGAGACCATGCACGTGCCGATCGGGCGCTCGGGCGTGCACGCCGTGCCGAAGACCTTGCATTCCCACGGCTTGATGACGCCCTTGAGCACCTCGCCGCACTGGCACGCCTTCGGGTCGGCGACCCGCACGCCGGGCACCGTCCAGCGCCGCTCGGCGTCGAGGTCGGCGTAGGCGTCCGCGAGGCGCAGCCCGCTCTGGGAGATGAAGCCGAGGCCGCGCCACTCGAAGTGCGGGCGCAGCGCGAAGACCTCGGACATGACCTGCAGCGCGCGCAGGTTGCCCTCGTAGGGGACGACCCGCCGGTACTGGTTCTCGACCTCGCAGCGGCCCGTGCCGAGCTGGCGCAGGATCATGAGCACCGACTGCAGGATGTCCACCGGCTCGAACCCGGAGACGACGATCGGCTTGCCGTGGTCGGCGGGGATGAACTCGAACGGCCGCGCGCCGACGACGGTCGACACGTGGCCCGGGCCGACGAAGCCGTCCAGGCGCAGGTCGGGCGAGTCGAGCAGCGCGCGCAGCGGCGGCACGATCGTGACGTGGTTGCACATGCACGAGAAGTTCCGCACGCCCTCGGCCTTGGCCCGCTTCAGGGTCAGCGCGGTCGAGGGCGCGGTCGTCTCGAAGCCGATCGCGAAGAACACGACCTCGCGCTCGGGCTCGGCCTTGGCGATCCGCAGCGCGTCGAGGGGCGAGTAGACCATGCGCACGTCGGCGCCCTGCGCCTTGGCCTCGAGCAGCGTCCCGCGCGAGCCCGGCACCCGCATCATGTCGCCGAAGCAGGTGAAGATCACGCCCGGCTCGTGGGCCAGGGCGATGCCGTCGTCGACGCGGCCCATGGGGATGACGCACACCGGACAGCCCGGGCCGTGGACGAGCTCGACGTTCGCCGGGAGCAGGTCGTCGACGCCGTACTTGTAGATCGAGTGCGTGTGCCCGCCGCAGACCTCCATGAGCTTGTAGTGGCGGCCGGGCTCGACCGCGGCGAGGATCTCGCCGGCCAGCACGCGACCGAGCCCGGCGTCGCGGAACTCGTCGACGTACCTCACGACGCCGGCGCGAGCGTCGTGAGCGCGGTCCCCGCGTGGACGAGCACGGTGTCGCCGGGGGCGGCGTCGACGAGCGCGATCTCGACGGCGCTGCGCGTCCCGTCCTCGCCCTCGCAGAGCGCGAGCCCGCGCGCGTCGTCCACGCGGATCACCCGCATCGGGACGCCGTCGTCGCCGCAGGTGATGCAGTGGTGCTCGTCGCAGGTCACTCGATCACCGACGCCTTGAGCTCCTCGAGCTCCTGCTCGTAGTCGGCGCCCATGCCCTGCAGCAGCGCGAGCGTCGCGGCCGCCTCCTCCTCGTCGACGAACGACAGGGCGAAGCCGACGTGGATCAGGACCCAGTCACCGGGCCGGGCCGAGGTGCCGTCGGCATCGAGGAGGCCGATGTTCACGGTCCGCCGGACGCCGGCGACGTCGACCAGCGCGAGCCGGTTTGCTTCGTCAACGACCTCGATGATCCGCCCGGGAATGGCAAGGCACACGGCGCGACCCCTCATCGATGAGCGACCGATCGGCCTCTCGGTTGGTCTACACGGGGGAACTTACGGTGCAGAGGCCGTGACCGCAATTGTCTACTGACGTGCGACATGCAGTTGCGGAGCAGCGGGGACCCGATCGAGCGCCATCTCCTGTGGGGCTCCCGGGCGCCTGGGGCACGGCGGGGGTTCGGAGCGCGGCCGAGTGGTCGCGAAACGGTCACATGGACCGTCGAACGACCACTCGCGTCGCGAACGGCTCCGCTGGAGCGCGTCCCCGGTCAGCCCTCGTTGACGTAGGTGCCGACGAACCGGGCCTGCTCGATGACGTGGTCCTCGATCCGCTCCAGCAGCGCGCGGCGATCCAGGCCCGGTTCGAGCTCGAGGTCGTCGTCGAGCGCGTAGAGCCAGAAGTAGTAGTGGTGCGGGCCATGGCCCCCGGGTGGAGCCGGCCCGCCGTAGCCGGTGGCGCCGAAGGAGTTCGTCCCGGTGACCGCGTCGCCGCCGCCCTCGGGCAGGCCGGTGGCGTCGCCGGGGATGCCGTAGGCGACCCAGTGCGTGAAGCCGTCCACGAGCGGCGCGTCGGGATCGTGGACGACGATGGCGAAGGCCCGCGTCCCGTCCGGGACGCCGGACCATTCGAGCGCGGGCGCGACGTCCTCGCCGTCGCCCGCGTGGCGCGGCGGGATGCCTTCGTGGTGGCCGAAGGCGGGGCTGCGGAGCCTGAGGTCGGCGATCTTGAGCTTCTGGGCCATGGCCGTTCTCTACCCGCAGGACAGCGCCGCCTCACGCGGTGCGAGGCTCTCCGCGATTGCCTCCGGGATCGCGGGGGCACCCGGCCATCGACGGACCACCGCACGAGGAGAACGCCATGACCAACGTCGCCCAGATGCCGGCCGACAGCGTCGCCACCCACGGCGACCGGCCCGCGATCAAGCTCGACGACATCGTGCTGTCCTTAACGGCCCCGTGGCGACTCTGGCTCGTCGACGAGCTGCCCAAGGGGCCGACGGGCAAGGTGCTCAAGCGCGAGATCCGTGCCCCGGACGACTGAGGGATCCGCGTACGGCCGGCCGGTTTCACGCGCGCCGCGGCGACGAGGATGCCCGGGAGCATGACCCGCCGGCGGGCCGCCGTGCTCGCCACCCTCGCCGCCGCGCTCGCCCTGCTCGCCTGCGGCGGCGGCGGCGGCGACGGCGACGACGCCGGCGACGGCGGCGCTCGCGGCGCCGCGACGGGCGCGGCCGGCGAAGCGCGGGTCTCGACCGTCGCGACCGGGCTCGAGGTTCCCTGGGGCATCGCCTTCCTCCCGGGCGGCGACGCCCTCGTCGGCGAGCGCGACTCGGGCCGGATCCTGCGCGTCCCCGCGCGCGGCGGGCGCCCGCGGACCGTCATGCGCGTGCCGGGCGTCGTGGGCGGCGCGGGCGGCGAGGGCGGCCTGCTCGGGCTCGCGGTCTCGCCGTCCTACGCCCGCGACGGCCTCGTCTACGCGTACCTCACGACCGCCGCGGACAACCGGATCGTGCGCTTTCGGCTGGGGGGCGAGGTGCGCCCGATCCTCACCGGCCTGCGCGCGGGTGTCGTCCACGACGGCGGACGGATCGCCTTCGGTCCCGACGGCAAGCTCTACGCCGGCGTCGGCGAGGCGGGCGACGGCGCGCTCGCGCAGGACCCGAGCTCGAACAACGGCAAGATCCTGCGGATGAACCCCGACGGCAGCGCCCCGTCGGACAACCCGAGCCGCGGATCGCTCGTGTGGAGCTCGGGCCGCCGCAACGTCCAGGGCCTGGCGTGGGACGCGCAGGGCCGCCTCTGGGCCAGTGAGTTCGGCCAGAACCGCTTCGACGAGGTCAACCTCGTGGGCAAGGGCGACAACGGCGGCTGGCCCGCGGTCGAGGGCGTCGGGCCGACGGAGGGTGGGCGCTTCGTCAACCCGAAGGTGACGTGGTCGACGAGCGAGGCCTCGCCGAGCGGCGCGGCGATCGTCGGGACGACGCTGTACCTCGGGGCGTTGCAGGGCCAGGCGGTGCTGCGCGTGCGCCTGCGCGGCACGAGCGCGGTGAAGGCCTCGCCGCTGCTCGGCGGGCGCGGGCGCATCCGCACGGTCGTTCGCGCGCCCGACGGCACGCTCTGGGTCACGACCTCCAACCGCGACGGCCGCGGTTCGCCGCGGTCGGGCGACGACCGGATCCTGCGCGTGCGGGTGTAGGAGCCTTCGAACCGCCTCACGCCGGGCCGGCGGCCGTCGCCGGCGGGCGGCCGCAACTGCGCCCCGGGCCGCCGACGGCGCGAACCGCCTCACGCCGGCCGGCGGCCCTCGCCGGCGCGCAGGTGCAGCACGCCCCGGGCCGCCGACGGCGCGAACCGCCTCACGCCGGCCGGCGGCCCTCGCCGGCGCGCAGGTGCAGCACGCCCCGGGCCGCCGACGGCGCGAACCGCCTCACGCCGGCCGGCGGCCCTCGCCGGCGCGCAGGTGCAGCACGCCCCGGGCCGCCGATCGCAGCCAGCCACGCAGCGCCGAGCTCAGCCCGCGCTCGGGCAGGTCCACCGCGAACTCGACCTCGCCCTGGTCGCGGTCCAGGACGCGCATCGCCCCGAGGTCGTCGAGCAGATGGACCATCGGCGCGTTGTCCGCCAGCATGACCGCCGTGAAGCGCCCGATGCCCTCCTCGCGGGCCCGGTCGGCGAGCCGGCGCATGAGCGCGGTGCCGACCCCGCGCCCCTGCGCGTCGTCCGTCACGGCAACGGCGATCTCCGCGCTGTCGGGCCGCGCCGGGTCGCGGATGAACCGCGCGACGCCGACGCCGGCGTCGGTGCGCGCGTCGAACGCCACGAGCGCCTCGTGGTCGCGGTGGTCGACCTCGGTGAGGTAGCGCAGGTCGCTCGCGCTGAGACGGGGATGGGCGCTCAGGAAGCGGCGGTAGCGCGACTCCTCGCTCAGGCGCTCGAAGCCTTCCGCGAGCGCCGCCTTGTCGTCGGGCTCGATCGGCCTGATGCGCAGACGCAGGCGGGGCACGCAGCGCAGCGTAGGGCGCCGGGCTCCTCGGTCCTCTCCGCGCGGTCGGTCGCACGGGGGCTAAGGACCGCGTCGAGGGCGCGGCCGGGATCCGAGCGTCAGTCGTCGAGAAACGGTCAGGTCGAGCTCGCGCAGGCGGGCGGGATCGGCGAGCAGATCGATCTCGGCGATCTTGCCGCGCGCGACCGTCGAAGTCACCGCCGCGCGAGGCGGCGAGGAAGTCGTCGACGACCTCTCGCTGGCGGGCGAGGTCGATGTCCGGCACGGGGGCGGTTCCCTGCACGCGGCGGCGCGCGCGGCTCGCGAGCTGCCTCGCCGCGGCCGGGGACCGCCCCACGATCGGCGCGATCTCGTCGAACGGGACGGCGCATGTGTCGTTGGGGAGGTCGACTGGCGGCGCGTCGCGCGGTGATATGACCAAGGTCAGGCTGGGCATGGACCCAGGGTGTTCCACGGGTGCGACGGCTCGCGGTGCGCGCGATGATTGGCCTATGACTGACCTTGTTGTGGTTGCCCGGGCTGAGAAACAGGCCGAGGCCGAGTTCCGCCAGGAGTTGCCGCACGCAGAGGGCGTGCCGTCTGCGCTGCGCGGTACGCCTGGCTTCGACGTGCCCGACCTCCCTGCCGCGGTCCCGCGCGACATGCTCGTGGCGCCCTCCGCGGAGCGGGACGCGCGCGATGTGCTGCTGCAGGGCAGCTCCCGGGGCACCGACCGCTGAGCTCCACGATGGAGGAGCAGCTCGACCATGAAGAGGCCTTCCCTCGGCTCAGCAGTGAGCTGCTGGCCGTGGTCGATGCCGCGGGTGAACGGCGCGCGGTCGGAGAGGGCGAGGTCCTCAACCGCGCGGGCGAGGTCGCTCGGGAGTTCTGTGTGGTGGTGCGCGGCTCGCTCGCGGGATACGGGGACTACGGGCGCGCGACGGAACGGCTGATCGCCGTGATCGGGGAGCGCCGGTTCTGGGGCGGGACGAACCTCCTGAGCGGACAGCCGGCCTACATCACGACCGTCGCTGCGGAGAACGGCGAGGTGATCGTGCTCCGCATCGACCAGCTGCGCAGAATGATCGGCGTCAACCAGAGGCTCGGTGATCTGATCCTGGGCGCGTTCGTCGCGCGGCGCGCGCTGCTGGTCGGGATGGGCGCGGGTGTAAAGCTTGTCGGGTCGCAGCTGTCGCCGGACACGCGGCGGCTGCGCGACTTCCTCACCCGCAATCGGATCCCGCACGGGTTCCTCGACGTGGAGACCGACGAGCACGCCGAAGGGCTCCTGCGCGAGTTCGGTGTCGCCCCTGCCGATACGCCGCTGCTGCTGCGCGGGTCTCTGGCGCTGCGCAACCCGACCAACAACGCGGTCGCAGAGGCGCTCAATCTCAGGCCTCCGCGCGCGCCGACCCGAGTCGCGGACGCGCTGATCGTCGGCGGCGGACCGGCGGGTCTCGCCGCCGCCGTGTACGCCGCGTCGGAGGGCCTCAGCACGGTGCTCGTCGATTCGGTGGCGATCGGCGGCCAGGCGAGCACGTCGGCGAGGATCGAGAACTACCTCGGCTTTCCGGCCGGGATCTCGGGCACCGAACTGACCGAGCGCGCCGCGCTGCAGGCCAAGCGCTTCGGTGCCGGCAGCGCTGTGCCGGTCACAGCCACCGGTGTCGCGTTCGACGGCGGCCACTATATGGTCGCGCTCGAGGGCGGGGACCACCTCCGCGGCCGCACGGTCGTCCTGGCGACCGGCGCCAGGTATCGCCGATTGGCAGTCGATCGGCTCGCGGACTTCGAGGGCGCGGGCGTCTTCTACGCCGCGACCGAGGTCGAGGCGCAGGCGTGCAAGGGCGATCCCGTCGTCGTCGGGGGCGCGAATTCGGCGGGCCAGGCCGCCGTCTTCCTCGCGAGCCGCGGCTGCCGCGTCGACCTCGTCGTCCGCGGAGGCGACCTGGGGGCGCGCATGTCGCGTTACCTGGTCGATCAGGTCGAGGCGCACCCCGCGATCGACATCCACCTCGCCGCCAACGTCCGCGAGTTGCACGGGGACTCCTCGTTGCAGGCCGTCACGATCGACGGCGACGCCGGCCGGATTGGCGCGCGTGCGCTGTTCGTATTCATCGGGGCCGACCCGTGCACCGACTGGCTGGGCGGGGCGCTGGCGACCGACGAGCACGGATTCCTCGTGACCGGCCACGACCTGCAGCTGACCCACCTCGATCCCGCGCGCGACGGCCGCGACCGCCCGCCGCTCCCGCTCGAAACGAGCCGCCCGGGCGTGTTCGCCGCCGGCGACGTGCGCTCCGGGTCGATCAAGCGCGTCGCCTCCGCCGTTGGCGAGGGCGCGACGGCAGTGCGCATGATCCACCAGTACGTCGCGTTGTTCGGCACCGCGAGTTGAGATTCGAGGCCACCCTGGTCTGCACCGGTACCGTGGTCCAGGGGTCTGACCGGTGGAGCCCCGGGCGCGAGCGGCCTCGCCGAGAGACATAGTCCTGGGTAAGCGCCCAACCCTCGACAGAAGCAGATCATGCGAAGCGACATCGACCAACGGAGGCAGCAGCGCATGGGCACGATCACCACGACCGATGGCACGGAGATCTTCTACAAGGACTGGGGCTCGGGCCAACCAATTGTCTTCAGCCATGGCTGGCCCCTTTCGGGCGACGATTGGGACACCCAACTGCTGTTCTTCCTGCACCACGGCCACCGCGTCATCGCCCACGACCGGCGCGGGCACGGACGCTCCACCCAGACCGCCGACGGTCACGACATGGACCACTACGCCGACGACCTCGCCGCGCTGACCGCCGATCTCGATCTCGCGAACGCCGTCCACGTCGGGCACTCCACCGGCGGCGGCGAGGTCGTGCACTACATCGCCCGACACGGTGAGAGCCGTGTGGCGAAAGCGGTGCTGATCGATGCGGTGCCGCCGCTCATGGTGCAGACCGACGCCAACCCCGGCGGCCTGCCGAAGAGCGTCTTCGACGACCTCCAGGCCCAGCTCGCCGCAAACCGGTCCGTGTTCTACCGCGCCCTGGCGTCCGGCCCCCTTCTACGGCTTCAACCGCCCGGGCGTGGAGGCCTCGGAAGCGATCATCGCGAACTGGTGGCGCCAGGGAATGATGGGCGGAGCAAAGGCCCACTACGACGGCATCGTTGCCTTCTCCCAAACCGATTTCACCGAGGACCTCAAGAAGATCACGGTGCCGGTCCTGGTGATGCACGGCGACGACGACCAGATCGTCCCCTACGCCGACTCGGGACCACTGTCCGCGCAGCTCTTGCAGAACGGGACGCTGAAGACGTACGCAGGATTCCCGCACGGCTCGCCGACCACGCAGGCCGAAACGATCAACGCTGACCTGCTGGCCTTCGTGCAGTCCTGACCGACTCGGCTGCGGGCGCCGACGATGGCTCTGCACCGTGGCGCCTGGCCGGCGCCCCGGTCCGCCTTGATCGGTCAGAAGACGTCTGGATCGGCGCCGTCGGCTCGAGGCGCGACGAATGCGGAGCGGCCCGGTGTCGATCTGGTGCCAGTCATTGCTGGGCCCCACCCGGCAGGAGTAGCGTGGCGAGGGTCCGCGACCCGAGAGAGAGGTGGTCGCCGCCCTTCCAGAACGGAGGTTGTCATGGGTGCTGCCGGCGAGACCGCCATCGACATACGTCCTTTCCAGGTCGAGATTCCCGAAGAGAAGCTCGCTGAGCTGCGACGCCGGATCGAGGCGACGCGCTGGCCTTTTAAAGAGCTCGTTGCAGACCGCTCCCAGGGCGTGCAGCTGGCGACGCTGCAGGCGCTCGCCCGCTACTGGACGACGGAGTACGACTGGCGCAGGTGCGAGGCGAGGCTGAACGCGCGGCCGCAGTTCACGACCGAGGTCGACGGGGCCGAGATCCACTTCGTCCACGTGCGCTCCCAGCACGAGAACGCGTTGCCGCTGATCATGACGCACGGCTGGCCCGGCTCGGTCATCGAGCTGCTCGAGGTGGTCGGCCCGCTGACGGACCCGACCGCGCACGGCGGACGCGCCGAGGACGCGTTCCACCTGGTGCTGCCGTCCCTGCCCGGCTACGGCCTCTCCGGCGAGCCGGCCGAGCCCGGCTGGAACGTCGGCCGCGTCGCGCAGGCCTGGGCGGAGCTGATGCACCGCCTCGGCTACGCCCGTTATGTCGCCCAGGGCGGCGACGTGGGCGCGGCCGTCACCGACGCGATGGGACGCCAGGCGCCCGAGGGGCTGCTCGGCATCCACATGAACTTGCTCGTGACGGTGCTGGCCGGCCCCCAGCCAGCGGAGTCCGAGCAGGAACGCGCGGCGGCGGACCAGGTCGCAACATTCAGGGAGAGCGGCTTCGGCTACTTCCTGGAGATGGCCACGCGGCCGCAGACGATCGGCTACTCCCTGCTGGATTCACCCGTCGGGCTGGCGGCCTGGTTGCTCGACCACGACACGGACAGCTACTACAAGATCTCCCGCGCGTTCGTCGACGGCGAGCCTGTGGGCAATCTCAGCCGGGACAACCTCGTCGACAACATCACGCTGTACTGGCTGACGGGCACCGGCGCCTCGGCGGCCCGCTCCTACTGGGAGGACGGACAAGCTCTGGCTCAAGCACGCGCGTCCGGCCAGGCTCCTCCGGAGGTCTCGCTCCCGGTCGGCTTCACCACGTTCCCCGGCGAGATCTGGCGGACCCCGCGCAGCTGGGCCGAGAACTCCTACCCCAACCTCACGTACTTCAACGAAGTGGACAGGGGCGGGCACTTCGCCGCCTGGGAGGAGCCCGAGCTCTTCTCCACGGAGGTGCGCGCTGCATTCAGCTCACTGCGCTGATGACGCCATTCGCTGCGGCTCTCTTCTAGAGGAGGTTCCATGCGAGCACTGGCTCATGCCGCCGACAGGCGCTCCTGAGCGAACCCTCGCCGGCGTCGATCGTTGGGTGGGGCGAAACCGAGACCTCGTTGCGGGAGAGCGTTCCTCGACGCGGGTGATGCCGGTGGCGCACCATCCCGCGGCGAGTGCCTGCACGATGAAATTCTCGCGCGCGTATTCGCACCGGACGATCGCGGGCGGCATCGGACACAACCTTCCGCACGAAGCCCCGGAGGCTTTCGCGGACGCCGTTCTCCAAGCCGGAGGTCGCGGGACGTGAGCCTCTTCGGCGCGCGCCGCCATCCGCGCACGGCCGCGTTGCCCATCGAGGGTCACCTCCCTGGTTTCGACGGGGCGACCGGCTGGCTGAACTCGTCGCCTCTCACCCCGGCGGAGCTGCGTGGGCGGGTCGTTCTCGTCGATTTCTGGACGTACACCTGCATCAACTGGCTCCGCACGCTGGCCTTCGTGCGCGCGTGGGCCGCGAAATACCGCGACCTGGGGCTCGTCGTCATCGGCGTCCATACGCCCGAGTTCCCGTTCGAGCGCGAGGTCGAGAACGTCCGCGAGGCCGCGCAGGCCATGAGAGTCGAGTACCCGATCGCGCTCGACAGCGACTACGGGGTGTGGAGCGCCTTCGCCAACCGGTACTGGCCGGCCGTCTACCTCGCAGACGCGGAGGGCCGGATCCGGTACCACCACTTTGGCGAGGGCGAGTACGACGAAGGCGAGTGGATGATCCAGCAGCTGCTGCGCGAGGCCGCGGGCGAGGGCATCGATAACGAGCTCGTCTCTGTCGCGCCCGACGGATTCGAGGCGCAAGCCGACTGGACGAACCTGCGCTCTCCCGAGACCTACCTCGGCTACGCCCAGGCGCAGAACCTCGACTCTCCCGACGGTGTCGCGTACGACGAGCCTCGCAGCTACGTCGCGCCCGAGTCGTTGCAGCTCAACACCTGGGCCCTGGCCGGGAACTGGACGATCGAGGGGCAGGCGAGCGTGCTGAACGAAGCCGGGGGGCGAATCGCCTTCCGCTTCCATGCGCGCGACCTCCATCTCGTCCTGCGCTCGCGGGCGGGCACGGCCGTCCCGTTCCGCGTGCTGGTCGACGGCAAAGCGCCTGGCGCAGCCCACGGGTTGGACGTCGACGAGGAGGGCCGGGGAACGCTGGTCCAGCCGCGGCTCTATCAGCTGGTGCGCGAGCCCGGGTCGATCACGGAGCGCACGTTCGAGATCACATTCCTCGATGCGGGCGTCGAGGCATACGTCTTCACCTTCGGCTAGCGACGGGCTCGGCCTTCAGCGGTGCCGGTACACGATCCTTCCAGGTCACGGTGTCGACGCGTCGACACCTGGCTGTGCGCGGCCGTGGTGGCGACCAAGAGGCGCTTTCTGGATCTGAAAGCTCCACAGACTCCATACCCACCGCGTACAGCAGCTCTTGCAAGTTCCTTCGACAGAAGAGGGGGAAAGGGACTCCTGCTCGGGCTGAAGCGGCGGAGATCGCCCGTGATCGCGCTCCGATCGCCGTGACTCGCGGGCAAGGCGCCATCGGCGCCTTCAGGCGCGAGTGGTGATCGGCTGCGGCGGGTGCGCCGGCTCGGCGGCGTACAGTCGGGCGCCAGCGATGGCGAGCGACTACGCACCGACCCCGGTAGAGGACTTCCTCGACCCCGACCATCCGACGCTCTTTCCCCGGCTCACGCCGGAGCAGATCGAGTATCTGGCGGAGATCGGCACTCAGCTCACGTTCGCGCGCGGGGACGTCGTGTTCGAGCACGGCCAGCGCGAGGCCCCGCTCTACGTGGTCCAGAGCGGAGCCATCGACATCATCGACCACGCGCCGGAGGGCGATCGGTACTTCACCCAGTGCAGGGCGGGAACGTTCGCCGCCGACATCTCGATGTTTACCGGCGAGCCGACCCTTGCCGCCGGGTACGCGGCCGAGCCTACCTCGCTCGTGGCGCTCCCGCCGGAGGATGTGCGCCGGGTCGTCGCAACCACGGCCGAGCTAGGCGACCTGCTCCTGCGGACGATGGTCACCCGCCGAGAGTGGCTTCAGGGCCGCGGTCTGGGTCAGCAGCGGCTGATCGGCTCACGATGGTCGGGAGAGTCCTTCGCCGTAAGGGACCTCTTGGAGCGCAACCTCGTCCCGTTCACCTGGCACGACCTCGCCACCGACGCCGACAGCCGGATCCTGATCGAAGGGCTTGGCATCGGGGAGGCCGAGTGCCCGGTCCTGGTCCAATCCGACAGCGTCATCCGGCGAGCGACTGTGACGTCGGTCGCCGATGAGCTCGGGCTACGATCGCAGATCGACGGCCAGAGCTTTGACGTCGTGGTGCTCGGCGGCGGCCCGGCCGGGCTCGCCACGGCGGTCTACGCCTCCTCCGAGGGCCTCAGCACGGTCGTGGTCGAGCGCTTCGCCCCGGGCGGTCAGGCGGGCACGAGCGCGCGGATAGAGAACTACCTCGGCTTTCCGACGGGCCTCACCGGCGCCGACCTCGCCCGGCGGGCGACGCTCCAGGCGCGAAAGTTCGGCGCCGTGATCTCCAGCGTCCATGAGGCCTCCCAGGTCTCAGAGCCGCACGACGGCGGCTTCCGCGAGATCGGGCTAGCCGACGGTCAGCGCGTCCGCGGCCGATGCGTCGTCCTGGCGCCGGGCGCGGACTATCGCCGGCTGCCCGCGGAGAACGCGGATCGGTTCGAGGGTCTGGGCCTTTACTACGCGGCGACGCACGTCGAGGCGCAGCAGTGCTCGGAGGAGGACGTCGTGGTCGTGGGCGGAGCGAACTCAGCCGGGCAGGCCGTGGTCAAGTTGGCCGACCACGCGCGCGAGGTCCACGTCGTGGCCCGGCGACCGCTTGAGGCGGCGATGTCGCGTTACCTGGTCGACCAGATCGAGGCCAAGTCGAACGTCCGCGTCTGGTCCGGGTGTGAGGTGAGATCGATCGAGGGGGACGAGAAGCTCGAAGCCGTGGTGATCTCGGGTGCGGGTCTCGACCGCCGGGTCGAGACCTCGGCGCTATTCGCGATGATCGGCGCCTCCCCGAGGTCGGAGGGGCTGGTCCAGTTCGTGGGCCAGGACGACAAGGGCTTCGTGGTCACCGGTGAGGAGGCGAGGCGCCACCCCGACTTCCCCCGGCACTGGAACGGGGCGGATCGCGACCCGCTCCTGCTCGAGTGCACGCGCGCGGGCGTCTTTGCGATCGGCGACGTCCGCAGAGGCTCCACGAAGCGCGTGGCGGCGGCAGTGGGAGACGGCGCGCTGGTCGTTCGCTCACTCCACGCCTCGATCGCTTCAGGGCAAGCGTAGGTCAACGACGACAGGAAGGGAGACGCCATGTCCGGGGTTCGGCCCAGACCCCTCGCCCGGAGGGGAACGCGACGGGCCAACGCCAGAACGACCACCGGCCGCGGCCCGGCCGAACACCGGACCCGAGCGAGTGCCGAGCGCTCTCTGCTCCAGGCAGATCCGGACCGCCGTGGCCGGGTTCGGCGTACCGAACCAGACCGAGCAACGCCCTCGCCACCTCGCGTTCAGGCACGGATCTTCAGGAGCCTGAAACGACGAGAATCGGGAAGGGTCCATGCTGCGGCGTCGCGGATCCCTCTGTGTCCGCGCGTGTGGGCACGGTTCCTCCACGTCGCCCTGCTTGAGCCGGGCTTGTCAGCCGGCCGACTACCGTGCGGCTCCGGTTTCCGTAGGGAGTTCACGCCCGAGCACCTTTCCCCGGTACGCGAACGGCTCCTCGCGCAGCGCGCGCACGAAAGAGGGGATCGTCTCGCGCCGAAGACTTCCGCCGTGCATGCCGTGTATCCAGTCCGGATCCAGTCTGTCGATCCGGTCCACCACATGGCGGACGGGGCCCTCGTGAGCGAAGATCCCCATCTCCCCGTAGAAGCGGCACATCTCGCCGCCGAGGTTCTCGGTCACGATGGGCGGCTGGTCGCCCGGCTGGATGAACAGGTCCGAGGGGAACACACTCTTCGTCGTCTCGTCGAAGAGCATCATCGAGTCCCAGTGGTGGACATGCGGTGTCTCGAGGAAGCGCAGCTTGTGCCTCCCGAGGTCGATCACCTCGCCGTCCTGGTGGCCCTCCACGCGGCCGCGGTAGTTCCAGCCGCTCAGGTTCAGCTGCACGCTCGCCGCGCTGCACGCCAGGGCCGAGTCGGGAGCGCCCTCCAGAAAGCGGTCCATTCCTCCACACTCGTCGGACTCGAAGTGCAGCAGGATCACGTACACGAGCCTGCCGGGGTCCAGCACCTCTTCGACGGCGCTCCGGACGTCGTCGTACATGGCGTACATCCCGGTATGGATGAGCGCCGAGCGCTCGTCGTCGATCAGGAACTGGTTGAACTGAAAATCGAAGCCGTCCAGGTCGACCGTCGTCGAGATGCGGTAGATCCCGTCGACGAGCTCGTCGATCCGTGCCATGGCAGCCTCCTCGCTCGTTGTTCGGCCAGAACAACGCTACTGGCCGTGCGCATCGTCATTTCGCGGGATATGTGGTCCGTCGGTGTGCGTTCAGGACGCGAAGCGCTCGGTGGCGTGATCGGGCGCGGGAGCGAGGGCGTCCTGGGGGAGGGTCACGAAGTCGAGCGCGTGCCCGCGATCGTCGCTGATCTCGACGAGCGCTTGCTCGTTGTCTGCCTCGACGACGGTCCCGATTGTTCCGGCGGGCCAGCGACCGGAGTCGGCGAGCAGCTCGACGACGTCGAGCACGGCATGTTTCGCACGTGCCATGTGTGTCATTGTCGCAGCGCGTCATGGGATGTCGACCCACGTCGATGTCAGGCGCGGCGGCTTGCCCACCTCGACGATCCATATGGTGACGACGGGCACAGTGGCGCCGTTGAGGCCGTCGATGGAGACCACGACCTCGTATGTCACGCCGAACGGAGTGATCCGGGTCGATCGCACCGGAGCGTCTGGCAACGCCTCGAGGATCTGGTCATACAGGTAGCGCCAGTCGTCGGCCGTGATGCCGAGCGCGGAGGCGAACACGCGCGCCTTGTGGCGCCCCCGCGGGTGGTTCGGGTCAAGGGCGTAGCGAGCGAGCTTGTCGGTTGGGATAGTCGCGCGGGTCGCGCTGGGGAGCCGGATGGGCTGACTCACGCGCGCACCGTACCTGGGTTGTGCCGGGGCGGCGGGTCAACCCGTCCGGCGCCAGTATGCGTCGATCGAGGCTTCCGAAGGCGCAACCTGCGGGGCGACACTTCGGGCTCCGGCGCGAGCGCGGCGCTGTCCGTGCCTGAACGCTCGTCGGCCGCGCTCGCGCGCGGATGCGCGAGCACGTCATCTGTGGACTCTTTGTCGTGGACGACCCTTGCCCGACCCCGCCCACGCCCGGAACCCTCCACGGCTGGCAGCCGCACCCTTGGTCGACGATGACCGCCACGCGCGTGTGCCCCTCGGTGCCGATCCCGTTCGCGCTCGTCGACCGCAGGGCTTGCCGAGCTGAGCGCCACCGCGGCGAGCGAGCTGTGTGGCGATCGCTGTTGTGACCTGACTCGCGCTGGCCGCGCCGCGCGGCGGTGACGCGGGCACGGGACTGAGGGCGGAGCCCCCGGTGGCGTGTGAGCGCCGGCGAGGACGGCCGCCCGCAACCGGTCAAGGGAACATCCTCACCGAGCTGTCGGACTGCTGGAAGTCGGACACCCGGCGACCAAGAGCGCGCGGGAAGCCGCTGCGGGCCAATCGCCTGACGGAGGAAGCCTCAGCACTGCGGAGGTGCAGGCGTCGCTTCGCGTTATCGGGGCTTCGAGTCAGGTTGCCAGCAGGAACGGCCCCACGATCGTCCGGGTGTCCGGCTCGTCGGTCGCCTGGAACGACGCCGTAGCGACGTGCTCCGTCTTCGTCTCGAGGAGGTGCGGCTGGGCAAACTTCTCAGTCGCCTGAATGACCTCGCCGATCGCGAAATCGCGGCGCTCCGCGAAGACGCGCGCTGCCTCGCGGTGCAAGGGATTCGGGATGTCCACGTCCTTCGGCATCTCAAAGTCTGTCTCGCACAGCGCCTGTGCGACGCGCCAGCCCTCGTGGAACGTTTGCATGAAGCTCGCGTCGTGCGGGATCGGACAGACAACGAGGTTCTTGGCTTCGTCGAATCGGATGGCATCGCTACGGCCAGACTGGGTCGGAACGATCGCGACCCGGAGCCCTGATGCAGCCTCGAGTTGTGAGGGGTTGTACTTGACCGTCGTCCCGACCCAGTGGTCCGGCTCGCTCGAGCCGAGAAAGAGGTCCGCCTTCCATAGTCCGCGGATGCTCTGGGGGAGATTCAGCCGCGTGGTTGGGCGCCGGAATGCTGCAGCGAGCTGGTTCATGTAGTTCTTCAGCTTCGGCGGCTGACCGCGCTTCCCCGAGAGCCACCGCGAGTCGTCGGTCACCAGGCTGAACTCCGTGTCGATTAGCTGCTGGGAGCCTTGCTTCTCAATCGCGAAGAGGATGGACGCGGGATCACCTCTCGTGATCCGGCACTGCGTCAGTGCGTCGGCGACCCGGTCTTGCACGACGGGGTTCCGGTTACGCACCGCGTCGTGGATCGCGTACTCGAATGCGATCCCTGTGTCGCCGTCGCCCTGCTTGCGCAGCCGTCCGAGCATCCGGAGCGGCATCGTCCCCCGGTCAGCCTCGTACTCATCCATGTACTGGGTGCCGATCGAGGCCAGGATGCTGACGAGGATCGGCCGCGTCACCGCCACGAGCGCGCCGACGGGATCCTCGACGGGACTGGCCTGCCGCTCCTCGCGGAGCTGGATCTCCATGGGGTCAGCCATCGGCCACGCGGATCCTACGCTCCGCGGTCGCAGGGCAAAGGACCGTTCGAACGGCCGCCTCTCGCGCGAGCAGTCACGGTGCGTGTCCGGCAGGCTCCCGACCGGAGCCTCGACGGGCAGTAGCTCGGACGGCCACTCGCGAGCGACGGCTAGGAGCCTGTGTCGGTAACGGGTGCAGGCGGACCGGCACCGGGCCGCTGGTGGCGGGTGGGCTGTGTGGCGGGTGTCAGGCTGGTTGAGTGTCCTGTGGGACCGTGCGCGACGCTTCCGCGGAGGCGTCCTTGGCCGATCATCCGGTGGGGATCAGTGCCAGGCCGCCGTTGCGCTGCAGCTTGAGCAGGTTGTGTACGGCGCAGTGGAAGCGCCATTGGGCGCGGGCAGCGGGCTTGCCGCGCAGCCTGAGCTGGCGCGCGTTCTGGACGGTGTCGATCTGACCGAAGACGGGTTCGACGATCGTCTTGCGTCGCGCGTAGAGCGCGGCGCCGGCATTCTTGGCGAGCTTGCGGGCCATCAGCTGCTTGGCCGTTGCGTTCTTGGGGACTGGTCCGCGCGGCGCCGGGGCCGGTGGTTCTGAGTGCTTGAAGCGTCCGGTCGCCAGGTGCGGGTCCAGGCCGTGCGCCTCGGTGATCGTGATGTTGTGCTCGGAGAAGTAGCCGGCGTCCCCAAGCAGCGCCGCGTTCGTGGGCAGCTCGGCGTCGATGCTGGTCAGGTTCTCGCCCAACTGATCAAGCGATGCTTCCAGCAGCCGCGCGTCGGGCGCCTGATCGGACAGCTCGGCCGCGACGATGACCTGGAAGGCGGAATCGACGATCGCCTGGCCGTTGAAGCATTGGTGAAACGCGCCGTCGGCGGTCATCATGATTCGGCTGTCGGGGTCGGTGAAGTTGCGCTGCGCCTTGGGCTTGGGCGCAAACGGGTCACGCCCGCCGGGCGGGTTGCGCGGCTCTCGGCCCTCGACGCGCATCTCGGCGCGCCGCGCCTCCTCGGCCGCCTTGGCCTCGGCCTCCAGCGCCGCCTTGGCCTCGCGGATCCGCGCCA
>CAWDMB010000005.1:0-215612 GCA_963803375.1 uncultured Actinomycetes bacterium | reverse complement strand
CTAGACGCCGGTGGGGCCGCTCCTTCCACGCGAGGCTGTCGCGTAAGTCGGGTGTCGTCCGGCGGGGTTTAGGGCCATCTTGCGATGGGCCAGAGTTTCATCGCGTGTGATCGTGAGCAGTCGTTCTTGATGCCGCCGGATGTGCGCGATTGGCTGCCGGAGGGGCATTTCGCGTGGTTCGTGCTGGATGCCGTCGCGGCTATGGATCTGGCCGAGTTCTATGCGGCCTATCGCGAGGACGGTCGCAGCCGCCCGGCCTATGAGCCGTCGATGATGGTGGCGCTGTTGCTTTACGGGTATGCGCGCGGCGTGCGGTCGGCGCGGGCGATCGAGCGGGCCTGCGAAGAGGACGTGGCCTATCGCGTGATCGCTGCCCAGCAGGTGCCCGATCACGCGACGATCGCTCGCTTTATCGAGCGCCACGAGCGTGCGCTGGGGCAGTTGTTCGGCGCGGTGCTGGGCCTCTGTGCCCGGGCGGGGCTCGTTCGGTCAGGGCTGGTGGCGATCGATGGGACCAAGCTCGCGGCCAACGCCAGCCGCGAGCGGACGGTCGATTACGAGCGGATCGCGCGCGAGATCCTTGAGGAGGCGAAGGCCGTCGATGCCGCCGAGGACGAGCTCTGCGGCGAGGCGCGCGGCGACGAGTTGCCGCCCGAGTTGGCCACTGGCCCGGGCCGCGCCAAATGGCTGGCCGAGGCCAAGCGGCGCTTGGACGAGCGGCGCGCCAGGGAGGCGCGGCCGATCCCGGGACCGCGGCCCAAGCGGCTGAAGGAGGCCAAGCGCCGGCTCGAGGAGGAGCTGTGGAGCGAGTGCCGCGCGAACGCGGCCTACGAGGCCCACCGGGCTTCGGGCGTCGGTCGCAACGGCCGGCGGCTCGGCCCGCAGCACCAGCCCAAGCCCTACACGCCGCCCGCCACGCCGCAAGGCACGATCAACACCACCGACCTGGACTCGCGGCTGGTCAAGGGCGCCGGCGGCTGGTTTCAGGGCTACAACGCCCAGGCCGTCGCCAACGAGCAGCAGATCGTCATCGCCGCCGAGGTCACGGTCTCGGCCCCGGACTTCGGTCTGCTCGAGCCGATGCTTGACGCCGTCCATGTCGAACTCGAGGCCGTCGGCGTCAGCGAGAAACCGCAGACGGTGCTCGCCGACGCGGGCTACTGGCACCAACCGCAGATGGAACGCATCGTCGCCGCCGGCGCCCAGGTGCTGATCCCTCCGGACTCCGGCAAACGCAAGGGCAACCGCCCCGGCTGGAGCGGCGGCCTCTACGGCTTCATGCGCGAGGTCTTGAGCACCGAGCTGGGAAGCAACGTCTACCGACGTCGCCAACAGCTCGTGGAGCCGGTCTTCGCCAACACCAAGCACAACCGCGGGATCAACCGCTTCCACCGACGCGGCCGAGCCGCCGTCAGGACCGAGTGGCGCCTGATCACGGCCACCCACAACCTCCTCAAGCTCCACCGCCGCCAGTTCGCCACCGCCTGACAGCGGCCGCGACGACGCGCCGCGGCCTACAACGGCTGCCCGACGCGTGACTTATGCGACAGCCTCACGCGATAGGAGCAGTCCAGCTCCTAATGGCTGGCGACGTTGCGCTGGCGTCCGTCGCTCAGCTTGATGAGCCGCCTACCGTCCCAAGCCGTCCAATCTGTGCAGCAAATCGCGCATCTCGAGCGGAATCTCGGTCACCCTGAGCGTCTGAGCGAGTCGGCGATCGGATAGTGCTTGCTTTCCCGCCATTTGCAGACGATCGTTGACACGCGATCTGAGCTCCTTGCCTGGGCAGAGGGCTAGCCGGCGCAGCGGACTGGACCATGCTGCTTCGAGAATCCGCTGTCCTTCCAAGGCCGCGGTCTTGGGACTGATCCCGGGGTCCGCCTGCTGACGCGCCGCGATCAGTCCGGCTAGGACTTCAGAGCGCAAATCGTCGGCGCACTCGTGAATAAGCGTCTTGACCGTCGGCACGCTCATGCCAGTGAGACGGGCGATCGCACGGGGCTCGAGAAGGTAGTTCTCGAGTTCATGCCGGCGCCAGACGTACGCCACGACGCCGACGGTCGCGAGCGCTTCAGTTACGGCCGCGGCGTCGGCATCTTGGCGATAGTCACGGTCGAGTACTACCGCAGTCGGCATGTCGTCGAGCAGATCGTGAACAAGCCACCGGAATGGCTCGATTCGATCCCAGCGGTCAAACCCCTCCAGCGGAATGGTCGCAAGCTCGCCTTCCTTCGCAAGACGGTCAGCCCCGATAGTCTGGGCCAGAATGCGCACGACCTTGATGTCGTCGCCTTCGACAAAGACAACCGCCCGGGCCTTGAGTGCACGTGCGAGCCGGAGGTTGAATGCGCTTCCGAGCGTATCGGCAAGCTCGGCAGTCACCGACGCCTTGGGGGACCGAATTGCGCGACGCTTGTGACGGGACACCCATAGAACGGCGTCCGGCGGCGCCTCCGCGACGACTTCCGCGGAATGAGTGGCCATAATCGTCTGTGCGCGGTGTTCCTCTAGGAGATTCACCAGTCGGTGTTGAAGGTCAGGATGCAGGAAAAGTTCAGGCTCATCCAAGATGACTACGTCGGCATCGCGGAGCCGCCAGAGGTGGAGAAGGATCTGAAGCCACACTTGGATCCCGTCGCCCGCCCAGAAGATCTCACGCGGATGACGTCCACCAGGTTCGGTGTAGAACACGTCAATCCCTGGTGGATTACCATAGCTCAGCTGCGGCTCCCCGAGCGTGAGCTCCGGGGTCCAAGCGTGCACGTAGTCGCGAAAGCCCCCGTACTCCGCCCCAAGGAGGCGAAGCTGGTTACGAAAGTGACGGCTCGTTAGCCGGGTGTCGAGGTTCTTCCGAAGATGCGTCTCTGACAACGGGGTTTCCTGGAGTTCGAGAGGAGCGAGCAGCGGCACGACGCCAATTACGGGAAATGTCCTTCGTACATCCCTAGGCTGCCGCAACCTCACGTCGCTGTCCTTCACGAAGAAGAATCCGCCACGAGCCCCCGAGCTGATTGGCCACCGCGCCGTTAGCGCGCTCTCCGGGCTGAAGCGGACGTCTAGGCACGAATCGGCCTGTTCAAACTCATGCGGGAGGTTCTCCTCCTGCAATGCAACGTCGTCGCTGGCGAAGGCGTGGCCGTGCTGTAGCACACCGTCGACAACCAGCTGATCGTCCGCACGCGACCGCGACGCAATGCGGACCATGTACGGAGCGGACGTCGTCGCCGCCAGCAATGTCGACTTCCCAGCGTTGTTCGGGCCGACAAGGTACGCGTTCTTGCTGGCGAACGCGAGCGTGAAACGCTCGAAGGCCTTGAAATTCTGCAGTCGCAACTCCGTGATCCGGCGCAATGCGCTCATGGCCCGGATTCTTTCGCGGCGGCTGGACTGCTGCCCCGGAGATCTCGCAAGAGAGTCCTGCCAGTTCTGGCTACCGGCTACCGTTGGTTTCGCCTCGGCGGAAGCGACCTCAACCCCTTCGGGAGGACGCGTCCGTGCTTACGCTGCGCGCGAAAGCCAGCCGCGGGTGGCCTGGGCCCGCCATCTGCGCTGCCGGTACTGCGAAGGCACTCCGTGACCGCCTGGAAGGTCGCGGTGTTGGCGATCTCGGCCAGGGTCGGGAGCTTGGCGCCCTTCAGCGGCGGGCGGCCTTGGCGGCCGGGCCGCCGCGCGGGCGCAAGCTTGTGCAGCCGGGCGTTGGCGCGCATGCGGGTCGTGACGGTCACGCGCGCGGGCAGCCCACGCCACGCCCGGCTGGCGTACGCGCCGTCCATCACCAGCTCGACGGCCCGGTCCGGGAACCGCTCGAGGATCATGTCGACCATGGTCCGCGCGAGCTCTGGCTGCGAGGGCCGGTCGGGATGGGAGTCGTCCTTGGGGCGGAACAGGCAAAACAGGACAGGCAGCGCGACCGCCCGGCCGCCGAGACACGAAAGCTCCACGACGAGCACGACGACGACCCAGCAGTTCCCCCAGCGGGTACTGCGCCCGGACCCCTCGGGCTGGGCGCCGTCGTGCAGGTAGTGCGCGCCCCACACCCGCTTGCCCGAGCGGCCGAACAGCGTGTCGTCATGAATCGCCTGTGGCGAAAGTCCGTCATCCGCAGAGATCACGACCACTGGTTCTCGCGGGAGCGGTCAATACGTGCCGGGGTGCCGACGCGCAAGTGAGTGGCTGCGGCCGCGGGTCCAGCGCGGATGGTCAGGGCCGGTCGAGGTAGGTGAGGAGCACGGCCGTGGTGTCGTCGTGCTTCTTGCCGCGTCTGCTGGCGCGTTCGGTGGGTCTCGGCGAGTTCGGCTTGGCGCGTGCGGCGGATGAGTTCCTCGGGTCCGTGTGTAGGTCCAGGTGCGTATCGATGCCGCCGACGATCCGCGTCGTGGCGCCTGCGATGCTGTCCAAGGGTCGGCCTCTCCTTCGTGCTGTCGCGCGGGGTCGGCCACGCGCCATCGGCCGCCGGCGGACACGACAGTGAAGGGACGCCTCTGGTCAGGCTCTCATCAGGTCACGTTGGCGGTCATGACCGCGAGCCATGAAACGCCGGCCGCCCAGGCGTGGTCGACAGGTCCAGGGAATGAGATCCCAACGGGGTCGAGCGGAGTGCGGGTCAGACCACGCCGAGGCGGCAGGCCCCCGCATCCTCTCGACCCAATCGGATCCATCGCTCGCGTCGATCGCTGTGCGGGTCAGACCAGCAAAGCAGCCGGCCCGCACATACTCACTGTCGCTGTGATGAACGAGCTGCAGATCGGCGCCGGGCCCGCGCATCCCGAGCGCCATCCGCAGCGCGTCGAGCACGAGCGTGGTGCGCATGTGCGAGGCGAGCTGCCAGCCGACGATCATGCGCGAGAACGCGTCGATGATGAAGGCCAAGAACAGCAGCCCCTCCCAGCGGCGCAGGTAGCTCAGGTCGGCGACCCACAGCTCGTTCGGGGTGCTGGCCGCGAAGTCGCGCTGCACGAGATCGGGGCGCCTGTGCGCCTCGCGATCGGGCAGGGTGGTCCGCCCACGGCTTGCCACGCCGTTTGGCGCCCTGGATGCCCGCAGAGCGCATCACGCGGGCCACACGGTCGCGGCCCGCGTCCTCGCCCGAGCGCTGCAGCGCGCGCCACACGCGGCGGTAGCCGTAGGCCTCGTAGTTGGCCTCGTGCAGCGCGCGGATGCGCTCAACCAGCCGCTCGTCCTCGACCGCCCGGGCCGAGCGCGCGCCCGACGCTCGCAGGTAATAGGCGGACGCCGAGACGTCCAGGGTCCGGCAGACAGGCTCGACCCCGAAGCGATCGCGATGCTCGTCGATGTAGGCGCTCACTTCGGCCGGTCCGGGTCGAGCTCCCGCGCGAAAAAAAGCGACGCGGACTTCAGGATCTCGTTGGCGCGGCGCAGCTCGTAGTTCTCGCGGCGCAGCTCGCGGATCTTCTCGCGCTCCTCGCTGCTCAGGCCCTCGCGCCCGCCGGCGTCGATCTCGGCCCGGCGCACACGCCGACGCAGCGTCTCCGGCGGCAGGCCCAGATCCCTGGCGACCTGCGCGATCGGCCGGCCGCTGTCGAACACCAGGCGAACACCGCGCCGAACGAGCTCATCGGGGTACTTCCTCGGACGTGCCATCGGCGGGAGTTCCTCTCTCCAGGACGAAGTCCTGGAATTCGAGGCCTCCGTCAAACCCAGGCCAGCTCAGCCCACGTCCTGCTCACCGACGGCACCGACAGCTACCGGCTCGCGCAGGCGACGGCCGGAAAGGGGGTAAGGCCCCTGGCCTGACGCGCGCAGCGCGCTCTCGCCGCTCCACCTTTCGGCCTACGGCCGCAAGGCTCCGCGACGACGGCGCGCTGAGGAGATCCAATGACCACCAGCGGGGAGAAAGATGGCCGCCGTTGGGGACATCCGATGACCGCCCGCGGGGAGAAACCGATGGCCATCGACACGGGATCGGCACATCTCGCCGAGGATTGGTGGTCTGCGCTTGCGCGAGGTGTCGGTGGAGGTGTGCCAGCGATTGGCTGCGGAGCTTGTCGAGGCGGGCGTGGGCGCGGCGACGCGGCGGAAGGTGCTGATGGTGTTGGGAAGCGTGCTGCAGCGGGCCGTCGAATGGGGTCGAATCCCATTGAACCCGGTGCGTCTGATTCGCAAGCCGACGGCGAAGCGCGAGCGGGCGGTGCGGCCGCTGTCGCCGCTGATGGTGGAGATGATGCGGGCCCGGCTGCTGGCCGCGGGGCGCACCCGGGACGCGACGCTCGTGTGCGTGCTTGCATACGCGGGGCTGCGGCCGAGCGAGGCCCTTGCGCTGCGGTGGGAGAACGTGCACGAGCGGACCCTGCTGGTCGAGCGGGCGCTTGGCGCGGACGGAACCGCGAAGGGGACGAAGACCGGCAGGCCCGTTCGGTTCGGCTGCTCGTGCCGCTGCGAGAGGACCACGAGGCATGGCGCCGGGAGGCAAGTGACACACACCGCGCTTGTCTTTCCGAAGGCGCGTGGTGGTGGTTGACGGAGGAGGACTGGCGCATCTGGCGTCGTCGACGTGTGTTCGATCCCACCGCGGCCGCGGCCCGCATCACCGGCGCCCCGTACGATCTGCGGCACAGCGCCGCGTCGCTGTGGCTGCACGAGGGCCGCACGATCGTGGAGGTCGCGACCTGGATGGCCACAGCGGGGAGATGGCGCTCTCCACCTACCTCCATGTCATGAGCGACCTGGGCGACGAGCGCATCTCGGCCGAGGATGCGATCCGGCGAGCCCGGGCGGCGCTATTCCTCCTCGTACCCTTCGCCCGCCTCGAACGTCAATGATGCGGCTGCCGCGTAGCGCAGATTCGCTCTACAAGGGAAGCCGACGCGGGGACTCGAACCCCGGACCCCATCATTACGAGTGATGTGCTCTACCAGCTGAGCTACGTCGGCGAGGCGCGCCCGAGGCACTTCGGACGAGTTGACCCCGGGCGCGCGACGATGGTAGCGAGGTGCGCCGTCCGGCTCGCCCCGTACCGTCGCGTCGCGTGGACCGCGATCTCAAGGCGCTCGCCGAGGTCGGCCTCGCCCTGACCGCCGCCGAGGAGGCGCTCGACGAGGACGCCGCGCAGGCGGCCGTCGCTCAGCTCGACGAGGCCGCGGCGGGGCTCGCCGCGCTGCGGGCCGCGTGGCCCGCGATGGGCGCGCTGCAGCGCCGCGTCGTGGGCGTGGCGGCCAGGCCGCTGCGCGCGCGCCTGGACGCCGCCCGCCGGCGCGTCCCGCGGCGGCGGGCGCCGGCGGAGACTCGGCCCGAGCCCGACGCCGTGCAGGAGCTCGACCCGGCGGAGGCCGCGTAGCGCTCAGCCGACGGTGGCCGCCGGCGCCGGCTCGGGCGGCCCGGCGCCGGCCTCGCGCCGCGCGTGCGCGCGCTGCGCGAGCGCGAGCACGACCGCCGGCACGACGGCGAGCGCCGTGATCGCCATCGCCCACCAGTACGTGTGGGCGAACGCGGCGGCGACGGCCGCGGGCGAGCCGCCGGCCTCGCCGAGCCCGCCGCCCAGCTGGCGCTGGAGCACGACCGCGAGCACCGCGGTGCCGAGCGATCCGCCGACGCGCTGGACGACGTTGAGCATCGGCGTCGCCCGCGGGACCTGCGCGCGCTCGAGCGTCGCGTAGGCCGCGGCCATCGCCGGCATCATCGTGAAGCCGAGCCCGAAGCCGCGCAGCACGAGCGACGCCTCGAGCACCCCGTAGGGCGTGCCGGCGCGCACCTGCGTGAAGGCGACGGTCCCGGCCATGAGCATGAGCAGGCCGGCGATGACGACCGGGCCGCCGCCGATCCGGTCGGTCAGGCGCCCCGCGCGGTTCATGCCGAGCGCCGCCCCGAGCCCCTGCGGCGCCATCAGCAGCCCGGCCTCCAGCGGCGACTGCCCGCGCGCGATCTGGAAATACAGCGGCAGCAGCAACAGCGCGCCGAAGAGCGCGGCGCCGACGAGGAAGACGGTCGCGCCCGCGGCGGCGAAACCGGGCTCGCGGAAGAGCCGCACGTCGACCAGCGGCGCCGGCGTGCGCCAGGCGTGGAGGACGAACCCGGCGACGAGCGCGGTCCCGGCGACGCTCGGCCCGAGCCCCGCGAGCGCCACCGACCCGTGCGTCGAGGTCTCGCTCAGCCCGAAGATCACGAGCGCGACGCCCGGCGAGAGCAGCAGCAGCCCGCGCCAGTCCAGTCGCCCGGGGCCGGAGCGCAGGCCCTCCGCACGCCCGCGCGGCAGCAGGCGCGCGGCGAGCACGAGCCCGACGAGGCCGATCGGGAGGTTCACGAGGAAGATCCAGCGCCACGACAGGTGGGTGACGATGAGCCCGCCGATCACGGGACCGAGCACCGGCCCCAGGAGCATCGGGACGCCGACCACGCTCATGACGCGACCCACGCGCCGCGGCCCGGCGGCCTGCGCGAGCGTGATCATCCCGATCGGCATGACCATGCCACCGGCGAGCCCCTGGAGCACGCGGAAGGCGATCAGCGACTCGGCGCTCCAGGCCAGCCCGCAGAGCGCGCTCGTCGCCACGAACGCGCTCACCACGGTCATCCACACCCGCCGCGGACCGAAGCGCTCGGCGGCCCAGCCCGTGAGCGGGATCACGGTGGCCAGCGCGAGCAGGTAGCCGGTGGCGACCCACTGGATCGTCGAGAGCGGCGCCCGCAGGTCGCGGGCGAGCGACTCCAGCGCGACGTTGACGATCGTCGTGTCGAGGATCGACATGATCGCGCCCACCACGACGACGACCGCGACCGCGCGGACCTCGGGCTCGAGGCGACCGTCCTCGGTCATCGCAGCTCCTCGATCGCCGCGGCCAGGCTCGAGAGCAGGCGCGCGGCCTCGCGGCGCTCGCCCGCGCTCAGGGCCTCGAAGAGCTCGCCCCGGCGACCGGCGACGCGCTCGCGCTTGCGCTCGACGCGCTCGCGCCCGTCGCCGGTGAGGCGGACGTGGACGCAGCGGCGGTCGGCGTCGTCGCGCCGGCGCGCGACGAGCCCGGCCTGCTCGAGGCCCGCGAGCATCCGCGTCGCCGTCGGCGCGCTGACGCCCGCGGCCTCGGCGAGCTCGCCGATCGCCAGCGGCGTCCCGGCCTCCACGAGCGGCTCGAGCAGGTGAAGCTGCGAGAGCGTCAGCTCGGCGTCGGCGCCCAGGCGCCCGCGGGCGCTGCGCATCGCGCGCAGCAGGTCGTCGAGCGCGGTGGAGAACTCGGCGAGGTCGGACGCGGTGGTCGCCGTCACCCCGTAATAGTTAGCACGCTAAGGAACGCGCGCAGACTAGCGTGGCGCCGGTGGACACGCCGACGTTCGACCTCCAGTCGCACTCGACGCGCTCCGACGGCGCGCTCGAGCCGGCGGCCGTCGTCGAGGCCGCGGCGCGCGCGGGCGTCGAGCGGCTCGCGCTAACCGACCACGACACCGTCGACGGCGTCGACGAGGCGCTCGCGGCGGCCCGGCGCGTCGGCCTGCGGCTCGTGCCCGCCGCCGAGATCTCGGCGCTGTGGGACGAGCACGAGGACCTCCACGTCCTCGGCTACGGCCTCGATCGCCGCTCGCCGGCGCTGCTCGAGGCGCTGGCCGGCTTCCGCGCCGACCGCGCCGCCCGCGCGCGGCGCATGGCCGAGGCCCTGCGCGAGCTCGGGCTCGAGCTCGACGTGCCCGACCGCGGCGACCGCTCCGTCGGGCGCCCGCACCTCGCCCAGGCCGCCTTCGAGCACCCGGCCAACCGCGAGCGCGTGCGGGCGGAGGGCCTCGCGAACGCCTCGGCGCTGCTCGAGGCCTACCTGATCGCGGGCGCGCCGGCCTTCCGCCGGCGCACGACGCCGACGGTGCCCGAGGCGATCGCGGTGATCCACGCCGCGGGCGGAGTCGCGGTCTGGGCGCACCCGTTCTGGGACCTCGAGGCGGGCGACGAGGTCCACGCGGCGATCGCGACGTTCGCCGGGCACGGGCTCGACGGCGTCGAGGCCTTCTATCCCACCCACGGGCCCGAGCAGGCGCGCCTGGTGGCCGAGCGCTGCGCCGAGCTCGGCCTGCTGACGACCGGCTCCTCGGACTTCCACGGGCCCGAGCACCCGCGCTTCCACGCCTTTCGCGCCTTCGCGCTCCACGGCCTCGAGCCCGTCCTCGGCCCCGTCGGCGCGTAGGACGGCTAGCGTCCCGCGCCGCCATGGACGCCTTCCAGGCCATCGTGCTCGGCATCGTGCAGGGGCTCACGGAGTTCCTGCCGATCTCGAGCTCGGGGCACCTGCGCATCGTTCCCGCGCTCTTCGGCTGGGAGGACCCCGGCGCCGCCTTCACCGCGGTCATCCAGCTCGGGACGATGGCCGCGGTCCTCCTCTACTTCCGCGCGGAGCTGTGGAGGATCACGCGCGCGCTGCTCGCGAGCCTGCGCGACCACGACCTCGTGCGCCGCGACGAGGACGCGCGACTGGGCTGGTACATCATCCTCGGCACGATCCCGATCGCCGTCCTCGGCGTGGCCTTCAAGAGCCCGATCGAGGACGAGTTTCGCAACCTCGAGCTGGTCGGCGCGGCGCTGATCGTCTTCGGCGCGGTCATGCTCTGGGCCGAGGAGCGCAGCCGGCGCGACCGGCCGCTCGAGTCGATCACGCGGCGCGACGGGCTGCTCATCGGCCTCGCCCAGGCCCTCGCGCTCGTGCCCGGCGTGAGCCGCTCGGGCGCGACGATCTCCGCCGGCCTGTTCCTGAACTTCGAGCGCACGGCGGCCGCCCGCTACTCGTTCCTGCTCTCCGTGCCCGCGGTCGTGCTCTCGGGGCTCTTCGAGCTGCGCCACGTCGGCGAGGGCGGCGGCGCGTCGCCGGGCGCGACCGCGCTCGCGACGCTGCTGGCCTTCGTCGTCGGCTACGCCTCGATCGCCTTCCTGCTGCGCTTCCTCGTGCGCCACTCGATCGCGATCTTCGTGGCCTACCGCTGGGTGCTCGGCGCGCTCGTCATCGCGCTGTCCGCGGCGGGCGCGATCAGCTGAGCATCCGCGCCAGCCGGAACGCGAGCGCCTCCAGCAGGAGCTCCTCGCTCGGGTAGAGCACGAGCGCGCCTCGGGTCTCGTCGACGGCAGCCACGGCGTCGCGGACGCGATGCACGCTGCGCCGGGCCGCGTCCTCGGTGAGCACGTCGAGGCGGTCGACGGCGTGGACGAGCTCGGGGACGCCGTCCAGCACGCAGGCGACGTCGCGCAGCCACAGGCCGGCGAGCTCGAGGGCGCCGTCGATCGCGCGCGTGCGGGCGCGGCGGTTGGCGCGCCGGCCGGCCTCGGCGCCCTCACGCTCGGCGCGGCGCCGCTCGCGGGCGGGCAGGAGCTCGGCCTCGGCGGCGACGCGGGCGGCGACGTCCCCGGCGGCGGCGTCGCCGAGGGCCCGGGCGCGCGCGATGACCTCGAGCCACGGGCGCCCGGCGAGCTCGCCGCGCAGCGCGGCGCGCGCGTAGGCCTCGGCGGACGCGCGCAGCGCCGGGCCGTCCCCGAAGGCCAGCAGCCGCGCGCGCTCGGCGTCGCCGAGCGCCAGGCGGGCGCAGGCGCGCGCGGTCTCGGGCGCGATCCCGGCGAGCCCGGCGGCGAGCTCGTCGGCCGAGGGGGCGTCGAAGCGCACGGGCTGGCAGCGCGAGACGATCGTCTCCAGCAGCTGGTCGGGGTGGCTCGTGAGCAGCACGAGGTGCACGAAGCCGGCGGGCTCCTCGAGCGTCTTGAGCAGGCGGTTGGCGGCCTGGTCGTTGAGCGTGTCGGCGCGCTCGAGCACGAAGACGCGCCGGCGCGCCTCGAACGGGGTGCGCGTCGCGGCGGCGACGACGGGCTCGTCGATGTCGCCCACGAGCGTCTCGGCGGCGCCGCTCGGTGTGACCCAGGTGAGATCGGGATGGACGCCGTGCTCCACGCGCGCGCGCGCGTTCGCGGGATCGCGCGCGCCGTCTGACAGCAGCTCGGCGGCGAACGCGCGGGCGACGGCGGCCTTGCCCGCGCCGGCGGGGCCGTGGAAGAGGTAGGCGTGGCTCGGGCGCCCGGCCGGAGGCAGCGCGGCGCTCAGGACCGCGCGGGCGTGGGGATGGCGCTCGGTGCCGCTCAGCACACCTGAGAGGCTACGACGGTGCGCGGGCGGCTGATCACGATCGAGGGGCTCGACGGCGCCGGCAAGTCGACGCTGGCCGCCGCGCTCGCCGAGGCGCTCGCCGAGCGCCGGCCCGTCGAGCTGCTGCGCGAGCCCGGCGGCGTCGAGCTCTCCGAGCGCATCCGCGCGCTCGTGAAGGACCCGGCGCTGCGGGTCGATCCGCGCGCGGAGGCGCTGCTGTACGCGGCCGCGCGCGCGCAGCTCGTGGCCGAGCGCGTGCGCCCGCTGCTCGAGGCCGGCACGTGGGTCGTCCTGGACCGCTACGTGGACTCCTCGCTCGCCTACCAGGGCGCCGCCCGCGCCCTGGGCGAGGAGGAGGTGGCCGCCGTCAACCGCTTCGGCACCGGCGGCCTCGAGCCCGACCGCACGCTGCTGCTGCGCGCGGACGTTGCGACCCGCGCCGCCCGCCAGGACGTGCGCGGCGTCGCGCGCGACCGGCTCGAGCGCGAGGACGGCGCGTTCTTCGCCGCCGCCGCGGACGCCTACGAGCGCCTCGCGACGGCCGAGCCCGGTCGCGTGCGCGTGCTCGACGCCGGCGACGAGGCCGCCGCGGTGCTCGCCGCCGCGCTCGCGGCGCTCGCCGACCTCGACGGCTAACCTCGGTCGCCGATGGCCCGCCGCGCCCTCGCGATCCTCGGCGCGCTCTGCGCGCTCGCGCCCGCCGCCGCGGCGCAGACGACCGTCCCGACGACGACGACGACGACGACGACGACGCCGACGACGCCGACGGCGGCGACGACGCCGAGGCCCGCCTCCGGCGGCGCGGCACCGCCGGGCGCGACCGGCCCGACGGGGTCGACCGGCACGACGGGGACGACGACGCCGGCGCCCGCGGCACCGTCGGGCGCCACCGGCCCGACGGGCCCGACGGGCCCGACCGGCACGACCGGGCCGACGACGCCGACCGGCCCGACGGGCGCGACCGGCGCGACCGGGCCCGCGGGGACGACGGGCACGACGGGGCCGGCCTCGGCCACCGCCGGCGGAGGCGACGGCGGGCGCGATCGCGGGCTCTCGGGCGAGGAGCTCGCCGCGATCGTCGCCGGCGGCCTCGTGCTCCTCGCGCTGCTCCTGTGGGCGCTCGCGTGGTGGCGCGCGTGGGAGCCCCCGTGGCTGCTGCGCTGGCGCCACGCCGCGGGGGAGGCCGGCTGGCGCACCAGCAACGCGTGGTCGGACTTCGTCGACTGGATCCGCCTCGGGCGCTGACGTGAGCGCGCGCGCGTGGGCGACGTTCGCGGCGGTCTCGGTCCTCTGGGGCATCCCGTACCTCTTCATCAAGGTCGCCGTCGACGACGGGATCTCGCCGGGCTTCCTCGCGTGGGCGCGCGTCGTCCTCGCCGCGGCGATCCTGCTCGTGCTCGCGTGGCGCGCCGGCGTGCTCGGACCGCTGCGCGGTCACGGGCGCTGGCTGCTCGCCTACGCCGTCGTCGAGATCGCGATCCCGTTCCCGCTGATCGCGGCCGGCGAGCGCCACGTGTCTTCGTCGCTGGCGGCGATCATCATCGCGGCCGTGCCGCTCTTCGTCGCGCTCCTCGCCGTGCGCTTCGACCGCGCCGAGCGGGCGACGGGCCTGCGTCTCGTCGGCCTCGTCGTCGGCCTGGCGGGCGTCGTGGCGCTCGTGGGCATCGACGTCGCGGGCCGCCCCGACGAGCTCGTCGGCGCGGGCGCCGTCCTGCTGGCGGCGCTCGGGTACGCCGCCGGGCCGATGATCCTCAAGCGCCGGCTCGGCAAGCTCGACCCGCGCGCCACGATGGCCGCGAGCCTCGCGCTCGCCGCCGTGCTCCTGACGCCCGCCGCGGCGCTCGCGCCCCCGCACGGAACGCCGTCGGCCGCCGCGCTCGCGTCGCTCGCCGTGCTCGGCGTCCTCTGCACGGCTGCGGCGTTCGTCCTCATGGCCGCGCTCGTGGTCGAGATCGGCCCGGGGCGCGCCCTCGTCGTGACCTACGTGAACCCCGTCGTCGCCGTCGCCCTGGGCATCGTCGTGCTCGGTGAGTCGCTCGGGCCGGGCGCGCTGATCGGCCTCGTCTTGATCCTCGCGGGCTCGTGGCTGTCGACCGACGGGCGCCTGCCGCCGGGCGTCTCGGGCCGCCGCCGCGGGAGCTTTCGGGCCGCCCGCGCCGAGTAGAATGGACGGTGCTCCGAGGGCCAGGGCGCGGCGGTGTTCCGTCCGGGGCGCAGCGGATGATCCGCAGCCCGATCAGCCATCCCACGGATCGCCGCACACACCGAAGAGGCGGCGCAGGAGAGGAGCACAAGCTCGATGGATCGCACCCCGCAGACGGCACTCGCCCACGACGTCCAGGCCGGCACGGCGCTGTCGATCCGTCGCCTCTTCACGTCCCCCGACGTGCATCCGTTCGACACCGTCGAGTGGGAGCTGCGCAACGCGCACATCGGCCACGGCGACAAGATCGCCTTCGAGCAGCCCGACGTCGAGTTCCCGACGTCCTGGTCGCAGAACGCGACGAACATCGTCGCCCAGAAGTACTTCCGCGGCCAGCTCGGCTCGCCCTCGCGCGAGCGCTCGGTGCGCCAGATGATCTCCCGCGTCGCCGGCACGATCGCCGACTGGGGCCGGGCGCGCGGCTACTTCGCCTCCTCCGAGGACGGCGACGCGTTCGAGGCCGAGCTCACCCACGTCCTCCTGCACCAGATGGCGGCCTTCAACTCGCCCGTCTGGTTCAACGTCGGCTTCGAGGAGAGCCCGCAGTGCAGCGCGTGCTTCATCCTCAGCGTCGACGACACGATGGAGTCGATCCTCGACTGGAACACCAAGGAGGGTCGCATCTTCCGCGGCGGCTCCGGCTCGGGGATCAACCTGTCGCAGATCCGCGGCTCGATGGAGCCCCTGAGCAAGGGCGGCACCGCGAGCGGCCCGGTGTCGTTCATGCGCGGCGCCGACGCCTGGGCGGGCACGATCAAGTCGGGCGGCAAGACGCGCCGCGCGGCGAAGATGGTCGTCCTCGACATCGACCATCCCGACATTCGCGAGTTCATCTGGTGCAAGGCCAACGAGGAGGACAAGGCCGAGGCGCTCGCGCGATCCGGCTTCGACATGTCGATCGACGGCGACGGCTTCACGTCGATCCAGTACCAGAACGCCAACAACTCCGTGCGGGTCACCGACGAGTTCATGCGCGCGGTCGAGGAGGATCGCGAGTGGCGGACGACCGCCCGCGTGACCGGCGAGCCGATCGGCGACCCGATCCCCGCGCGCGAGCTGATGCGCGAGATCGCCGAGGCCGCGTGGCGCTGCGCGGACCCGGGCGTCCAGTACGACACGACGATCAACCAGTGGCACACGAGCCCCGACTCGGGGCGGATCAACGCGTCGAACCCGTGCTTCCCCGCCGACGCGCGCGTTCACACGACCCACGGCCTCATGCCGATCGGGGAGCTCTTCGAGCGAGGAGAGCGCGGCGAGGTCGTCGAGGTCTACACGCACCGCGCGACGGCGGGGGAGAACGGCTCGGCGCCGCGACCCAAGGGCGAGGGCGTCGTCGCCTCGCGACCCGTACGCGTCATGCAGACCGGCGTCAAGCCGATCGTGCGCCTGCGCTTCTCCAACGGCGCGGAGCTGCGCTGCACGCCGAACCACAAGCTTTGGACGCTCGACCGCGGCTACGTCGCGGCGGCAGACCTGACGCCCGCCGACCGCATCATGATCAACGATTCGGCGACGCCGTCCGATGCGGCGTCCTGGGAGCTGCCGGTCAAGGTGGCGGCGAAGGCCAAGTCGTTCGCGACTGGTGGCAGCGTGACCTACCAGGAGCTGCCGGAGCGCTGGAGCGACGGCCTTGCGGAGATCACCGGCCACCTCATCGGTGACGGCTGGCTCACCGACGTACAGACTGGCTGGGTCTACGGCGGCGACGACATCGCGGACGGACTGGCCGATTCGCACGAGGGGATGCTCCGCGAGCTGATCGGCGGCGTCTCGCGTCAGGAGATCGCCAACGGCACGAGGCAGCTCAGGGCGGGCAGCGCTTCGGTGCGCGAGTTCTTCCGCGGGCTCGGCGTCACGAGCGCGCGCGCCCACGACAAGCGCGTGCCTGCCGCGGTCTTCACGGCGCCGGCTGAGATGCAGGCGGCCTTCCTACGCGGGCTGTTCGGGGCGGACGGCTGCGTGTCCTGGACCGAAACGAATCGCTATGTCGGCCTCGGCAGCCGCAGCGACGCGCTGCTGCGCGACGTCCTTGCGCTCCTGAGCGGCTTCGGCGTGCGCGGACGGATCTACCGAGTGGGCGGCGGCGAGGTGACGTTCACCTACACGCGCAACGATGGCAGCGAGGTCAGCTATCGGTCGCGTAAGGGCTTCGACTTACGCGTCATCGGAGCGGACGTCGCGAAGTTCGCCGAGCGGATCGGGTTCTCGACGCCACGCAAGCAGGCCAAGCTTGAGCAGCTCGTCGCCCAGACGGAGCGCTATCGCACCAAGCCGTACGCCTCGCTCGTCGAACGCGACCTGGATGGCCAGGAGTCCGTCTACAACCTCACCGAGCCGCTGCACCACAGCTACATTGTCAACGGCATTCCGGTCGCCAACTGCAGCGAGTACATGCACGTCGACGACTCCGCGTGCAACCTCGCGTCGCTGAACCTCATGAAGTTCCGCCGGCCCGACGGCGCGTTCGATGTCGAGCGGTTCGAGCACGCGGTGGACATCATGCTCCTGGCGCAGGAGATCATCGTCGGACCGTCGAGCTACCCGACCGAGCAGATCGCGATCAACGCCCGCGCGTTCCGCCAGCTCGGGCTGGGCTACTCGAACCTCGGCGCCTACCTCATGGCCGACGGCATCCCGTACGACTCGGACGCCGGGCGTGGCACGGCGGCGGCGATCACGTCGCTCATGACGGGTCGCGCGTACGCACAGTCGGCGAAGATCGCGGCAGCGATGGGCGCCTACGAGCGCTACGCGCAGAACCGCGAGGCGCACAACGGCGTCATGCGGATGCACCGCGACGCGTCCTATGCGATCCCGTCGGCGGCCGTCCCGGACGGCGACCTGCTGACAGCCGCCCGCGAGTCGTGGGAAGGGGCGGTTGCGCTCGGCGAGCAGCACGGCTATCGCAATGCGCAGGCCAGTGTCTTGGCTCCCACGGGCACCATTTCTTTCCTGATGGACTGCGACACGACCGGCATCGAGCCCGACTTCTCGCTCGTGAAGTTCAAGGAGCTCGTGGGCGGCGGCCAGATGACGATCGTCAACCGCACGATCCCGATGGCGCTGGCGACGCTCGGCTACTCCGAGGAGCAGATCGAGCAGATCGAGGCCCACGTCGACGAGCACGCGACGATCGTCGGCGCCCCCGGCCTGGCGCCCGAGCATCTGTCGGTCTTCGATGTGGCCGTCGGCGAGCGCGCGATCGCGCACACGGGCCACATCAGGATGATGGGGGCGGTCCAGCCGTTCCTCTCGGGGGCGATCTCGAAGACCGTGAATCTGCCGCACGCGGCGTCGGTCGAGGACATCGCCGACGCCTACCTGCAGGCGTGGCGGTGCGGGGTGAAGGCGCTGGCGATCTACCGCGACGGCTCGAAGACCGCGCAGGCGCTGCGCACGGACGCCCAGGAGGCCGCCGGCGCGGCGGCCGACGCGGCGGCGCCCGAGGGCTGGATGTCGCCCGAGCAGGTCGAGGCCGCGGTGGTCGCGGCCGTGACGAAGGCCAAGGCGGAGGTCGGACCCGCGCGCAAGCGGATGCCGCGCGAGCGCCAGTCGATCACGCACAAGTTCTCGATCGGCGGCCACGAGGGCTATATCACGGCCGGCATGTACGAGGACGGCACGGTCGGCGAGATCTTCCTCACCGACATCGGCAAGGAGGGATCGACGTTGCGGGGGATGATGAACTCCTTCGCGACGTCGATCTCGATCGCGCTGCAGTACGGCGTGCCGCTCGAGACGCTCGTGCAGAAGTTCTCCTACATGCGCTTCGAGCCGGAAGGGATCACGCAGAACCCCGAGATCCCGTTCGCGAAGTCGATGCCCGACTACATCATGCGCTGGCTGGCATCGCGGTTCCTGGATACCGACACGCAGGAGGAGCTCGGGATCCTCACCCCCGAGGTCCGGGCGCGCAAGACGGCGGAGGACGCGGCCTCGTCGCTCGGCGCCGACACGGCCGGGCCGGCCAACGGCGGCGGCGGGCACGGCCAGGCGCCGCCCGCGGAGCCGGCCGAGAGGATCGCGCCGACGAGCGCGCTCACCGACACGCCCCCGGTCGTCCCGGCCCGCCTCGCCGGCCTCGACCTCGGCCCCGCGTGCAGCCAGTGCGGCGGGATGATGCAGCGGACGGGCTCGTGCTACACGTGCTCGTCCTGCGGCAACAACACGGGCTGCGGCTGAGCGCTGAGCGAGGGTCGCACGTCGGGCGCCGGGCGATCGACGTGGTAGGCCGCGACGCCCGCCGGCGTAGAGGCCGGCGACGGACCGCTCGTCGTCCTGCCGCACGGCTTCCCGGATCTCTGGTTCAGCTGGCGGTTTCAGATTCCGGCGCTTGCCGGCCGGCCTTGGCTGGGTGTTCCACGAGCGCAACGACCCTGCTCGCCATGAACCTGGCCGTGCGTACCGGATGGCCGGTGCGCGTCACCTCGACGACCTCGACCTCAGACGATCCGCTCGACGTCGTGCTCGACGGCGTGCTCGAGCGCGCGCAGCCGCCGCGGCCGCGGCGACTTGGCCGTCCGACCGCTCCACAGCGTGGCCAGCGCGCAGGCGTCGAAGCACGCCGCTCCCAGCGAGGTGTTCCAGTTCGCGGCGGCGAGGTCGAGGATCGAGCCCGTCGACGGGACGACGTAGCCGGCGACGGCCGCGAAGCCGAAGAAGACGCAGCCCAGCAGGTTGACCGCGGGCTCCCACCATCCGGATCGCCCGCGCGCGGGCCGCCAGCCGCGCCGTGGCGACGCGTTGTAGGCAATGGCGCCGGAGACGAGGAAGCAGATCGAGCCGAGGGCGTCCGGTCGCCACACGAGCCGGTCGTAGTCGGGGTTCGAGAGCGCCGTGTCCAGCGCCTGGTAGGTCGTCACGTTGAAGAACAGGGTGCCGGCCGACTGGATCGTCGCGGTCCACCACGCCGCACGCCCGCCGCCTCGAGCGAGCCAGGTCTGCAGCGCTCCGGCGACGGTGAAGAGGATCGACCCGGCGAAGAACGTGGCCGCGGCGGTGCTCGCGCCGACAAGGCTCGCGTACCCCGGAAACGGGCCGACGAAGAAGCACAGCGATCCGGTGGCGAAGAACAGCGCCATCCACCGCTCGCGCGTCATGGCCCAACTCCATCGCCTGCGGGACCGCCCCGCAACACCCTGACGAGACGAAACCCGGTCTGCCACAGCGGCGCGAGCTGGCGGAAGGCCACGCGGGCTCGGGCGGGCGTCCGGCCGCGGTCCGCGCCTCGAGGTCGAGCAGCGCCGCCTTGGCCTGAAGGCCGCCGCCGTAGCCCGTCAGCGCGCCGTCGGCCCCGACCACGCGGTCGCACGGGATGACGATCGGCGCCGGGCTTCGTCGAGCCGCGGCCCGCGGCCGGGAGACTCGACCGGCGCGCAGGCCGGGCGGTCCGCCGCGCAGGGTCATCGGCCCGAGCGGGCTCTCGAAGCGGCCGCCGTCGAAGAGGCCGGCGAGCTCCGCGCAGTCGGCGGCGTCGAGCAGGATCGGCGTGACGGCGACGCCGCGGTCGTCGCGCAGCGCGTCCCAGTCGAGGGCGTCGACGCGCGTGCGGCGGACCCGCGGACGATCGGTGGCGGTCGGTGTGCGATTCGGGGACGATGTTTCGGTGCCTCGCGATGTCGCAGTGGCGCTTCTCGGTCTGGGAGCGCTCGCCTGTATTGGGGCGGCCGCCGTGGTCGCGCGGACACGTGGCGCCTTCTTCGCGCGTGCGGCGCTCGCAGTCGCGCTCGGCGTCGCCGCGGCGTCGAGCCTGGGTGTCGATGGCCACCTGTTGAGGGGGCTCGCGGCGTTGGTGGCCACGGTCGGGCTTGTCGTGCTCGTGCTCGAACGTTTCGGTGGCGTGCGGCGGTTTTCGTGGCTCGATGCGGTGATGGGCGCGAGCGCCGCGGGGGCGGTCGCCGCCGCGTTTGGCGCCGAGGGCTACCTCGTTGTCGGGGTCGGGGGGGCGACGGGCGCGCTGGCGCTCAGCCGCTGGCGGCCCGGGCCGTCGGTCGTACTCGGCGCGGCCGGGGTCCTGGCGCTCGCGGTGGGGCCGGCGGCTGCGCCGCTTGCGGCTGCGCTGCTCGCGGCCGCGGCCTGGCGGCGGGATTCGCGCGCGGATCCCGGCCCGGACTTCCGCTGGACCGTGCTCGTGGCGCTGATCGCCTTCGGCATGGCGGCGCTCGCGCTGCTTGCGGTGGGCCAGTTCACGAGCATCGGCGGCGTCGCGGGGGCCCTGGCGATCGTGACTGTCCTGGCCGGCATGGCGCGCGCGGGGATCACCGTGACCGACAGGCTGCGCGAGAGCGAGCGCCAGGCGCGGACGGACGACCTGACCGGCCTGACCAACCGCCGGCACCTGCTCGACCGGCTCGAGGCGGCGATCGCGGCCGGCGACCAGCTCGCGCTGCTGCTCGTCGACCTCGATGGCTTCAAGGAGCTCAACGACACGCTCGGTCACCGTGCCGGCGACGAGGTGCTGCGCCAGGTGGGGCCGCGCCTCGCGGGCGCGGTGCGCGAGCACGACACGCTCGCGCGGCTCGGCGGCGACGAGTTCGCGCTCGTTCTCGCGCCCGCCGATGAGGCGGCCGCCAGCGCGGCCGGGCTGCGGCTGCGCGGCGCGCTGGAGCGCTCGTTCGGCGTCGAGGGAATCGCCGTCCACATCGACGCCAGCGTCGGGATTGCGCTGTTCCCCGAGCACTCGGGCAGCGGGCTCGGTCTGCTGCAGCGCGCGGACATCGCGATGTACGAGGCCAAGCGCGGGCGCAGCGGGCACGAGGTCTACCTGCCTGCGCGCGATCGCCACAGCCGCGACCGCCTCGCGCTCGTCGGCGAGCTGCACGCCGCGATCGCCTCCGGCGAGCTCGTGCTGCACTACCAGCCGAAGGCGCAGCTGGCGTCGGGTGCCGTGCACGGGGTCGAGGCGCTGCTGCGCTGGGAGCATCCGCGGCGCGGCCTGCTCACCCCGACGCACTTCCTGCCGCTGGCCGAGCAGAGCGGCCTGACGCGGGACCTGACGGCGTTCGTGGTGGACCGCGCGCTGGCCGACGTGCGCGGCGCCCGCCCGGACGGGCCGCCGCTGTCGGTCGCCGTGAACCTCGGGCCGGCCGACCTGCTGGACCTGGGTCTGCCGTCCGAGGTCGCGCGCGTGCTCGAGCGCCGCGACATCCCGCCCGAACGGGTCACGCTCGAGGTCTCCGAGGACATCGTCATGTCCGACCCCGAGCGCACGCTCGACGTGCTCGCCCGCCTACGCCAGACCGGCGTGAACCTCGCGCTCGACGACTTCGGCGCAGGACATTCCTCGCTGGCGCACCTGCGCCAGCTGCACCTGGACGAGCTGAAGATCGACCGCTCGTTCGTCCTCGACGTCGCCGCCAGTCCGCGCGACGCGGCGATCGTGCGCGCGACCGTCGAGCTCGGCCATCGGCTGGGGCTGCGCGTCGTCGCCGAGGGCGTGACGAATCGCGAGGCGTGGGGCCTACTCGCCGACTGGCGCTGCGACGACGCGCAGGGCTTCTACCTCGCTCGCCCGATGTCGCTGCACGAGCTGCGCGGCTGGCTCGCGCGCCACACCCCGGTTGACTACACGACCGCGCCTCCGCGGGCTTGACACGAGCCGGACGCGTGCGCGGATCATCATCCGTTCTGGATGATGCTGGGTTGTCGTCGGACGCCTAGCCTCGGCGAGTCATGTCCGCCCAGCCGGCGGTACGTCTCTCTGATCACGATCCCGCGCGAGCTCAGCGTCTGCTGATGCTGGAGTTCGGTTCGCGCGACGAGTTCGACGACCCGCAGCTCGAGTTCCGGCGGCTCTTCTCTGAGCTGCTGGGGACGTTCTTGCTCGTGCTGGTAGCGGCCGGTGGCGGGATCCTGCACGGGAAAGGGCAGATCAGCCTCGCCGCAGCGGTCGTCGCGCCGGGCCTGATGGTGATGGCGATTATCCTGTTCATGGGCGCCGTGTCGGGTGCGCATCTGAACCCGGTGGTGTCGCTCGCATTCGCGCTGCGCGGCGATTTCCCCTGGAAGCGGGTGCCCGGCTACATCATCGTCCAACTGATCGGCGCGACACTCGCGTGCCTGTTCCTGCTGGCGGTGTTCGGCAACGTCGAGCACCTCGGCGCCACGCTCCCGGGCCCCGGCTACCACGACTGGCAGGCGCTGCTGATGGAGATCGCGCTCACCGGCGCGCTCGTCAGCGTGATCCTCGGCACCGCCTCCGCCGCACAGAACGTCGGGACGATCGGCGCGCTGGGCGTCGGCGGCTACATCGCACTCGCCGGGCTGTGGGCGGCCCCCGTCAGCGGCACCTCGATGAATCCCGCGCGCTCCTTCGGCCCCGCAGTGGTCAGCGGCTATTGGACCAGCTACTGGGTCTACGTCGTCGGGCCACTGATCGGTGCACTGATCGCGGTCGGCTGCGCAGCGATACTTCGCGGCCGCGGCGGCGACCCGATCTCCCACGCGGCCGGGTCCGGCGTGCTGACGCCTGGCCGGCGTGAGGAAAGCAGCAGCCTCTCACGGCAGATCGACCGCGGCGAGGTCGCGCCTCCCAGCTAGCTGGGAGGTGGTCTGTCGTCGTGATTGGTGAACGCTGCATCCCGGACGGTCTTTCTTGGCTTCCGAAGACGCGCGCGGCGCTCGCGTACGCCGAACAGGTACACGCCGGGCAACGGCGCGGCGTCGACGGCGCCCCGTTCATCGTGCACCCGCTCGAGGTCGCGTGCCTGCTGTTCGGCGCCGGCGCGCCCGATCGCGTTATCGCCGCGGGCGCTCTTCACGACGTCATCGAGAAGACCGGCGCCGATGCTGCCGTCCTGCGGGCGCGCTTCGGGTTGCCGGTCGCGACGCTCGTGCTCGCCGTCAGCGAGGACGAGCGCATCATCGGCTACGGAGAACGCAAGGCGGCGCTACGCAAGCAGGTCGCACGGGCCGGTCACGAGGCGCTGATGGTCTTCGCCGCCGACAAGATCTCGAAGGTTCGTGAGCTGAGGCTCGAGAACGCCCGGACACGCCAGCCGGCCGCTTGTGTTCCCGTCTCGCGGGACCTCCGGCTCGCTCACCACCGCCGCTGCCTGCGACTCCTCGAGGAGCTCCTGACCGACTCGCCGCTCGTCAAGCAGCTGCGGACGGAGCTCGAGGCAACCACCACGCGGCGGGCTACGGGTCCAGCGGCGAGTCCCTGCAACCGCCTCTCCCGCGGTTTCGTGTGACACGATCCGTGAACGAGGCGACCACTTGGCGGTCGAGTTGCCGGCACGAAGCGAACTTCTCGGATGAGGTTGCGTCGAGTTCGGGGCGCTGGAGCCCGGCATGAGCTGCTGTGCCGGTCTGGGACAACACGTGGGCTGCACGCCGGCGCGGAGGTCTCGGCCGGGGTGATGCCCGGCGCGACAACCGTCGTTACGGGCCCTGACTGTTGAGATCGCGACGATGTGATGAGACGAGGAGGCAGCAATGACGGCGGAGCATCGGCGGCTGGAGGAGAACCGGACGGGAGCTGCGAATTGGCTCGGGTGGGGTCCGTATCTCAGCGAGCGCCAGTGGGGAACGGTGCGCGAGGACTACAGCGCCGGCGGCGACGCTTGGGATTACTTCCCGCATGACCAGGCGCGCTCGCGCGCCTATCGCTGGGGGGAGGATGGGATCGCGGGGCTCAGTGACGAGCGCCAGCGTCTGTGCTTCTCGCTCGCGCTGTGGAACGGAGTCGACCCGATCCTCAAGGAGCGGATGTTCGGGCTGACGAACGGCCAGGGCAATCACGGCGAGGACGTCAAGGAGTACTGGTTCTACCTCGACAGCACTCCCACCCACTCCTACATGAAGCTGCTCTACAAGTACCCGCAGCGCGAGTTCCCCTACGACGACCTGGTCGCGACGAATGGCCGGCGTGGCCGCGATGAGTTCGAGTACGAGCTGATCGACACCGGCATCTTCGACGAGAGCCGCTACTTCGACGTGTTCGTCGAGTACGCCAAGGCCGCGCCCGAGGACGTCCTCGTCGAGGTGACCGTCCACAACCGCGGTCCCGACGCGGCGACGCTGAACCTGCTGCCGACGCTCTGGTTTCGAAACACCTGGGCATGGGCGCCCGGCCGTGAGGCGCCGTCGCTCGAGCAGGCCGAGACGGCCGGCGGCGCCGCTCGCGTGCGCGCCTCCCACGCCGAGCTGGGCGAGTGGCTGCTGTGCTGCGAGGACTCGGCCGAGCTGTTGTTCTGCGAGAACGAGACGAACAACGAGCGCCTGTTCGGGGTCGCGAACGGGGCCGACTACGTGAAGGACGCCATCAACGACTACGTCGTATCGGGCGCGCACGACGCCGTCAGCCCGGCGCACAAGGGAACGAAGATGGCGGCGCTGCACAGGCTCGAGCTGGAGCCGGGCGGGAGCGCCGGCGTCCGCGTGCGGCTGACGTCGGCATCGGCCCGAGCCGGCGCGAGATCGACCGCCGCGCCGCTCGGCGCCGGCTTTGACCGAGTCTTCAAGGCGCGGCGCCAGGAGGCCGACGAGTTCTACGCGACGCTGATCGACGCCTCGCTCGGCGAGGACGCCGGCAACGTCATGCGCCAGGCGCTGGCGGGGATGCTCTGGAGCAAGCAGTACTACGAGTACGACGTCCACGAGTGGCTGGGCGAGCACGGCGTCAACCCGTGGTCGGTGCACGCCCAGAACGCCGGCGTGCGCAATGCATCGTGGTTTCACGTCGTCGCCGGCGATGTCATCTCGATGCCCGACAAGTGGGAGTACCCGTGGTTCGCCGCCTGGGACCTCGCCCTGCACACGATCCCGCTGTCGTTCGTCGACGTCGATTTCGCCAAGGGCCAGATGGAGCTGCTGCTCAAGGACCGCTACCTGCACCCCAACGGCCAGATCCCCGCGTACGAGTGGAACTTCAGCGACGTCAACCCGCCGCTGCACGCATGGTCCGCGCTGCACCTGTACGAGCGCGAGCGCGAGATCCGCGGTGAGGGCGACGTCGCATTCCTGGAGCGCGTCTTCCAGCGGCTGCTGGCCAACTTCACCTGGTGGGTGAACCGCAAGGACCCCGACGACCGCAACCTGTTTCAGGGCGGCTTCCTCGGGCTCGACAACATCGGCGTCTTCGACCGCTCGGCGCCGCTGCCCGGCGGCGGCACGCTCGAGCAGGCCGACGGCACGGCGTGGATGGCGCTCTACTGCCAGGCGATGCTCCAGATCGCGCTCGAGCTGACCCGCCGCGACCTCGCGTACGAGGACATGGCCGCCAGGTTCGCGCTGCACTTCGTGTGGATCGCCGCCGCGATGAACCCGCCCGACGGCGATGCGCTGTGGGACGAGGGGGACGGCTTCTACTACGACGTGATGCGGATGCCGGACGGCAGCACCCAGCAGCTGCGCGTGCGGTCACTGGTCGGCCTGCTGCCGTTGTGCGCCGCGACGGTGATCGAACCCGCGATGCTGGAGCGCGTTCCTGATCTCCTGACCCGCTTCGAGGCCTTCGTCGAGGAGTACAAGGACTCGATCCCGGCGCTCGCGCAACGGCCCGGCCCGGGCGTCGGCGGCAACCGCATGGCGGCGCTCGTCGGCGAGCGGCGGTTGCGACGGGTGCTCGCGATCATGCTCGACGAGTCGGAGTTCCTGGGCCCGCACGGGATCCGCGCGATCTCCCGCTACCACGCCGAGCACCCGTACGTCTTCGACATCGCCGGGCAGGAGTTCCGCGTGGACTACGAGCCCGCCGAGTCGCACACGGGGATGTTCGGAGGGAACTCGAACTGGCGCGGCCCCGTCTGGTTTCCGATGAACATCGTGATCCTGCGTGGCCTGCGGCAGCTGCACAGGTATTACGGCGACAACCTGAAGGTCGAATGCCCGACCGGATCGGGCAACGAGATGAACCTGCTGGAGGTCTCCGAGGAGATCGGCCGCCGCCTGGCCTCGATCTTCCTGCGCGGCGAGGACGGCCGCCGGCCCGTGTTCGGCGGGATCGAGCCCTTTCAGTCCGATCCGAACTGGAGCGAGCTGATGCTGTTCCACGAGTACTTCCACGGCGACAACGGGGCCGGCCTCGGCGCCAGCCACCAGACCGGCTGGACGGGCCTGGTCGCGCTGCTGTTCGCTCAGGCGGGCCGCGCGAGCGCCGAAGCCGCGGCCCCCTCGACCAAGGCGTCCTGACCGATGCGGCTTGCATCGCGCCCGACGATCTACGAGATCAACACCGCCGTATGGCTCGGCGATCTGAGTCGGCGACTCGGCCGTCCGATCGACCTCGGGGAGGTGCCGGCCGACGAATGGGACCGGCTCGCCGCGCTGCGCGTCGACGCCGTCTGGCTGATGGGCGTCTGGCAGCGCAGCCCGGCCGGGCTCGCGATCGCGCAGCGCGATCCGGAGCTGCAAGCAGGCTTCCGCGCGACGCTGCCCGACCTGCGCGCCGATGACGTGATCGGCTCGCCCTACTGCGTGCGCGGCTACGAGCTCGAGCCGCGCTTCGGCGCATCGGAGGCGCTCGCGACGGCGCGGGCGGCCCTTTCCACGCGCGGGGTCGGCCTGATCCTCGATTACGTGCCGAATCACGTCGCGCCCGACCACCAGTGGACGCTCGACCATGCCGACTACTTCGTCCGCGGGACCGCGGCCGAGCTCGAGTCCGATCCAGCGTCGTTCCTGGAGACGGCCGCCGGGATACTCGCGAATGGCAAGGACCCCTACTTCGCCCCGTGGCCCGACGTCGTCCAGCTCAACGCGTTCTCGCCCGGTCTGCGCCTGGCCGTGATCGACACGCTGGTCGCGATCGGTGAGCAGTGCGACGGCCTCCGCTGCGACATGGCGATGCTGATGACCAACGACGTCTTCGCGCGCACGTGGGGCGAACGCGCGGGCACCCCACCGACCGACGACTACTGGCCGACGATCATCGCCGCGGTCCGCAAGACGCACCCCGACCTCGCGTTCATCGCCGAGGCCTACTGGGACATGGAATGGACGCTGCAGCAACAGGGCTTCGATTACTGCTACGACAAGCGCCTCTACGACCGCCTCGTCAGCGAGTCGGCGCAGTCGGTGCGGGGGCACCTGCAGGCCGCGGACGATTACCAGGAACGGCTCATCCGCTTCATCGAGAACCACGACGAGCCGCGCGCCGCGGACACGTTCACGCCGGAGAGGCAACGCGCGGCGGCGGTCGTGATGTCGACGCTCGAGGGCGCGCGTCTGTACCACGCGGGCCAGCTCGAGGGCCTCCGCACCCACATCCCCGTGTTCCTCGCCCGCGGCCCGCAGGAGCCCGAAGATCAAGAGCTCCGCGCCTTCTACGACGCGCTCCTCGGTGCGGTTGCCGACTCCGATCTGCGCCACGGAGAATGGCAGCTGTGCGAGTGCGCCGGCTGGCCGGACAACCGCAGCGCCGAGCAGCTGCTGGCCTGGTGCTGGCGCACGAACGGGCAACGGCACATCGTCGTCGTCAACCTCGCCGCACACGACGCACAGGCGCGGGTACGGCTTCCCTGGAGCGATCTCGCGGGACGCACGTGGCAGCTTCACGACGCGCTCAACGGCGACGCCTTCGAGCGCGACGGCGGCGAGCTCCAAGACTCGGGGTTGTACGTCGGGATGGGGCCGTGGGAGCCCTACTTCCTTGCGCTCGCGGCTTGAGCGAGTCACCGCGAGCGCCTCGTGTGGCCTCCCGGGTGGCCTCGACGACCGCCACGACGACCTTCGCGGCGTGAACATCAAGACCAGCCCCGGGACCCAACCTGCGCCATGTCGGCACCCCATGATGACCTGGCGTAAGGTGGTCCGAGGGTGGGATCAACAAGAGAGGAGTCCCTCATGAGCGAGAAGGACACGCTGATCGTCCTGGCGGCTTCATACGACGACGTGCAGGCGGCAGAGGCCGACTACCAGACGGTCAAGGACATGTACGAGGCTGCCGGGATCGGCCACGATTTCGACGCCACCGTGATCCAGCGTGACCCGGACGGCAAGGCTCATGTCGTCAAGAAGCACGAGGAATCGACCCGTCACGGCCTCAAGTGGGGTCTCGCGATCGGCGCCGCGTCTGCAGTCCTGCCGGCGATCGGGCTGGTGGGCGGGATGGCCGCCGGTGCCGGGATCGGCGCCGCGGCAGGACACATCAAGGGCGGCATGAGCGACTCAAATCTCAAGCAGGTCGCCGGCACGCTGGACAAGGGCCAGGCCGGCTTGATCGTCATCTACGCGACGAACATGAACGACCAGATCAACGCCGCGATCGACGCCGAGAACAAGTACATCTCGGACGAGATGAGCATCGACCAGGCTGCGCTCGACAAGCAGATCAAGGCGGAAAGCAGCAGCTAGCCAACGCAGTCCGCCGATTGCGCCCGGTTATTCCCGACGTGCTGTCGCAGGGTTTGTGCAAAGGCGACAGCGAAGCGAGAGGTAGTCCACGCGCTCGTCGTCCTATGCCGGTCGGCGGGAGGTGCCGCGAGAACGCCGCGCCGGGAGGTGCGCGTCCAGCAGCGTGGTGGCGGCCGCCGGGGCTGCGGCGGCGGGGCTGGGGCGGCCGAACATGCGGGCGGCGGCGAACGCGCCGTCCATGAGCAGCAGCAGCTCGCCGGCCAGCCGGGAGGGTTCGCGCGCGCCGGCCTGCGCGGCGAGCTCGCGCAGACGCTCGAGCACGGCCTCCTTGTTGGCACGCGCGGTGCGGTGGCCGGGGTGGTCCTGGGCGGGGAACTCGGCCGCCGTGCCCTGGAAGGCGCAGCCGAGGCACGCGGGGCTCGCCGCGACCTCGGCGACGCTCTCGAACAGCGCCACGAGCTTCGCGCGCGGCGCGTGCTCGGGAGCGACCGCGCCTTCGAACCAGTCCCAGAAGCGCTTGTTGGCCTGCTCGAGGTAGGCGACGATCAGGTCGTCCTTGGAAGGGAAGTGGTGATACAGCGTCGTCTTGGCCACGCCCGCGCGCTCGACGATCGTGTCGACGCCGACGGCCCGGAAGCCGTCGCGGTAGAAGAGCTCGTCGGCGATCGCGAGGATCCGGTCGCGGGCGGGCGTGGTGCTGAGGTCGGGTTGCGCCACGGGGCAAACGCACTACAGACAGGTCTGTAGTATACGCGCGAGCCGAGACGTGGGAGGGACGGTCGCGACGATGCGCCACAAGCAGCTTGGCCGGACGGGACCGCGCGCATCGCGTCGTGCCGGCACGATGACGCCCGAGCTCGTCGACGACGATCGCGGGCGCGTCGGAGCCGCGTTCGTGAAGCTCAGCCTCTACGTCGGCGAGCGGCGCGACCTGTCGCGCCTGCTCATCGAGATCGAGCGCGCCGAGCGGCTTTATACCGCCGCCGTCGAGGGCGCGGGCGTGGCTCGCGCGGCCGGCGACGACGGCTGGAGCGACGAGGCGATCGACGCCGTCGCCCTGTGGGGGGACGAGCGCGCGCTCGCTGCGCGCGTCCGCGCGCTGCAGGAGGCCGGCGCCGACGAGGTCGTGTGCTGGCCGTTTGCGACCGGCGACGATGCCGCCGGCTCGCTCACCGCCACGACAGGGGCGCTCGGGCGCCTGGCCAATCAGACACGAGGAGCCATCGCATGAAGATCGCAGTGCTCGGGACCGGCATGGTCGGCAGGACCATCGCCTCGAAGCTCGTCGACCTCGGCCACGAGGTCACGATGGGGTCGCGCACAACCGACAACGAAGCCGCCACCGCCTGGGCCGCCGCGGCGGGCGGGGGCGCCTCGCACGGTACGTTCGCCGATGCCGCGGCGGGCGCCGAGCTGGTGCTCAACTGCACCGCGGGCGCCGGATCGCTCGAGGCGCTCGGCGCCGCCGGCGAGCAGAACCTCGCGGGCAAGACGCTGATCGACGTCGCCAACCCGCTGGACTTCTCGCACGGCATGCCGCCGTCGCTGTTCGTCACGGGCACCGACAGCCTCGGCGAGCAGATCCAGCGTCGGTTCCCGACCACCAAGGTCGTCAAGGCGCTCAACACGGTCAACTGCGACGTCATGGTCGACCCCGCGCGCGTCCCCGGCGACCACGACATCTTCGTCTGCGGCGACGACGAGGCCGCCAAGGCCCAGGTGCGCGACCTGCTGGGCACGTTCGGCTGGCCCGAGGACTCCATCGTCGACCTCGGCGACATCAGCAACGCGCGCGGCACCGAGGGGCACCTCCTCTTGTGGTTGCGCCTCTGGGGCGCCGTCGGCAGCGGCGACTTCAACATCAAGGTCGTGCGCTAGCGCGATGCGGGTCGGGGTGCACGTGGCGGGCTTCGCGCCGTCGTGCTGACAACAGTTGAAGTCTGTCAGACCAACTGGCATTATCGCCGGCTCCGCTCTCGACCGAAGGAACTCGCCGTGATCACGCGCTCGCTCGGAACGAACGGCCCGGTCGTGTCCGCGCTCGGACTCGGCTGCATGGGCATGTCCGACCTCTACGGTCCAGCCGACGACGCCGAGAGCATCGCCACGCTCCACGCCGCGCTCGACGCAGGGGTCACGCTGCTCGACAGCGGCGATTTCTACGGCAGCGGCCACAACGAGTTGCTCCTGCGCGAGGCCTTGCGCGGACGCGCGCGGGAGGAGGTCGTGATCAGCGTCAAGTTCGGCGTCCTGCGCGATCCCGGCGGTGGCTTCGTCGGCGTCGACGCGAGGCCCGCCGCCGTCAAGAACTTCCTCGCCGCCACGCTGCGCCGGCTGGGGACGGACTACGTCGACGTGTACCGCCCCGCGCGCGTCGACCCGACCGTCCCGATCGAGGAGACCGTCGGGGCGATCGGCGAGATGGTCGCGGCGGGCCATGTCCGGCACGTGGGGCTGTCGGAGGTCGGCGCCGGCACGCTGCGTCGCGCCCACGCGGTGCACCCCGTCAGCGATCTGCAGATCGAGTACTCGCTGATCTCGCGCGGCATCGAGGCCGAGATCCTGCCCGCCTGTCGGGAGTTGGGCATCGGCGTCACCGCCTACGGCGTGCTGTCGCGCGGCCTGCTCAGCGGCCACTGGTCCGCGGACCGCGCCCTGGCGCCGCACGACTTCCGCAGCCACGCGCCCCGCTTCGCCGCCGAGAACCTCGATCGCAACCTCGCGCTCGTCGAGGCGCTGCGCGCGATCGCCGAACAGAAGGGCGCGACGGTCGCCCACGTCGCGATCGGCTGGGTGCTGTCGCGCGGCGAGGACATCGTGCCGCTGGTCGGCGCGCGCCGCCGTGACCGGCTCGCCGAGGCGCTGGGCGCGCTCGACCTCGAGCTGACCGCCGACGACCTCGCGGCGATCGAGCGCGCCCTGCCGCCCGGCGCCGCCGCGGGCGACCGCTACGACGCCCGCCAGATGACGATTCTCGACAGCGAGCGGGGCTAGGCTCTCCCGCCGCGTGCCCACGGAAGCCCTGACGCCCGACCGCATCCTCGAAGCGGCGGAGGACGTCCTGCGCCGCTACGGTCCCGCCAAGGCCACGGTCGTCGACGTCGCCCGCGCGCTCGGCGTCAGCCACGGCAGCGTCTACCGGCACTTCCCCAGCAAGGCGGCGCTGCGCGACGCCGTCACCGAGCGCTGGCTCGCCCGCGTCTCGGCGCCGCTCGCCGCCGTCGCCGACGAGGACGGCCCCGCACCGCAGCGCCTGCGCCGCTGGCTCGACCTCCTCATCGGCACCAAGCGGGCGCTGGCGCTCGAGGACCCCGAGCTGTTCGAGACCTACATCGCGCTCGCCGCGGAGGCACGCGACGTCGTCACCGCGCACGTCGACACGCTGACGACGCAGATCGCTCGCATCATCGCCGACGGCGTCGCGCGCGGCGAGCTCACGGTCGCCGATCCCGCCCGCGCGGCGCGCGCAGTCTTCGACGCTACCGGCCGCTTTCACAACCCCACAAACGCGCCCCAGTGGTCGGACCCCGCCATCGACGCCGCCTTCGACGGTGTCTGGTCCCTGCTCCTGGCCGGGCTCGGCGGGGCGCACGATCAGGCCCCACGCGGCGTGATCCGATCGTGATCCACCGGCACACGCGGCCGCCCGCCGGCGCCCGGGCGCACCCGCCGTCACCGCTTCGCGTGCGGGAACGTCGGCGGGCGCGACTGGAAGGAGAGGATCCTGGGGTTCTGCACCACGCCGGCGCGGATGTCGATCGCCCGGCGGACCGTCTGGTCGGCGTCCCAGGCGTCGTCGCCGGACATGACGGTCGAGAGAAACGGGATCAGCGCCTCGCTGATCTCCCACGTCGCCGAGTTCCACAGGTACGACGGGCTGTGGTCGACGGCGTAGTAGCGCACGCCGTCGGCGACGGTGAACATCGGATCGGCGAACGAGGTCGGGCGCGCCCACTCGAAGCCCATACCCTCGTCGCAGGAGACGTCGATGAACAGGCTCCCGGGTGCGAAGAGCTCGAGCTCGTCGGCCGTCACGAACATGAGCGGGTCGTCGGTGTCCTGCAGGATGCAGTTGACGACGATGTCGTGCCCGGCAAGGAACTCGGCGACCGATTCGCTCGTTGCGCCGGTGAGCGCCAGCGTGCGGCCCGGGCGCTCGGGGTCGCGCTCGTAGTGCACGAGTCGCGCGGGGGCCATCGGCGCGGCGACCGCCGGGACGCTGCGGTGCGTCAGCACGGTCACGTCGTGCACCCCGAGCGCGAAGAGCGCGGTCACCGCACCGCGAGCGGTGGCGCCGAAGCTGATCACGGCGGCCCGCCGGCGCGGGCCGTAGGCCGCGGTCGTGCCCCTCAGCAGCAGCGCGTGCAGGACCGAGCAGTAGCCCGCGAGCTCGTTGTTCATGTGGAAGACGTGAAGGTTGAAGTTGCCTTGATCGGTCCAGTGATGCATGGCCTCCCAGGCGATGACCGTCAGGCGGCGGTCGATCGCGACCTGGGTGATGGCCTCGTCCTGGATGCAGTGCGGCCATCCCCACAGGACCGTCCCGGGGGGCAGCGTCGTCAGGTCCTCGGCCAGGGGCTTGGGGAGCAGGACGACGTCGCACTCCTCGACGAGCTGCTCGCGTGAGCGCAGGCCGCCGACCTCCGCGGCGAGCCGGTCGTCGGAGACGCCGAAGCGCTGCCCGTAGCCGCGCTCGAGGACGATCCGGCGCCGCAGGTCGGCGTCGATCCGTCCCAGGTGCCCGGGGTGGATCGGCACCCGCTGCTCGTCCGGCTTGCGCGACGTCGCGATCGCACCCAGGCTCAGCTCTTGCATGCGTGCTCCTGTCCGAGGGCTGAGGCATTCTGCCCCGTGCTCGGCTTCGATGCGGCCTCGGCGGGCGATCCGCGGACCTGCGCGCCGAGGTCTATGGTCCGATCGAGGATGGCGATGGTCACGCACGGGGAGGGAGGACGCCTCGACGCCGGCCCGGTCGTGCTGGGCGGGACGGGCCTCGCGCCCGAGGAGGTCGTTGCGGTCGCCCGCCGGGACGCTCCGGTGACGCTGGGGACGTCTGCGCGGGCGGCGATGGCCGCGGCCGCCGACGTGGTCGAGCGGCTGGCGGCCCGCGAGGAGCCCGTCTACGGCGTCTCGACGGGCTTCGGCTCGCTCGCCAACGTCGCGATCCCGGCGGCCCGGCGCGAGGAGCTGCAGCGCGCGCTCGTGCGCTCGCACGCCGCGGGGATGGGGCCGCCCGTCGAGCGCGAGGTGGTCCGGGCGATGCTGCTGCTGCGCGCGCGGACGCTCGCGATGGGGCGCTCCGGCGCGCGTCCCGTCGTGGCCGAGACGATCCTCGCGCTGCTCAACGCCGGGCTCACGCCCGTGGTCCCCGAGCACGGCTCGCTCGGAGCCAGCGGCGACCTGGCGCCGCTGGCCCACTGCGCGCTGGTCATGCTCGGCGAGGGCGAGGTCGCCGACGAGACCGGCGCGGTGCCCGCGGCCGCCGCGCTGGGAGCCGCGGGCATCGCCCCGCTGACCCTCACCGCCAAGGAGGGCCTGGCGCTCGTCAACGGCACCGACGGCATGCTCGGAATGCTCGTCCTCGCGCTGCACGATCTCGAGCGACTGCTGCGCGTCGCGGACGTCACGGCGGCGATGGCGGTCGAGGCGCTGCTCGGCACCGACGCGGCCTTCGCCGAGGACCTCGTCGCGCTGCGTCCCCAGCCGGGGCAGGCCGACAGCGCCGCGAACCTGCGCCGGCTGCTGGCCGGCTCGCCGATCGTGGCCAGCCATCGCCACGGCGACGACCGCGTGCAGGACGCCTACTCGCTGCGCTGCGCCCCGCAGGTCCTCGGCGCGGCGCGCGACACGGTGGCCCACGCGCGGCGGGTCACCGCGGCCGAGCTCGAGTCCGCGATCGACAACCCGATGGTGCTTGCAGACGGGCGCGTGCGGTCCTGCGGGAACTTCCACGGCGCCCCGCTCGCCTTCGCCTGCGACTTCCTGGCGATCGCGGTCGCCGAGGTGGGAGCGATCGCCGAGCGGCGGACCGACCGCCTGCTCGACGCCTCGCGCTCGCACGGGCTCCCGCCGTTCCTCGCGCTGGACGCGGGCGTGAACTCCGGCTTCATGCTCGCGCAGTACACCCAGGCCGCGATGGTGGCCGAGAACCGCCGCCTGGCCGCGCCGGCGAGCGTCGGGTCGCTGCCCACGAGCGCCATGCAGGAGGACCATGTCTCGATGGGCTGGGGCGCCGCGCGCAAGCTCCGGACGGCGCTCGAGAACCTCACGCGGATCCTCGCCGTCGAGCTCGCCACGGCCGCGCGCGCGCTCGAGCTGCGCGCGCCGCTGGAGCCCGGCGCGGGCACCGCAGCGGCGCTCGCCGCCGTGCGCTCGCGGATCGCGGGCCCGGGGCCCGATCGCCGCGTGGCGCCGGACCTCGCCGCCGCCGAGGACCTCGTCGCCGCCGGCGTGGTGCTGGGAGCGGTGGAGCGCGCCGTCGGGGAGCTGGCGTGACAGCCGACGCCACCACGGCCGGCGCCCGGGTCGTGCGCGCCCCGCGCGGCGTCGAGCGCTCGTGCGCGGGCTGGCCGCAGGAGGCCGCGCTGCGGATGCTCATGAACAACCTCGACCCGGACGTCGCAGAGCGCCCGCAGGACCTCGTCGTCTACGGCGGCACCGGGCGTGCCGCGCGCTCGTGGGCGGCCTTCGACGCGATCGTCCGGACCCTGCGGACCCTGGCGGACGACGAGACGCTCCTCGTCCAGTCGGGCAAGCCGGTCGGCGTCTTGCGCACGCACGAGTGGGCGCCGCGCGTCCTGCTGGCCAACTCGAACCTCGTGCCCGAATGGGCGACGTGGGACGAGTTCCGCCGCCTCGAGCAGATCGGGCTGACGATGTACGGCCAGATGACCGCCGGATCGTGGGTCTACATCGGCACCCAGGGCATCGTCCAAGGGACCTACGAGTGCTTCGCCGAGATCGCGCGCCGTCGCCACGGCGGCTCGCTCGCCGGGACGATCACCCTGACCGCCGGCCTCGGCGGCATGGGCGGCGCGCAGCCCCTGGCGGTGACGATGAACGGCGGGGTGGCGCTCTGCGTCGAGGTCGACCCGGAGCACATCCGCCGGCGCCTCCAGACGCGGTACCTCGACGCGGTCGCCGACGACCTCGACGACGCCGTCGCCCGCTGCCGCGCCGCCAAGGCCGAGCGCCGCGCGCTCAGCGTCGGGCTCTGCGCCAACGCCGCCGAAGTGCTTCCCGCCCTGCTGGCCGCGGGCTTCGAGCCCGACGTGGTCACCGACCAGACGAGCGCGCACGACCCGCTCAACGGCTACGTCCCGGACCGCCTGACGGTCGCGGAGGCCGACGCGTTGCGCGGCGCCGACCCCGACGAGTACGTCCGGCGCTCACGCGCCGCGATCGCCGCGCACTGCGCGGCCATGGTCGGGTTCCTCGACGCGGGCGCCGAGGTCTTCGACTACGGCAACAGCCTGCGCGCCGAGGCACGCCTGGGCGGATTCGAGCGCGCGTTCGCCTACCCCGGCTTCGTCCCCGCCTACGTCCGCCCGCTCTTCTGCGAGGGCAAGGGGCCGTTCCGCTGGGTCGCGCTGTCCGGCGACCCGGCCGACATCGCGGCCACGGACCGCGCGGTGCTCGACGAGCTCGGAGCCGACGAGCGGCTGGCCCGCTGGATCCGCCAGGCGGGCGAGCGGATCGCCTTCCAGGGGCTGCCCGCGCGGATCTGCTGGCTGGGCTACGGCGAGCGCCATCGCCTCGGCCTGCGCTTCAACGAGATGGTGCGCCGCGGCGAGCTGCGCGCCCCGATCGTGATCGGGCGCGACCACCTCGACGCCGGCTCGGTCGCCTCGCCCTATCGCGAGACCGAGGGGATGGCCGACGAGTCCGACGCGATCGCCGACTGGCCGCTGCTCAACGCGCTCGTGAACACCGCGGCGGGCGCGTCCTGGGTCAGCATCCACCACGGCGGCGGCGTCGGGATCGGCCGCTCGATCCACGCGGGGATGGTCTGCGTCGCGGACGGCACCGACCTCGCCGCCGAGAAGCTCGAGCGCGTGCTCGTCGCCGACCCCGGGACCGGGGTCATGCGCCACGCCGACGCCGGCTACGAGCGGGCGATCGCGGTCGCCGAGCAGCGCGGCGTGCGGATCCCGATGCGCGAGGGCGGGTGAGCTGCGCCGGCGAGGCCTCCGCCGGGCGCGTGCGGTCGATCGTGACCGTCGGCGACCCGCTGCTGCGCGAGCGGGCGCGCGAGATCACGCCGGTGCAGCTGCGCACGCGCGAGGTGCAGGCCCTGATCGACGACCTGATCGCGACGATGCGGGCCGCGGGCGGCGCGGGCCTGGCCGCCAACCAGGTCGGCGAGCTGTGGCGCGTCGCCGTCGTCGAGGTCGACGACAACCCGCGCTACCCGTACAAGCCCCCGATCCCGCTGACGGTCGTCGTCAACCCGCGGCTCGAGCGCCTCGGCGACGAGACGGCCGAGATCAACGAGGGCTGCCTGTCGGTGCCCGACCTGCGCGGCGCCGTCGAGCGCCACGTCGCGATCCGCCTGCGCTACCTCGACCGTGACGGCGTCGAGCACGACGAGGTTCGGCGCGGCCTGACGGCGGGGACGTTCCAGCACGAGGTCGACCACCTCGACGGCGTGCTGTTCCTCGACCGCGTGCGCGATCCCACGACGTTCACGACGTGGGAGCAGTTCGACCGCCACCACCGCGAGGCGTTCGTCGCCAGGGCGCGCGAGCTGGTCGAGCGCGTCGGCTCGTGAGGCGCGTGTGGTGCGAGCTCGCGTGGCTGCCCGGCGCCGACGCGGCGCAGGCGGGCGTGCTGCTCGCGCTCGACGGCGACCGCGTGACCGCCGTGCGCGCCGGCGTGACGGCGCCGCCCGGCGACGCCGAGCGCCTCGCCGGCCTGACGCTCCCCGGGCTGGCCAACGCCCACTCCCACGCATTCCAGCGCGCGCTGCGCGGTCGCACGCAGGCCGGACCGGGCTCGTTCTGGACCTGGCGCGAGCAGATGTTCGGGCTCGTGGCCGCCCTCGACCCCGATCGGATGCGCGCGCTCGCGCGCGCGACGTTCGCGGAGATGGCGCTCGCCGGCGCGACGCTCGTCGGCGAGTTCCACTACGTCCACCACGGGCCCGGCGGCACGCCGTACGCGTCGCCGAACGCGCTCGGCGAGGCGATCGTCGTCGCCGCGGCGGACGCCGGCGTGCGGTTGACGCTGCTGGACACCTGCTACCTGCACGGTGGCATCGGGCGCGAGCCCGACGAGGTCCAGCGGCGGTTCCGCGACGACGGCGCCGAGGCGTGGGCCGCGCGCGTCGACGCGCTGGGCGAGTCGCCGGCGACGCGCGTCGGCGCGGCCGTCCACAGCGTGCGCGCCGTCGACCCCGCGAGCGCCGGCACGGTCGCGGCCTGGGCGGCGGCGCGCGACCGGCCGCTGCACGCGCACGTCTCCGAGCAGCCGGCCGAGAACGAGGCCTGCCTCGCCGCCTACGGGCGCACGCCGGTCGCGCTGCTGTCCGACGCCGGCGCGGTCTCCGAGCGCTCGACGGCGGTGCACGCGACGCACGTCACCGCGGACGACGTGCGGCTCCTCGGCGACGCGCGTGCGACGGTCTGCCTCTGCCCGACGACCGAGCGCGACCTCGCCGACGGCATCGGCCCGGCTCGCCGCCTGCGCGAGGGCGGGGCGCGCCTGGCCGTCGGCAGCGACTCGCAGGCGGTGATCGATCTGCTCGAGGAGGCCCGGGCGCTCGAGCTCGACGAGCGGCTCGCCTCGGGCGAGCGCGGCGGCCACCGTCCCGCCGCGCTCCTGGGCGCCGCCACCGCCGGTGGCTACGCGAGCCTCGGCTGGCCCGACGGCGGCCGGCTGGAGGCCGGGGCGCTCGCCGACCTCACGGTGCTGGGGCTCGACGGCGTCCGGCTGGCGGGGACCGCGGCGGAGCACGCCGTCGAGGCGGCGGTCTTCGCGGCGACGGCGGCCGACGTCCGCCACGTCATGGTCGGCGGCCGCTGGGTCGTCCACGACGGCGCCCACGTCGGCCTCGACGTCGCGGCCGAGCTGCGCGGGGCGCTCGCCGCGGTGGCGCCGTGAGCACGCTCGTCGTCGACGGGATCGGCCTGCTGGTCACCAACGACCCGGCGCTCGGCGACGGGCCGCTGGGGCTCGTCCGCGACGCGGCGGTGGTCATGGAGGGCGACCGCGTCCTCGCGGTCGAGCGCGCCGGGCACGCGGCCGCCGACGAGCGCCTCCACGCGGCCGGCCGGTGCGTCGTGCCCGGCTTCGTCGACAGCCACACGCACCTCGTCTTCGCCGGCGACCGCGGCGACGAGTTCGCCGCGCGGATGGCGGGCGCCCCCTACGCCGCCGGCGGCATCCGCGTCACGACCGACGCGACCCGCGCGGCGACCGACGCCGAGCTGGCCGCGCTCGCCGGGCATCGTCGCGACGAGGCGCTGCGCGCCGGCATCACCCACGTCGAGGTCAAGTCGGGCTACGGCCTGGACGTGGCCACCGAGGAGCGGCTGTGCCGGATCGCCGCCGCGATCACCGACGACGTCACGTTCCTCGGCGCGCACGCGGTGCCCGCCGAGTACGAGGGGCGGGCCGACGCCTACGTCGAGCTCGTCGTCACGGACATGCTCGCCGCCTGCGCTCCGCACGCGCGCTGGATCGACGTCTTCTGCGAGCGCGGCGCGTTCGACGCCGAGCAGGCCCGCGCCGTGCTGACCGCGGGCCGCGAGGCCGGGCTCGGGGTGCGCGTGCACGCCAACCAGCTCGAGCCCGGCCCCGGCGTGCGGCTGGCGGTGGAGCTCGGGGCGGCATCCGCCGACCACTGCACGTACCTGACGGCCGCCGACGTCGAGGCGCTCGCCGGCGGCGACACGGTCGCGACGTTCCTGCCCGCGACCGACTTCTCGACGCGCCAGCCCTACCCCGACGCGCGCCGGGTCATCGACGCGGGCGCGACGGTCGCGCTCGCCACGAACTGCAACCCCGGCTCGAGCTACACGACCTCGATGGCCTTCTGCGTCGCGCTGGCGGTGCGCGACCTGCGGATGACGATCGACGAGGCGCTGCAGGCGGCGACGCTCGGCGGGGCGCGCGCGCTGCGCCGGGCGGACCTCGGACGGCTCTCGCCGGGCGCGCGCGCCGACGCGGTCGTGCTCGCGGCGCCTTCGCACGCCCACCTCGCCTACCGCCCGGGCGTCCCGCTGGTCGCGGCCGTCGTCCGCGCCGGCCGAATCGCCTTCGCCAACCGTCCATGCTGCCCCTGAGCCGGGGTATGCTCCGCTCCCGGAGGCCCCGGGGGACCCGTTATCGCTTGGAGGAGGACCCGAGTGTTCAGTAGCGCATCGCGCGGCGGCGCGATCACCGTCGCGCTCTTTGTCGCCGCGGTGCTCGCGGCATGCGGCAGCGACTCGTCGACGACCGAGACGACAGCGGGCGCGAGCCCGTCGACCACCAAGGCCAGCGCGGTCGACGAGCAGGTCGCCGCGCTCGTGCCGGCGGCGGCCAAGTCCAAGGGCACGCTCACGGTCGCCGCGGACGCGAGCTATCCCCCGAACGAGTTCATCGGCTCCGACGGCAAGACCGTCGAGGGCATGGACGCCGACCTGGCCAAGGCGCTCACGGGCGTCATGGGCCTGAAGGCCAACGTCGTCAACGCGACCTTCGACGGGATCATCCCGGGCCTCGCGGCGAAGAAGTACGACCTCGGGATGTCGTCGTTCACCGACACCAAGGAGCGCGAGAAGACGGTCGACTTCGTGACGTACCTGTCGGCCGGCTCGTCGTTCTTCGTCAAGGCGCAGGGCGGCCCGACGATCAACACGCTCGCCGACCTCTGCGGCCACAAGGTCGCCGCGGAGAAGGGCACGACGCAGGCCGCGGACGCCACCGCGCAGGCCAAGAAGTGCCAGGCGCAGGGCAGGCCCGGCGTGAACGTGTCGGTCTTCCCCGACCAGAACGGCGCGAACCTGGCGCTCTCGAGCGGTCGCGCCGACGTCGGGATGGCCGACTCGCCCGTCGCCGAATACCAGGTCAAGAAGTCCAACGGCCAGTTCAAGCTCACGGGCGAGACCTACGGGGCGGCGCCGTACGGGATCGCGATCCCGAAGGACAGCGGGATGGCCAAGCCCACGCTCGCCGCGGTCAAGGCCGTGATGGCCAACGGCCAGTACAAGCAGATCCTCGACAAGTGGGGAATCGCGTCCGGCGCGATCACGAACCCCCAGATCAACGGCGCGACTAGCTAGGTTCGCGGTCCGGTGTCGTCGCCGAGCACCACGGCTGCATCGACAACGGGACATCCCGAGGAGATCCAGGCCGTCCCCGTCCGCCATCCGGGGCGGTGGGTGGCGGCGGCGGTCGTCCTGCTGCTGCTGGCGATCGCCATCAACTCGGTCGCGACGAACCCGCGCTTCGGATGGGGAACGTTCGGCGACTACTTCTTCGACCACCGCATCCTCCACGGCGTCGTGGTCACGATCGAGCTCACCGTCATCTCGATGGCGATCGGGGTCGTCCTCGGCGTCGTGCTCGCGGTCATGCGGCTGTCGCCCAATCCGCTGGTGGCCGGATCGAGCTGGACCTACGTCTGGCTCTTCCGCGGCACGCCCGTGCTCGTCCAGATCCTCTTCTGGAGCTTCATCTCGGCGCTGTATCCGCGGATCTCGTTCGGGGTCCCGTTCGGCGGGCCGGAGCTCCTGCACGGCAGCGCGAACGATGTGATCACGCCGTTCGTGGCCGCGATCCTCGCGCTCGGGCTCAACGAGGGCGCCTACATGGCCGAGATCGTCCGCGCCGGCATCATCTCGGTCGACGAGGGCCAGACCGAGGCGGCGAGCGCCCTGGGCATGACGCGGCTGCAGACGATGCGCCGCATCGTGCTGCCCCAGGCGATGCGGGTCATCATCCCGCCGACGGGCAACGAGACGATCTCGATGCTCAAGACCACGTCGCTCGTCAGCGTCATCGCCTACAGCGAGCTGCTCTACTCGGCGCAGCTCATCTACTCGGTGAACTACCGCCAGATCCCGCTCCTGCTCGTGGCGAGCGCCTGGTACCTGATCATGACCACGGTGCTGTCGATCGGGCAGTACTACCTCGAGCGCAGGTTCGCGCGCGGCGCATCGCGCACGCTGCCCGAGACCCCGCTGCAGCGCCTGCGCCGCACGTTGTTCTCGTTCCGGCACGCGACCGTCGACGCTCCCGGCGCGTCGGGGGAGGGCCGATGACCGACGCGATGGTCCGGGCCGAGGAGGTCCACAAGTCGTTCGGGCGCCTGGAGGTCCTCAAGGGGATCTCGCTGGAGGTCCGCCCGAAGGAGGTCCTGTGCCTGCTGGGCCCGTCGGGCTCCGGCAAGTCGACGTTCCTGCGCTGCATCAACCACCTGGAGTCGATCGACGCCGGGCGCCTGTCGGTCGACGGCGAGCTCGTCGGCTACCGGCAGTCGGGCGACAAGCTCTACGAGCTGCGCGACTCCGAGGTCGCGCGCAAGCGCTCCGAGATCGGGATGGTCTTCCAGCGCTTCAACCTGTTTCCGCACATGACGGCGCTCGAGAACGTCTGCGAGGCGCCGGTCTGCGTCCGCAAGCACAACAAGGACGAGGCCCGGACGACCGCCGTCGAGCTGCTGCGCGTGGTCGGGCTCGCCGACAAGGAGAACGTCTACCCGGCGCAGCTCTCCGGCGGCCAGCAGCAGCGCGTCGCGATCGCCCGCGCGCTGGCGATGCACCCCAAGCTGATGCTGTTCGACGAGCCGACCTCGGCGCTCGACCCCGAGCTCGTCGGCGAGGTGCTCGACGTCATGCGCCGGCTCGCGAACGAGGGGATGACGATGATCGTCGTCAGCCACGAGATCGGGTTCGCGCGCGAGGTCGCCGACACGGCCGTCTTCATGGACGGCGGCGTCGTCGTGGAGACCGGGCCGCCGGCCGAGGTGTTCGGCGCGCCGAGACACGAGCGCACGCGGGCGTTCCTGTCCAAGGTCCTCTGAGCGGCCTCGCCCGGCTCGTCGTTGCCGAGTGCTACCGCCCGGAGGAGGCGGGCCGACGGTCCGAGGTCGTCGCGATCACCGTCGTCACGGGAAGCCCGAGCTGCTGCACGCGCGCCGGCAGGTCGCGCCGCAACCAACGCGACACCCGCTCGGGCAGGGTCGAGACGATCACCTCTTCGAACCGTTCGCGCTCGAGCATCTCCGTGACGGCCACGACCGGATCGTTGTCCCCGATGACCCCCTCCACGTGCCCGCCCGCCGCCTCCTCGAGCAGCGGGATCGCCAGCTCCAGCGTGATCACCGCCTCATCGGTCTCCGGGTCCCAGTAGGGCCGAGGCACCACCAACGTGAATCGGCACGGGCCCCGCGTCGCGCGGGCATGCACCTGCTCGAGCAGCGCGGGCGTCGCCGCCGTGCGGTGCGCCACGATCAGGACGTTCGCTGTTGAGGAGTCCATTCGCCGACCTCCTTGCTCGCGCCGATCTTCTCACGCGCCACCCGCCTGCGGCGAGCATTGTCGATGCGGACGGTCGCGTGATCAGCCGACCTCGACGACGCGCACGGCGTCGAAGGTTGTGACGGGCTGGTGCGGATATCCGCGCGGGTTGCTGAGCAGGTGGGTCCCGTCGACCTCGAGGTCGGCCGCCCGATGCGTATGGCCGTGGATCCAGAGCGCCACGCGCTCGCCGGCCATCAGCGGACCGAGGTCGCTCGCGAACGCGCCGACCAGCGCCCGCTCGACGGGCCCGGACGGGCGCACGCGCACGAGCGGCGCGTGGTGGGTGATCACGACGGTCGGGCCGTCGTGGGGGACCGCGAGGCGCTCGGCGAGCCAACGGCGACTCGCCAGGTGCACCGCGCGCGTGTTCTCGGGACGCAGCGTGCGCCCGTCCTCGCTCCGGACGATCACCTCGTAGTCGTTGAGCAGACGCCCGCATACCGCCATCGTGCGCTCGAGCTCCTCCGCGCCCGCCGCCATGAAGTCGCTCCAGAGCGTGCACCCGAGGAAGCGCACCCCGCCCAGCAGAAGCTCGTCGTTCTCGAGCACGTGCACGGCGCTGCCGGCCGCCGCCGCCCGCAGCTCGCCGATCAGCGAGGGCAGCGCGTGACGGTAGAACTCGTGGTTTCCGGCCACGAACAGGACGGGCCGCCCGCCGAACCAGCGGCGTGCCAGCTCCACGCCCTCGGTCCCCAGGGAGATGTCGCCTGCGAGCACGACCGCGTCCACGTCGAGCCGCGGGGGCTCGAACGCCGCGAACTCGACGTGCAGATCGCTCAGCACGTGGAGGCGCACGAGCGCGGCGCTACTCCAGTACCGGCGTCAGGCCCGCGATCACCCCGCGGTCGTGGAGTCGGCCGATCTCGGCGTCGCTCAGCCCGAGCACCCCCGCGAGCACCTCGTCGGTGTGCTCCCCGAGCTCCGGGGCGCGCTCGGCTGGTCCCCGCTCGGCGTTCGAGAACACGAGCGGCGACCCGGGCATGAGGAAGCTGCCGATCCCGGGTTGCTCGACCTCCTCGAACATCGGGTTCTCCGGCGAGCAGCGCGGATCTTCGGTCACGAGCTGGGTGAACGTCTGATACGGCCCCCACGACACGCCGTGGCGGTCGAACAGCTCCGCGAGCTCCGCGAGCGTGTAGCGCAGCACCCACGGCTTGAGCGTGGCGCCGATGACCTCCCGAGCGACGAAGCGCCCGCCCTCCTCGTCGAGGTCCACGTCCAGGAGCTGGGCGATCGTCGCGAACGCGTCGTTCAGGCCGGTGGCCTCCACGAGGTTGCGCCACTGGCGCAGCGTGAGCGCGACGATCATCACGCGCCGCCCGTCCTTGGTGAGGAAGTCGCGCCCGAAGGCGCCATACAGGTAGTTGCCGTCCTTCACCCGCTCGTGGTGGTTGACCTGCACCTCGGCGATCTTCCCGAGGTTCCCGACCATCCAGAACGCCACGTCGGAGAGCGCCACCCGCACGAGCTGCCCCTCGCCGGTGCGTCCCCGCCGGCGCTCGGCGGCCAGCAGGCTCACGGTGCCGAGCATCCCCGTGATCGCATCCCACGCCGGGAGCAGGTGGTTGAAGGGGACGGCCAGGTTCCGGGGGCCAGTGGACCAGGCGAAGCCCGTGGCCGGGTTGACCGTGTAGTCGACCGCGGACGAGCCGTCGTGGTTGCCCACGACGTTGACCATGATCAGGTCGGGCCGGCGGGCGGCGAGCGCGTCGTAGTCGAGGAAGCCCCGGGCGGGGAAGTTGGTGAGGAAGAGCCCCGCCTCGGGTCCGGGCGCGGTGACGAGGCCGCTGACGAGCTCGCGTCCCTCCTCGGAGCCGAGGTCAACCCGGATCGAGCGCTTGCCCTTGTTCAGCCCGGCCCAGAAGAGGCTCCGGCCGTCCGCGGTGACCGGCCAGCGCTTGCGGTCGAGGCCGCCGCCGATGGGGTCGAAGCGGATCACCTCGGCCCCCAGCTGCGCCATGGTCATGCCGCCGAGCGGCACCGCGACGAACGCGGAGCCCTCGACGATGCGCATGCCTTCGAGGATCCCGGTCACTCAGCCTCCTTCCTAGGCCACCAGCGCCACGAAGCTCCAGTCGAGCACGACCGACGGCTCGCCCGCCGACCGCTCCGCCGACACGAGAGCGCGCAGCCCCGCCGTTCCGCCGCCGGATCGAAGCGGCGAGGCGCGATCCACGCGCAGCTCGGTCCGAAGCACGTCGCCCTCGAACACCGGTCCCAGGTGATCGCAGCGCTCCCAGGCGAGGATCGTGGCGATCGCGGGGATCGCGCGGACGACGTGCGCGGCGGCGACCGAGATCGTGTGCCCGCCGTAGACGAGCCGGCGCCCGTGAGCGGTGCTCGTGGCGTCGGTGTGCGCCATCGCCACGTTGAGCGTGAGCCGCGCGAGCTCGGGCGCACCCGTCACGGTCTCTCCGCCCTCGACGACGAACGCACTGCCCGGGACGAGATCGGCGTGATGCGGCCCGGGCGTGGCCTCGCGCAGCGGCTCGAGGTCCCAGCCGGCCGGCACCGCGCGCTCGACCGCCGACGGAGCGAGCGCCTGCGGGATGTCCTCGAAGTCGTCCGCGTGTCCGGTCTCGGCGTTCGGCTCGCGGAGCGGGAGCATCGGGCTGCGCCAGAAGTCGAGCACCCGGTTGGAGTGCTGGTCGACCGTCGTGATCCGCAGGGCCACGAGCCCGGTGGCCGGCGCGCCCTCACGGCGGCGGTTCTGCTTGAGCCCCACGACCTCGGTGCGGGTGCGCAGCGTGTCGCCCACGAACACGGGCTGTGCGAGGACGAGCCCGCGGTAGAAGAGGTTCCCGCGGACGCGCTGGGTCGGGCCCGTCGACTGCCCGATCGCCACGTCGCAGACGAGGTTGGGGTGCACGAGCGGGCGATCGTGCCCGGTCACCGCCCGGCACAGCGGCGCGTCGAGGGCGAGGTACAGCCGGTCGCCGGCAAGCGCCTGGTGCAGGGCGGCGTGGCCGGAGGTGATCGTCATGCCGGGCGCCCGCTCGAAGACCTGCCCGCGCCGGAGGTCCTCGAACCAGGGGCCGCCCACCCGGACCGGCGCCTGCGGCGACAGCGGTTCGGAGGTCGTCACTGCCCCGACCCCGCGGCCTCGGCGCGCGCCAGCACCAAGAGCGCGAGCTTGCGGCTCGCCTCGTCGACCATCTGCCCGTCCACCTCGACCGCGCCGCGGCGCTCGTGCTCGAGCGCGGACACGATCGCCCGCGCCCGCTGGGCCTCGTCCGTGCTGGGGGTGAAGACCTCGTTCAGGACCGGGACCTGATCGGGGTGCACCGCCCACTTGCCGTCGAAGCCGAGCGCGCGAGCATGCTCGGCGCGCGACCGCAGGGCCTCCTCGTCGCGCACGGCGAGGAACGGGCCGTCGACGGCCTGCACGCCCGCGGCCCGGGCGGCCACGAGCACGGTCTCCTGCGCATACAGCCAGCGCTCCGGCCCGTCATCGCCGCCCGACCGGGAAAGCGATGCCGCGAGGTCGGCGTACCCCAGGATGACGGCGTCGAGGCGAGGGCTGGCCGCGGCGATCTCGCCGGCCCGGCAGAGGCCACCGGCGGTCTCCACGAGCGCCTGCAGGCGGATCGTGCTCGCGCGCTCGCCCAGCATCCCCAGGAGGCGATCGAGCCAGCGCACGTCCTCCGCGCGCTCGACCTTTGGCAGCACCAGCGAGCCGATCTCCGATCCCGCCTGCTCCACGAGCTCGAGCACGTCGCGGTGACAGCACCCGCTGTCGAGCCCGTTAACCCGCACCGCCACGGCTCGGGGGGCGCCGAGCCCCTCGCGGAGCAGGCGGGCCACGAGCCCGCGCGCCTCGTCCTTGGCGGCCGGCGCCACCGCGTCCTCGAGGTCGAGCACGATCTCGTCGGCCGGCAGCGCGGCCGCCTTCGCGAGCATCCTCTCGGATGACCCGGGCACGGAGAGGGCCGAGCGCCGCGCGCGCATGGCGGCACAGTAGCCGTCGCGGCACCCTCGGCGCGTTGAACGAGCCGCGGAGCCCCGCGCGTGCTCGGCCGCTGGGGCTGCGGCCACGCCCCACGCGGTGGTACGTGCATCCTGGCCATGCCGGCGCCGCCGCCCTAGCATCGGCCCCATGGACCTCGTGGAGATCAAGCAGAAGGAGCGGCTGCGCCGCGAGGAGGCAGCCATGCGGCTGCGCGACCTCGCCGATCAGCTGTCTCGTCACAACGACCTCGAGTTCGAGCGCGACGGCATCAGCTTCAAGGTGCGCGTGCCCGACGAGGTGCAGCTCAAGGTGGAGTTCGAGATCGAGGAGGACGGCAGCGAGCTGGAGATCGAGCTCACCTGGTAGGCCTCGGCATCGAAGGCGAAGAGGGAGCCGACGCCGGTGCCCTCGCCGGGGCGGCGAACGCCGAACCGTTGAATGGTGGCAGCGACGATCAGAGGAAGAGAGGACCATGCCGGCAGCAGCGACCACGCAACCCCGCGACGAGCGTCGGCGCACGAGCGCGGCTCGGAGCGTGCCACGTCACGGCGCCGACCTGAGTCCGGCCGAGCGCGCCGAGCTGGGCAAGGCGGCGCGCCGCGCGGCCCCGCGCTCCGCACACGGGTCGTGGTCACCCCCGCCCGGGCGCGATCCGGTCGCCGTCCTGCAGGCACAGGACGCGACCCGGGTTGTGGAGCTCGTCCCGATCCGCTGGGGCCGCATGCTCGTGTCGCCGTTCACGTTCTACCGCGGGGCGGCGGCACTGATGGCGGCCGACCTCGCAACGTCGCCGGACTCGGGCTTGCGCGTGCAGGTGTGCGGCGACGCGCACATCTCGAACTTCGGTAGCTTCGCCGCGCCGGACCGCTCGCTCGTATTCGATCTCAACGACTTCGACGAGACGCTCCCGGGGCCGTGGGAGTGGGACGTCAAGCGCATGGCGGCCAGCATCGAGATCGCGGGGCGCGACCTCGGCGAGAAGCGCGCGCGTCGGCGCGAGCTCGTCGGCGCTGCCGTCCGTCGCTACCGCGAGACGATGCGGGAGTTCGCCGGGCGGACGAACCTCGAGGTCTGGTACGCGCGGCTCGACGTCGCGCGCATCGCCGCCGAGGCCGAGCGCCGGTTGGGACGCCGCGACCGTGAGGCGTTCAGCGCGACGCGCCGCAAGGCGGAGGCCAAGAGCAGCCTGCGCGCGCTGACCAAGCTCACCGAGGTGGTCGATGGCGAGCTGCGCTTTCTCAGCATGCCGCCGCTCCTGGTCCCGTTGAGCGAGCTGGTGGCCGAGAGCGGCATGGCGCCGCAGGTCGAGCAGCACGTGCTCCAGCTGATCCGCGGCTACAAGGGCATCGCGCGCGACCGGCGCCGCCTGTTCGACAGCTACCGCGTGGTCGACATGGCGCGCAAGGTCGTCGGCGTGGGGAGCGTCGGGACGCGCGCGTGGGTGATCCTCCTGCTCGGTCGCGACTCGTCCGATCCGCTCGTGCTCCAGGCGAAGGAGGCGCAGGCGTCGGTGCTCGAGCCCTACGCGGGGGCCAGCCGCTTGCGCCAGCATGGGGAGCGGGTCGTCGAGGGCCAGCGCCTGATGCAGGCGGCGAGCGACATCTTCCTCGGGTGGCACCGCGTGACGGCGCCGGACGGCGTCGAGCGCGACTTCTACGTCCGCCAGCTCTGGGACGGCAAGGGCTCCGCGGACCTGGAGGCGATCACGCCGGAGCGTCTCGCCGCCTACGCCGAGGTCTGCGCCTGGACGCTGGCGCGAGCGCACGCGCGTTCCGGGGACCGGATCGCGATCGCCGCGTACCTCGGGTCCGGCACGGCGTTCGACTCGGCGCTCGTGGACTTCTCCGAGCAGTACGCCGACCAGACCGAGCAGGACTTCGCGCTCGTGCAGGGTGCTGCGACCGACGGTCGCATCGCCGCGCAGGCCGGTGTGTGAGCCATTTCAGATCTCGTCCTTGATCGGAGTTGGACGGATGTTCGCAGTGCTCGGCGCGTGGGCCGGCGGGCGCGCGGCGGCCACAGCCTCACCCGCTCCGGACGAGGCGCGAGCGCGGTCCACGGGCGTTGAGATATCGGCGACTGCTCGCTGTGGTGTCGCTCGGGCTGCTGGCGTTGGCGGTCGCGGGGGCGGTGGTGATCGCGGTGGCGGTGTTCCCGCGTGGTCTGTTCGTGCTCGGGTTCGTGGCGGTCGCCGGCGTGCTGGCGTGGTTCGGTGTGTTGCGCCGGGGCGTCGCGCGCTGGACGAGTTTCGTGGTCGGGGCGCTGGCGCTCGTGGGCGCGTTGGCGTTGTTGATCTTTGTCGGGCCGTTGCTGGGCGAGCTCGGTGTGGTCGTGGCGTTGGCGCTGGCGTTCGCGGCGGCCCGGGCGGTGTTCTCGACGCGGGTCGAGTTGCCCTCGGCGCCGCGGCCGCGGCGGGCGGTCGTCTTCTGGAATCCCAAGTCGGGTGGCGGTAAGGCCGAGCGCGCGCAGCTCGACGCGGAGGCTCGCCGGCGCGGGATCGAGCCGATCGAGCTGCGGCTGGGCGACGATCTCGTGGAGCTCGTGCGTCGGGCCGTGGCCGACGGCGCCGACGCGCTCGGGGCGGCGGGCGGGGACGGCACGCAGGCGATCGTCGCGGCCGCGGCGGCCGCGCACGGTCTGCCCTACGCGTGCGTCCCGGCCGGGACCCGCAATCACTTCGCGCTCGACCTCGGCGTCGATCGCGACGACGTCGTCGGAGCGCTCGATGCGCTCGTCGGCGGCGGCGAGCGACGCGTCGACCTCGCCGAGGTCAACGGCCGCGTCTTCGTGAACAACGTCTCGCTCGGCGTGTACGCGGAGGCGGTGCAGCAGGAGGGCTATCGCGACGCGAAGCTGCGCACGATCCTCGGCTCGGTGCCCGACGCGCTCGGCCCCGATGGCGAGGCTCCCGACCTCCGCTGGGCCGGGCCGGACGGGCGCGAGCACGCGTCCGGTGCGGTGATCCTCGTCTCCAACAACCACTACCGCCTGCAGCCCGGCAGCACGGGCGCGCGCCCGCGGCTCGACGACGGCGTGCTGGAGGTCAGCGTCCTCGGCGCGGGCGCCGCCGGCGACCGCGAGACGCGCGCCCCGCTGACGCAGTGGCTCACGCGCGAGTTCGCCGTGGATTCGGGCGCGCCGATCCCCGCCGGCATCGACGGCGAGGCCGTCGTGCTCGACGCGCCCGTGCGCTTCGTCACCCGGCCCGGCGCGCTCAGGGTCCGGATCGCCCCGCAGCATCCCGGGGCGTCGCCCGCCGCCGGGCTGCCGGAGTCCGCGTCGGCCGCCGTGCGCGCGCTCGCGCACGTCGCCGCCCGCGGGACGACGTGAGCGCATGGAGTGGTCGCTTGCGATCGTCGCGCTGACGCTGCTCGCCGTCGCGGCGTTCTCGAGCAGGCTCTCCGGGACGCCGGTCACGCCGGCGATGGTGTTCGTCGCCGTCGGCGTGCTCGCGGGGCCGCTCGTGCTCGACGAGATCGACCTCTCGGTCGCCGGATCGACGGTGCGGACGCTCGCGGAGGCCACGCTCGCGCTCGTCCTGTTCTCCGACGCCGCCCGCGTCGACCTGCGCAAGCTGCGCAAGGCGCGGACGCTCCCGGTCCGCCTACTCGCGATCGGCCTGCCGCTGACGATCGCGGCCGGGGCGCTCGTGGCCGTCTGGCTCTTCGACGCCCTGACCGTGACCGAGGCGCTCGTGCTCGCCGTCGTGCTCGCCCCCACCGACGCCGCGCTCGGTCAGGCCGTCGTGACCAACGAGCGGGTCCCCGCACGGATCCGCCAGGCGCTGAACGTCGAGAGCGGCCTCAACGACGGCATCTGCGTCCCGTTGCTGCTCATCATCCTCGCGACCGCCGAGGCCAAGTCGAACGTGATCGGCAGCGGCGAGGCGCTTCGCATCGTCGTCGAGGAGATCGGCTACGGCCTGCTCGCCGGCGTGGGCACCGGCGCCCTCGTCGCAGCCGTCATCGTCCACGCGGGCCGCCGGAAGCTGATCGCCCCGTCCTGGCTGCAGACGATCCCGGTCGCGGGCGCCTTCCTGGCCTACGGCGTCGGCGCAGCACTCGGGGGCTCCGGGTTCATCGGGGCGTTCGTCGCGGGCATGACCTTCGGGCATCTCGTGCGGCGGGACACGGCCGAGCTCACGGTCTTCAACGAGGAGCTCGGGCAGACCCTCGACGGTGTGACCTTCGTCGTGTTCGGCGCGGTGCTGCTCGGACCAACGCTCGAGGATCTGAGCTGGAGCATCGTTGCGTACGCGCTCCTGAGCCTGACGCTCGTGCGCATGATCCCGGTTGGGCTCGCGCTGATCGGGACCCGCGCGCGCCGTTCGAGCGTCGCGTTCCTCGGCTGGTTCGGCCCGCGCGGCCTCGCCTCGATCGTGTTCGCGGTCATCGTCGTCGAGGACTCGCAGCTGCCGCATCTGTCCACGATCGTGCTGACCACCTACGCCACGATCGGCCTGTCGGTCCTCCTGCACGGCCTGAGCGCCGCGCCGCTCGCGACGCGCTACGCGGACTGGTACCACAGCCACCCCGGCGACCGGCTCCCGCCGCTGGAGAGCGCCCCCGCGCCATCCCAGCGTCCGCGTGGTCCGGGCCGGACCGCCGGCGGCAGCACCGCCGCGGGCTCTCCCGAGCCCGCACGGGCGGCGTAGGGCTGTGCGGTCGGGCTCGTGATCGGATTCGGTCGATCTCGCCGCCCACGATCGAGCCGGTGTGCGGCCGTGACGGATCGTCCGAAACGGGTGAGGCGCGCGACTCGCCTGGGCGTCACGCTGCGCTGGACCCAAGGAGGCCGCGATGTGCCGGTGGATGGCGTGGAACGGGGAGCCCGTGCTCCTCGACGAACTGCTCTTCAGGACCCAGCACGGGCTCGTCGACCAGAGCTTGCATTCGCGCATGGGCGCCGAGACCACCAACGGCGACGGCTTCGGCGTCGGATGGTACGGGGCGGGCGAGGGGCCGGGCGTCTACCACAGCGTCCTGCCGGCCTGGGGCGACGCCAACCTCCGCCACCTCGCGCGCCACATCGAGTCCCCGCTGTTCCTCGCGCACGTGCGCGCGACGTCGGGCTCGCCCGTGCAGGAGACCAACTGCCACCCGTTCTCGCACGGGCGCTGGCTGTTCGTCCACAACGGCCTGATCGCCGACTTCCACAAGCTGCGGCGCGACCTGATGCTCGCCCTCGAGCCGGAGCTCTTCGCCGAAGTCCAGGGCTCCACGGACTCCGAGGTGCTGTTCCACCTCACGCTGAGCCTCGGGCTCGCGGAGGATCCCCTCGGCGCGCTCGAGCGCGCCATCGGTCTGGTCGAGGCCACCGGCCGGGGCCACGGCGTCGAGTTCCCCTTCCAGGGCAGCGTCGGGATCAGCGACGGCGAGTCGCTGTGGGTGGTGCGCTACTCCTCGGAGGGCCGCTCACGCAGCCTCTTCGCGTCGGCCGACGTCCACACGCTGCGCGCGCTGCACCCCGACAACCCGCGACTGCAGCGGGTGCGCGACGAGGACCGCGTGATCATCTCGGAGCCGTTCTCGGACCTCCAAGGCGCGTGGCACGAGATCCCCGAGGCGACAGCCGTCACCGTGCATCGCGGTGGCGCGCTCGAGCAGCACCCGTTCACGCCCCGCGCCCAAGCCGCGTGACCGCGCCGGCCCGCGATTGCTCGGCTCGGGGAAGGCGACGCTGCGCAATCGGATCCTGAACGGGTCATGGTCCGCGCGCGGTCCGGATCGGGCGCGTCTCGCGGCTCAGCCCTGCGACCAGCCGGTTCGCCCCCGCTCGAGCGCGCGCGTCGTCGCCTGCGCCACCACCGTCCCGACGAGCGCGCCGAGGACCACGTCCCCGGGGAAGTGGACGCCGGTGTGGACCCGCGAGTAGCCGACCGCCGCAGCCAGCACGCGCAGCGGGACGGACTCGCGCGGCAGGACGTGCCCGACGCCGGTCGCGAAGGCGAACGCCGACGCCGAATGGCCCGACGGAAAGGACCGCGTCGCGGGCATCGGGACGTGGCGGGGGAGCGGCACCTCGTGAAGGTCCCGGTCCGGGCGCCGGCGGCGCGCGAGCGGCTTGACGACGAGGTTCACCACAGCGGAGGTCACGCCGATCGACGCGAGTCCCATGCCCGCCGCGCGGCGCCCGCGAGCCCCGCGGGCGACGGCGAGCAGGCCGGCGGCGGCGAGCGACAGGCGCGACCGGTCCGCCGCGGAGGCCAGCCGTCGCATGACGCGGTCCAGGGAGGGCGTCGGGGTCATCGCCACGGCGGCGTAGACGGCGACGTCGACGCGCTCGGCGTCGCGCAGCCAGGCCGGGCGGCGGCGGGTCGCCGTCGTCATGGCCCGCGATCCTAGGGGGAGCTCGCGGCGGGCGGCGCGACGTCGGCGTCGATCGGCATCAGGATCCAGGCCCCGACGTACACGAGCGGGCTCAGCACCACGACGGTGGCGATGCCGAGCACTCGCGCGACGAGCGGGTTGATCTCGTAGCGCCGGGCGAAGCCGGCGCAGACTCCGGCCAGAACGCGGCCCTCGCGCGGACGCGAGAGGCCCCGCTGCGCGAACCATGCTCGCGCGCCGGCGAGCGAAGGCTCGTGGACATCGACCTGCGGGTGGGTGGCAACGGCCATGGCTGTCTTCTCTCTTCTCCGGGTCGGCCCCGGGTTCGTGTGCGTACGACCAGGATCGCCGCCGAGCGCGTCGCCGCCCAGCCGGGACAACCGGTGGGAGGCCGGGGGCTACCCGGCGCGCGTCCCCTAGGGGTGGTCCCCGACGTCACGCCCATTGCGGTGGCAGTGAACACGCGTCGCCGACCGGCACGGCCGCGCCGATGACCGCGCCCTCGGGTGAGATGCACGCGCGGCTGACCGTGCGCTGAGCGTCACGCCTCGACCCTCTCGGGCAGGGCGAACCCCGCGAACGCCTCGGCGCTCTTGAAGATCGTGAGCTCCGCGATCTGCGCCTCGCGCAGCGACAGGATCGTGATCGCGTGGGGCATGAACGCGTTCGCCTCGTCGTCCCAGCTGTAGTGGCCGAACGCCACCTGCCCGTTGGCGCGCGTCGGCACGAGGCGGGCGCGAGCTCCCGGCGCGAGCGGACGGGCCGCCAGGAAGGCGCCGACCGCATCGCGCCCGGCGAACCAGGTCGGGTGTGGGGGCATCGCGAGCACCGCGTCGTGGGCGAGCATCGCGACGACGGCGTCGACGTCGGCCCGCTCCCACGCCTCGACGAAGCCCTCGATCACTTGGCGCAGGTCGTCGTTGTCGAGCGAGCGCAGCGTCGCCTGCTGGCTGCGCTCGGGCAGACGCGCGTCGACCGCCTTGTGCGCGCGTTGCAGCGCGCTGTCGATCGAGACCGGCGTGGTGTCGAGCGCGTCGGCCGTCTCGCGGGCCGAGAACCCGAGCACGTCGCGCAGGATCAGGACCGCGCGCTGGCGCGCCGGCAGGTGCTGGAGCGCGGCGACGAACGCGAGCTCCACGCCTTCGCGCTGCTCGTAGCGGGCGTCGGGTGTCGCCGCGTCCTCGATGAGGGTGTCCGGGAACGGCTCGATCCAGACCGACTCGACGAGCGGTTCGGCCGGCCGGTCGTGCGGGTCGGAGGGCGGGCCGTAGTCGATCGGGAGCACGCGCTTCGGTCGCCGCGCGATCGCGCGCAAGCATGCGTTGGTCGTGATCGTGTACAGCCAGGTACGCAGCGTGCTGCGCCCCTCGAATCGCGGTAGCCCGCGCCACGCTCCGAGGAGTGCGTCCTGCAGCGCGTCCTCGGCATCGGCCGCCGAGCCGAGCATCCGGTAGCAGTGCGCGTGCAGCTCGCGTCGGTAGGGCCCGATCAGGCGAGCGAACGCGTCTTCGTCGCCGTCCCGGGCGGCCGCGAGCACCTGTTGCTCGTTCATCGCGGATCCTTCGGCTGCCACAGCGCGACCTGCGAGCCGTCGGCGCAGGTGATGACGCTGCGCCAGCCGGCCGGCCCCTCGCGGGGCTCCAGCAGGACCGACGCGCCGAGCGTGCGCGCGCTGTCGGTGACCAGGTCGATCCGGTCGACCTCGACGTAGGGGAGCCACACCGGCTGCTCGGTCGAGCATTCGACGACGCCTCCGCCGATCTCTCCGCCGAGCCCGAGCGCGACGTAGGAGCCGTGCTTGGTGGCGATCCGCTCCGGCTGCCAGTGCAGGAGGCGGACGTAGAAGTCGCTGGCGACCGCGAGATCGCGAGTGTGCAGCTCGAGGTGCACGACGGCCCGGGGGCCGGCGCGAACGCCGGCCCCCTCCTGATCGCTGAGCCCGTTGGCGCTCATCGTGTGCTCCTGTACGAGCCGATCGTCTCGATGTCTGTGACGACCGGCGCCTCTTCGCAACGCTCGCCGATGTTCTCCTGGAAGCGCTGGAAGGCCTCGAGCTCGGGGAGCGGCCCGCGCCCGCTCTCGCTCCTCGAGACGTGGACGAACGTGACGCCGTCGTCCAGCCGGTAGGTCGAGTACTGGTAGCCATCGGGCTGGGTGCGCGAGAGCTCGTCATACACGGCCCGGACCAGCCGCTCGTTCTCGTCGACCCGATCCGGCTTGACCGTGTATCGAACCATCACCTGATGCATTTCTGATCTCCAGTGTGTCGTGGTCTTGTCAGCCCGGGGTGTCCAGGGCCGGAACTGCGGTCATGCGCGCCGCCGGCCGGCGGCCGGGCAGCGCCAGGCCGGCGATCGCGCCGGCAAGGGCCAGCGCGGCCGCGAGACCGATCGCGGGGCCGAAGCCGTCCGTGAACGTCGCCGCGGAGGCGTAGCCGCCGGTCGCGGCGAACACCGCGACAACGGTCGCGACGCCGAACACGCCGCCGAGCTCGCGCATCATGCTGTTGGCTCCGGCCGCCTTGCCGATCGCGTCGTCCCCGACCCCGCCGACCACCGAGTTCTGCGCCGATGGGATCGCCATCGAGATGCCGACGCCGGCGACGATGAGTGGGGCCAGCATGTGCGAGTAGGGCATGCCGGGCTCGGCGATCAGCGCCAGCCACGCCATGCCGGCCGCCTGCAGCGAGAGCCCGGCGACCATCAGGGGTCGCTCGCCGATGCGGTCGCTGAGCGCGCCCGCGATCGGGGCGACCGTGATGAACGTCGCCGTCCACGGCAGCAGCCGCAGGCCGGTGCCGAGCGGACCGTAGCCGAGGCCGACTTGAAGCAGCTGGGCGTAGAAGAACACGGCCCCGAACAGCGAGGCGAACGTGAAGAAGATCGCCGCGTTGCCGGCCGAGAAGCTGCGCGAGCGGAAGAACTCGATCGGCAGCATCGGCTCGCGAGCGCGCCGCTCCCAGCCCACGAACGCGACCGCCAGCAGCGCTCCGACCGCCATCGACGCGAGCGTCTCGATGCTCGTCCAGCCGACCTGGTTGCCCCGCATCAGCGCCCAGACGATGCCCAGGGCGCCGCTCGTGACCAGCGCGAGGCCGCACAGGTCAAGGCTCGTGTCCGGGCCGTAGCTCTCCTTCATCTTGGTGAGCACGAGCGGGATCGAGACCACGGCGATCGGCACGTTCACCCAGAAGATCCACTGCCAGCTGATCCCCTGGACCACCGCGCCGCCGACCAGCGGCCCGCTGGCGACTGCCAGGCCGGTAATCGCGCTGAACATCCCGATCGAGGCGCCGCGCTTCTCGGGCGGGAACGCCGAGCTCAGCAGCGCGAGGCCCAGCGGCATGATCAGAGCCGACCCGGCCCCCTGCACGGCACGCGCGCCGATCAGCCAGCCGACGTTCGGGGCCACTGCGCTCACGGCCGAGGCCGCCGCGAACAACCCGAGGCCCGCGGCGAAGAGCCGGCGCCGCCCGAAGCGGTCGCCGAGCGCCGCCGCCGTGATCAGCAGCACGGCGAAGCTGAGGTTGTAGGCGTTGACCGTCCACTCCAGCTGCTCGACCGAAGCGTGGAGGTCCAACCGGATCTTGCTGAGCGCGGTCGCCACGACCAGCGTGTCGAGCGCCGCCATCAGCGAACCGATGCCCGTGAGGATCACGGACCCACCGCGTCATTGCTCTCGCCCTGGCATCCATCGCCGACTCCTCTCGAATTGCGTCGTTTCGAATAGAGAGGCGCCGAGGAGCCGGAATCCATCGCTACGTGAACCAGGCGCGGCGACCTCGGGCCCGAACCCGGCGCGGTAGGCGAGCGCCGCGGCGCCGCGCCAGGGATCGAGGCTGCGCGGCAGCCCGAAGCGGGCGAAGCGGACTGGTGGCGCCGAAGCGCGTGATGGGCGATGCCGTCGCCGGCCAGGGTCACGACGACGATCCCGTGGGCGCGGCGATCGGCGCGCGCGGGTCGCGGAGGTAGATGCCGAACGCCGGCGATCAGAAGCGCGCTTCAAGCCGGGCGCGCCGCTGGCGCAACACGGACACCGTCGTCTCCTCGGCGAACTGCTCGCCGGTCACGCCCGTGACGAAACGCCCGCCCCGGATCTGGCCCCGGGCCTCGAGGCGGCGAAGGGCCCATAGGACCTCCCGCCATGCAACGGCCAGCCGTTCCTTGAGGCAGACGTCGCGGAACACAACGCCCCATCGCAGCAGGAGCTGCCAGGCGACGGCTTCGGCCAGCTCCTCGACGTCCTCGATCGGCTCGGCTCCGGGCAGCAGCGTCCACCGGCCTTCCGCGCCCTGCGGCCATGTCCCCCGGCGGAGGCGCAACCCCGGGCGCGGGTACGGACGCTGGCGGCGGGCGAACCGGGTGCGGGCCTGCAGGAGCGAGCGGATGGCGTTGAAGCCGTCGGCGCTGATGAGCCCGCGGGCCACGCCGTCCCACAGGCCTTCCTCGACGTCGGCGGGAACGCGATCGGTGATGGCCTGCAGGTCGGCGTGGAACAGGGCGCCGTGCCCGCGCAGGACGTCGAGCACCTCCCGCCCGCAGCCGTCGGTGGGTTCGGCCGGCGCCACGGCCCCGCGGTGGGCCTGCAGGAGCCAAGGCAGATCGTGCCGAAGCATGAAAGTGATGGGCGTCCGGCGCGAAGGCGTCTTGACCGCGAGGCGAGGCTCGCCGGCAGTGGGATCGTCACTATCAGCGGCCGGCTCGAGGACGGACAGCCGACCCCACACGACCTCGCCCGAGATGCACAGCTCGTCGAGCCATTCGGGACGATAGGACTCGACGCGCTCGGCGAGGATGCGCTCCCACTCCCCGGCCGGGAACTCGAAGCCCTGGAGCTGTTCGATGACGTCGGCCAGCCCGGCCCGGCCGTGGAGCTGGGTCCCCGGAGCGGCGTGGCGCCAGGACTCGAGGAAGGCCTGCCACTCCTCCTGGCTTATGGGACGCACCTCGGCGCGCCGGCGCTCGCGCGTGTAGCCATGGATGCGGGCAAGCAGCCGACGGGCGCACCACTGCTCGCCCCGCTCGGGCTCAAAGCGCCCGCTGACCGCGAACCCGCGCGCGCGAAGGGCCTCGAGCGCGATCGTGACCGCGGAGCGCCGCAGGCCGGTGGCGGTGGCGAGATCGTCGACGGTGACGGGGCCGCAGACCTCGAGGTGGCCCCGCAGGAGGGCCACCGCCGCCTCGTCGGCGGCCGCAGCGTCGAGCGCGCGGACCAGGCCCGGCGGAAGCGGGTGATCGGGTAGGAACCTGGCGCCCGGGAACAGGGCCTCGACCTCGGCCCGGCGCTCGGTGGCCGCCCACAACACATCGGGCGGGGCGCCACCGTGAACCTCGAAGGACCGGCCTGCGCTCGCCAGGGCTTGGAAATGCTCGGCCCACTCGGGTCGCGGTCGGGCGGCGACAAGGGACAAGAGCACGTCGTGGAGCTCGTCGGGGCCGCGCACGTCCGGCGTCGCCTCGGCCCGCACGCGCTCGATGGCGTCCGGGTCGAGCCGGCCGAGCTCTCGAGGCTCCACCGGCAGGCCCCGCCGCAGCGGTACCGCTCGCGACCGGCGCTCGCCGATCTCGGCGTCCTCGTCGAGGTACGTGAAGGGGGCGCCGCCGAGGATCTCGTGGGCCAGCACGCTGGGCTCGACGGTGTCGACGAAGTGCAGACGAACCGTCCCCTCCTCGAACCGGCGCACCAGCGCGCGGAGGCCGTCGATGTCCATGGCCTCGGTGAGGCAGTCGCCCAGGGTCTCCCGGACGAGCGGGTGGTCGGGGATCTCGATGGGACCGGCCGGGGCGTTGTCCTGGCAGGCGGCGAGCGACGGGAAGACGGCGGCCATGAGGTCGGCCGCCTCCATGCGTTGGATGTTGAACGGGTTGAGCCGGCCGCCCTTGCGGCGCAGCACGGCGAGCGACCGGTTGAGGTTCCAGCGCCAGCGGGCGACGAACATCGGACTGCGCAGCACAGCCTGGGAGACGGCGTCCCGCACGTTGTGGGAGCGAAGGAAGGCGGGCACGTCCTCGATCGGGAACGAGTGCTGGGGGCCGAGTGAGAGCAGGACGGCGTCGTTGCTGGCCGCGGCCTGGAGCTCGAAGTCGAACGTAAGGCAGAACTTCTTGCGCAGCCCGAGGCCGAGCGCGCGATTGACCCTGGCGCCCAACGGGGCGTGGACGATGAGCTGCATCCCGCCGCTCTCGTCGAAGAACCGCTCGAAGACGATGTCGTCGTGGGTGGGCAGCACCCCGCCGAGCCCGGCTCGGCCGACCCTCAGATAGTCGACGACCAACGCGGCGGCCACCACGTCGACGCCCGACACCTCCTGCACCAGGACGATGGCGGCCTCCCGCCCACCGGCGTCGAGCCGTTCCGCCACCGCGCTGCGCAGCCGGGACACCTCCTCGGACAGCTCGTCGGTGCGGCCGGGGGCCTCGCCCAACCAGAACGGGATCGTGGGGTGCTTGCCGGTCGCGTCGCGCACCCGCATGACGCCGTTCGTCACCTGCACGACCTGCCACGGATGGCTACCGAGGAGGAACACGTCGCCCTGGAAGGACTCGATGGCGAAGTCCTCGTTGACCGTGCCGACGAACACGTCGCCCGGCTCCATCAGCACCCGATAGTCGCCGGTCTCGGGAATCGCTCCGCCCGAGGTCAGAGTGGCCAGCCGGGCGCCCCGGCGGGCGCGCAGCCTCCCGTTGACGCGGTCGCGATGCAGATAGGCCATGCGCCGGCCGCGCCCGGTCTCGATGCCGACCGAGACCAGAGCGACGACCTCCTCGAACTCCTCGCGAGTCAGCCGCCGATACGGCCATGCCCGCGTGACCAGGCCGAACAGCTCGTCCTCGGCCACGCCGTCCTCGCCCCTGGCCGCCACCTCGGCCACGATCTGCTGGGCGAGGATGTCCAGGGGCTGCTCGGGCGGATGGAGGGCGTCGAGGCGTCCGCGCCCGACCGCGGCCAGCAGCGCGGCGCATTCGACCAGCTCGTCGCGGGTGGTCGGGTACACGATCCCGCGCGGAACACCGGTACGGTGGTGGTTGGCCCGGCCCACCCGCTGAAGGAAGGTGGCGATGCCGTGGGGCGAGCCGATCTGGCACACCAGCTCGACCGGCCCCACATCGATGCCGAGCTCCAGCGATGCGGTGGCCACCAGGGCTCGCAGGTCGCCGGCGCGCAGGCGGTGCTCGACCCGCTGGCGGCGCTCCCGCGACAGCGATCCGTGATGGGCGGCCACCTGGTCCTCGCCCAGCCGTTCTCCGAGCTGATGGGCCACTCGCTCGGACAGCTTCCTGGTGTTGACGAAGACCAGGGTCGTGCGGTGACTCGCGACGTGCGCGGCGATGCGGTCGAGGATCTCGTCGAACTGATCGCCCGAGATGGCGGCCTCGAGCTCGCCGTCCGGCAGCTCCAGCGACAGGTCGAGGCGGCGCCGGTGGCCGCTGTCGACGACGGCGGGGAGCGCCTCGCCCGCTCCCACCAGCAGGCGGGCCGCCGTGTCGACGGGCTTGACCGTCGCCGAGAGGCCGATGCGGACGGGCGGACGCCCCGTGACGGCCTGGAGGCGCTCGAGCGAGAGCGCGAGATGCGAGCCGCGCTTGTCGCGGGCCAGGGCGTGGATCTCGTCGACGATGATCGTCTCCACGGTGGCGAGCGTCGCCCGGGACCGCTCTGCGGTCAGGTACAGGTACAGGGACTCGGGCGTGGTGACGAGGAGGTTCGGGGGCCGGCGGATCATCATCTGCCGCTCCCATGACGTGGAATCGCCGGTCCGAACGGCGACGCTGATGGGTGCCGGCTCGTAGCCGAGCTCCCGAGCCACCTCGGCGATCTCCGCGAGGGGCTCCTCGAGGTTGGTGTGCACGTCGACGGCCAGCGCCTTCAGCGGGCTCAGGTACACCACCCGCGTGACGCCCTCGATCGGTTCGCCTGCCCCGTGGGCGTGGTAGAGGGCGTCGATGGCGGCGAGGAACCCGGCGAGAGTCTTGCCCGAGCCCGTGGGAGCGCAGACCAGCGTGTGCTCGCCGGCGCCGATCGCCGGCCAGCCCCCGGCCTGGGCCTCCGTCGGTCCGTCCGCAAAGCGCCGCTCGAACCACACCCGTACCGCCGGATGGAACCGTTCGAGGACCCCGGGCGCGCCGGAGACGGTCGGTATCGATGGCAGCGAGCTCACAGACACCAGTGCATCACAATCGTGGTGTGTCCCACCCGAGCGCGTGCACGGGCGGCGTCGCACCCCCAGGCCCGCGATCCACGAGCGTGGCCGCGCCCGGCCCCGTCGCGGCATCCCGCCCGCGCGCCACGGTGTCTCGGTTGGCCCTGTCGGCCGCGACGAACCGGGCGATGGCACACGCGCTCGCCGTCTTCGTCGCCAGGCGCTCGCGATTTACCGCTGCGTCGCTCCCACCTCGCGGCGGCCGGCGTCGGATTCTGCGGGGCCTCGCGGGGGTCTGTGCGACCACCTCGACGGAACCGCGACGGAGATCGCCGAGCGTGGTGCTACCTCGCCACCGTGCGCGCGCTGCGGCCCTGTTCGAGCCCCCAGCTGATGATCCGCTCCGGATAGATCTGGATCAGCGGCGTAGGCAGGGCGATCGCCTCGGCCCGCCCGCGGACCTCGATCGCCCGCGGACGCCACGGGTCCGTGCTCTCCAGATCGTCGATCACGATCGCGGCTCGCCCGGTGCGGGCCACGTCGCGGAACTTCTTCGACCGCTCCAGCTCGTGGCCCCCGACGTCGATCGTGTCGCGTGCCGCGTTGTAGATCCATCCGACCGGAACCACGTGCGGCGTCCCGTCGGCGCCGACCGTCGCGATCCGTCCCAGCTGCCGCCCGCCGGTCAGGTACCGAAGCTCGACCTCGGTGAAGACGCTCATCGCCACGACCCCGCGCCGCCGCCGAACGCGATCCGGTCATCGTGAAGGCGCATCAGCTCCATCGCTCATCGTTGCTTTCACCGCCGATGCTGGCACAGCAACCGGATCCGCAGGTGGCGATCCGCTGCCCCTCATGTCCGCGCCTTGGGGGACTCGGATCGTGGGCCCCGTGTGCTGCGGCATGACCAGGTTTTCGTTCGGGACCCTCTCGTCGCGTGGGCTGCGATTACCCGGGCGATCGCCCCGGCCAACATGTGTCGCTGTCACACCACCGGCGCCTTCTCGCCATGGTGCGCCGCGACGACCTGCCGGCCCACGGCTGAACAGGTCCGTAGCCGGCTGGCGCACCGCCGTGGCCTTGACACCAATTTGGCGTCAACCTAATGTTGACGACCGTGGAGCACGATCACCCGCCGACAGTCGAGCAGTGCGCCGCGCTGGTGCACGCGCGCGCGCCAGCGGGATCGGCAGACTCGCGGCTGCGCGCCGCGATCGCGCTCAGCCGCGAGCTCACCGACAGCGCCGACGCGCTGGTCGAGCGTTTCGTCTCCGAGGCGCGCGCCGCGGGCCTGTCGTGGAGCGAGATCGGGGCGCTGTTTGGCACCAGCAAGCAGGCGGCCCAGAAGCGCTACGGGCCAGCCGAGACCGAGCCCGGCGCGTGGCCGGGGCGCTGGACGCCGGCTGCGCGTGGCGCGCTCGAGCACGCCGGCGAGCAGGCGCGCGAGCTCGGCCACAACTACGTCGGCACCGAGCACGCGCTGCTGGGTCTGGTGGTCGTCGAGGACGGTCTCGCCGCGCACGTGCTCGACGACCTCGGAGTTACCCGCGAAGGCATCCTCGCCCAGGAATGCGTCGCCGCGCTGGGCGAGCCACGCCGTTACGACGCACTCGGCGTTCAGCCGCGCCTCAAGCAGGCGATCGAGCACAGTCGGCGGATCGCGGAAGGGCTCGGGCACCGCGTGACCAACACCGAGCACCTGCTCGCCGGCATCATCGCCGTGCCCGACGCGCTCGCGGTCGAGATCCTCAAGCGCCTCGGCGTGGGCGCCGACGACGTGCTCGAGGCGCTTGCACGGCGCCTCGACATCGACGTCCAGCGGCTGGTCGTCGCGCGTCGGCGGCGCCGCCGGCAGCTCGCCGGGAGGCGCTGGTCGGCGTGACGCCGCCCGGCGCGCGGCGTACGATCGCTCGCGTGTCCGGCTGACGCTAGAACGCCCGCTCGCCGATCCGGTCTCACATCCTCGCCGGCGACCGCCGGCGCGCCGATGGTTTCGGCGCGCCGCCGATGCCCGAGCGGTTGGGCGGCGGCGCGCGCGCCTCTTTGACCGCGCCCCTTGGCTAGCGAGTCGATAGTATCGATACGATAGCCAGAGCCTGGTCGGCCGTGCAACGCAAGCCAATCATCCTCGTTTCGCTGCTGCTGGCGGCGTTCGTGATCAACCTCGACACGACGATCGTCAACGTGGCGCTGCCGACGCTCGTGCGCGAGCTGCACGCGTCCACGACCCAGCTGGAGTGGATCGTCGACGCCTACAACCTGATCTTCGCCGCCCTCGTCCTGGCCTGCGGGAACCTCGGCGACCGTCGCGGGCGCAAGGGTGTGCTGCTCGCCGGCCTGGCCGTGTTCGCCTCGGGGACGTTGGCCGGCGGCTTCGGCAACAGTCCCGGCGAGCTGATCGCGGCGCGCGCGGTGATGGGCCTCGGCGCCGCGCTCATCTTCCCGGCCACGCTCTCGTTGCTCACCAACGTCTTCACCGAGCGGGGAGAACGCGCACGCGCCATCGGCCTGTGGGGCGCGACGACGGGCGTCGGCATCGCTGTCGGCCCGATCGTCGGCGGCTGGCTGCTCGAGCACTTCTCGTGGTCGAGCGTCTTCTTCGCCCTCGCTCCGATCGCCGCGCTCGGGGCCGTGCTCGTCGGCCTGGCCGTGCCGACCTCGCGCGATCCGGAGGCGCCCCGGGCCGACCGAGCGGGGCTCGGCCTGTCGACTGGCGCGATGGCGCTCCTGATCTACACGATCATCGAAGCGCCGAACCACGGCTGGTCGGCGGCGCGCAGCGTCGGGGGGTTCGCGGGGGCGGCCGCGCTGCTCGTCGCCTTCATCGCATGGGAACGCAGCGCGCACGCCCCGTTGATCGACGTCGCGCTGTTTCGGAACCTGCGCTTCAGCGCCGCGAGCGCCGCGGTGACGATCACCTTCTTCTCGCTGATGGGATTCATCTTCGTCATCACGCTCTACTTCCAGTTCCTCAAGGGCTACGGGCCGCTGTCGACCGGGGTCCGCCTGCTGCCGGTGGCCACTCTGGTCGGCATCACCTCCGTCGTCGGAACGCGCGTCGCGGTACACGCCGGCACGAAGCTCGTCGTGACGGGCGGGCTGGTGTCGCTCGCGGCGGGGCTCGCGTGGACGTCCTCGGCCTCGGCGAGCACCAGCTATCTCACGACGCCGGCCAGATGGTCCTCATCGGCTCGGGCATCGGCATGACGAGCGCGCCGGCGACCGAGTCCATCATGGGCGCCGTGCCAAGCGCCAAGGCGGGCGTCGGTTCGGCGATCAACGACGCCACGCGCATCCTCGGCGCGACGCTCGGCGTTGCCGTGATCGGCAGCATCTACGGGTCGCTCTACAGCAGCCGCCTCGATACCGCGCTGTCCGTCCATCTGCCGGCGGTGGCGGCGGGTCCCGCCCACCGATCCGTGGGCGGCGCCCTCGGGGCTGTCGCCCGGCTCGATGCCACCGGTCACACAAGCCTTGCGCGCGCGCTGCACGACGCCGCCTCGAGCGCGTTCTTCGACGGGTTCGCCGCGGCCTGCATCGTCGCTGCTGGCGTCGCCGTCGCGGGGGCATTGATGGCCCTTGTGCTGATCCCGGCCCAGCCGCCACAGCCCGGTCGCGAGGTGCTCGAGGCCGCGTAGCCGCGCGCGCGGCGGGCGGATCTGCGCCGCTCGAATGAGCCTGCTATCGGGCGGGGCGCGCCCTCTGGGCAGCGAGCTTGGCGCGAAAGGCCCTGGCGAACCTCGTAGCTTCGGTGCGTGACGCCTCGAGCTTGATGCCCTTTCGCGGGAGGCGGCGCGCTGCGCGTGGGGTGGTCAGGAAGCGAGCCCAGGCATCAGGGGTCGCCGCGACCTTGACGGCGGCGTTCTGCGCTGGGGCGCGGGCCAGCGTCCACGCTGCGTCATCGAACCGAAGCGTGTAGCAGTCGGCCTGCGGAAAGGCCCAGACCCAACTGACCGGATCGCCGGGCGGGACACCCTGGCTGGTCAGCCAGACCTTGGTGCCGAGCATCACCGGCACCGGGTTGACGGGTTCGCCCGAGAGCGGTCGCCGGCGCGCGTGCAGCATCCCCCAGAGCGTGAGCGCCTCGACGGCCGGCGCCAGGTCGAAGCCCGCGTCGGTGAGCCCGTACCAGACCTCACGCCCGACCGCGGATCGCTCCCGCACGACGACGCCCGCGGCCTCGAGCTGTCGAAGGCGGCCGGTGAGCCGCGCCGGCGTGATCTCGCTAAGGGTGCGGGTGAGATCCGTGAACCGCCGGGGTCCGAGCAACAGGTCGCGCACGATCAGCAACGACCAGCGCTCGCCCACCACCTCGAGGGCTCGGGCCATCATGCAGAAGTGCCGGTAGATGCGATCGGGGGCCATCGTGCCCTCACCGCTACTGGGTCGGTACTACCGAGCCGGTAGCGGTCGTGCGTGGCAAGTGGCCCCCATTATGGGACACGTCAGGCAGAATTCCTGGGCAGCGAACCCGCGTTCGAGCTCGTGAGGCGCCCTCGCCCGAACAGCCAGCGACGTCGTATCGCGGGCTGCGACCAGGCCAAGCTCAAACGAGCGCACGCCGGGACACGCGCGCTGCGAACGGTCCGCTGTCGACGTGCGCGCGTTCAGCAGCGCGACCTTGCGGGGCGCGGAAGATCGCGCATCGGCGACCGGCACCGACGCACTCGCTCGCATCGGACGGTCAGCGCTCGGCCAGGACCGCGGCGAGGTCCGCCGTACGACGGCCGGGTCGTCGACAGGTTCAGGCTACGAGCCGACGAGCTCGGATCCGTCGGCCGACCTCCGCGCGGTGCTGCGCGAGCGCAGCTAGATCCCCAGCCCGGTGCATGAGCCTCACCGGGCGACAGCCGCCGGGTTTGTCGTAGGGTGCGGTGCGGCCGGGGCTCCCGGGTAATCGACACTTCGCGCTTGCCCTTGCGCGAGAGACAGGTCATGTGGTCCTTCATCTCGTCACCCTCGACCGCGTGAGCGGACGTACCGGCTCGGCTGGCAGCCCGCGCTCATGAACGGCGCGCGTCACCCCGTCGAGCTCGCGATCGACTATCCCGACCGGGCGCTGAACCGGCTCAGCACCGCGCTGCGCCCGTTCGCGGCGATCCCGATCCTGATCCTGATCGCCACGGTGTCCGGCGGCTCGTTCGACCTCTCCCGCGGCGATAGGCCCACGACGATCGCCTCGGCGGGCGGCCTGCTCGTCCTCGGCCCGCTGCTCATGATCGTCGTCCGCGGGCGGTATCCGGGCTGGTGGCTGGACTGGAACGTCGCCCTCCTGCGCTTCGCCACCCGGGTTGCCGCCTACGTCGCCCTCCTCGACGACCGCTATCCGTCGACCGAGGACGACCAGGCCGTCCACCTCACGATGCCGCGGCCGAACGTCGGCGCCGGGGACCTCAGCCGCGGGCTGCCGCTCGTGAAGTGGCTGCTGGCCCTCCCGCATTACGTCGTGCTCGCGTTCCTGTGGATCGGGGTCGTCGTCGCGGTCGTCGTCGCGTGGTTCGCGATCCTCGTGACGGGACGCTACCCGCGGGCCCTCTTCGACTTCGTCGTCGGCGTCGGGCGCTGGCACCTGCGCGTGGTCGGCTACGCCTTCGCGCTCGTGACCGACGCCTACCCGCCGTTCAGCCTCTCGGCCTGAGCACGGGGCAAAGGCCTCCTTGCCACACCGGCGTCGGGCATCGCCGCTCAGAGCCGGATCGCCCTGGCCACGGCCTGGGCGAGCAGCGCCTGCCCGGCGTAGCTGGGGTGGACCCCGCACGTTCCGGGCCCGCCCAGCTGGGTCAGAAGGCCCGCCTGGCACGGGTTGCGTCCGGACCGCGCCGAGGCCGCCGCGAACTGGCGGTAGCCGTCGGCCACGACGAACCCGAAGGGCCTGGCCGCCGCGTCGGCCGTCCGGTTCAGCGCGGTGACCAGGCGGGCCTGCGTCGCGGAGGTGTAGTCGAGCGAGAAGTAGTGGACGATCGCCAGCTGCCCGTCGTAGCGCGCCCTGGTCCGGATCGCCGAGAGGATCCGCCGGATGTTGGCGCCGACCCTCCGCAGGGTCGCACGCTGCTCGGCCCGGCTCCCGCAGGCGTCACTCGTCGTCTGCGAGCAGGCGAACAGGTCGTTGGCGCCGATCATGAGGGAGACGAGCCGCACGCCGGGGTGCGCGCGCAGGTACGCGACCGCGTAGGCCAGCTGGCCGCCCGCGTAGCGGACGTGCAGCGGGTGCGCCGTGCGGTAGCCGCCGCGCCGGCGCTTCCCGTTCGGTCCGATCACGTTCTCGCAACCGTTGCTCTGAGCCGACGGGTCGATCAGGCTCGCCGAGGTCTCGCCGGGACACGCCGCGTTGGAGACCTTCAGGCGCAGCAGCGCGCCGAGCTGCCCGGGGTAGCCGGGGAAGGTCGACGCCCGGCCGTACCGGGGCGCAGGGACCACCATCGGCTCCTGGTACCCGAAGGTCACCGAGTCACCGAGCGCGAGGTAGCCGGAGCCCGGCGTCACCGGGGCGGCGATGCCGTTCGCAGCGGCCGGCGCGGCGACGCAGAGCGCGAGCGAGCCGGCGAGCAGCGCGGCGCGGATCGCCGCTGGGATGAAGCGGAGCGGCATGCTGCCTCCTGGTCAGGTCGGTGCGAGATCCACGGCGGCGACCCTACCCGCGCGCGGCGCCGTCCGTCGCCGTGCTCTCGGCCCGGCAGAAGCCGGCGCGCAGGGCCGCGATCGGACCCGGCAGCGGGTGGTCGACGTAGTGGTAGCGGCGGTCGCCGAGCGGTGACGCGCCATGTCGCGTGGCGGCGTACGCGATCAATCCGCCGCGGGCAGGCGGACCTCGAAGACGGCGCCCCCGCCGGGGGCATCATGGGCGCCGACCGTGCCGCCGTGGGCCTCGACGATCCCGGCGACGATCGCCAGCCCGAGCCCCGCGCCCGCGCGGCCGCGCCCGCGGCCGGGCTCGGCGCGCCAGAAGCGCTCGAAGAGCGCGCGCGCGTCCGCGCCGGCGGGCAGGCCGGCGCCGTGGTCGCGGACGCTGAGCGCCACCTCGGCGCCCACCCGTGCGACGGCGATCTCAACCGGCGTGCCCGCGGGCGTGTGGACGAGCGCGTTGCGCAGGAGGTTGGCGAGGACCTGGCGCAGTCGGTGGGCGTCGCCCGTGACCCGCGCGGGCCCGTGGGCGTCGACGGTGATCGCGCGCCCGGGCGCCGTCGCGCGCGCGTCGTCGGCGGCGTCGCGCGCGAGCGCCTCGACGTCGACCGGCGCGTGCGGCGCCTCGGGAACCTGGTCCAGGCGCGCGAGCGTGAGGAGGTCGTCGACGAGCACGCCCATCCGCGCCGCCTCGTCCTCGATGCGCCGCATCGCCTTCTCGACGTCGTCCGGCGCGGTCGCCGCGCCCATGCGGTGCAGCTCGGCATAACCGCGGATCGAGGCCAGCGGCGTGCGCAGCTCGTGCGAGGCGTCGGCGGCGAAGTGCCGCAGGCGCTCCTCGCTCGCCCGGCGCTCGGCGAAGGCCCGCTCGAGCCGGTCGAGCATCGCGTTGAGCGCAGCGCCGAGCCGGCCCACCTCCGTGCGCTGGTCGGCGGACTCGACGCGGCGCGAGAGATCGCCGCCGGCGATCGCCGACGCGGTGTGGCCGATGCGGTCCAGCGGCAGCAGGCCGATGCGCACGACGAGCCACGACACGATGCCCAGCGCGAGCAGGACCCCGGCGATGACGAGGCCCTCGACGACGAGCAGCCGGCGCAGCGTCTGGTCGGCCTCGGTCAGCGGCACGGCGGCGATCGTCAGCCCCGACCCGTCGGGAGCCGCCGCGGCGTAGGCGCGGTAGCGGGTGCCGTTCGCGCTCTCGACGGTGACGAGGCTCGACGGCGTCATCCGGCGTGGCAGATCGGGCACCGAGGCCGCGCTCTGCCCGACGTCGATGAGGAAGCCGCCGCCGATGACCGCGCCCGCGGCGTCGCGGCGCTGACCGTAGGTCCCCGAGGGCAGCCCCGAGCGGCGGTCAGGCGGGCCGTCGCCGTGCGGCGGGCCGCCGCCGCCGTCGACGTCGCGGGGCCCGATGCCGCGCCCGCCGAGCGCGTCGTTGACGGGCGCGATCGCGGCCCGGGCCTGCCCGTCGACGCGGTCGAAGAGGAACGAGCGCTGCTCGGCGTAGGTGATCCCGCCCAGCAGCAGCAGCCCGACCGCGCCGATGACCAGCAGCGCGGCGATCAGGCGCGCGCGCAGGGAGGCGATCACGTGCGCGGCCGGCGCAGCGCGTAGCCGACGCCGCGCACCGTGTGAATCAGCGGAGGCCCGTGGACGTCGAGCTTCTTGCGCAGGTAGCTGATGTACGTCTCGAGCACGCGGGCGTCGCCGCCGAAGTCGTACTCCCAGACGTGCTCGAGCAGCTGGGCACGGGTCAGCACGCGGCGCGGGTTGAGCAGGAAGTAGCGCAGCAGGCGGTACTCGGTCGCCGTGAGCTCGACGAAGGTCCCCGCGCGCGTGACCTCGTGGGCGTCCTCGTCGAGCTCGACGTCCTCGAACACGAGCCGCCCAGAGGTGGACTCGGAGAGCCCGGCGCGGCGCAGGATCGAGCGGATGCGCGCGATCAGCTCCTCGAGGCTGAAGGGCTTGGTCATGTAGTCGTCGCCGCCGACCGTGAGGCCGCGGATCTTGTCCTCGGTGGCGTCCTTGGCGGTGAGGAAGATGATCGGGACGCGGGAGGGGCCGGCGCCGAGGCGCTGGGCGACGTCGAAGCCCTCCATGTCGCCGAGCATGACGTCGAGGACCATGAGGTGGGGCTTGAACTCGCCGACCTTGGCGATCGCCTCGCGGCCGCTGGCGGCCGAGTCGACCGTGAAGCCCTGGAAGCGCAGGGCCATGCCGATGACGTCGACGATGTTCGGCTCGTCGTCGACGACGAGGACGCGGCGCGGGTCCGTGGTCTGGCTCACGGCCTCCATGATGCGAGAGCTTCCTGTGAGCTTCCTGAGAAGGCGCTGCGGACCGACTGGGAGCCCGACCTGGCGGTCGGGCTCCCGGGCGGGTCGGGTGTCGAGGCCGCGTCAGCGGCGCATCGTGTTGACCGCGGTGACCTGGAAGTCCTTGTTGACGAGGACCTCGAGCTCGGTGCCGTCCGCCTTGCGGACGTGCGCCTCGTAGGGCGAGCCGTGGTCGGCGTCGGTCTCGACGCGCTCGACCGTGCCGCCGGGCACCTTGGCCAGCGCGGCGGCCTTGACCTTGCTCGCGGTGTCGCCGGTCAGCGCGGTCTCGCGCTGGCCGTTGCGCCCGACGTGCGCGCCGGGCGGGCCGCCGCCGGGCGGCCGGCTCCGGGTAGCCGTGTTCTGGGCGGTCGTCGTCGAGCCCTGCTGCTGGGTGGAGTCCTGGCTCGCGGCGTCGGCGAGGGCCGAGCCGCCGAGGGCGAGCGCGCCGAGCGCGCCGACGCCGAGGAGGACCTTGCGTGCGGGATGTGTACTCATGCACGCCATCCTCGAGCGTGGGCCTGAGGCCGGCCTGGCCGGAGGCTGAGACCTCGCTGAGCGTCAGCTCGCGCGCGCCGTGGCCTCGAGGCGCTCGAGCGGCGAGGGCTCGTCGCGGCGCCGGCGGCGCGTACCGGCGTGCTGCTCGGCGGCGATGACGCCGACGAGCACGGCGAGGACGAGCCCGCCGACGGCGAGGGCAGGGGCGAAGGCGCCGGCCGCGCCGACCGCGACGCACGCCACCGCGCCCCCGAGCCGCCGCCAGCTCACCGAGCCGCTCATCCGCAGGCGGAAGAGCGCGTGGGCGAGCAGGTAGATCGCCGGCCCGGCGACGACCGCGGCGAGCTCGCGCGCGGGCAGCTCCTCGGTCGGGTGTGCGATCACGAGCTCGTCGCCGACCGCCGTCACGATGACGCCGGCGACCATGACGACGTGCAGGTAGGTGTAGCCGTCGCGCGCGACCCGGGTGCGGTTCGGGCTGAGCTCGAGGCGGCGCTGGGCGATCCGCGCGACGTAGTCGAAGTACAGCCACCACAGCGCGGCGGAGCCCAGGAACGCGAGCGCGAAGGCGACGACGCGCGCGGCGTCGAGCTCGAGCTCGGACGTCGTCGCGCCGGTGATTACGATCGACTCGCCGAGGGCGATGATGATGAAGAGCTGGAAGCGCTCGGCGAAGTGCGAGGTCTCCACGTTCCAGGCGGAGCTCGCGACCCGCGGCAGGCCGGGGACCCAGTAGACCGCGAGCGGTGCGCCGTAGTCGAGCGCGAGCGCGGCGAGCCAGAGCGCGGTGCGCGCCGGGCCGTCGGCGAGCGCGCCGGCGATCCAGAGCACGCCCGCCGCGACGAACCAGACGAGGATGTGCGCGGCGCGCGTGCGCCCGAGCGTGCCGCGCTCGGCCGCGGCGAAGGTCAGGAACGCCTGGCGCCCGACCTGGATCGCGACGTAGGCGCCGGCGAAGAGCAGCGCGCGATCGCCGAAGGCCTCGGGGATCGCGATCGCCATGAGCAGGCTGCCGAGCATGATCGCGATCAGGACCACGCGCACGACGATCGAGTCGGGGTCGAGCTCGTTCGTGAACCACGTCGTGTAGTTCCAGGCCCACCACACGACGAGCAGGACGAGCAGCGCCTCCCCGGCGCCCTCCCACGTCAGGTGGGCGAGGAGCAGGTGCGAGACCTGCGTGATCGCGAAGACGAAGACGAGGTCGTAGAACAGCTCGAGATTGGTCGTGCGTTGCTCTTCGCCGTCGACACGCCGGCGCTGGAAGCGGGCCATGAGGCCCACAGCCTAGGCACCACCGCCGTCTTGGGGCCGGGGCGAAGGCGTTCGCGTTCGAACCGTCCTGCCCGATTTCATCCGCCCGCGGATGTCCGAAGCACAGGGAAGCTAGTACCGGCCCGACACGAGGTCCCAGGCGCGGCGCAGCTTGTCGTGCAGGCGGTCGGGCACCGTGTCGTCGGCGTTCGCCTCGAGCGCGGCGGCGTTCGCGCTGGGCTCCGGGAGCCGTTCGGCGGCGGCGCGCTGGATGGTGAGCACGACGCCGCGCTCGAAGATCTCGTCGACCAGCGGCGAGTCGGCGAAGCGCGGGCCCGCCGGCGTGTCGAGCACGAGGCCGTCGAAGATGTCCTCGTCGGGGACGGCGAGCACGTGCTCGACGGTCCCGACCCGCTCGCCGTCGCCGGCGTAGACCGGCGTGCCCTCTCGGAGCACGAGGTACGAGGACGGAGGGCCGAGGTCGGGCATGCGCCGACGTTACCCGGGCTCGGAGCGGCGCGCGTGCTTGACTGCGCGGCGTGCGGCGATGGCGCTTTCGTCCGACGTTCTTCGTATGACCGTCGTCCTCGACAAGCCGGGCCGGCTCTCGCGCCGGCAGGTCGGTGCGCTCGACCGCGGGGGCATGACGATCGGTGTGCACACGTGGGACCACGACGCCGAGCTCCTGTGCGAGCCGCGCCGGGACTTCTGATGGTGCGCCGCGTCGGCCTCGTCCTGCACCCTCAGCGCGACGTCCGCGAGGCCGTCGGGCGCGTGAGTGCCTGGGCACGGGCGGCGCGCATCGCGCTGGCGGGCGGCGACGATCCGCGCCTTCCCCCCGAGGCCGAGCGCTGCGAGGGCGACGGCCTCGCGGTCGGGTCGGACCTGGTGCTCGCGCTCGGCGGCGACGGGACGATGCTCGGCGCGCTGCGGACGGCCGCGCCGTGCGGCGTGCCGGTCCTCGGCGCGAACCTGGGTCGCCTCGGCTATCTGACCGAGGTCGACGGCGAGCACCTGCCCGCGGCGCTCGACGCGATCGCCGCGGGCACGTTCGCGGTCGAGGAGCGCTTCGCGCTGCGCGCGTCGTGGAGCGAGGGCGACAGCCGGCTCGACGCCGTCGCCTACAACGACGTCGTCCTCAGCCGCATCCCCGGTCAGGGCCAGGCGGCGCTCGGCCTGCGCGTCGACGGGCAGCTGCTCGTGCGCTATGCGAGCGACGGCGTCATCGCCGCGACGCCGGCGGGCTCGACCGCCTACAGCTTCGCCGCCGGCGGTCCCCTCGTCTCACCGCAGACACGGGCGATGATCGTCACCCCCGACGCCCCGCACGGGCTCTTCAACCGCGCGGTCGTGCTCGGCGACGACGAGTGCCTGAGCGTCGAGGTGCTGCGCTCGAGCGCATCGATGGCGCTCGAGGTCGACGGGCGCCTCGTGGCGCAGGTCGCGCCGGGCTGGAGCATGGAGGCGGCGTCGAACCCGTCGCCCGCGCTCGTCGTGCGGCTCGGCTCCGCGGGCTTCGCCGAGCGCGCGCGGCGCAAGCTCGGGATCACCGACCCGGCCGGGCTGGCCGACTTCGACCTCGCCGGTCACGAGCGCTGACGGTCAGCGGGGCGCGCCCGCCCGCTGCGCGACTGACGCCCTCCCGGGTGCCGTCGGAGGGCGCTGCGATGATCGGCGCGTCCTCCCGGGCGAGCCCATGGCCAGCCAAGACACGTTCACGCGCCTCGTGCTGCGCGTCGTCATCATCGTGCTCACGGTGGTCGGCGTGCTGCTGCTGCTGTGGCTGCTGCGCAAGCCGATCAGCTGGATCATCCTGGCGACGTTCCTGTCCGTCGCCGTCTCGGGGCCCGTCAACCGCCTGAGCCGCTGGTTACCGCGCGGGCTGGCCATCGCCGCGACCTACCTCGCGCTGTTCCTCGTCCCGCTCGGCGTCGCGGCGCTCGTGGTGCCCTCGATCGTCTCGGGCGTCAACGACCTCGCCGAGTCGGCGCCGCGGTACGTCTCCGACCTCAACGACACGATCGACAAGAACGAGCGGCTGCGCAAGCTCAACGATCAGTACGGGATCACCGACGAGCTCGAGAAGCAGGCCGCGAAGCTCCCCGAGAAGCTCGGCACGGCGGCGGGGATCCTCACCGACGTCGGGATCGGCGTCGTCAACTCCATCTTCGCCGGGGTGACGATCCTGATCCTCAGCGTCTTCATGGTGGCCAACGGGCGTCGGTGGGCCGACGTCTTCTTGCGGTCGCTCCCCGAGGACCGGCGCGAGCGGTTGGCGCGGGCGCTGGACCGCAGCGCCAACGCGGTCGGGGCCTATGTCGGCGGCGCGCTGCTGCAGGCGACGATCGCCGGCCTGGCCACCTACGTCATGCTGAAGATCCTCGGGGTGCCGTTCGCCGGCGCGCTCGCCGTGCTGACCGCGCTCGCGGACCTGATCCCGCTCGTCGGCGCGACGATCGGCGCGATCATCGTCGGCATCGTCACGCTCTTCAACGACTTCCCGACGGTGACGATCATCTGGATCATCTGGGCGGTCGCCTACCAGCAGGTCGAGAACAGCGTCATCCAGCCCCGCATCCAGAGCCGCGCGGTCGACGTCCAGCCCTTCATCGTCCTCGTCTCGGTCCTTTTCGGCTCGACGCTCTTCGGGATCGCCGGTGCGCTGCTGGCGATCCCGATCGCGGCCTCGATCCAGATCTTCGTGCGCGAGTACCTGCAGTACCGTCGCGACGTGCGCGCGCCGCCGTCGACGACGACAACGACGTAGCCATCCGGCGCGGCCGGGCTTTCGCCTCGTCGCCACGGTCACGCCCGAGCCGTGGCGGCGGCTGGCCGGCGCCGCCTGACCGCTCCGATTGGCGCGGGCCAGGGTTTGGAGCCCCGCCCGGCGCGGGCATGCGGGGGACACGGTGTCCATCGTCTCCGAACGTCAGGCCGCCGGGGTCAACGACGGGTGCCTCACGCGGCGAGGCCCGACGCCGGTGGTCACCGCCGTGCGCCTGCTCGACGCCGACCGCGAGCTCGCGCGCCGCGTCGGCGCCGACCTCGGCGAGGCCCGCGCCGTCGCCGTGGCCGGTGCCGTGGCGCTGCAGCGCGGACGCTGGAACCCGGCTGCCGCCGCTCCACGCATCCGCGACGGCTTCGGCCTGCTCGTGCTCCGCGGGCTGCTCATGCGCGACCTCCAGAGCCGGGAGGCGCTGGGCGCCGAGCTGCTCTCCGACGGCGACCTCGTCGGCGCCGACGACGGCGTGGAGGAGCGCCTCGTGGGCCTCGAGCCGCGCTGGGAGATCCTCGAGCCCGCACGTGTGCTCGTCCTCGACGCGGGCTTCGCGCAGCGCGTCGCGCCGTTTCCGGCGCTGGCCACCGCGCTCGTCGAGCGCGCCCACGACCGGGCCAAGCGCTCGGCGATCGCGCTCGCCCTGAGCCACCTGCCGCGCGTGGAGGACCGCCTGCACCGGCTGCTCTGGCACCTCGCCGACCGCCGCGGGCACGTCTCGAGCCAGGGGATCGTGCTGGCGCTGCCCGTCACCCAGGAGCAGCTCGGGCGCCTCGTCGGTGCTCGGCGCCCCACCGTGTCGCTCGCCCTGCGCTCGCTGCGCGAGCGCGGGCTCGTGCACCGCGGCCGTGGCGACGAGTGGATTCTCGCCCACGAGCCGCCCACCGGCGCCTGACTCCGCTGGCAGCGCCGTTCGCCGCGCCCGGGCCTCCGCTCGGCGCGCGCGCTTGCCAGGGTCGCGGCGGAGCGCCGATCATGCCGTTGTCTCCCTCCTCACCTCGCGCTGGGCATGGATCTCCGGCGGCTTGGTCGTCGCCCCCTCAGTCGACCAGTCGCCTTTCCATCGCCCAGCGCGAGAGCTGATGGCGATTTGACAGCTGGAGCTTGCGCAGGACGGCGGAGACGTGGGCCTCGACGGTCTTGGTCGAGATGCCGAGGCGCAGCGCGATCTCCTTGTAGAGGTAGCCGCGGGCGATGAGCTGCAGCACCTCGCGCTCGCGCGGGGTGAGCTCGTCGAGCGCGGGGTCGGCGGCCGGCGGCGCGCCGCCCGTGAACGCGTCGAGCACGAAGCCGGCCAGGCGCGGGGAGAAGACCGCGTCGCCCTCGTGCACGCGTCGCACGGCGTCGGCGAGCTCGTCGGCGCCGATGCTCTTCGTGACGTAGCCGCGCGCGCCGGCGCGGATGACGGCGATGACGTCCTCGGCGGCGTCCGAGACCGAGAGCGCGAGGTAGCGCACGGTCTCGAGCTCCTCGCCGAGGAGCCGGATCACCTCGACGCCGCCGCCGTCGGGCATGTGGACGTCGAGCAGCACGACGTCGGGCTCCGTGGCCCGGATCAGCGCCACCGCCTCGCCGACCGACCCGGCGTCACCGAGGATCCGCACGCGGTCCTCGAGCTCGCTGCGCACGCCGGCGCGGAAGATGGCGTGGTCGTCGACGATGACGACGCGCGGGGCGCTCATCCGGGCGCCCCGGGAAGGTCGAGCTCGACCTCGGTGCCCATCCCCGGCTGCGAGCGGAGCGTCGCCGTGCCGCCGTTGCGCGCCATCCGCCCCACGATCGACTCGCGCACGCCGCGGCGGTCGGCCGGGATCGCCACCGGGTCGAAGCCGGGCCCGCGATCGCGGACGAAGACCGTGAGGCGCTCGTCGCTCGCCTGAGCGAAGACCGCCACGGGCGCGCCGGCGCCGAACTTCGCGGCGTTGACGACGGCCTCGCGCACTGCGGCTACGAGCGCCTCGCCGCGCTCGTCCAGCGCCGCGTCGCCCACCACGACGACCTCGACCGCCACCCCGTGGTCGTGCTCGACGTCGCTCGCCACGGTCTCGAGGGCGGCGCCGAGCCGCGGCGAGCCGCCCTGGGGGACGCGCCCGGCCAGCCATCCGCGCAGCTCGCGCTCCTGGCGGCGGGCGAGCGCGGCCACCTCGCGCGGGTCGTCGGCACGCCGTTGCACGAGCGCGAGCGTCTGGAGCACGGAGTCGTGGAGGTGGGCGGCCATCTCCGCGCGCTCCTGCTCGCGGATTCGCGACGAGCGCTCGGCGGCCAGCGAGCGCCCGAGCCGCAGCACCCAGGGCGCGAAGATGACACCGAGGACGGCGGCCACGACGAGCGTGACGAGGACGGCGTCGCGCACCGCGCCCAGGGCGCCGGTCGCCTGGAGGACGACGAGGCCCGCCGCGATCACGAGCGCGGCGCCGACGCCGGTGCGCGAGACGACCGCCGCGCGTCGTCCGGGGATCCCGGCGGCGGGCGCCGGCGGGGCCGCGCCGGCCACGGGGCGTCCGGCCGACTGGCGCCAGATCAGCCCGCCGCCCGCGGCAACGAGCACGACGGGCCAGACGACGGCGTCCGAGAACCACAGCCCCAGGCCGCGGAAGGCGAGGAGCACGCTCGCGGTGAGGAGGCCGACGCCGAGCCCGACCTCGACCGCGCCGCGGCCGGGCAGCCGCCGGGCGGGCGCCGTCGCCTCGCCGCTGTCCGCGGGCAGCGCGATCCAGAGCACGGCGTAGAGGGCGAAGCCGACGCCGGTCGTCGCCGCGGCGACGAAGGCCACGCGGACGAGCAGCGGGTCGATCCCCAGCCGCCGGGCGATGCCCGCGCAGACGCCGCCGACGACCCCCGCCTCGCGGTCGCGGCGCAGCGGCGCGGTGGCGTCGGGCCGGGTCGGCGCGGTCGCGGGCGCGGTGGCCATCGTCGGGTCCGATCATGTCACCCGTCAGCCGCGGCGGCCGAGGCCCGTGGCCAGGAGCACGGCCCCCACGGCGGCGAGGGCCAGCGGGGCGAAGGCGGCGAAGCGCAGCGTCAGCGCGCCGACGGCGTCGAGCAGGAGGACGACCCCCAGGACGACGAGGGCCAGGCCGGCGACGAGGCTCGGCGGGTCCGGGCCGCCTACGGCGCGCACGCCGCGTTCGTCCCCTGGTCGTCATCGTTCCCGCGCCGGCGCTCGGGCCAGGTGTGGCGAACCTGCATCACGCCGAGGCCGACGTCGCCGTCGAGGACGAGGCGGGGACGGCCGGCTTCGGCGCGCGGGACGTCGTCGACGTCGACGTCCGCGCCGCCGTGCGTCGTCGAGAAGACCTGCACAGCGCCGGCGCCGACGTGCGCGCGCGTGGCGACGCAGACGTCGGGGGCCACGACCACCGCGGCCTGGCCGAGCCCCGCGCGCACGCGCAGCCGCGTGTCGCCGGGCGGCAGGTCCGCACCGCGCAGGTCGACCACGACCCGCCCCGCGCCGACGCGGTACTCGGACCGCACGGCGTCCGCGGTCGCCGGGCGGTAGCTGCGCTCGCCGACGCCGCCGTCGGTGTCGATGTCTGCCGCCTGGGCCAGGCCCGCGGGCAGTGCGACGGCCAGGGCCGGGAGGACGAGCCAGCGCGCGCCGCCCAGGAACGCGCCTGCCACGAGGGCCACGCCGGCCGCGATCACGACCCCGGCGACGGCGGCGGCGCCGCCGCTCGCGCCGACCCAGAACGCCGCGACGGCGAGGACCCCGCAGAGCGCGAGGAGCCCGAGGCCGAGCGCGGCGCGGCGCAGGAGGTCGCCCGGCGTCCCGCCGGACGGGGCCTCGCCGGAAGCCACCCACCAGACGACGAGCCCGGCCAGGGCGAGGAGGGCGAGGAACACGGCGAGCCCGCCGAATGGAGCGCCGAAGCCCCAGCCGAAGCCACGAAAGAAGCCGGCGACCGCCAGGCCGAGGACCACCACCCCGGCGATCGTCGCCAGCCGCGTCGGCGCCCGCGGGGGCTGCCCCGGATCACCCTCCCGGGGAACCAGGAGGAGGGCGGCGACGTACAGCGCGAGGCCGAGGCCGCCGGCGACGGTGAGCGCGACGGTGACGACGCGAACGATGACCGCGTCGACGCCGAGGTAGGCGGCGAGGCCGCCGCAGACGCCGCCGAGGACGCGGTCGGAGCGCGAGCGGTACAGGCGCTTGGGCTCGGGCGCGGAGGGCGCCGGCGCCGGGTCGGGAGCGGGGTTCTGGGCCGCCTCGGGAGCGGGGTTCTGGGTGTCGGGATCGTCGGAGGACATGCGCCCAGGCTCCCGGCCCGAGCGCCGGCCCGCCATCGGGAATCGTCCCTAGGGGATGTGGGGCCTGGCTAGGCGGCGCAGCGGGTGCCGCCGAGGCCCTCGGCCAGCAGCCGCGCCGGCGCGTCGGCGGTCAGGCGCCGGGCGAGGTCGCGTCGCCCGGTCGCGGCCTCGACGGCGGCGCGGCCCATCCTCAGCGTGAACGGTCGCCAGGGCGGATGGGCGTCGGTGACCAGCACGGCGGGGCACCCGCGGCGCAGGAGCGCGACGGCGGCGCGGGCGCGCTCGTGGCCCTCGCCGCCCTGCAGCGGATCGACGTTCGCGGCGACGAGCGCGCCCTCGGCGACGAGCCGCTCGACCGCCGGCAGCCCGGCGTCGAGGATGTCGCGGCTGCGCTCCGGATGGGCGAGCAGAGGTCCGAATCCGCGCCGGCGAAGCTCGCGGGCGCCGTCGAGGAACGCGGCGTCGACGCCCTCGAAGGGGACCTCGAAGAGCACCCAGCGCGCGCCGGGCGGCCCATGGGCGATCGTTTCGAGCTCGGCGTCGGAGAGCGCGCAGACCGACTCGGGCTTGACCTCGCCGCCGACGCGGACGTCGAGCGCGACGCCCTCCCGGACGAGCGTCGCGCGCAGCTCGGCCACGCGCTCGGGCAGCTCGTCGACGACGACCTGCTCGACGTGTGGCGTGGCGACGACGACGCGCGTGCCGGCGGCCGCCGCCACGCGGGCGTAGGCGACGCTCTCGTCGAGCGTCCGGGCACCGTCGTCGACGCCCGGGAGGATGTGGCAGTGGAGGTCGACCACCTCCTGCAACTACCCCCGCCCCCGGCAGGGTTACCGCGCCGCGCCCGCGACCCCGGGAAGGAGTGCGGCCACCCGCACGTCCAAGCTCATGACAACCGACTGTGAACCGGGTGCGTAGTGACAGAAGATCGGCAATCTCGCACCCTCCATCCGCCCTCGTCACCATGAGCGTCAACTCAGCCAGCGACATCAAGCAGCACCTCGACCTCCTCGAGCAGGAGCGCACGCTCGCGCTCGGCACTCCGCTGCGCCACGACCCCGCCTACATGGCGGATCTGCGCGAGGAGATCTTCGCCACGCGCCACGCCTACATCGGCTCGGCCGTCATCGAGATCGCCTCGCTGCGCGGCGAGCTGCAAGGCCGCCCGCAGGGGTAGCGAACGTCGTTCGCGCCCGGTGAACGCCCAGGAAGCGATGGACGCGATCACCGACAACCTCCACCGCCTGCAGGAGCTCCGGCGCGAGCGGGCGCTCGCGCTGATGACGCCCCTGGCCGACGAGCCCGCGTACATGGCCGACCTGATCGACGAGATCACGATCACCACCGCCGCCTACGTGGCCAGCGCCGTCACCGAGATCGCCAGCCTGCGCTCCGCGCTCTCGGGCCCTCAGGTCGGCTGACCCGCGCGCAGCGCGAGCGCCAGCTCGAAGCGCGCGTCCGGGTCGTCCAGCTGCGCGCCGAAGAGCTCGCGCAGCTGGGCGAGCCGGTAGCGCACGGTCTGCGGGTGGACGTGCAGCTCGCCGGCCATGCGGCTGACCTGGCCCGGGTGGTCGAGCCAGGCGCGCAGCGTCGCCTCGAGGCGCGCGCGCCGGCCGCCGGAGAGCTCCGCCATCGGGGCGAGCGCCTTCGCCGCCAGGTCCGCCGCGAGCGCCGGGTCGCCGGCGTGCAGGACCAGGGCGACCAGGTGCTCGTCGGCGACGACGAGCTGATCGGCGGGCACGAGGCCGTCGACCACGAGCGCATGCGCGGCCCGCGCGCGGGCGAGGCTCTGCGTTGCGCGCTCGAGCGCCACCGCCGGCCCGAGCGCCGCGGGCATGCCCTCGAGCGCGCCCGCCAGCTGTGCTCGGCGCGCGGGCGCCTCGGGGTCGGGCAGCCAGGCGATCGTCAGCGGCCCGTCGGCCACCGCGATCGCGTCGATGCCGAGTCGCGATGCGAGGCGATCGGCGTCGAGCGGCGCCGACGCGCCGGCGCCGGCCACGACCGCTCCGACGCGCTCGGGACGCCTCCACCCGGCGGCGCGCGCGGCCTCCCGCAGCTCGTCGCCGGTGACGTCGTCGCGCGCCAGGAGCTGCGCGAGCGCCCGGCGCCGGCGCTGGCGCTCGCCCTCGGCCGCCGCCCGCTCCTGCGTGAAGCCCTCGACGGACTCGGCGCTGATGCCGTCGATGTAGTCGAAGATCGCGCTCGCCAGGCGGTACAGCGTCCGCGGCTCGTGACCGGCCGCCTCGCCGGCGGCGACGAAGCGCTCCCACGCCAGCCGCGCGCCGATGCGGTAGGCCTTCTGGAGCGCGTCGAGGCTGCGGCCCTGACGCATCTCGCCGCGACCGAGGAGCACGTAGGTCTCGCGCGCGCCGGGGTCCGCCGCCCCCGGACGGGCGATGCCGTCGACGAAGCGCTCGAGCGCCTGCTCGACGCCGGCGCGCAGCGCGCGCCCGAACGGCCCCTCGAGCGGGCGGGCGTACGGGGGCACCTCACGCCCGATGGCGCCGATGATGGCCTCGGCCAGCTCGGGCAGCACCGGCCGCAGGGCGCGGGCGAGGTCGGGTGGGAGCTCGTGCGCCACCGTTATCACGAGGCTACAGATCCAACGGCATGATCCCCGCGTCAATCGGCAACACGTAGCCGAACGTGTGGCGCACGGCGGAGGGCGGCACCACAACCATCACGCGTTCCCGCGCTCGGCGGTCGCCTACAGCGGGCGCTCGGGGCTCTTATCCGGCGGCACGTCGTCGACGCCGCTGCTGAAGCTGCCCTCGACGTGCTTCTCGGGGTCCTCCTCGCCGAGCTGCTCCTCGCCCTCGCTGAAGCGCCCGACGTGCTCCTCGTTCGTGGTCGGGTCGAGCGCCTCCTCGCCCTCGCTGAAGCGCCCGATGTGGTCCTCGCCGGCAAACTCGTCGGGGTGCGCCTCGCCCTCGGCGAAGGACTCCCGGCGCGGCTGCTCGGGCCGGGCTGCGCCCTCGATGCGCTCGGTCCGTTCGGCGTCCGCGTCGTCGGTCGCGTCCGGGTGCTCGTTCGGCTCGTTGCTCACGGTCCCCTCCTCGTTATGGGTACCCGCGAAGTCTTACCGGCTCCCGGCGCGGATGTAACGCGTGCCACATGGCGGGGTACGACCGGCGGTGCTGTCGTTCGGCCGCAAGCGCTCGTGGCAGCGCCGCGTCGGCGACGCGGCGCGCAGCGCCCCCGAGCGGGGGCGCCAGCTCCGCGCGGCGGCGGCCCAGCTCGACATCCCGTTCGCGCGCTCGCGGGTCGCCGGCCTCATGCGGGAGTGGTTCATGCGGTTCGTCCTCCAGCCGATGATGGACGTCTACGCCGCGCGCCGCGCGACCGGGCGCGAGCGGCTCGCCGGCCTGCGCGGGCCGGTCATCCTCGTGGCCAACCACGCGAGCCACATGGACACGCCGGTGATCCTCGCCGCGCTGCCGCGCCGCCTGCGCAAGCGCACGGCCGTGGCGGCCGCGGCCGACTACTTCTACCGCTACCGGCTCGTCGCGTTCCTCGTCTCGCTCGTCTTCAACACGGTGCCGATCGACCGGCGCGGCGGCGGCGTCGGCAAGGCCGGCGGCACGCACCTCGACAAGCTCCTCGACCAGGGCTGGAACCTCCTCTTGTACCCGGAGGGCACACGCTCGCGCAACGGCGGGCCGGGGCGCCTGCGCCGCGGCGCCGCGGTGCTCGCCCGCGCGCACAACCTCGCGGTCGTCCCGATCCGGGTGACCGGCACGAGCGCGGCGATGCCGCCGGGGCGCCTGTGGCCGAGGCGGCTGCAGGGCAAGGTGCTCTCGCACCGGCATCGCATCGAGGTCTCGTTCGGCGAGCCGATCGGGCCAGACGACGAGCCCCGGGTGCTAACCGAACGCGTCCAGCGCTTCTTCGAGGACGGCGACGGCAAGGGCGGTTCGCCCTCGCCCTACCGTCGCCTCGCCGGTCGCCGGTAGCGCAACTTCCGTTGCACCGCCGGGCGCTCGGTCCGATCTACGGAGGGTCGGTTGACAGCGCGAAACTGCGGACACTAGGGTCGCGCCCGTCGTGGGTCCTTCGAGTCAAGGGAGCAGCTCTTGAGCATCATCGGGTCCGAGACGATCGGGACTGCGATCCTGATCCTCCTCGGCGACGGCGTCGTCGCAGCCGTGCTGCTGACCAAGTCCAAGGCCCAGAACTCGGGCTGGATCGTGATCGCCTTCGGGTGGGGCATGGGCGTCGCGATGGCCGTCTACGCCGTCGGTCAATACAGCGGCGCGCACCTGAACCCGGCCGTCACGCTCGGATTTGCGGCCGTCGGCATCACGGACTGGGGTGACGTGCCGGATTACCTCGTCGGCGAGTTCCTCGGAGCGGGCATCGGCGCCATCCTCGTCTGGCTGTCCTACTACGAGCACTTCAGGGAGACGGAGGACCCGGGCCTGAAGCTGTCGGTGTTCAGCACGGGCCCGGCGATCCGCAACTACGCCTGGAACCTCGTCACCGAGATCGTCGGTACGTTCCTGCTGCTGTTCGGGATCCTCGGCATCATCGGCAACCGGGCGCCGGTGATCACCGGCGTCTCGGGGCTGCTCATCGGCCTGCTGATCTTCGCGATCGGCCTCTCGCTCGGTGGGCCCACGGGCTACGCGATCAACCCCGCGCGCGACCTCGGCCCCCGGATCATCCACGCGATCCTGCCGATCCCGGGCAAGGGCACGTCCGACTGGGCGTACGCCTGGGTGCCGGTCGTCGGCCCGCTCATCGGCGGCGTGCTCGGCGCGCTTGCCTTCGACTGGTGGTTCCCGGGCAGCTTCTAAGTCAGGAGGGGCAAGATGAAGAAGCTCATCAACGATCCCGACGCGGTCGTCCAGGACGCGCTGCGCGGCATCGAGGCGGCCCACGGCGATCGCGTGCGGGTCAGCTATGACCCCGCGTACATCGTGCGCGCGGACGCCCCGGTGCAGGGCAAGGTCGGGATCATCTCCGGCGGCGGGTCCGGCCACGAGCCGATGCACGGCGGGTTCGTGGGCGCGGGGATGCTGGACGCCGCCTGTCCGGGCGAGGTCTTCACCTCGCCGACGCCCGACCAGATGGAGGCGGCGACGAAGGCCGTCGACGGCGGGGCGGGCGTGCTGCACGTGGTCAAGAACTACACGGGCGACGTCATGAACTTCGACATGGCCGCCGACCTCGGCAAGGCGGAGGGCATCGAGGTCGAATCGGTCGTGACGAACGACGACGTCGCGGTGCAGGACTCGCTCTACACGGCCGGGCGGCGCGGGGTCGGCGTCACCGTGCTGCTCGAGAAGATCGCGGGCGGGGCGGCGCAGGACGGCCGCTCGCTCGCGGAGGTCGCCGAGCTCGCGCGCCGCGTCAACGCCAACGGGCGCTCGATGGGCATGGCGCTGACGGCGTGCATCACGCCGGGGTCGGGTGAGCCCAGCTTCGAGCTCGGCGACGACGAGGTCGAGATCGGCATCGGCATCCACGGCGAGCCGGGTCGCTTCCGCGAGAAGATCGGGCCGGCGTCGCAGATCGCCGAGCGGCTCGTGACCCCGATCGTCGAGGACCTCCCGTTCGAGTCGGGCGACCGCGTGCTGGCCTTCGTCAACGGCATGGGCGGCACGCCGCTGATCGAGCTCTACGTCATGTACGCCGAGGTCGCGAGGCAGCTCGAGGGCCACGGCCTGGCGATCGACCGCAACCTCGTGGGCAACTTCATCACGTCGCTCGAGATGCAGGGCTGCTCGATCACGCTGCTGAAGCTCGACGACGAGATCGTCCGCTACTGGGACGCGCCCGCGAACACCCCCGCCCTGCGCTGGGGCGCCTGATCATCCAGTGGCCCATTAGATGCCGATCGACCGGGACGGCGCCCTGGAGTGGATGCGCCGCTTCGCCGTTGAGATGGCCGAGCACCGCGACGAGCTCTGCCGCCTCGACCGGGCCATCGGCGACGGCGACCACGGCACGAACATGGACCGCGGGATGCGCAAGGCGCTCGAGAAGCTCGAGGCGGCCGAGCAGGGCGACCCCGGCGCGGTGCTGAAGACCGTCGCGATGGCGCTCGTCTCGAGCGTCGGCGGCGCCGCCGGCCCGCTCTACGGCACGCTGTTCCTGCAGATGGGGGGCGCGCTCGCGGGCACCGAGCAGGTCGAGCTCGCCGACTGGGCGGCCGCGTGGCGGAAGGGCCTCGAGGGCGTGCAGGCGCGCGGCAAGGCGGAGCTCGAGGACAAGACGATGGTCGACTCGCTGGCGCCCGCGGTCGCGGCGCTCCAGCGGGCCACCGATCTCGACGACGGCCTGCGGGCCGCCGCCGACGCCGCCGAGGAGGGCATGGAGGCCACTGTCCCGCTCGTCGCCCGCAAGGGCCGAGCGAGCTACCTGGGCGAACGCTCCGCGGGCCACCAGGACCCCGGGGCGACGTCCACCAACTACCTCTTCCAGAGCGCCGCCGAGGCGCTCGCGGGCTGAAAAGGAGAACGCCGACATGGCGAAGTACGCAGCAGCCATCGACCAGGGCACCACGAGCACGCGAACGATGATCTTCGACCACGGCGGCGAGGTCGTCGCCGTCGCCCAGAAGGAGCACGAGCAGATCTATCCGAAGCCGGGCTGGGTCGAGCACGACGCCAACGAGGTCTGGGCGCGCACCCAGGACGTCATGGGGGAGGCGCTGTCGTCCGCCGGCGCCAGCGTCGACGACATCGCAGGCGTGGGGATCACCAACCAGCGCGAGACCGCGGTCGTCTGGGACCGCAACACGGGCGAGCCGGTGATGAACGCGATCGTGTGGCAGGACACGCGCACGGACCGGCTCGTCGAGGAGTACTCGCGCGATGGCGGCCAGGACCGCCTGCGCGAGCAGACCGGGCTGCCGCTGGCGACCTACTTCTCGGGGCCGAAGGTCCGCTGGATCCTCGACAACGTCGACGGGGCCCAGGAGCGCGCAGACGCCGGCGACCTCGTGTTCGGCAACATGGACACGTGGGTGATGTGGAACCTCACGGGCGGCACGGACGGCGGCCTGCACATCACCGACGTCTCCAACGCGAGCCGCACGCTGCTCATGGACCTCCAGACGCTCGACTGGGACGACGAGCTGTGCCGGGTCGTCGGCGTGCCGCGCTCGATGCTGCCCGAGATCCGGCCCTCGAGCGAGGTCTACGGCGAGGTGCGCGCCGGCGGCCTGCAGGGCGTGCAGCTCGCCGGCGACCTCGGCGACCAGCAGGCGGCCACGTTCGGGCAGACGTGCTTCTCGCCGGGCGAGGCGAAGAACACGTACGGCACGGGCAACTTCCTGCTGCTGAACACGGGCACGGAGGCCGTCCAGTCGAAGTCGGGGCTGATCACCACGGTCGGCTACAAGATCGGTGACAACGACGCGATCTACTGCCTCGAGGGCTCGATCGCGATCACCGGGGCGCTCGTGCAGTGGCTGCGCGACAACCTCAAGATGATCAAGGCGGCGCCCGAGGTCGAGGACCTCGCGAAGTCCGTCGAGGACAACGGCGGCTGCTACTTCGTGCCGGCGTTCTCGGGCCTCTTCGCGCCGTACTGGAAGTCGAAGGCCCGCGGCGTCGTCGCCGGCCTCACGCGCTACGTCAACGCCGGCCACATCGCGCGCGCGGCGCTCGAGGCGACGGCCTACCAGAGCCGCGAGGTCGTCGAGGCCATGGACAACGACTCGGGCGTCAAGCTCGAGTCGCTGAAGGTCGACGGTGGGATGGTCGCCAACGACCTGCTCATGCAGTTCCAGGCCGACCTGCTCGGCGTCCCGGTGATCCGGCCGAAGGTCGCCGAGACGACGGCGCTCGGCGCCGCCTACGCGGCGGGCCTGGCCACGGGATTCTGGAACTCCGAGGAGGACCTGCGCGAGAACTGGGCCGAGGACAAGCGCTGGGAGCCGACGATGGACCCCAGCAGGCGCGACGAGTACTACAAGTTCTGGAAGCGCGCCGTCACGCGGACCTTCGACTGGTTCGAGAGCGAGACCGAGCAGGCGCAGACCGAGGAGGCCTGAGCGCCGCGCCGACGCGGGGAGCGCGAGCGGTCGAGGGGGGTAGGCTGACGCCGTGGCCGCCCTCTCGACCGACGTGCTCGTCATCGGCGGCGGCGCCACGGGCGCTGGCGTCGCCTGGGACGCGGCGCTGCGCGGCTTCGGCGTCGTGCTCGTGGACCGCGCCGACCTGGCCGAGGGGACGAGCGGGCGCTTCCACGGCCTGCTGCACTCGGGCGGTCGCTACGCCGTCAAGGACCCCAACGCGGCCGCCGAGTGCATCGGCGAGAACCGCATCCTGCGCGAGATCGTCGCCGACGCGATCGAGGACACCGGCGGGCTCTTCGTCACGACGCCGTGGGACGACCCCGCCTACGCCGACCGCTTCGCCGCCGGCTGCCGCGCGACCGGGATCGCCTGCGAGGAGATCCCGGTCGCTCACGCGCTGCGCGACGAGCCGCGCCTGAACCCGGAGATCTCGCGCGCCTTCCGCGTCCCCGACGCGAGCATCGACGCCTGGAAGTGCGTGTGGGGCCTGGCGCGCGGCGCCCAGGAGCACGGCGCCCGCGTGCTGCCCTACCACGAGGTGATCGGCGTCCACCGCGACGGCGACGAGGTCACGGGCGCGCGCGTGCGCGACGCGCGCACGGGCGACGAGCTCGACGTCGAGGCCGGCATGACCGTCAATGCGGCGGGCGCGTGGGCGCAGCGGATCGCCGACATGGCGGGGATCGAGGGCGTCCGGATCCTGCCCGGCCGCGGGATCATGATCGCGATGAACCACCGGCTCGTGAACACGGTGGTCAACCGCTGCCAGATGCCCACGGACGGGGACATCATCGTTCCGATCCGCGCCGTGAGCGTCATCGGCACGACCGACGTACACACCGAGGACCCCGACGACCACTCGGTGCTGCAGGAGGAGGTCGACGCGATGCTCGACGACGGCGAGCAGCTCGTGCCGGGCTTCAAGCAGGCGCGCGCGCTGCGGGTCTGGACCGGCGTGCGCCCGCTCTTCGAGGACGCCAAGGAGGCGGGGACCGACACCCGCGACGTGACGCGCGCGCACGCGATCCTCGACCACGTCGAGCGCGACGGCGTCAAGCGCCTGGTCAGCATCACGGGCGGCAAGTTCACGACCTTCCGGCTCATGGCCAAGGACGCGCTCGACGTCGTCTGCCGTCAGCTCGGCGAGGAGCGCCCGTGCACGACGGCGTCGGTGGCGCTGCCGGGCTCGGAGGGCCGCCGCACGTACCACCTCGGCGAGCGCCTGGAGCGCAAGGAGGCGCGGCTGCGCACCGAGCAGCTCGTCTGCGAGTGCGAGCTGATCGCGCGCGACAAGCTCGAGGAGGTCCTGCGCCGCCGCCAGACCACGAACCTCGACGACATCCGCCGCTCGCTGCGCCTCGGCATGGGCCCGTGCCAGGGCGGCTTCTGCATTCCGCGCGCGACCGGGATCCTGCACGGCATGGACGGCCTGAGCTCCGAGCAGGCCAACGACGCGTTGCTGGGCTTCCTGCAGGAGCGCTGGAGGGGAGTGTGGCCGATCCTCTACGGCGACCAGCTGCGCCAGGCGCGCCTGGACGACTGGATCTTCCAGGGCGTCCTCGACGTGGGGCACCTGCCCCGATGAGCGCCCGCCGCGCCGAGCGCCACGTCGACGCCGTCGTCATCGGCGCGGGGACCGCCGGGATGACGGCGGCGATCCGGCTGGCCGAGGACGGCGCGAAGGTCGCCGTCCTGGCCAAGGGCATCGGCTCGACGCACCTGGCCCCGGGGACGATCGACGTCCTCGGCTACGACCCCGAGCGCGTCGAGGAGCCGGGCAACGCGCTCGCCGGCTTCGCCGCCTCCCGCCCCGACCACCCCTACGCGCTGCTGGGCGCGGACGCCGTCGCCCCCGCGCTCGAGTGGTTCGCCGCCAAGGTGCAGGCGGGACCGCACGCCGGCTACCGCTACGTCGGCAGCCTCGCGCGCAACCACCTGCTGCCCACCGCCGTCGGCGGGCTGCGGCCCTCCGCGCTCGTGCCGGAGACGATGGCCGGCGGCGACGCCGCGGCCGCCACCGGCCCGGTCTGCGTCGTCGGAACGCGCGCGCTTCGCGACTTCCATCCCAGGCTCTGCGCCGACAACCTCACGGCCGCCGGGATCCGGGCGCGGGCGATCGAGATCGAGCTCGAGCTCGACCGCGCCGACGCCAGCGCGCTCGGCCTCGCGCGGCGCCTGGACGACCCGGCCTTCCGCGCGGGCTTCGCGGGCCGCGTCGGCTCGCGCCTGCGGGGTGACGAGCGCGTCGCGGTGCCCGCGGTGCTCGGCCTGCGAGACCCGCACGGCGCCTGGCAGGACCTCCAGGACCGCCTCGACCGCCCCGTGTTCGAGATCCCGACGATCCCGCCGTCGGTGCCCGGCATGCGGGTGACCGATCTGCTGCGCGCGGCGCTGCGCGAGCTGGGCGGACGGCTCATGCTCGGCGGCGCGGTCGTCGGGTCCGAACGCGACGGCGCGCGGTTGAAGTCGGTCCGCACCGACGCCGCGGGCCACGACGTGACCTGGCACGCGCGCTGGTTCGTCCTGGCCACCGGCGGCTTCGCCTCGGGCGCGATCGAGCTCGGCTCGGACTGGGTCGTGCGCGAGACGGCGCTCGGCCTGCCGGTGCGCGGTGCGCCGGGCCCGGGCGAGCCGCGCTTCCTGCCCGAGTACCTCGGCGAGCAGCCGATGTCGCGCGTGGGCGTCGCCGTCGACGGCGACCTGCTGGCCGCGGGCACCGAGAACGTCTTCGTGGCCGGCGCCTCGCTGCCGGGGGCGGCGTCGTGGCGCGAGGGGTCGGGGGAGGGCATCGCGCTGACGAGCGGCCACCGGGCGGCGCAGGCCGTCCTGGCGGAGGAGGGGGCGAAGGCGACCGCATGACCGACGTGCTGCACGAGCTGCTGCGCGGCTCGCTCGACCACTGCGTCAAATGCACGATCTGCGAGACGGCCTGCCCGGTCTCGAACGTCACGCCGCTGTTCGGGGGCCCGAAGTACGTGGGGCCGCAGGCCGAGCGCCTGCGGGTCGCCGACGAGCCGTCGGTCGAGTGGTCGGTCGACTACTGCTCGGGCTGCGGGATCTGCTCACAGGTCTGTCCGCAGGGGGTGAAGATCGCCGAGATCAACGCCCAGGCGCGCCACAAGCTCAAGCGCCAGAAGGGCGTCCCGTTGCGCGACCGCATCATCACGCGCCCGACGGTGCTCGGGCGCCTGGGGACGCCGGCGGCGCCGATCGCCAATGCCTTGCTGCGCAACCGCTTCGCGCGGATCGCCGCCGAGCGGCTCCTGAGCATCCATCGCGACGCGCCGGTCGCGGCGTTCGCCGGCTGGCGCTTCTCGTCGTGGGCCCGCAAGCACCCGAGCCCGCGGACGGGGCGCAAGGTCGTCTACTTCCACAACTGCGGCACGGAGTACTACGAACCGCAGGAGGGTCAGAAGGTCAAGGCGATCCTCGAGCACAACGGCTTCGAGGTCGAGATCCCCAAGCAGGACTGCTGCGGGCTGCCGCTGCAGTCGAGCGGCCTCTTCGACGCTGCCCGCGGCTCCCTCACGCGGCTCGCGCGCGCGCTCGCGCCGCACGTGCGCGATGGCTCGGTCATCGTCGGCAACGCGACGAGCTGCACGCTCATGCTCAAGCGCGAGGGGCGCGAGATCCTCGGCCTGGAGAACGATCCCGACCTCCGGCTCGTCTCCGAGCGCACCTACGACATCTGCGAGTTCCTGCTCGACCTCTACGACCGCGGCGAGCTGAGGACCGACTTCCGGGCGGTGCCCGAGCGCATCGTGTACCACGCCCCCTGCCAGCAACAGGGGCACTGGATCGGCAAGCCGGCGCTCGACCTGCTGGCCCTGATCCCCGAGCTCGAGGTCGTCGAGTCCGACGCCCGCTGCTGCGGCGTCGCCGGGACCTACGGCCTCAAGCAGGAGAAGTACGACATCGCCATGGCCGTCGGCGCCGACCTCTTCGGCCAGGTGCGCAGCTCCGGCGTGGACACGGTCGCGTGCGACAGCGAGACGTGCCGGTGGCAGATCAGCCACGCGACCGAGCGCGCGTCGGTGCACCCGATCGACTTCCTGCACCGGGCGTACGGGCTCGACACCTGACCTGGCCGTGGTCGGCCTCGTCGTCGTCTCCCACAGCCGGGCGCTCGCGGACGGCGTCGTCGCGCTCGCCCGCGAGATGGGCGGCGAGGAGCTCGCGCTCGAGGCCGCCGGCGGCCTCGAGGAGCCCGATGCGCTCGGGACCGACCCCGAGCGCGTGCGCGCGGCCGTGGAGCGGGCGATGTCCGACGACGGCGTGCTCGTGCTCATGGACCTCGGCTCGGCGCTCATGAGCGCGGAGATGGCGATCGAGCTGCTGGCCGACGGCGGCGACCGGGTGCGCCTGAGCGAGGCGCCGCTCGTCGAGGGCGCCGTGGCGGCGGCGGTCGCGGCGCGCGGCGGCGCGGCGCTCGACGAGGTCGCGGCCGAGGCGCGCGGCGCGCTCGCGATGAAGGCCTCGCAGCTCGGGGCGCAGGCGCCGGAGGCCGCGCCGGCGGGCGACGCGCCCGCGGTGCCCACCGACGCCCGCGCGCGGATCGAGGTCCGCAACGCGATCGGCCTGCACGCCCGGCCGGCGGCGCGCTTCGTCGAGACCGCGCGGCGCTTCGAGGCCGACGTGCGGGTGGCCAAGGAGGGCGACGGAGGCGAGCCCGTCCGCGCGACGAGCCTGACCGCGATCGTCGCGCTCGGCGCGCGGCGCGGCGACGCGCTCGTCGTCACCGCCGCGGGCCCCGGTGCGACCGAGGCGCTCGCCGCCCTCGAGGAGCTTGCGGGCGAGGGGTTCGGCGACGGCGTCGCGCCCGCCTCCGCCGCGGCGGTGGCGCCGCCGCGCGCTCCGGAGCCCGAGGCGCCGCCGGCGCCGGGCGCCGGCGCGCGCCTGACCGGCGTCGCGGCCTCGCCGGGGGTCGCCGCCGGCCCCGCCCGCCGGTTGCGCGCGGCCGCGGACCCGCCGCCCGCGCGCGAGAGCGAGGCGGCCGAGGCCGAGCGCGCGCGGCTCGAGGACGCTCGCGAGGCCGCGCGTGCGGCGATCGCCCGCGACCGCGACGCCGTGAGCGGCAGCGCCGGCGCCGCCGAGGCGGCGATCTTCGACGCGCACCTCGCGCTGCTCGACGACGACGCCCTGCTCGAGCCGGCCGGCGCGGCGATCGCCGCCGGCGCCACGGCCGAGGGCGCCTGGCACGACGCGGCCGCGCGCGTGGCCGAGCGCTTCCGCGGGCTCGACGACGCGCTCCTGCGCGAGCGCGCCGCCGACGTCCTCGACGTCGGACGGCGGGTCGTCGGCGCGCTGACCGGCGCAGCCGACGCGGCGCCGCCCGATCCCGGCATCGTCGTCGTCCGCGAGCTCACGCCAGCGGACGCCGCCGGCCTCGACCCGGCGCTCGTGCAGGGCATCGCCACCGCGCGCGGCGCGGCCACCGCCCACGCCGCGATCCTCGCGCGCGCGCTCGGCCTGCCGGCGGCCGTCGGGCTCGGGGACGCGGTCCTCGCCGTCCCCGAGGGCACGCCGCTCCTGCTGGACGGCGACGCCGGGACGCTCCTCGTCGACCCGCCCGCCGACGCGCTCGAGGCCGCCGCGGACCGGCGCCGGCGCGCGGCTGCGCGCCGCGCCGCGGCCCAGGAGCACGCCCACGAGCCCGCGACGACGCGCGACGGCACGCGCCTGGAGGTCTTCGCGAACCTCGGCTCGGCGGCGGAGGCGAAGGCGGCGGTCGAGGCGGGCGCCGAGGGCGTCGGCCTCCTGCGCACGGAGTTCCTCTTCCTCGACCGGCCCGAGCTCCCCGACGAGGACGAGCAGGCGGAGACCCTGGCCGGGATCGCCCGGGCGCTCGGCGGCCGCCCGCTCGTCGTGCGGACCCTCGACGCCGGGGCCGACAAGCCGCTGCCCGCACTCCCGATGCCGCCCGAGGCCAACCCGTTCCTCGGCGTGCGCGGCATCCGCCTCGCCCTCGCGCGGCCCGAGGTGCTCGCGACGCAGCTGCGGGCGATCGTCCGCGTGGCCGCCGAGTTCCCGGTCAAGGCGATGCTGCCGATGGTGACGACGGTGGCCGAGCTGCGGGCCGCGCGCGCGGCGCTCGACGAGGCGCGCGCCGCCACGGGCGTCGACGCGCGGCTCGAGCTCGGGATCATGGTCGAGGTCCCGGCCGCGGCGCTCGGCGCCGCGCACCTGGCCGAGCACGCCGAGTTCTTCTCGATCGGCACGAACGACCTCACGCAGTACACGATGGCCGCCGAGCGCGGGGAGGAGCGCCTGGCGGCGCTGCTGGCGGGCCCGCAACCCGCCGTCCTCGCGCTCGTGCGCGCGACCGTCGAGGCGGCGCAAGCGCGCGGGCGCTGGGTGGGCGTCTGCGGAGAGCTGGCCGGCGATCCGGCCGCCGCCGTCCTGCTCGCCGGCCTCGGCGTCACCGAGCTGAGCATGGCGCCCTCGCTCGTACCCGAGATCAAGGCGGCGCTGCGCTCGGTCTCGCTCGCCGACGCCCGCGCGGCGGCAGCGGCGGCGCTGGCGGCGCCCGACGCCGAGACCGCGCGGGCGGCCGCGAGCGCCCTGCTCGACCGGTAGCATCGGCGACCCTGTGAACGTGGGTACGCCGATGGCGCTGGGCTCGGGGAGGAGGGTCCGGGTGCTCGCGGTCGGCACGGCCCTGCGGATCGTCCTCGCGCCGGTCGTGATGGCGCTCGTGCTCGCGGAGGCCTACGCGCCCGCCTCCGCCGTCTTCGTCGTCGCCGCCGCGACGGACTGGTTCGACGGCCGGCTCGCGCGACGCTGGGGCGTCACGTCCAAGCTCGGCTCGTTCCTCGACACGACGGCCGACAAGCTGCTCGTCACCGCGGCCCTCATCGGCCTGCTCGCGGTGAGCCGGGCGTCGCCCTGGGTCGTGCTCGTGATCGTCGGGCGCGAGCTCGTGATGCTCGGGCTGCGGGCTGCCGTGGCGGCGGGCGGGAGCCACCTCGAGGCCTCCGCGCTGGGGAAGTGGAAGACCACGGTCCAGTTCATCGCGATCGTGCTGGCGATGCTCCGCCCCGACGTGGTGATCGCCGGGGCGTTCCTCGACCAGTGGATCATGGTGCTCGCCGCGCTCATCACGGCCTGGTCGGCCGTCGACTACCTCGGACGCTTCTCGTCGTCGCTGCGCGGCGCCGCGTGAGCCGCGTCTTCGTGACCGGCGGCAGCGGCCTGGTCGGCGGCGCGCTCGTCGAAGCCCTCGTGACGCGCGGCGACGAGGTGATCGCGCTGGCGCGCTCGGAGGCCGCCGCCGCGGCGCTCGCGGCGCGCGGCGCCGCGCCGGCCGACGGCGACGTCCTCGACGAGGACGCGCTCGCGCGCGGCATGCAGGGCTGCGAGCTCGCGTTCCACGTCGCCGGGGTCAACGCGCTGTGCGTCGAGGACCCCGAGCCGATGCGCCGGGTCAACGTCGACGGCGCGGCGGCCGCCGTGCGCGCCGCGGCCCGCGCGGGCGTCCCGCGCCTCGTCCACACGTCCTCGGCCGCGACGATCGGCGAGCCGCCGGGGGTCGTCGGCACCGAGCGCACGGTCCACCGCGGCTGGTACCTCTCGCGGTACGAGCGCACGAAGACCGAGGGCGAGCGTGCCGCGCTGGCCGCGGCACGCGCGACCGGGCAGGACGTCGTCTGCGTGAACCCGTCCTCGGTGCAGGGGCCCGGGCGGGCGAGCGGCACCGGACGCTTCCTGCTCGCCTTCCTCGACGGGCGGCTGCGCGTCTTCGTCGACACCAACGTGAGCCTCGTCGACGTCGCCGACTGCGTCCAGGGGCACCTGCTGGCGGCCGAGCGCGGCGAACGCGGCGAGCGCTACCTGCTCAACGGGATGACGCTGTCGGTCGTCGACGCGCTCGCCCTGGCCGCCGACGCCGCGGGCGTGCGGCGGCGGCCGCGGCTCGTCCCGCGGCGGCTGGCCACCGTGGGGGCGGGCGTCGTCGAGCGCGGCGCCCGGCTCGCGGGCCGACGCCCGCCGGTCTGCCGGGAGATGGTCCGCACGCTGCTGCACGGCCACCGCTACGACGGCTCGCGGGCCGAGCGCGAGCTCGGTCTGCGCTACACGCCGCCGCGCGAGACCGTCCTGCGCACCGTGCACTGGGCCCGCGGCGCGGGCCTGCTGCGCGCCTGAGCGCCAGTTCGCGCGCGGCCGCCGGGGTAAGGCTCCGAGCGTCCACCCACATCACGCGCTCGCAGGAGACCGAGCAGATCGCGGCGCGCGAGCGCGCCGAGGCCGGTCTTCAGGGGCGGGATCGCGTTGGCGGCACGGCTGCTTCGTCAAGAGCTCGCCCGTCCGCAGCGGACGCAGGTGGAAGACCGTTACCCGCTGCTCTTCACTTCTCATCTTATACCGCACAGAAGGCTCTCATGAGGCCTTGAGCGTTGCCGCATAATCGCCCGCCGCAAGCAAGACCGACGGAATCGAGGAGCGAAATGCGCGTGTCATTCTCGACGTATCCAAGAGGAGTGTGGCGATGACGGAGCATGGGGTGGTCATCGCCGGAGGCGGTCCTGCGGGGATGATGCTGGCGGCCGAGCTGGCGTTGGCGAAGGTCGACGTCGCGGTCGTCGAGCGGCGCCCCGATCACGCGCTCGCCGACTCGCGGGCCGGCGGAATTCACTCGCGCACGATCGAGGTGCTGGATCAGCGCGGGGTCGCCGATCGATTCCTCGCGGAGGGTCAGGTGGCTCAGGCCGCGACGTTCGGCACGACCGTGATGGACATGAGCGACTTCCCGACGCGTCATCCGTATTCGCTCGGGATCTTCCAGAACCAGATCGAGCGGATCATGGCCGCCTGGATCGCCGAGCTGCCGGTGCGCATCTACTACGGGTGTGAGGTGACGGGCTTCGCGCAGGACGACACCGGGGTCGATGTCCGGCTGTCCGACGGCGAGCCGCTGCGCGTGCGGTATCTCGTCGGGTGCGATGGAGGACGCAGCATGATCCGCAAGGCGGCCGGCATCGAGTTCCCGGGCTGGGATCCGACGAGGAGCAACCTGATCGCCGAGGTCGAGCTGACCGAGGAGCCGCCGCCGGGCGTCCGTCACGACGCCGCCGGCGTCCACGGCCTCCACAGGATGGAGGATGGGAAGACGTTCCGGGTGGTCACGACCGAGCAGCAGCTCGGGCCCAGCAGCGAGCCCACCCTGCGCGAACTCAGCGAAGCGCTCATCGCCGTGTACGGCACCGACTTCGGGATCCACGACCCCACGTGGATCTCCAGGTTCACCGACATGACCCGGCAGGCCGCGGCCTATCGCGTGGGACGCGTCCTGCTGGCCGGCGACGCGGCGCACGTGCACTACCCGGCGGGTGGACAGGGCCTCAGCCTCGGCGTGCAGGATGCGGTGAATCTGGGATGGAAGCTCGCGCAGGTGGTCGACGAGACCACCCCGGAGAGCCTCCTGGACAGCTACCACGCCGAGCGTCACCCCGTCGCCGCCCGCGCGCTCACGTACACGATGGCTCAGACCGCGCTCCAGCGCCACGACGAGCGCATCAAGGCCGTCGTCGACGTGGTGTCGGAGCTGGCGAGCATGGACGAGCCTCGCAAACGGCTCGCCGGGCTCATCTCCGGGCTGGACATTCACTACGACCTCGGCGAGGGACATCCGCTGCTCGGACGCCGCATGCCAGATCTCGACCTGAACACCGCCGACGGCCCGCTCCGAGTCTTCGAGCTGCTGCACGACGCACGGCCGCTGCTGCTCAACCTCGGTCAGCCCGGCGACCTCGACATCGCTCCATGGGCTGACCGGATCCAGCCGATCGACGCAAGCTACGACGGGGAGTGGGAGCTGCCGGTGCTCGGCGCGGTCAGCGCCCCCACCGCCGCGCTGATCCGCCCAGACGGCTACGTCGCCTGGGTGGGAGATGGAACCGATGTGGGAGTCACCGACGCACTGGCCACCTGGTTCGGGCCGCCCACTGCGGCGTAGCATCTTGCCGGCGGCGTTGCGCGCGACCTCTAGCGCCAGCACCACGTGCTCGCTGATCGCCCGGCGCACCTGAAGCTTCTATGTCAAGTGTGTCCTCCTGTCGGCATGGTCGCGCCCGTCGCGCGAGCGCCGTCAAGGGCCGCCTGCGGCTCGCTGCGCTCGGCCCTGTCGGGCCGCCCCTGTGACTGCGTCTCGCGACGGCGCGGTCAGGCGGCCAGGGGGACACGGGCGGCGGAGCGCTCGAGGTCGCGTGTCATGCGGCGGTGGATGACGTCTGAGAGGTGGCGCTTGAGGATGCGCCGCGCCTCGCGCTTGGTGTGTCCGCGGGCGCGGGCATTGGCGTAGATCGCCTGCGCTCGGGGCTCGCAGCGCAGTTGCGTGACGGCGATGCGGTGCAGGATCGCGTTGACGCGCCGGTTGCCGCCGGGGTTGAAGCGGTGGCGGACCGGTTCGCCGGGGCCTTCGGCGGTCGAGGCCGCCAGCGGCGCGGTGCCGTTGAAGCGCGCGAAGCCGCCCTCGGTGAAGCGGCGCGGGTCGCCGATCTCGACCAGCAGCTCGGCGACCGACCGGGTCGACAGGCCGCAGAGCTCGCCGAGCGTCGTGTCGGCGGCCGCGACCAGCAGCGCCAGCTGGCGGGTGGCGTCGCGCTCGGCGGCATCCAGCCGCGCGATCTGGGCGCGGTGGTCGTCGAGCATCCGCAGCCGCAGGACGGTCGCCGCGTCCCAGCGCTTGCGCCGGTTGCGGCGTGCCAGGGCGGCCAGGCGCGGACGCACGGCCTTGCCGTCGGGCAGCCATTCGCGCAGCCCAAGCGGCAGGTCGGCGAGCAGGAACTCGGCCTCGTTGAGCAGGTGCTGGCGGCTCTTGAGCAGCGAGCGGCGCTGGTTGTGCCACAGGCACAACAGCTCGCGGTGCTCGTCCGGGGCCGCCTGCGCCCGGGCGGACTTGAACGCCCGCGGCAGCAGCGGATGCGCGAGTGTCTCGCGCGCGATCCGTTCGGCGTCCAGCATGTCGGACTTGCCGCGCTGACGGGCGCGGTCCCGACGCGGCGTGCGGTTCGGGCACACGTCGCGGACGTCATGCCCTCGGCCGGCGAGGTAGATCGCGGTGTGCCGGCCCCAGCCGGCGGCGTTCTCGATCCCCCAGCGCACCACGGGGCCGAACGACAGCGCCCACGCCTCCAGCGCGCGGTGGCCGTCGCCTGAGACCTTGAAGTGCTCGCCGGCGACGATCCCGCCGCGCGCGTCGACGACGATCGCCGTCAACGTGCGCTTGTGCGGATCGATCCCGACCGCGTTGCCCACGCGATCCTCACCGATCAGCATCGAGGACGGGCCCGGACCCCTCCTGCTGCTTCCCATCGCTTCCCTCCCGAGGCGTACCGTTGTGGCGGATCGGCCGACAACATCCCGGTCGGGACACCCGGCTGGATGCCGACGCTTCTATCAGGTCAGGCCGATCCTCGAAGGCACGAACCGAGGTCGACACTTCAGAGCAAGGACACCGCTACCCGGGTCAAGATCTGAGATGAGCCAGGCCCCGGTTCGGCCTTCGACCCTACGCGAGCCGTCACCCACGTAGACCGCTCGATTACAACACCGGGATCTGAGTCCATCTCGAGCAGCGGCCCGTAATGAGGGCCGTCGGCCGTGATCATCACGTGGTCGATCGGGGTCCGGCAGGTCCTCGAAGAACCGCTTCACCGACGCTGCCGTCGATGACCAAGACCGTCTGGCCGAGGAGCTCCGGCTCGTGCCGGGTGCGAGCGACGTCGTTTGCCGCGGTCATGATTCGTCCGCGCGGTCGTGCGCCGCCATGATCGGCTCGGGGGGCATGGGGCGCTCGCCGGGGAGGGCCTTCAGCACGGCGACGTAGATCTCCGAGAACGTCGGGAACGGCTGGATCGTGTCGCGGAGCACATCGAGTGGTACGCCGGCGCGAATGGCCAGCGTGGCCTGCTGCAGCCACTCGCCGGCCTCGGGGCCGACGGCGTAGGCGCCGGTCAGCCGCTCGCCGTCCGTGAGCAGCGTCAGGAACCCGTTCGACTCGGCGTAGGCGCGTGTGTAGGTCGCCGTCTTGGCGACCTCGGACAAGCGGGCGGTCGCGCTGAAGCGGCCCTCGGTCGCGCCGACCGACGCCGCCTGCGGGTCGGTGTAGACAACGCGCGGCACGGCGTCGTAGTCGGCCTTGCGCTGCTCGCCGAGGAGGTTGGCCGCGACGACCTCGCCCTGGTACTTGCCCACGTGCGTGAACGCCAACAGCCCGGTGACGTCGCCGATCGCCCACAGGCGCTCGCCGGCACGCAGGCGCGCGTCGACGGGAATCCCGCGGGCGCCGGCCTCGATGCCGACGGTCTCCAGCCCGATTCCCGCGGTGCGCGGGCTCGCCTGGACGCCGTCGAAGGCGATCTCGACGAGCACGACCTCCCCGCCGAGGCGGCGCACCGCCTGGGCCATCTCGACGCCGACCGCCCCGCCCCCGAGCACGAGTAAGCGACGCGGCACCGACTTCATGCCGGTCGCCTCGCGGCTCGTCCAGATCCCCTCGAGCTCGCGCAGGCCCGGGACGGGCGGCACGACCGGCTCGGAGCCCGTGGCGACGACGACGTGCTCGGCGGTGTGTGGCACGCCGTCGACCTCGACGACGCCGGTTCCGGCGAGCCGGCCGATCCCGCGCAGCGGCGCGATGCCCTGTCCCGCCAGCCAGCGCTCCTGGCCGGCATCCGAGTAGTCGGAGACCATGAAGTCGCGCCACGCGAGCGCCGCCTCGACGTCGACGTCAGCGCGCGCTGCCGCCTCGCGCGCCGTGCACCCCCTCGCCGGGGCGCAGGAGCGTCTTGGACGGGATGCACGCCCAGTAGGAGCACTCGCCCCCGACGAGCTCGCGCTCCACCAGCCCGACGCGCAGCCCGCCGTCGGCCAGCGCGCCCGCGCAGTGCTCCCCCGGTGAGCCGCCGCCCAGCACGATGACGTCGTAGTCACTCATGTCGGCAGCTCCTCGCCGGCCCGCTCGCGGACCATGTACTCGGCGTACCAGTCCGGCCAGTCCGGGTCCTCCTGACCAGTCCGCTGCTCATGTTCGCCGTGCGCGGCGGCCGCGCGCCGCAGAGCCTCGGCCAGGTCACTCGCGCCGTCGTATCCGGTCGGCACGCCGCTCACCCGTCCCGGGAGACGCACCTTGATCTCCTGCAGCAGCCAGCCGTTGCCGTCCGGGTCGCTGAAGGAGGCGAACGACCCGTAGTCGGCGTGCTCCGGGGCGGGACCGGCAACGCGGCCCTCCGTCCCGGCATGGTGGAAGACACCGCCCGCGTCGTGGAACACGTCGCTGACGGCAACGCCGCGGCCGACGAGCTCGTCGCGAGCCTTGTCGATGTCGAAGACCGTGAGCTGCAGGTCCTCGACCGAGCCGGGCACGGCCGCCGTCACGCCCTTGCCGTCGTAGATGCGGGCGATGGCGAGCCGACAGGAGGCGCTTTGCCGCCGCCTCTCCAGGATGCTTTCGAGGACGGGGCCTTGCGTCCAGAACCCCGCCCGCGCGCCGAGACACCGGAGTCCTGAGCGGGCCGCGTGGCTTGCCCGCGGCGCGGCCCGGGTACCCTGAAAGCACACCATGCCAACGAAGACGCAGCGCGAGCGCGAGGCCGAGCAGCGCAAGCAGAAGCTCGACCGCATTCAGGAGCAGGTCGACGACGGATCGCTCGTTATCCGCAAGATGACCGATGAGGAGCGCGCCCGCTTCGCGCGCGACCGGCCCGCGCCTGCGGCCGGCTCGGGGTCCCGCCGCCGGCGGCGGCCCGCACGGCCCAAGCGGCCGCTGCCCCCGCCCGTGCCCCGGACCTGAGCGCGTTCGCGCACGCGCTGCTCGAGCTCGCCTCTGCGGTGCTCGTCGTCCTCGTCGCGCGCCTGCGCGAGGGCTACGCGCGTCGGCGGGCCCGGATCGAGGCGGCGACGGGAGCCGCGCTGATCACGTTTGGCCCGGCGCTTGCGGTGGAGCGGCGATGATCCGGAAGCTGCCGCGGCCGACGAGCGCTCCGAACCGGCGCTCGGCCGGCGCGCCCTTGCCGGGCCAGACGAACCAGCGGTAGAGGCCCGGGACGAGCACCCGGCGCGCGCCGCCGTAGCGCCACGTGCGCTCGAGCCTCAGCCGCGGGCGCTGCGGCCACGAGCTCATGAGCTTGCGCGCGCGGCCGTGGACGATCCGGAAGAGCTGCACGTTGTAGTAGCGCGTGTGCCGCACGCGCGTCCAGCGCAGGAGCGGCGGCGCCGCGAGCGTGGCGCCCGAGCGGGGCGCGAGCAGCCGCGCGCCGGGCACGACGCGCACGGTCCGCGTCGCCGCGTTGCCCGCCTGATCGGTGGCCGTGACCGCATAGACGTAGCGCCGCCCGTTGCGCAGCCCGCCGTCGCTGAGACCGCGACCGCGCCCGCGGAAGACGACCGAGCGCGCGGCGCCGTGGTCGCCCGGCGTGCGCACGACCTTCAGCCCGCGCGCGTCGCTGGCGCGCCAGCGGACGTACGCGCGGCCGTCGGCCGGCTCGGCGCGCACGCTCAGTTCCGGCGCGGTCGCGTCGTAGGGGAACCGGAACGCCCGCGCGGCCACGTTGCCGGCCTTGTCGGTGCACGACGCGACGACCTGCGGAGCGTCGAGCTGGGCCGGCGCGCAGCCGGCGAGCCCGGAGAGCGCGTCGCCGGCGTTGACGCCGAGCCGCGCGGGGTGGTTGTACCAGCCGCGATGGTCGGGCTTGCGGCCCGGGATCGCGGCCGTGATGTCCGGGTCGGTCGCGTCGTACTTGAGCATGAAGGGGGTCGCCGCGCTCGCGTTGCCGGCCTGATCGCGGCAGGTGCCGGACAGTGCGGCGCCGCCGCTGTCGGGGCCCGCGTAGGTCAGCGCGGTGCACTCGGCGATCCCAGAGACGGCATCGGTACCGACGAAGCCGACGCCGACCGGATGGTTGAACCAGCCGTTGGCGTCGCCGGTCCGGGAGGTCACCGCGCCGGTGGCGATCGGAGTCGACTTGTCGATGCGGACCGTGGTCGTGGTGTAGGTCCAGATCGAACCGTTGCTGACGCCGCAGGTCCACGGCGTCACGCCCTCGTTGGAGATCGTCTTGGGGTTCGGGCAGTTGTCGCTGTCCGTGGCGTCGGGGGTCGGGAACCAGCGCAGGATGACGTCCGTCGACGCCCAGCCGGTGCACCCGGCGCTGGGCGTGCACGTGGAGTTCGCACCGAGCGCGAGTGCGTCCGGAGCCACGGTGAGCAGGCTCACGACGAGCGCGAACGCCACGACCCACGTCCTCACGGCCGGCCGTCCTCCCGCTCGAGGCGCCGCGTGAGCGCGAGCAGCGACGCGCACGAGAGGGCGAGGACCACGAGCGCGCCGGCGGCCGCCGTCAGCGTGGTCGCATCGCCGCCGTCCCGGGCCGCGGCCGGCACGAGGCGCTTGAGACGCACGAGCGGCTGGGACGCCGCGTACGACGGCCGGACGAGGATCGGCAGCGTCCGGTGCCTCGGCACCTCCCGTCGCGCGCGGTGGACGCGGGGCTTGGCGGGAGGCTTGCTGCGGGCGGGCGTCTTGCGGGCGGGCGTGTTCGCGACCCGGGTCCGCACGGTCGCGGTCGCGGGTGCGGGCGCCCGCGTCGGCGCCGGCGTGGGTGTCGGCGCCGGCGTCGACTGCACGGTGGTGGCGGCGGGGATCGCCGGCCGCGGGGCGACGTTCCGCGCGGGGAGGACGGGACGCGGCGCCGGGGTCACGGCCGGGGCGCTCCTCGTCACGGGCCTGGCCACGGCGACCGCGGCCGGACCGGGCGCCGGATCCGGGGATGGGCCCGACGGCGCCGGGTCGGGCGCTGGACCGGATTGCGCAGCTGCCGGCGTCGCGCACATCAGCATCACCAAGGCGAGCCCGGCGAGCCTGCGTACGACGACGATGGTGCCTGCCAAGCGCCGATGACCCCCCAGGTCGAAGGCTGGACCGATGGACGACGCTAGCGCGCCAGGAACGGGCGCGTCAACGGGCGCAATCCGGCGTTCTGGACGTTTGTTCAGGGTCAGAGACGTGGCATGGAGCCGCGAGGACGCTGACGGCGGTGTCACTCCAAGCAGTATGGTGAACGTCATCAATGATATTACTGTCAGTATCGCCGGCCGCGACGGCCGTGCCCATGCGGCGTGGGCTCCGGCAGCCTGATACTGCTGCGATAGCTTCGCTGTGATCGCGGTTTACGGGCGGCGAGCGCCCGCCCGCCGCCGACGCGACCGGTCGGCGGCGGGCGACCCCCGGTGCGGATCGCGTCGATACACCCCCCGGGCCTCGGCACGACGCCCATCGTTTAAGGAAGTACCCAACCGAGTCGCGAGCATGCCATTAAGGTGAAGCGTCGTGGAGCAGCACGCGCCAGACCGTCGCGACCGCCTCATCGAGCAGCACCTACCGCTCGTCGCGGCGCTCGCGCGCCGCTACGCTGGCACCGGCGAGCCGATCGACGACCTCTTCCAGGCCGGGGCGATCGGGCTCATCAACGCGGTCGACCGCTTCGACCCGGCGCGGGGCGGCACGCTCGTGGCCTACGCCGTGCCGAGCATCCTCGGAGAGATCCGCAGGCACCTGCGCGACCGCTGCGCCACCGTGCGCATTCCGCGCCGCGTCCAGGAGCAGCGGCGCGCGCTGCGCCGCGCCGACCGCGAGCTGTTCGCGCGCCTCGGACGCACGCCCAGCCTGCGGGAGCTCGCGGGCCGCGCCGGGATGCCCGCCGCCGAGGCGGCGGGCGTGCTCGGCGCCGCCGTGCCGGGGCCGCTGCCGACCGATGACGACCCCGGGGCGCCCGGCGTGGACGGCATCAGCGAGGCGGTCGCCGAGCGTCTCGCGCTGCTGGCCGCGCTGGGCGGTCTCGACGAGCGCGAACGGCGGATCGTCGGCCTGTGCTTCTACGGCGACCTGAGCCAGGCCGGCGTCGCCCGCGAGCTCGGCCTCTCGCCCGTGCACGTCTCGCGGCTGCTGCGCGGTGCCCTCGCGCGCCTGCGCACCTGCCTGGATGGGGAGGCTGCGCTTGTAAGCCCCGCGCCGGCACCGTAGGCTCGCTTGACCTATGGCCACGCGCGAGCGCCGTCGCAAGGAGGAGCTGCTCGAGCTTCCCTACCGGATCACGCTGGCGCGGGAGGCCGACGGCTGGAGCGCGCGCGTGGACGAGCTCGAGGGCTGCGAGGCGACCGGGGCGACGCCGGAGGAGGCGGCCGGCGCCGTGCGCGCGGCGATGGGCGACTGGATCGGCGCCGCGCTCGCCGAGGGTCGCGCCGTGCCTTCGCCGCGCACGACGGCCAAGCACAGCGGGCGCCTGCTCGTGCGGATGCCGCCGACGCTCCACGCGCAGCTCGCCCGGCTGGCCGAGCGCGAGAACACGAGCATGAACGCGCTGATCGTCGGCATCCTCGACGGCGCAGCCGCGCAGGCGCCCGACGTCGCGGCGCCGACCGAGGCGGAGCGCGCTCGCCCGGATCGCGCGCGCCTGCTCTCGGTGGCGCTGACGGCGAACCTCGTCGTCGTGCTCGTCGCCGCGGTCGTGGCCGTCGGGCTGCTCGTGCTGGCGTGGCAGGGCACGTAGCCACCGGCGACCGTCGGCGTCATGACCGCGCGTCCGGTCGCCTTCGCACGCCTGCTGCGCGAGCGCGTCCGGCGCCCCGGCTGCTGACGGCCTCACCGCAGCCCCGGCGTCCGGGGTGACCCGCCGCCACGACCGCTAGTGCTGCTCGATCACCCGGTCGATGAGGCCGTACTCGACGGCGTCCTCGGGTGGGAAGAAGCGGTCGCGCTCCATGTCGCGGGTGACCTCCTCGACCGGCCGGCCCGTGTGGTGGGCGTAGATCTCGTCGATGTGCTCGCGCGTCTTGAGGATCTCGCGCGCGTGGATCTCGATGTCGCTCGACTGGCCCTCGAATCCGGCCGAGGGCTGATGAATCAGGATCCGGCTGTTCGGAAGCGAGAAGCGCTTGCCCGGCGCCCCGCCGGTCAGCAGCAGCGAGCCCATCGACATCGCGACGCCGACGCAGATCGTCTGCACGTCGGGCTTGATGAATTGCATCGTGTCGTAGATCGCCAGCCCGGCGTAGATCGAGCCGCCCGGCGAGTTGATGTAGAGCGAGATGTCCTTGTCGGGGTCCGAGGACTCCAGATGCAGGAGCTGGGCCACGATCAGGTTGGCGATCTGGTCGTCCACCGCCTCGCCGAGGAAGATGATGCGCTCGTTGAGCAGCCGCGAGAAGATGTCGTACTCGCGCTCGCCGCGGGCCGTGCGCTCGATGACCATGGGGACGAGGGGCATGGGCTGAATCTAGCGAGGCGCGCTGCGGCCGCTCGCAGCCGTCGACGCGGCCGTGGTCGCACACCAGCGCGGCGCCGGGAGCAGCTCGGGCTCGCAGCGCAGCCGCACGCGCACGTCGGCGTCCGCGAGGCGCGCCGCGAGCTCGCGCTCGAGCGCAGCGGCCACGACGAACGGTCAGCGCGCTCACGCGCGCCTCTACGCGTTGAGCGAGCCCATCATCGCCTCCGGGTAGCGCTCGCCGGCGGCCTGCGGCAGCGCCTCGGCGATCCGCCGCAGGTCCTCGGCGGTCAGCTCGATGTCGGTCGCTGCCACGTTCTCCTCGAGGTGGGAGCGGCGCTTGGTGCCGGGGATCGGGACGACGTCGTCGCCCTGGTGCAGGACCCAGGCCAGCGCGAGCTGCGACGCGCGCACGCCCTTCTCGCCCGCCAGCTCGTCGATGCGGTCCACGAGATCGAGGTTGCGCTCGAAATTCTCGCCCTGGAAGCGCGGCGAGGAGCGGCGGTAGTCGTCGGCGTCGAGGTCGTCGACCGACCGGATCGCACCCGAGAGGAAGCCGCGCCCCAGCGGGGAGTAGGCGACGAAGCCGATCCCGAGCTCGCGACAGGTCGGCAGGAGCTCGTCCTCGGGGTCGCGCGACCACAGCGAGTACTCCGTCTGCAGCGCGGTGATCTGGTGCACGGCGCAGGCGCGACGCAGCGTCTGGGCGCCCGCCTCGGAGAGCCCGAGGTGGCGGACCTTGCCCTCGCCGACGAGCTCGGCCATCGCCCCGACGGTCTCCTCGATCGGCGTGTCGCGATCGACGCGGTGCTGGTAGTAGAGGTCGATGTGGTCGACGCCGAGCCGGCGCAGCGAGCCTTCGCACGCCCGGCGGACGTACTCCGGGCGGCCGTTGACGCCGCGCACGGTCGCGTCGAGCGCGTCGCGCTCGATGCCGAACTTCGTCGCGATCACGACCTGGTCGCGGCGGCCCGCGATCGCCCGGCCGACGAGCTCCTCGTTGGTGTGCGGGCCGTACATGTCGGCGGTGTCGAGCAGGGTCACGCCCAGCTCGAGCGCGCGGTGGATGGTCGCGATCGACTCGTCGTCGTCGCGGGCGCCGTAGAACTCCGACATCCCCATGCAGCCGAGGCCGAGGGCGCCGACGCCGGGACCGTGGGGACCGATGGTGCGGATGTGCATGGCGGGGCATAATTCCAGAACTTGACGTTGAACGTCAATGACGACGTCGACACGGGCGCGGCGCAATGCGCCGCGCGGGCCCTCGCCAGGCTCAGCGACGCGCCGGCTCGGCGACGGTCGCGTGCAGGCGCTCGACGGCGGCGCGCAGCTCGTCGCGGTGGGCGACGAGGCCCTCGACGCGCTCGTCGGTCTCGGCGAGATGGCGCTCGAGGATCCCGAGGAGCTTGCGGCGCCCGCGCGGCCCCGTGGTGGCGCCGAAGTAGAGCGGGATGACCGCGGCGATCTCGTCGAGCGTGAGCCCCATTCGCTTGAGCCAGTCGATCTTCGCCAGGCGCGCGAGCGCGTCCTCGTCGTACTGGCGATGGCGCGAGGCCTCGCGCCGCGCGGGGGCCAGGAGGCCGAGGCTCTCGTAGTAGCGGACGGTGCGGGTCGTGACGCCCGCTCGCTCGGCAAGCTGGCCGATGCGCATCGGGCCGAGCATAGACCGGCAGGCTAACGTCAAGGGTCATGTCCGCCGCCGCCCTGTCCGTCCACGGGCTCACGAAGCGCTACGACAACCGCTTCCTCGCCCTCGACGGGCTCGACCTCGACGTCGCCGACGGCGCGTTCTTCGGCCTGCTCGGGCCCAACGGCGCAGGTAAGACGACGCTCATCAGCGCGGTCTGCAACCTCGTCCGCGTCACCGCGGGCGAGATCTCCGTCTTCGGCCACCGGCACGGCTCGCCCGAGGGCCGGCGGCTCATCGGCCTGGCCGAGCAGGACGTCAACCTCGACCGCTTCCTCGACGTCGAGGAGACGCTGCTCTACCACGGCGGCTACTACGGGATGGAGCGCGCGCGGGCGCGGCGGCGGGCGGGCGAGATGATGGACGTCTTCGACCTGCGCGCGAAGGCCGACGTGCGCGCGCCGATGCTCAGCGGCGGCTTGCGCCGGCGCCTGCTGCTCGCGCGCGCGCTCATGCACGAGCCCCGCCTGGTGATCCTCGACGAGCCGACCGCGGGCGTGGACTTCGAGCTGCGCCTCGAGCTCTGGGCCTACATCCGCCGCCTGCACGGCGAGGGCACGTCGATCCTCCTGACCACGCATTACCTCGAGGAGGCCGAGGAGCTCTGCGAGGAGATCGCGCTCATCCGCGGCGGGCGGTTGCTGGCGCGCGACTCGGCGGCCGGCCTGCGCTCGGCCTACGAGGCCGACTCGCTGGCCGACGTGTACGTCAAGGCGATGGCCGCCGCGGCGTGAGCGCCCGCCGGGGGTCCTCCCACGACCCCGCCGCGCGCCCGGCCCGGCAGTCCGCGGGGAGCGCCCTCGCGGCCCGCCACCGCGGGCTCATCGCGCTGAGCGCTCGCGAGACGGCGCGCGTGCTCAAGCTCTGGACGCAGACGATCGTCGCGCCCGTGCTGAGCTCGTTGTTGTTCATCCTCGTCTTCGGGCTCTCGCTCGGCGGACGCATCCGCCAGATCGAGGGGGTCGACTACGACGTCTTCATCGTCCCCGGCCTGATCACGATGGCGATGATCCAGGCCACCTACGCAAACAACTCCGCGTCGGTCTTCCAGGCGCGCTTCGACCGCTACCTCAACGACGTGCTCGCGGCGCCCATGCGTCCGTGGGAGATCAACCTCGCGCTGTCGCTCGGCGGCGTCGTGCGGGCGCTGCTGATCGGCGCCGGCCTGCTGCTCTGCGTGCTGCCGTTCATCGCGGTGCCGATGGCCCATCCGCTCGTGCTCGCGCTCGCCGTCGCGCTGGTGCTCGTGCTGTTCTCGTCCTTCGGCGTCGTCGTCGGGATCTACGCGAACGCGTGGGACCACACGGCGTTCGTGACGAACATCGTCATCCTGCCCCTGACGTTCCTCGGCGGGGTCTTCTACAGCGTCGACCTCCTGCCCAGCCCATGGCACGAGATCAGCCACCTGAACCCGATCTTCTACCTGCTCAGCGCGGTGCGCTACGGGTTCCTGGGCACGACCGACGTCAGCGTGGTGCTCGCGCTGGGGGTGACCGCGGTGCTCGCGGCGGCGACGGTGGCGTGGAGCGCGTGGCTGTTTCGGACCGGGCATCGCCTCAAGCCGTAGCGCTCGTCCTCGCGGCGATCTCGTCGGTGCAGCTCGGCGCCGCCGTCGGCACGACGCTCTTCGACGACGTCGGGGCGGCCGGCGCGGCGCTCCTGCGCCTGGCCCTGGCGGCGGTCATCCTGCTCGCCGTCACGCGCCCGCGGACCGCCGGGCGCAGCGCGCGGGCGTGGCGCCTGGCGGCGCTCTTCGGGCTCGTGCTGGGGACGATGAACCTCTGCATCTACGAGGCGATCGACCGCATCCCGCTCGGCGTCGCGGTGACGATCGAGTTCGCCGGGCCGCTCGGCGTGGCCGTCGCGCTCTCGCGCCGGCGTGCGGACCTCGCGTGGGCGGGCCTCGCGGGCGCGGGCGTCGTCCTGCTCGCCGATCCCGGCGGCGGCGGGACCGACGCCGCCGGCGTCGCCTTCGCGCTCGTCGCCGCGGGCGCCTGGGCCGCCTACATCCTCGTCGCCCAGCGCGCCGGGCGGGTCTTCGCGGGGCGCGACGGGGTGGCCCTGGCGATGGCCATCGGCGTGCTCGTCCCCCTCGTCCCCGGCCTCGCCGCCGGCGGCGCCGGCCTCCTGGACCCGACGACGATCGCGATCGCCGCCGCCGTCGCGGTGTTCTCGTCGGTCGTGCCGTACCCCCTGGAGACCGAGGCTTTGCGCCGACTGCCGGCCCGCGTCTTCGGCGTGCTGATGTCGCTCGAGCCGGCGGTGGCGGCGCTCGCCGGGCTCGTCGTCCTCGGCCAGGGCCTGTCCGCGCGCGGCGCGCTGGCCGTCGCCCTCGTCGTCGTCGCCTCGATCGGGGTCACGCGCCGCGCGGCGACGGCGCCGCGCGATTGATGAAGGCCGCCGTCGCCCGGACTGAGCGCTATCCGAGGCCCGCCCCGCCGGGGTCGGGCGCCGTCTCGAGCGCGTCCTCGGCCCGCGCGGTGTGGAGAACCTGCGCGACGGGCGTGGCCTCGTCGGCGACGACGACGAGCCGGCGCCCCTCGCTGCGCGCCCGGCGGTGGGCGCGCACGAGCTCGTCCATCCCGCTCGAGTCCAGAAAGCCGAGCTCGCGCAGGTCGAGGACGAGCGTCCGCGTCTCGGCCTCGACCGCGCCGAGGCGGTCCTCGAGCGCGCCGGTCGTGCCGAGGTCGAGCTCGCCCGACAGGCGCAGCCAGACGGCGCCGTCGCGGCGCTGCTCGGCGATCGCGAGGCGGCCGGGCTCGACCGCCAGCGGCGGCGCCTCCGAGGCGATCTGCGGAAGCCAGCCCAGCCACGACGGCAGGTACCAGTTCCAGTCGCCGACGAGCTTCATCGTCGCGGGCAGCAGCACGGCCCGCACGATCGTCGCGTCGATGAGGACCGCGAGCGCGAGGCCGACCCCCATCTCCTTGAAGTCGATCGAGCTCAGCGTCGCGAAGATCGAGAAGACGCCGACCATGACGATCGCGGCGCTCGTCACCACGCCCGCCGTCGAGCGGATCCCGTGCGACACCGCCTCCTCGGTCGGGCAGCCCGCGGTCGTGGCCCTCGCGCACCCGGCTGAGGATGAAGACGTGGTAGTCCATCGACAGCCCGAAGAGGATCACGAACAAGAACAGCGGCAGCCAGGACGTGATCCCGCCGATCGCGGTGAAGCCGAGCAGCGACTGCAGATGGCCGTCCTGGAAGATCCAGACGAGGACGCCGTACGCCGCCGCCACCGAGAGCAGGTTGAGGACGATCGCCTTGACCGGGATGACGATCGAGCGGAACGTCGTCATGAGCAGCAGGAACGCGAGCGTGAGCACGAACACGAAGACCCACGGCGCGCGTTGCTTCATGAGCGCGTTGAAGTCGTAGGAGCCGGCCGTGAGGCCCGTGACGGGCGCCTCGACGCCGGGCAGGCGCCCGAGCGTCTCCGGGATGATGCGATCGCGCAGCACGTTCAGCGCGCGGTTGGACGTGTCGTCCGTGCCGTTGCCGGCGAGCGGCACGCTGACCTGCGCGACCGTGCGGTCGGGGCTCGTGACCACGGTGACGGGGTCGCGCATGAGACCCGTCGCCACCGCGCGGTTGCGCAGCTCGCGGATCATCGCGGTCACCCGCAGGGCGCGCGCGTCCGGCGCCCTGACCGCGATCACCGCGGGCAGCGGCCCGCCGGGGAAGGCGGTCTGGATGCGCTCGTAGGTCTGCATGACGGGCAGGTCGCGCGGCAGCCCCTGAACCCCGGAGTTTGCGGTGTGCAGCCGCAGCGTCGGCAGCGCGAGGACGACGAGCAGTCCCCCGGCGAGGACGACCGAGACCCACGGGTGGCGCAGCACGGCGTTGACGACGGTGGCCCAGAAGCCGGACTCCGAGCCACCCCGGTGCAGGCGCGAGACGAGCGGCAGGCGCCCGCGGTTGACGTTGTCGCCGAGCTTGGAGAGCAGCGCGGGGAGCACCGTGACGGAGCCCACGACGGCGACCGCGACGACCATGATCGTGCCGGTCGCGAACGACTGGAACGTGGCGTTGCCGGTCACGTACATCCCCGCCATCGCGACCATCACGGTGGTGCCCGACACGAGCACGGCGCGCCCGGACGTGGCCGCCGCGACGTCGAGCGCGGCCTCGGGCCCCCGGCCGGCCGCCCGCTCGTCGCGCTCGCGGCGAATGTAGAACATCGAGTAGTCGACCCCGACCGCGAGGCCGACGAGCAGGATGACCGACGAGATCGCCTCGTCGACCGGGAAGATCTGGCTCACCGGCGCCAGCAGGCCGAGCGTGATCGCCACCGCCGAGAGACCCAGCGCCAGCGGCAGGCCGGCGGCCACCAGCGCGCCGAAGGCGACCACGAGGATCACGAGCGTTACCGGCAGCGAGAGGAACTCCGCCTTGCGGAAGTCGTCCTCGAAGGCCTTCGACAGCGCCTTGTCGGCGCTCGCGTCACCGAACTCCTCGACCCGCAGCTCCGGGTGGCGCTGCTGAACCTGGGCGACGGCGTCGAGGATCGGCCCGACACGCTCCTTGGCCGCGTCGGAGTCGCCCCTGATGTCGAAGACCACGAGCGCGGAGCGGCGGTCGCGCGAGATCTGGCCCGCGTTGCGCCGGTCCAGCGGCGACTTGAGGTCGGTGATCGTCCGAAAGCGCGCGAGCGTGCGCGTGACGTCGGCGACGCCGGCCCGGAAGGCCGGATCCCGGACCGTGAGCGCGCCGCCGCGGCCCTGGACGAGGACCTGCTCGGTCGCGCGGTCGGAGAAGCCGGCGGCGGCGAGGCTCTGGTCGGCCCGGCGTGACTCGCCGTTGCCGAGGTCCTCGTCGGCCAGGTGCTGCGTCCCCATCGCGGCGCCGATGAAGACGCTGGCCACGACGACCGCGAGCCAGCCGAAGATCGCGATCCGGCGATGCTGGGCGCTCCAGCGCCCGAGGCGCTGGGCGAGGTTCCGGTTCGGCATGACGCCTCCCGCGAGCCGCGGTCGCTGTCGCCTCGAGCCTATCTCCGGCTCGACGAGCGGTCGAGCCTTCCGGACCGCCCGACCGTTAGGCCCGCCCCGCCCGGTCGAGCCACTCGCGCATCGACGTGTGGTGCGCGAGGTGCGCGCCCGAGGCGAGCTCGCGGCGCAGCTCGCCGAGCAGCCCGAAGCGCTCGGCGACCACGTTGTGCTGGTGGATCGTCTCGAGGTTCTCCTGGCGGGCCGAGATGAAGTGCTCCTCGCCGAGCTCGCCGAAGCGCTCGACGACGCCCGCCACCATCTCGCGCACGCAGTCCTCCACGAAGCGCGGGCGCCGGTGGGCCTTCTCGACGACGGCGCCCTCGTCGGAGCGCTTCATCAGCTCGTAGATCTCGCTCGACATCGAGCCCTCGACGATCTCGAGCAGCGTCGCCGCGTCGATGTCCGTCGTGCACGACTCGGGACAGCCGAGGTGCAGCGTCCCCAGGCCGCGCTGGTTGTGCGTCGCCACCGGCACCGCCTCGAAGATGCGCCCGATCTCCTCGTCGGCGAAGCCGTCGTCCTGGAGGCGCTCGCGCGCCTGGCCGGCCACGATCTGCTGCGCGCACGGGCACGCCGTCATGCCCTGGGCGGCGACGCCGATCAGCCGGCGCGTGCCGCGCGCGCTCGCCACGGCCGAGCCGAACAGCGTGTAGATCTCCTGGGTCGGGATCCCGGAGACCGGCGCGGGCTTGTGCTCGGGGTAGCGCGCGGCGATCGTCACCTCGGCGCGCAGCGCGTCCTGACGCTCGCGCACGCCTCCGGCGATGTGCTGCGCGAGGCTCTCGGCCCGGAAGCCGGACTCGCCGAGGATGACCTCGCCGATGACGTCGTTGATGACCTCCTCGAAGCGCGACATGTGCGCGCCCTTCTGCTGCGGGCCGAGGTCGACGAAGCACTCCAGGCGCGCGGAGTACAGCTGCTCGGCGCCCGGCGGCCCGACCCGGATGACCTTCTCGACGTTCGTCACGCCGACCCGCGAGAGCGACACGTGGACGGTCGGAAGCGAGTCCTGGACGTCGGGCTGGCTGGTGAGGGTGAAGGGCTCCATGGACGAAATGAGACTATCGAGCCGACCTCCTGGGCCCTGGGGGCTTGTGCTATCAATCACGAGGTTCGGCCGCAGACAGGGAGGTAAGGGGGTCGTGAGCGCAAAGACCGACGTGCTGCTCGCCGACGAGGCGCCGATCTGGGAGCTCGACGAGCTGCGCGCCCTCGTGGCCGAGGGCCAGGAGCGGGGCGTGATCACGTTCGAGCAGATCGCCGGCGCGCTCGAGGAGGTCGAGGTCACCAAGGAGCAGGTCCGCGACCTGCACAACCATCTCGAGGAGCAGGGGATCGACGTCGTGGGCCCCGACGGTCGCCCGGCGACCTCGGAGGCCCACCGGGTCGAGGTCGCGGCGGAGGCCCGCAAGGCCGACGCGCCGAAGAAGCCCGAGATCGACCTCACGGTCGAGCCGAGCCTCGATTCGCTGCGGCTCTACCTGCGCTCGATCGGCCGCGTCCCGCTGCTCACCGCCGCCCAGGAGGTCGGGCTCGCCAAGCGCATCGAGCGCGGCGACATGCTCGCCAAGACGCAGATGGTCGAGGCCAACCTGCGCCTCGTCGTCTCGATCGCCAAGGGCTACCTGGGCCGTGGGCTGACTTTCCTCGACCTCATCCAGGAGGGCTCGCTCGGCCTCATCCGCGCGGTCGAGAAGTTCGACTACCGCCGGGGCTTCAAGTTCTCGACCTACGCGACGTGGTGGATCCGGCAGGCCGTGACGCGCGCCATCGCCGACAAGGGGCGCACGATCCGCATCCCCGTCCACATGGTCGAGAAGCTCAACAAGGTCGTGCACGTCGAGCGCCAGCTCGTCCAGGCGCTCGGACGCGAGCCCACGCCCGCGGAGATCGCCGCCGAGCTCGACTGCACGACGCGCGAGGTGCGCGACATCCTGCGCATGAGCCAACAACCGATCTCGCTCGAGAAGCCGGTGGGCGACGAGGAGGAGTCCGAGCTCGGCGACTTCGTCGAGGACCAGCTGGCCGAGTCGCCGTTCGACCTGGCCTCCGAGCACCTGCGCCAGGCGAACGTGCGGCGCGCGCTCGCCGCGCTGCCGACGCGCGAGCGCGAGGTCATCGAGATGCGCTTCGGGCTCACGGGCGGGCGCCCGCGGACGCTCGAGGAGGTCGGCCGCGCGTTCAACGTCACGCGCGAGCGGATCCGCCAGATCGAGAACCACACGCTCAAGAAGCTGGAGTCGCTGCCCGAGGCGCAGCGGCTGCGCGACGCCGGCTGAGGGTCGGCCCGACGACGGTCCCGCAGAAGCGATCGGCCGCCGCCGGCGTCCTTGACGACGAGGTCGAGCACGGGCGTCCGCTGACCGCGGCGATGGCCGCCTGATCGCTAAACTCGCCGTCGCCCGGCGGGGTTCCCGAGCGGTCAAAGGGGAGGCGCTGTAAACGCCTTGGCTCTGCCTTCGCAGGTTCGAATCCTGCCCCCGCCATTGGCCGCCGCGACCACCACCTCGACGGGCCGCCGCCGCCGCCTGAACGCCCCGCAGCGCACAGCGCTGCTCTCCGTCCTCGCGGCCGCGGCGCTCGTCGCGCTCAAGCTCGTCACGGGCCTGCTGACCGGCAGCCTCGGCCTCCTCGCCGAGGCGCTGCACTCCGGGACCGATCTCGTCGCCGCGCTGCTCACCTTCCTCGCGCTCGGCGTGGCCCTGCGCCCGCCGGACCCCGACCATCCCTTCGGCCACGCCAAGGCCGAGCACCTCGCCGCGCTCGGGGAGGCGGCGTTCCTGGTCCTCGTCAGCGTCGTCATCGCCGTCCAGGCCGTCGTGCGGCTCGTCGGCGGCGACCACGGCGCGCTGGACCCGAGCCTCGTCGCCGTCGCGGTCGTCGTCGTGGTCATCGTCGTCGACGCGGCGCGCGCGACGGTCTCCTGGCGCGCCTCGCGCCGGCACGCGAGCGCGGCGCTGGCATCCAACGCGCTGCACTTCGCGTCCGACCTTGTCGGCTCGGCCGCGGTCCTCGCCGGCCTGCTGCTCGCGCGCGCGGGCTACCCGGAGGCCGACCCGATCGCCGCGCTCGTCGTCAGCGTGCTCGTGGTCACGGCTGCGGCGCGGCTCATGCGCCGCAACGTCGACGTCCTCATGGACCGCGCCCCCGAGCAGGCCGAGCTCACGGTGCGCGGCGCGATCGCCCGCGCCGAGCCGACCGCCGACGTCCGCCGCGTCCGCGTGCGCCAGGCGGGCCGGCGGCACTTCGTCGAGGTCACGATCGGCATCCGCGCCGACGCCGCGCTCGGCCAGGGCCACGCCGTGGCCGACGCGGTCGAGGCGATCGTCGCCGAGGCGCTGCCGCAGAGCGACGTGGTCGTCCACGTCGAGCCGCGCGCGGAGGGCGGCGACCTGCGTGAGCGCGCGAGCGGCGCCGCGCTGACGGTGCGCGGCGTGCACGAGGTCCACAACGTGAGGCTGAGCCGCGTCGACGGGCGCCAGGAGCTCACGCTGCACCTCAAGCTCCCGGCGGCCGAGCGTCTCGCGGCCGCCCACGGGACGGCCGATGCCGTCGAGGAGGCGATTCGCCGTGCGGCGCCGGAGATCGACGTCGTCCACACGCACCTGGAGCCACTCGGCGTGCCGCGCGAGGGCCGGCGGCCGAGCAAGGCCGACGCCGCCGCGGCGGACGACGCGATCCGGGCCGCCGTCCTCGCGCGCACGGGCGAGCCGCCGCGGGCGGTCAGCCTGCGCCGCGAGGACGAGGGCCTCGTCGCCCACGTGACGATCGCGCTCCCGGCCGACGAGGCCGTCGCCAGCGCGCACCGGACCGCGCAGCGCGTCGAGCGCGACCTCATGGCCTCGCTGCCCGAGGCGGCGGCGATCGTCGTGCACACCGAGCCGCGCTGACGCGGGCCGAGTGCTGGAAAGGGCGTCCATATGACGCCCTTCTCAGCATTCGAGCTGCCAAGCTCGAGGGCGATGCTCCTCGACGAGCTCGCCGCCGCCTCGGCCGACGTCGGCGCCACCGCCGCGCGCTCGGCGAAGGTCGCGCGCCTGGCGCGGGCGCTGCGGGCGCTCGCGCCCGAGGAGCGGGCGGCGGGCGTGCTGTTCCTGGCCGGCGAGCTGCCCCAGCGCCAGATCGGCGTCGGCTGGGCGGCCCTGCGCGATCCACCGCCGCCGGCCGCCGCGCCGACGCTCACGGTCGCCGGGACCGACGCCGCCTTCACCGCCATCGGCGCGCGGGCGGGCGCGGGCTCGCGGGGCGCGCGGCGCGAGGCCGTCCGCGCGCTGATGGCGCGGGGGACGGCGCGCGAGCAAGCCCTCCTCGCCGCGCTGCTGGCCGGCGAGCTGCGCCAGGGCGCGCTGAGCGCCGTGGTCGCCGACGCCGTCGCGCAGGCCGCCGCCGTCCCCCGCGATGCCGTGCGCCGCGCGCTCATGCTCCGCGGCGACCTCGGCGCCGTCGCGGCCGTCGCCCTGCGCGACGGCGACGCCGGGCTGCGCGCGATCGCCCTCGAGGTCGGACGCCCGGTCCAGCCGATGCTCGCGGCGCCCGCGAGGGACCTCGAGGCGGCGCTGGCCAGGGCCGGCCCGCCGGCCGCGATCGAGGTCAAGCTCGACGGCGCGCGGATCCAGGTCCACCGCCGCGACGGCGACGTCGCCGTCTTCACCCGCACGCTCGACGACATCACCGCGCGCGTGCCCGAGGTCGTCGAGGCCGTCCTCGCCCTCGACGCCCGCGCGCTCGTCCTCGATGGCGAGGCGATCGCCCTGCGCCCCGACGGGCGCCCGCGGCCCTTCCAGGTCACGGGCTCGCGCCTGGGCAGCCGCACGTCGGTGGCGCGCCTGCGCGAGGAGGTCCCGCTGACCGCGGCCTTCTTCGACGTCCTGCACGTCGACGGGCGCGACCTGCTCGACGAGCCGCTCGAACGGCGCGCGGCCGCGCTCGCCGGCGCGCTGCCCGAGGCGCTGCGCGTGCCGCGAGCCGAGGTGACCGACGCGGCGGGCGCCGAGGCCTTCCGGCGGCGCGCGCTCGACGCCGGCCACGAGGGCGTCGTGGTCAAGGCGCTCGGCGCCCCCTACGCGGCGGGCCGGCGCGGCGCGGGCTGGCTGAAGGTCAAGCCGGTCCACACGCTCGACCTCGTCGTGCTCGCCGCCGAGTGGGGCCACGGGCGCCGGCGCGGCCGGCTCTCGAACCTCCACCTCGGCGCGCGGAAGCCGCACGGCGCTGGCTTCGTCATGCTCGGCAAGACGTTCAAGGGCCTGACCGACGCGATGCTCGCCTGGCAGACCGAGCGCCTGCTCGCGCTCGCGGTCGGCCGCGAGGGCCACGTCGTGCGCGTGCGGCCCGAGCTCGTCGTCGAGATCGCCTTCGACGGCGTCCAGGCGAGCCCGCGCTACCCCGGCGGCGTCGCGCTGCGCTTCGCCCGCGTCCTGCGCTTCCGCGAGGACAAGCGCGCCGAGGACGCCGACACCCTCGACGCGGTCCTCGCGGTCCGCGCTTCCTAGGCCGGCTCGGGCTGTGGCTCGCGACGGGCGACCTCCTCGCCCTCGAGCGCGATCCGCGGCAGCATGCGGTCCAGCCAGCCGGGCAGGCCCCACGCGCGGTCGCCGAGCAGCGCCATGACCGCCGGCGCGACGACGAGCCGGACGACGAGCACGTCGATGGCGATCGCGGCCGCCAGCCCGAGCCCGATCGTCTTGACGACGACGTCGGGGTCGCTGACGAAGCCCAGGAAGACCGCGGTCATGATCAGGCCGGCCGCGACGATGATCTTCCCGACGCGGGCGAGCCCGAGCACGACGGATTCCCCGGGCCCGGCGCCGCGGTGGTACTCCTCGCGGATCCGGCTCTGCAGGAAGACGTTGTAGTCCATGCTCAGCCCGAACAGGATCGCGAACATGAAGAGCGGCACGAAGCTCACGATCGGCACGCTGCCGTCGACGCCGAGCAGCGACGAGCCCCAGCCCCACTGGAAGACCGCGACGACCACGCCGTAGGCGGCGAGGATCGAGAGCAGGTTGAAGGCCGCGCTCACGAGCGGCACCCACAGCGAGCGGAAGACGGCCATGAGCAGCACCACCGAGAGGCCGACGACGAGCGCGATGAAGATCGGCAGCCGCGCCGCGATGCGGTCGGCGAGGTCCTCGAGCGTGGCCGTGGCACCGCCGACATAGGCGTGCACGCCCGTGCCCTGCGTCGCGTCGGGGAGGACGTCGTCGCGCAGGCGGCGGACGAGGTCGGAGGTCGCCCGGTCCTGCGGCGAGCTGCGCGGGATCACCGTGATCGTCGCTGCGTCGCCGGCGCGGTTGAAGCGCGCGGGCGTCGCCGCCGCGACGTCGGGGGTGCCCGCGACGGCGCGCTGCACGCGCGCGGCGGCGGCGCGGCCATCCGCTCCGGCCGGCACCTTCGCGGCGAGCACGAGCGGGCCGTTGAAGCCCGGCCCGAAGCCCTCGGCGAGCTTGTCGTAGGCCTTGCGGGTCGTCGTCGACGGCGCGTCGTTGCCGTCGTCGGGCTGGCCCAGGCGCAGGCCGGCGAACGGCGTGGCCAGCAACACGAGCACGAGCGCGCCGAGGCCGGCCGCCAGCCACGGCCGCGCGACCAGGCGCCGGCCCCACGCGGCGAAGCGCGGCGACGGCGCGACCTGGGCGCGGTCCCTCGGGCGCAGGCGCCGGGCGAATGCGCCCATGAGGACGGGCAGCACCGTCACCGCGCCGAGCGCGACCGAGCCGACGACGATCGCCGACCCGACGCCCATGCGCCCTACGAACGGGATGCCCGTGGCCAGCAGCCCCGCGATCGCCACGACGACGATCGCGCCGGCGGCGACCACGCTCGTGCCCGCGGTCGCGTTGGCCACGGCCGCCGAGTGGCGGACGGAGTCGCCCGCGGCGAGCTGCTCGCGGTAGCGCCCGACGATGAGCAGCGCGTAGTCGATCCCCGCGCCCAGGCCGAGCATGACCCCGAGCGTCGGGGCGAAGCTCGGGAAGTCCGCGAAGCGCGTGCCGAACGTGAGCAGCATCAGGCCGCCCGCGAGCGCGATCCCCGCCGACAGCAGCGTGAGCAGCATCGCGCTCGCCGACCCGAAGACGACCGTGAGGACGATGACCGCCACCGCGACGCCGATGAGCTCGCCGACAGGCGCCGTCTGCTGCTCGGCCTGGTCGACGATCTGCCCGCGCCGGGCGACGTCGATGCCGACCTGCTCGGCCGGCTCGCCGACGCCCTCGAGGCGCTTGCCCGGCGCCGCGCCGAGGTCGCTCGCCGTGCGGTCGTACTGGACGGTCGCGAAGGCGATGCGCCCGTCGCGTGAGAGCTGGCCCTTCGCGCGTGGCGAGAGCGGGTCGACCGCGCTCGTGACGTGCGGCCGGCTGCGGATCGCCGCCACCGTGCGGGCGATCGCGCCCGGCCGGGCGCCGTCGCGCAGGGTCCCGCGGTCGACCGAGAACACGACCGTCGCCGTGTCACCCGACTGCGACGGGAAGCGGTGCTTCAGGAGGTCGAGGGCCTGCTGGCTCTCGGTTCCGGGCGAGCTGAAGTCGTCGGAGAAGCTGCCGCCGGCCCCGGCGAGGACGGCGAGCGCCGCGAGGACGACGGCGACGAGGGCGAGCGAGCGCTTCCAGTGGTGGGCGGCGGCGCCGGCGAGGCGAGCGAGGAGATGGGCCATGGCGGAGCATGGAAGCACAGTCAGCGCAACTATGCAATGACTGCAAGTACGCATCGTATGAACGATGTAGCATTGGTCACGTGTCCGAGATCACCGCCGGCCTGAGGCAGCGCAAGAAGGAGCGCACGCGCGAGGCGATCGTCGACGCCGCGCTGGGCCTCTTCACCGAGCGGGGCTTCGATGGCACGACGGTGGCCGACATCGCCGCGGCGGCCGACATCGCCCCGCGCACGTTCTTCGGCTACTTCCCGGCCAAGGAGGACGTGGTCTTCCACGACTTCGACGCCGTCCACGAGGGCCTGCGCGCGCGCCTGCGCGACCGCGAGCCGGGCGAGACGGCGATCGACGCGATGCGCGCCTGGATCGCCGGCATCGTCGCCCAGGCCGACTTCAAGGACGCGCGCGAGCGCTGCCGGCACCGGATCATCCGCGAGACCCCGGCGCTGCAGGACCGCGACCGCGCGCTGCACGGCCACTTCGAGGCGCTGCTGGCGGAGGCGGTGGCCGCGGACCTCGGCGTCGAACCCACCGCGCTGCGTCCGCGAATGGTCAGCGCCGCGGCGACCGCCGCCCTCGGTGCGCTCGAAGACTTCTACACCGACGACGATGCCCGCGAGCCCGAGGATCCGCTGGCCGTCGTCGACGAGGCGCTCGTCTTCCTGCGCGGCGGGATCGCCGCCCTGTCCGAGAAGCCGCCGCCGCCGGCCTGAAGAGCATCCGCCGCCGCCGACGCTCGCCGTCCTCGGCGCGGGCCCGAAGGCGCTCGTCGACGGGCTCGCCTTTCACACCGCCGCGCGCGCACGGCATGCCACCCGCGCGTCTGCGCCGCGTGCTCGCCCGTCACCCCGACGAGCTCGGGCACCGCTCGTCATGATGGCCGGTCGCATGAGCCCGAAGATCCGTCCCCTCGCCCTCCTCGCCGCCCTCGCGCTGGCCGTCGCCGGCTGCGGCGGCGACGGCGGCTCGAAGGACTCGGCGGCCGACGCCGCCGCCAAGCAGGCGCAGACCGAGGCCGGCTCGCAGCCCGCGGCCGCCGAGCCGAAGCCGCCGACGGCCGAGAAGGTCACGCCGACGGCCGGCGAGGCCGACATCGCCAAGAAGCCGAAGGTGCCCAAGGGCAGCGGCGCGGCCCCGACCACGCTCGTCGTCCAGGACCTCATCGAGGGCTCGGGCGCGAGCGTCACGAGCGGCGACCAGATCAGCGTCGAGTACGTCGGCGTCCTCTTCAAGAACGGCAAGGAGTTCGACTCGTCCTGGGGCAAGCGACCCTTCGCCGTCCCGATCGGCCAGGGCCAGGTCATCCCGGGCTGGGACCAGGGCCTTCTCGGCATGAAGGTCGGCGGGCGGCGCAAGCTCGTCGTGCCGGCCGATCTCGCCTACGGTGCGCAGGGGTCGCCGCCGAAGATCGGGCCCAACGAGCCCCTGATCTTCGACGTCGACCTCAAGAAGATCGGCTGAGTGGGTCTCCGCGGTGGCGCTGTGGCCCGGGGCGCCGCGGTCGGACCTCGCTCAGCCCAGCGCGACCTCGACCGCGCGCTCCTCGACACCGCGCACGACCGCGAGCGCGAGGCTGCCGTCGGCGGCGCGGACCGCCCGGTGCAGGTCGCCGATCGTGCGCACCTGAGTGCCGGCGGCGCCGACGACGAGGTCGCCGCGCTCGAGCCCCGCGCGGGCCCCCGCGCCGTCGCGGCGCACGCGCAGGACGAGGATGCCGGGGCGGTCGGGCAGGCCGACGGCCCGGCGCATGCGCTGGGCCACGGCGGCCGGGGCGACCGCGAGGCCGAGGCGCGGGGTGTCGCCGTCGTCGGGCTCGAAGAAGCCCAGCCAGGCCCCCAGGCCCGTGGCGAACGCGGTGCGCTCGGACTCAGGGAGGCCGGCGACGAGACGCTCCGCGGCGGCGGCGTAGGCCGGCTCGGCGGCCTGGACGCGCTCGCGCCCGCGGTCGGTGAGGGTGACGACGACGCCGCGGCGGTCATCGGCGTCGGGCTCGCGCGTGACGTATCCGGCGCGCTCCAGGCGGCCGAGGCGGACGCTCATCGTGCCCGAGGTGCGCCGGACGTGGCCCATGAGCTCGCGCTGGGTGAGCGAGGCGCCGGGGGCGCCGAGCAGGGCCTGCAGCACGAGGAAGCTCGGCCGCGTGAGGCCATGCTCGTTCAGCGCCTCCTCGAGCTCGGGCTCGAGGTGGGCGGCGGCGCTGACGATGCCGTCGACGATCGTCGTGGGCTGGGGTTCAGACATCCTTGACCTCGATTGCTTGAATCAAAGCAATGTAGCAGAGCGATTGCGCCGGCCGGCCGCGAGGAGGAAGATCGCGAGCACCCCGCTGTCTGGAAGGAGATCCGCCGATGGAGTCCTCCGCCCTCGCCCGCGTCCTCGTCGTGGCCCACAAGACCGCGGCGACGCCCGCGCTCATCGACGCCGTCCGCGAGCGCACCGCCCGCGGCGCCGCGCGGTTCACGCTGCTCGTCCCCAACGCGCCGCACGGCCTGCACAAGGTCGTCGATCCCGAGGACACCGAGACCTCCGAGGCCGAGCAGGTCCTCGCGCTCGCGCTGCCGCTGCTCGAGGAGGCGGCCGGCGGCCGCGTCGAGGGGCTCGTCGGCGTCGCGTCGCCGATCGAGGCGATCCACGACGCCGTGAACCTCCACGGCTTCGACGAGATCATCATCTCGACGCTGCCGGCGCGCGTCTCGAAGTGGCTGCGCCTCGATCTGCCCTCGAAGGTCGCGGGCCTCGGGCTGCCGGTCACGACCGTGACCGCGGGCGAGCGCGCCGCGGCCGGCGCGTCCTAGTCGGCCTTCCCACCAGAGCTCCGTCGGCAGCCCGAAGGCCCCGAAAGGCGCGGCTCGAACGTCGTCACCGCGACGATCCGCCGATGCTCGACGGTGAGCAGGTCGAGGCCGATCGCGCGGTGGCGGTCGTCGCCCGGCGCGCGCACGTGCTCGGCTGCGGCCCGGCTGGCGGTTGCGGCCACGGCGCCGTAGGGTAGGCGCCGTGCGTGAGGGCCTGACGCGTCGTGAGGCGCTGGTGGCGACGGGCGTCGCGGCGGGCGCGGCCGCGCTCGGCGGGCGCACGGCGGCCTCGCTCGCGGCCTCCGATCCGGTCCGTGGCCTGCGCCGCGTCGTGCGCGGCCCGGTCGTGCGGCCGCAGAACTCGGTGAGCCTCGTCTACGACCTGCGCTACTCCCGCGTGCGCCCGGCGGCGATCGTCCAGCCCCTCGACTCGCGCGATGTCGCCGCGGCCGTGAAGTACTGCGCGTCGAAGGACATCCGGATGACCGCTCGCAGCGGCGGGCACTCGTACGCCGGCTACTCGACGGTCGCCGGCGGCGTCGTGCTCGACCTGCGCCGCCTGGCCGGCGTGCGCCTGTCGGGCGGGCAGGCGACGATCGGCCCGGGCACGCAACTCATCGACATGTACACGCGCCTCGCGGCCTCCGGCCTGACCGTCCCGGGCGGCTCGTGCCCGTCGGTGTGCGTCGGCGGCCACGCGACCGGCGGCGGCATGGGCCTCGCGGGCCGCAAGCTCGGGTTGATGCTCGACCACGTCGTCGGGCTGACCGTCGTGACCGCGGACGGGCGGGTCCGTCAGGTCGACGCGAACGGTTCGGGCAGCGACCTCTTCTGGGCGCTGCGCGGGGGCGGCGGCGGCAACTTCGGCATCGTCACCGCGTTCGAGATGCGCCCGTCGCGGGTGCCTCGGACCGGCTCGTGGTTCAGCATCTCGTTCCCGTACTCGCAGGCCTCGGAGGTCATCGCAGCCTGGCAGCGCTGGGGCCCGTCGACCTCGCGCGACGTCACCTCGATCGTCACGTTGACGGCGAGCACGATCAGCATCGCCGGCCAGTCGTTCGGGTCCGAGGGCCAGCTGCGCGCGCTGCTCGGCCCGCTGCGTCGCGTGTCGGGCGCGCGGCTGAGCGTCGGGACGTCGTCGTACTTCGGGCTCATGCTGCGGTGGGCGGGATGCGCGCAGCTCAGCTTCAAGGCCTGCCACACGCGCGGCACCTTCCCGGGCGGGACGCTCCCGCGCGAGCGCTTCGCCGCGAAGTCGCGCTTCTTCTCCAAGCCCTTCTCGTCCGCCGGCCGCGCCGCGCTGCTGCGCGCGATCGCCCGCGCCCCGTCGGCTTCCACCTTCCTTCTGGACTCCTGGGGGGGCGCGATCAACACGGTCGCCGCCGACGCGACGGCCTTCGTCCACCGCGATGCGATCTGCTCGATCCAGGAGGGCACGTACTTCCCGGCGAGCGCCACGCGCCGGCACCTCGCCTGGCTCGAGTCCGCCGACGCCGCGCTCGCCCCGGCCTCGAACGGCGAGGCCTACCAGAACTACATCGACCCGACGCTGAAGACCTGGCGCAAGGCCTACTACGGCTCGAACTACCCGCGCCTGGCGTCGATCCAGAAGAAGTACGACCCCGACCTGGCCTTCCGCTTCCCACGCTCGATCGGGTCGGCGCCGTAGCCGCTACGCTCCTCCGCGAGCGCCCTCTTAGCTCAGCTGGTAGAGCACTTCCATGGTAAGGAAGGGGTCGACGGTTCGAGTCCGTCAGAGGGCTTGCCACGAAAGTCCTGCTGATCGCCGATCGGGGGTTTCGCGGCGGCCCAACGTGTCAGCGAGTCGCTTCGGATTCGCGTCGGCGCACTCTGGCGAAACACCAACGCGACTCCTGGCGTGAGCGATGGGGCGTCGAGGTCCTCGAGACGCTGGCCGCGCAACGCCTCGATGACGTGCGAGTACGTCTCGTGATGGGTGGCGACGTCGTGCCCGAGACGCTCCGCGGTCGGGTCCGATGAAGCTGGCGTAGTGGCACGCGGAGGCGCGCGAGTGGCGCAGCATGCAGAGCACGGCGTCGGCCGGGCCGCCGACGGCGTCGACGGTGGGGCGCAGCACGCGACGGTTCCCCAGGCGCCGCGCATTGGGCGTCCACTCGCCGGCAATCGGCTCGCGACCGCCTGGGCGCCCGGCAGTGCGCCAGGCGCCGCTGTTGCGGTCGCGGTGAACGCTCACCGAGTCTCCTCGTCGAGGCCGAGCGCGAAGCGCAGCGCGTCGTCGAGGCGCCGCTGGGCGGCGGGGTCGAGGCGGCCGATGTGCTCGGTGAGCGTGGCTTTGCGGATGGTCAGCAGCGCATCGCAGTTGATCTGCGACTCGCGCGGCAGGCCGTGGCGCTCGTCGAGGGTCACGCGGCTCGGCAGCCCGCGAGGGCTGGACGTGACCGGCGCGGCGTTGACGTGCGTGAGGTGCCCGAGCACGGCGTCGCGGTGGATGATGACGACGGGGCGCCGGCCGCCAACGGCGTCGTCGGCCCAGTAGAGGTCGCCGCGGGTCATTCGTAGCTCTCGCGTGCGAGGGTCCGCTTGCCGGCCTCGGCTGCCCAGTCGAGCGTGGCCTGCTCGTCGTCCGTGATGGGCTGGTCGGCGTAGGAGCGCCGGTAGAGCTCCGCGATCTCGGCTTCGCGGATCTCGGCGAGCGCGTGCCGGACGGCGTCGATGATGAAGCCGCTGCGGCTGGCAGCGCGGCCTTCGGCGACGAGCGCGTCGACCGCCTCGAGGTCGGGGTTGGGGAGCCGGGTGTTGACCGGTGTCGTGTTTGCCATACTGGAAGTATGGCGTTGTGTGTGGCCTACTCGCGGAGGAAGTCCTAGCGGCGGCGCGGGCCGGAGCGCGTGCGTCGGTGCCCGCGCGGGCCCGACGCGGGCGAGCTCGTCGATACACGCCCTGAGCTCGTCGGCGCAGATCACGGTGCGTTCGTGCTCGAGGACGGCGGGAATCCGATCCGGCGATGCGCCGTTGACGGTGCGGACCGAGCAGCCGAGCATCCGTCTCGCGGCCGCCCGACTGGCCGCGCACGAACCCACGGCGACAGGGCCGCGAACCGGGACCTCGGGGAAGCGGGGTGGCGAGCGGTCGCTGCCAGACGGCGGCCGCCGCGGCGACGTCAAGTGCCCAGGGCTGGCGCATGGCCCAAGAAGGCTCTACCGTCACTCCCGGTCAAGGAGCCGCGATGGCCGACTCGCCGGCACTCCCCAACGGCTTTCAGATCGGACAATGGAGCGACGCTCGCGCGCGAACCGGGTGCACGGTCGTGCTACCGCCGCGCGGGACACGGGGCGGGGTGGCCGTGTGCGGCGGCGGTACCGGCACACGCGAGCTCGAGGTGCTGTCGCCGCTGGCGAACGCGGAGGGACCGACGGCCGTCCTGCTAACGGGCGGAAGCGCGTTCGGCCTTGCGGCGGCGGACGGGGTCGCGCGGTGGCTCGAGGAGCGCGGACTTGGGCAACCGACCGCCGTCGGCGTGGTCCCACTCGTTCCCGCCGCCGTGGTCTTCGACCTCGCAGAGGGAGAGTCCGGCGCGCACCCTGGGCCGGAGGAAGGCTACGCGGCCTGTGAGACGGCCGCCGCAGGCGTCCCCGAGCGCGGACGCGTCGGAGCGGGCTCGGGCGCTGCGGTCGGCAAGCTGCTCGGCCGCGAGCAGGCCACTCCCGGCGGCGTGGGCTATGCGTCGACGGCACTCGCCAGCGGCGAGACGGTCGCCGCGATTGCGGTGGTCAACGCGTTCGGGGACGTGATCGCGGAGGACGGCGAGTTGCTCGGCGCCCCTCACGACGAGCGCGGCGAGCCAATCCGCAGCGCGGAGCTGATCCCACAGCTGCCGGAGCTGCCTTACCCGACCGCGCGCCCCGGCGCCAGCACCACGCTCGTGTGCGTCTTGACCGACGCCTCGCTGGACAAGCGCGGTTGCGCGATTCTCGCGCGCATCGCCAGCGCCGGGATCGCTCGTGCTGTGAATCCCGCTTTCACTCCCTTCGACGGCGATGCGGTCTTCTCGATGGCGTCGGGATCCGAGCCACCACGCTCCCCCGGGCACGCGGCCTCTTGGGCGCTGACCGTGCTCGGTACGGTCGCCGGAACCGTCGCGGCCGCGGCGATCCGGGACGCGGTGCGCCAGGCGATGTGAGGACTCCAGCTCGAGCGCGTCGGCCAACGCCGTCACCCTCGAAGCGCTGCCGGAGGCCACCGCGCCCTTTGATGCCCTGCGTGCGAGGTCACCGAGGCCGCGGGGACTCGCTCGGGGTCGGAGCGGGGGGTCATGCCTCGTACGAGCCCGGCGGCCAGGCCCGGGTGCTCACCGCGACGGTGTTCCACGCGTTGATGGTCACGATCAGGCTGACCAGCGCGGCGATCTCGTCGCTCGTGAAGTGCTGCAGAGGCGCGGATCACGGGCATCGCGGCGGGCCTGCACGCGATCGTGGAGCTGCCGGCAGGCGGCGAGGGGGAGGAGGAGGAGGTCGTCGCCCGCGCCGCCGAGCACGGCCTCGCGCTCGAGGGCTGGCCGCGTACCGCGCGGTCGAGCGCGGGCGCGGCCCGGCGCTGTTCGTCGGCTACGGCACGCCGCCCGAGCACGCCTTCACCGGGGCTGTCGCCCGGCTCACCGCCGTGCTCGGCGGTCGCGCGTGAACGGCTCGCGCGGTACACTCGCTGCCGAGCGATGAGGCTCGCTCCATAGACCGCGGCCTGATGCCGCTGATGGCCTCTGCGACGTGTCCACACATTCGTAGAGGTGATCCATATGGAGTCAGCCGTGCTCACCGGCGCCGTTTCGACCCTTTCCGCGCTGTCCGCCGGCGCCCTGCCGCGCGGGCGGTTCAGCACCGGCTGCGAGCAGCTCGCACGGGCGCTGCCGAGCGCCCGCTGATCGCGCCGAGGACGAACCGTCGTGGACTCCGTGCAACTCGCTGCCGTGCTCGCCGGCGTCGTCGTGCTGGCGAGCATGCTCTCCGTCGAGCTCGGGATCTCGGTCGCGCTGCTCGAGCTCGGGCTCGGCGTGGTGGCCGGCAACCTCTTCGGGCTGGACCCCAATGCCGGCTGGCTGGTCTTCATCGCCCAGTTCGCCTCGATCGTGCTGACCTTCCTGGCCGGCGCGGAGGTCGACCCGTCGGACTTCCGGGAGCGCTTCGGCGCGTCGGTCGGCATCGGCCTGGTGTCGTTCGTCGGGCCCTTCGTCGCGGCCGGGCTCGCCGCCTACGGCCTGCTGGACTGGACGCTGAAGGCGTCGCTGATCGCCGGGACGGCGCTCTCGACGACGTCGCTCGCGGTCGTCTACGCCGTGCTCGTCGAGTCCGGGCTGAACCGGACGCGGATCGGCAAGCTCCTGATGTCGGCCTGCTTCGTCACCGACATCAGCACCGCACTCGCGCTGTCGGCCATCTTCATCAAGCCGAACGCGTGGTTTCCGGCCTTCCTGATCGTGTCGGTCGGGCTCATCGTCGCGCTGCCGAAGCTCGCCCCGTGGTTCTTCGGGCGCTACGGCGACCGCGTGATCGAGCCCGAGATCAAGCTCGTGTTCGCGTGCCTGTTCGTCCTCATGGTCACCGCCGAGGCGGCCAAGGGCCAGGCAGTGCTGCCCGCGTTCGTGCTCGGCCTCGTGATGTCGCGCCACTTCCGCGAGCACCACTCCGAGCAGGAGCGCCTGCGCGTCGTCGCCTTCGCCTTCCTGACCCCGTTCGTCTTCCTGCGCGGCGGTCTGAACGTCTCGCTGAGCGCCGTGTTCGCGAACCTCGGGCTGCTCGCCGTGCTCGTCGCCGCCAAGATGGTCCCGAAGCTCGGGCTCGTGCTCCCGCTCGCGCGCCGCTACGTGCCCGAGCACGCGACGTTCACAACCCTGCTGATGTCGACGGGGCTGACCTTCGGGACGATCTCGTCGCTGTACGGGCTGAACGCCCGGATCATCGACCGCACCCAGTTCTCGCTCCTGGTCACCGTCGTCGTGCTGTCGGCGATCGTGCCGACCGCCGTCGCGCAGCGCTGGTTCTCGCCCGACGTCGACGCCGAACGGACCGCGGATGCGGTTCCCACGGCCGCCAGAGCGCCCGCGGCGCAGCCGGTCGCGGCCGGAGAGAGCGCATGACGTGACGCCGTATCGCTTTCACCGCGTCCTGGTCCCCGTCGATGGCTCCGGCGGCGCCGAGAAGGCACTGGACTGTGCGATCTCGCTGTGCGAGTCCCTCGGCGGGGAGCTCACCGCGCTCGCCGTCGAGGGCAGGCTGCCGGCCTATGCCGCCACGGCCGGCGAGGTCGAGGAGGTCAGACGCGAGAAGGACCACTTCTTCCGGGCGGTACTCGAGCGCGCGCGCACCGCCGCCGCCGACCGCGGCCTCGAGATCAAGACCGAGCTCGTCCCGGGGCACGCCGCCGAGGTCATCACCCACTACGCCCGTGCCCACGGCCACGACCTCATCGTCATCGGCCACCGCGGCCACTTCCTCGGCGACTTCCTGCTCGGCTCCACCGCCGATCGCGTCGCCCACCACGCCCACTGCCCGGTGATGGTCGTGCGCTGAGCGAGCGCGCAGCCGGCGTCGAGCAGGGCGATGAGGCGCCGTGGACCGCGGTCGGCTGGTCAGCCGGTGAAGCGCGGGGGCTGTGCCTCGACCTGGCGGCGGACCGTCGCGCTCGCGACTACGACGGCCCCCGACGGGCCGGCGCTCGCGCGGTTGACGAGCCTCGACGGCCCCTTCGACGCGACGCGCGCGGTCACCACTCGTCGAACGCGCTGGCCCGACCGCAGCGACCGGAAGGTCCAGCACGCCCGCGTTCGCGTCCGCCGTGCGCCGGCGGTGCGCCCTAGCCGCAGCCCGCGGCCGGGCCTGTCGCAGAGCCGGACGCCGCGCGCGGTGCCGGGGCCGGCGTTGCGGAGCGTGAGCGTGTAGCGCAGGCGGCCACCCGGCACCCCCGTGCGGGTGCCCGCGGTCTTGGCGAGGACGAGGCGCGGCCCGGTCCGGGCCGTGAATCGGTCGCGGTTGTTCGCCGTGACGGGGTCGACGAGCGCGCTGCGCACCTTGGCGCCGTTGGTCAGGCGGCCGTGCGCGCGCGCGGGCAGCCGGACGCCGAACGTGCGCTCGACGAACGCGCGCACGCGAAGGTTGGGCAGCTTGCAGCTCGCCGACCGGCCCTTGCTCGTGCAGCCCTTGGGGAGCCTCGCGAAGGTCGCGCCCGCGGGAGCCGTGTCGGTGAGCCGGACCCTCGTGGCCGTCGAGACGCCGTGGTTGGTCACGCGCAGGCGATACGTCGTCACGCCGCCACGCGCGAGCCGCGCCGGCCCCGAATTGGCGACGCCGAGGTCCGCGGCGGGTCCGGCGACGGCGCCGGCCGGCGGAACCTGCGCGCCGGGCGGCGCTCCGGGCGAGGACGAGCCCTGCGTGTAGAGCAGGCCGTTGAGGAGCGGCTTGCCGGCGGCGTCGCGCGCCAGCGTGCCGGTGACCCGCACCTCGGCGGTGGCGCCGGGGGCGATCGGGTCGAGGGCGCACGAGACGAGGTGACCCGAGGTCGTGCACGAGCCGCCGCCGGACACGACCGTGGCCGCCGGGGCCTGGACCACCGACGGGACGTCATCGTCGATCCGCGCCGCGGTCGCCGGCCCCGGACCATTGTTGTGAGCGGTCAGCGAGTACGTGACGGGTCGGCCCGCGGCGGCGGTGCCCACGAGGCGCTTCGTGACCTTGACGTTGGCCGTGGGGCGGACGTACACGGCCGCCGTGGCGGAGTTCGGCGTCGGGTCGGGCGCCGGCTCCGGCTCGTTGGCGGCGATCGTCGCGGTGTTCGCGAGGCTCTGCCCGTCGTGGCCGGCGCCCACGTCGGCGACGACGGTGACCGTCGCGCTGGCGAAGACGGCGAGCCCACCGAGGTCGCACGTCACGGCGCCCGAGCACGAGCCCTGGGACGGCGTTGCGGACACGAGCGTCAGGCCCGCCGGCAGTGGATCGGCGAGCGTCACGCCGGTCGCGGAGACGCGTCCGTTGTTGCGGACCCGGAGCGTGTAGGTGACGCGCCCGCGGGAGTCGACGACGTTGGGCACGGCAAACTTCGACAGGCCCAGGTCCGCGAAGGGCACGGTCGGGACGTCGTTCGACGCGTTGTTGTTGGCGGGGTCGAGGTCGCCCTCGGCGCTGACCGTCGCGGTGTTGCGCAGCGACCCGGTCGCGGTCGGGCTGACCGTCGCCGTCGCGGTGATCCGCGGCCAGGCGCCACCGGGCGCGAGCGCATCGCTGCGGGTGCACCGGATCGCGGCCGCGAGCACGGCGCACGACCAGCCGTCGCCTGTCGCTCCGGTCGGCGTCATGCCGGCGGGAATCGGGTCGTCGACGACGACGGTCCCCGTGGTCGGCGCCGTCCCGACGTTGCTGACGTCGATGAGGTAGGACGCCGTGGCGCCGGGCGGCAGCGCCGCCGGGGTGTGGAGCTTCGTGATCGTGAGGTCCGGCGCCAGCACGTCGACGGAGACCCTGTTGCTCTCGCCCTGCAGCGGGAAGCCGAGCGTGTCGGCCAGGTAGTCGATCCGCGCGCCGTTGGCGATCGTGCCCGTGGTGCCGGCGTCGACGGTCACGCGGAAGCTCACGCGGTAGCTGCCGCCCGGGGCGACCGTCCCGACGCGGAAGCTGACCGATCGCCCGACCGGGTCGTAGGTCGCTCCCGGGGGCAGGGAGCTCGGCACGACGGTCGTGTTGGCCGGTACCGGGTCGGTGACGACGAGATCGGTGGCCGCGTCCTGGCCGCGGTTCGTCCCGCTGATCGCGAACTCGAGGATGTCGCCGGGGGCGACGATGCCGCCGTTGACGTCGGATACCGACTTCGCCGCCGTCACGTCGGGTGCGAAGACCTCCGTGGAGAAGAAGACGACGCCTGGCAGGTACGTGTCGCCCGTCGTCTGCAGCTTGATCGTGGTGCTCGTCGCCCCGTTGGCCAGCGCGCCGGGCGCGTCGGCGATCATTGCGTCGTAGCCCAGCTGGTTGTCGAAGTCGGGCTGCTTGGAGTGCACCGGCACGCCCGCGACGCTGATCGCCGAGTTGAAGAAGTTGTTGGCGGGGTTCGAGGCGTCGGAGAGGACCTTGCCGGCGAGCGCGAGGCTGTCGCCCGTGCCACCGCGGTCGCCCTCGTAGGTGACGAGCCCCACCTTCGTGTCCACCGAGCCGGTCTTCGGTGTCGTGAAGCCCGAGATCGGGATCTCGCGCGGCGGGTCGCCGGAGTTGATCGAGGCGAACCCGTCGAAGACCGTCAGGTTGCGCGGTGACGCGCCCGGGACGCGGTACGCGACGACGAGCGACCAGCCCGCGTAGCGGTCCTGTCCGGTCCCGGCCTGGACGTTCGCGACCGTGTAGGAGCCCGCGCCGGCGGCCTGCACGATCGCCGTCACGTCGGCGAAGCCCTGGTAGGCCTCCTTCTGCGACGTGGCGCTCCCGGTGTCGATCTTCGCCGCCGTGATCGCCGCTCGCGGGCGGCCCGGCGCCGTCAGCAGGACGCTGCCGCGGGCGCTCGGGTCGAGCGCCGCCGTCCCGCTCCGGCCCGCGGAGGTGTTCGCCCCCCACTACAGGCCGGCGAAGAGGACCTCGGCGCCGGTCGGGAGGTTCAGCGTGGCGTTCGAAGAGTCGAACGTCGTCGGGTCACCGTCGACGTCGACGTAGCCCATGGCGAAGCTGTTGTTGGAGTAGTTGCCCCCGCTCTGCGCCGGCGCGCACCTGCTGTCGGACGCGGGGCAGGTCATCAGCGTGTTCGCCGCGAACGTGATGTCACCCGTGTCGTTGGCGCTGAAGCGCGGGGTGAACTCGCGGTCGGCCTGGGCGGCGGCGGCGGTGACGAGGAGCCCGGCCAACACGGCAAGTGCGATCAGACCGCGGGTCACGAGGCGGGCGATCCTACATGGCAGCCGGTCGATCTGTCACAACCCCCGGGGTCATGGGCTGACCCACGCGCCTGCGCGTGGTCGAACGATTGCGGCCACGCTCCGCGGACGAGCGGGGAAGATCTGGGCCATGAGAGTCGCCTGCCTGCGCGCCTACCACGAGTCGCCCGGGCCGATCCGGTCACGGGCGCGCCGATTTGGCCGAGCGCGCGCAGCGCCGGGCCCTAGCTGTGCCCGGCGGTCCGCCGCGCGTCGACGAGCGTCAGCGCGAGGCACGGCAGCGTCGTGGCGACGGCGAACGCGATCAGGAGGAGGAACGTCATGGGTCCAAGGACGGCAGAACCGCCCCGCGCCTTCCCGCGCCTTCGTCACCGATGCCCGGCGCGACGAGGTACGTTCGGGTTCGTGCGCCGGCGCCGGCAGTCGCCCATCGTCCACGAGGCCCTCGGCGCGACGGTCGCCGCCTACCGCTTCGGCCACTCGCGCGCGCGCGCGAGCTGCGCCACCGGCGGGGCGTTCGGGATCGCCGACCTGCTCCGGGCGGCCGACGTCGTGGCGACGGGATGAGCGATCGCCTCGATGCGCTGCGGGCCGAGGCCCGCTATCACCGCCAGCGGCTCGACCTCTACCGGGCGAAGATGTACGCCCAGCGCCCGGCGACGCTGACGCGCCTGCGCGAGCTCGAGCGCATCGCGCAGGCCGCCGAGGAGCGTGCCCGGCGAGCCGAGCAGGAGCTCGGCTCGCCCGGCGACGGCTGAACGTCAGACGCGGCTAGATCGCCGTGACGTTGACGGCCTTGGGGCCCTTGTCCCCGGCCTCGGCGTCGAAGGAGACCTTCGCGCCCTCGGCCAGCGACTTGTAGCCGTCGGCGTTGATGCCGCTGTGGTGGACGAAGAGATCCTTGCCGCCCTCGTCGGGCGTGATGAAGCCGAAGCCCTTGTCGTCGCTGAACCACTTGACGGTTCCAGTAGCCATGTTGCTTCTCTCCTGCTCACGTGAACTGCGATCGCAGACACGCTTCAAGCGACGACGTGCGGGCGCTGATCACTGCTTGTGCCGGACACGGTGCCCGACGATGACGTGCACCACTCTAGCGACGGCGCGCCATCTGCGGGGGAAAGTCGACGGGCGCTCAGCGGCGACCCGAGCGCAGCCCCTCGCGGTCGTCGCTCAGGCTCGCCTGCTGGCGCAGCCGACGCGCACGCGATCAGCGGCCGTATGCCGTCGCCTCGGCCCGCGCCGCGAGCTCGAGCACCCCGTCGCCGAACGCCTTGAGGTAGGGGTCGTCGGTCGTTCCGCTCACGGCACGCTTGAAGTTGCCCTCCATGAAGACGAGCGACTTCCACAGCGCGAGCGTCGTGTACCAGCGGATGTCGGTCATGGGGCGCCCGCTGCGCGCGTGGTAGCGCTCGACCAGCTCGTCGCGCGTGAGGAAGCCCTCGGCGCGGGTGACGCGCGCGAGCTCGAACATCCCCGCCGGCGGGTCGTCGGCCTGCGCCCACGTCATGCACAGGTAGCCGACGTCGGCCAGCGGGTCGCCGATCGTCGCCATCTCCCAGTCCAGCAGCGCGAGCACGCGGGCCGGGGCGGCGGCGGCGAGGATCGCGTTGCCCAGCCGGAAGTCGCCGTGGACGATCGTCGCCTCCGGCGACGCCGGCCGGCGCTCGGCCAGCCACGCCGCGACGCGCTCGACGGCGGCGATCTCGCGCGTGCGGTTGTGCTCCCACAGCCCCGCGAAGCGCCGCAGCTGGCGCTCGAGGTAGCCGGTCGGCTTGCCGAAGCCCTCCAGGCCGGCCGCGCGCCGGTCGACGGCGTGCAGCTCGACGAGCGCGTCGACGAGCTCCTCGCCGATCCGCCGGCGCTCGGCCGGGGTGTCGAGCGGCGACGGCACCGTGTCGGTGACGACGTCGCCGGCGACCCGCTCCATGACGTAGAACGGCGCGCCGACGACCGCCGGGTCCTCGCAGACGGCGAGCACGCGGGGGACGCGCACGGGGGTGGGCTCGAGCGCGCGCAGGACCCGCGCCTCGCGGAGCATGTCGTGCGCGGAGGGCGGCAGCGGCGGGCGGGGCGGGCGGCGGACGATCACGTCGGCCTCACCCCGGCGCACGCGGAAGGTCACGTTCGAGTGGCCCTCGCCGATCGGCACCGCCTCGATCGCCCCGGCGCCGAGGCCGTGGGCGTCGAGGAAGGCGGCCAGCGGCTCGAGCACGAGCAACGGCGGACGGGCGTGGGCCGCCGCCTCTGCGGAGGTGGCGACGATGTCGTCGGGGGCGAGGGGGACCGTCACGGGGGCTCGCACGCTATGCGAAGTTCAACACCGTCGCCGAGGACCGACGCGCGTGCGGGTGGGCGCGGCATGCGGGCCGCGTGGGGGCGCGCGCGGCATGATGGCCGCGTGCGCGTCCAGGTCATCGACCCGTCGGCCTACGCGCCGGCCTACGACCACGCGCTCTGCGGCGCACTGGCCCGGGCGGGCGCGGACGTCGAGCTGCTGACGGGCGCGTTCGCATACGGGCCCGTGATCGCGGGCGCCGGTTACGCCGTGCGCGAGCACTTCTACCGCGCGACGCCCGGGCGCCCGGGCTCGCGTGTGCGCACGGCGGCCAAGCTCGTCCAGCACGGACCCGACATGCTGCGCCTGCGCCGTCGCGCGCGCGCCGCGGACGTCGTGCACTTCCAATGGCTGCCGGTGGAGCCGGTCGACGTGCTGCTGCGTCCGCGTCGCGTCGCGACCGTCCTCACCGCCCACCGGATCCTCCCGATGTCCGGCCGCCGCGCGCAGGTGTGGGGCCGCCGGCGGCTCTACGACGCCGTCGACGCGGTCGTCGTCCACACGGCCGGAGGCCGGGCGCGGCTCGTGGACGAGCTCGGTCTCGACCCGGCCAAGGTCGAGGTCATCCCGCACGGCGTCTTCGACGGCCTCGCGCGTCAGGCCGACGAGCGCCCGCTGCCCGCGCACCTGCGGGCCGTCCAGGGGCCGGTCGTCCTGTACCTGGGCATCTGGCGCCCCGAGCACGGGCTCGACGTCCTGCTGGAGGCCTGGCGCGGGATCACGGGCGCGGAGCTGTGGGTCGTCGGGCTGCCGAAGCTGCCGGCCGCGGCGCTCACGGCGGCCGCGCCACCGGGCGTGCGCTTCGAGCCGCGCTTCGTCACCGATCCCGAGCTTCCGGCCTTCTTCCGCCGCGCCGACCTCGTCGTCTTCCCGTACCGCACGTCGGTCGAGGCGTCGGGCGCGCTCTTCACCGCGCTCGCGTTCGCGCCGCCGATCCTCGCCACCGCGCTCGGCGCGTTCGCCGACCTCGCCGCCGTCGGGGGCGCGCGCGTGGTCGCGCCCGCGGACGCCGGCGCGCTGCACGAGGCGCTCGCGGCGCTGGTCGGCGACGCGCCCGCGCGCGAGCGGCTGGCGGCGGGGGCGCGGGCGGCGGCGGCGGGGCCGTTCTCGTGGGACGGCATCGCGGCGCGCACGCTGGCCCTCTACGAGCGCGTGCTCGGCGGGCGGTCCGACCGCAACTCGGGCCGCCCGGGCGGTTAAGAACCCCAACCCCCCAAGCGACCGACCGGAAGGAGCCCTCCCCTTGACCGGCCTGCTCGCCCGCCTGCGCGGGCGCCCCAGCCCTTCGACCATCATCGCCGGCATCGCGCTCTTCGTGGCGCTGGGCGGCACGAGCGTCGCCGCCGTCGCCGTCAACAGCGTCGGCAAGGCGCAGATCCGCGCCAACGCCGTCGGCGCCTCGGAGATCCGCACGGGCGCCGTCGCCAAGTCCGAGGTCAAGACCGGCGCCGTCGGCAAGTCCGAGATCGCCACGAACGGCGTCGGCGCCTCCGAGGTCCGCAACAACGCGATCGACAGCGACGAGCTGCGCGACGGCGGCATCGAGGCCGCCGACCTCTCCGCCGCCGCGCGGGGCTCGTTCCAGAGCGTCACGCCGAAGGCCGCGGTCAACGCGGCCGGCGCGCCGCAGGGCGGCAACGCCAAGACCGCCACGCGCGTCGGGGAGGGCCTCTACCAGGTCGAGTTCAACCAGGACGTGAGCAGGTGCGCGTACGCGGCGACGCTCGTCGCCGTCGGCGCCAACGAGCCCGTGGCCGGGCGCATCACGGCCGCATCGGGCGGGACCACGAAGGTCAACGTCCACACCTTCGGCGTGGCGGGCGCGGCGTCCGACCAGCCGTTCCACCTGATCGTCGCCTGCTGAGCCCGGGGGGATCGCGGCGGCGCCCGCGTCGGGGGGACGCGGGCGCCGCGCGACGGCCGTGACACAGGAACCTGGACTATCGCTCAGATTCCTGCCCCATGCGGCCGGCCTCACGGGGTACGGTTGCGCCCATGAGCGATGATCGAGCGGGCAGCGCGGCGGCGACCTTCGAGCTCGAGCGCTTCGCGTGGGATACGCCCGACCAGCTCGAGCTCGCGGGCCGCTTCAGCGGGCTCGCCGACGTCCCGCCCGACATCCCGGTCCTCGTCGTTCGCGGCGAGACCGACACGCACCGGCTGCCCGCCGTCACGGGCACCGTGTCGTGGCCGCCCGCCGACGGCGAGGCGTGGAGCGCGGCCTTCGCCTGGTCCGAGCCGCCGGCGCCCTTCGCCGAGGCCCTGCTCGAGCTCGGCGACGGCCGCCATCTCGAGCTGCCCGAGCCCAGCGCCAAGCGTCCGCGCTTCGGGCGCCGGGTGCTCGAGGTGCGTGGCGAGCAGGCCGGCGCGCGGCCGCCGGTCGCGGATGCGCCGCCGGCGCCCGCGGACGCGGATGCGCCGCCCGCGGCCGCGGACGCGCCGCCCGCAGCCGCGGACGCGCCGCCGGCGCCTGCGGCCGCCGAGGCAGTCGGTGCGCACGCGGAGCTCGTGCTTGCGCGCGAGGAGGCGCTCGCGGCCGCGGCCCGCGCCCAGGACGCCGAGGAGCGGCTCGCCCGCGCGGGCGCCGATCTCGAGGCCGAGCGCGCCCGCCGCGCCGCCGACGGCGAGCGCTTCCGCGAGGCTCTCGCCGCCGTCCAGGCCACCGCCGACGACGCGCTCGCCGCCGAGCGCGGCGCCAACGCCCAGCTCGGTGACGACCTGCATGGCGCCCACACGGAGCTCGCCGACGTGCGGGCGCGCGTCGCGGAGCTCGAGGCCGCCGACGAGCAGGCCCGCGAGGCGGCCGAGGCCGCCCGCCGCCTGCGCACCGAACGCGACGGACTGCAGGTCGACCTCGAGCGCGTCGGCCGGACGGCCCTCGAGCACGAGGCCGAGGCGCAGCGTCTGCGCGAGCGGCTGGCGGGCATCCGTCAGGCGCTCGCCGAGGACGGATGAGGGCGGTCCCGGCCCCTCGGACCACGCGTGCCGCGACGGCGCGGCTGCTCGCGGCGCTGCTCGCCTGTCTGGTCCTCGGCGTGCCGGCCGGCGCCGCCCAGCAGGGCGGCGCGCCCTCGGCCGACGAGCTCTGGCGCCACTACCCGCTCGCGCCCAAGCGCTCGGCGTCGACCGCGCCGCGCCCCGCAGCGGCCGCGCCCACCCCGATGCCGGCGGTCGCGACCCCGCGGCCCGCGCGCGACGACGGCGGCTCCTCGACCGCCGCGCTGCTCGGCGCGCTGACGCTCCTGATCCTCACGGCCACCGCCTTCCTCGCCCTGCAGCGCCGTCGCGCGCGCGCGCCCGCCACCGAGCCCGCGCAGCAGCCACCCAGACGGCGCCCGGAGCCCGCGCAGCAGACACCCAGACGGCGCCCGGCGGGCGCCGTCTCGCTCTTCTACGATCCCCCCGAGGATGTCCCCGTGACCGACGCCGAGCCACCCCCCCGCACGCGGCGCGAGCCCGAGGCGATGCGGCCGCCGGACCCCGACGTCCCGTGGACGGCCGAGATCGGCTGGGAGCGGGGCCCCGGCCGCTGCCGCTTCATCGTCGTGGCCGCCATCGGCGAGTACGACGAGCGGGAGCCGCTCGCGCGCTCGGCCTGGCTGGGCTGGCCGCCGAGCGCACGCTCGCCTGTGAGCGCGCTGGCCGAGGCCGTCGCCGAGCTCGAGCAGGCGCTGCTGAGCGCCGGCTGGGAGCCGCTGCACCGCGGCGATGCCTGGTACGCGAAGCGCTTCTCCTGGACGCCCGCACTCGCGGAGCCGCTCGGGCCGATCATCGACCTGCCGACCTCGGCCGACAACGCCGAGCTCGAGCCGTTTGCCGCGCCGCGGCGGTTCGTCCGGGCGCCCGAGTGGCCCGACGGCACCGATCGGCGCTGGCGCTGCGAGATCCGCTGGGACGCTGCCTCGACGCACGCGCGCTTCCGGGCGGTCGCCCTGGCGCCGGACGGAGGCGACCGCACCGTCGGCCACAGCGCCTCGGTGAGCTCGCCGTTCACGGGCGACGAGGCGGTCTCGAGCCTCGAGCGGGCGCTGCTGGCCGCGGGCTGGGAGCGCGCCGGCCGCGGCGCCGAGTGGTACGCCCAGCGCTTCGTCTGGCGCGGCGACGGGGCGCCGCCCGAGCGCACGGAGCCCGCGCTGAGCGAGGGCACCCCGCCGGCCTGACCGGTTTCCGCGCCGAGCGCGGGCGCGCCGGGGCCGCCGACGGGTAGAACTCGGCCATGGAGTGGGCCCGCCATGGGTGACGAGATCGTCGCGACCGTCTACAGCCGTGAGGATCGCCAGCGCTACCGCCAGAAGGTCAAGCGCTGCCTCGACGTCTTCGCGCGCATGCTCTCCGAGGCCCGCTTCGAGCCCGCCACGCGCTCTGTCGGCCTCGAGATCGAGCTCAACCTCACCGACGACCGCGGCTACCCCTCGATGACGAACCAGCGCGTCCTCGAGACGGTCGCCGACCCCGACTTCCAGACCGAGCTCGGCCAGTTCAACGTCGAGATCAACGTCGCCCCGCGACTGCTGGACGGCGGCGCCTTCGGCGCGATGGAGCGCGACATTCGCGCGAGCCTCAACCGCGCCGAGGAGCTCGCCCGACCGCTCGGCGACCACATGATGATCATCGGGATCCTCCCGACGATCACCGACGAGCACCTGCACGCCGACGCCTTCAGCGCGAGCGCCCGCTACAAGTTGCTCAACGAGCAGATCTTCGCCGCCCGCGGGGAGGATCTGCAGATCGCGATCGCCGGCGTCGAGCGCCTCTCGACCTACGCCGACACGATCGCGCCCGAGGCCGCCTGCACGAGCGTCCAGCTCCACCAGCAGGTCGATCCCGCGGCGTTCCCCGCGCACTGGAACGCGGCCCAGGCGATCGCCGGCGTCCAGCTCGCCGTCGGGGCCAACTCGCCGTTCTTCTTCGGCAAGGAGCTCTGGCGCGAGACGCGGATCGCGCTCTTCGAGCAGGCCACCGACACGCGCCCCGAGGAGCTCAAGGCCCAGGGCGTGCGCCCGCGCGTGTGGTTCGGCGAGGGCTGGGTCACGTCGATCTTCGACCTCTTCGAGGAGAACGTCCGCTTCTTCGGCGCGCTGCTGCCGGTGTGCGACGACGAGAACCCCGAGGCGGTCCTCGAGCGCGGCGACACGCCGCGGCTGCAGGAGCTGCGCCTGCACAACGGCACGATCTACCGCTGGAACCGCCCGGTCTACGACGTCGTGCGCGGGCGCCCGCACCTGCGCGTCGAGAACCGCGTGCTCCCCGCGGGGCCGACGGTGGTCGACATCGTCGCCAACGCGGCCTTCTACTACGGGCTCGTGCGCGTGCTCGCCGACGCCGAGCGCCCGATCTGGACGCAGATGTCGTTCAGCGCGGCGGAGGAGAACTTCCACATGGGCGCGCTCGACGGCCTCGACGCGCGCGTGTACTGGCCGGGCGTCGGGGAGGTCCCGGTGGCCGAGCTCGTCCTGCGCCGGCTGCTGCCGATGGCTCGCGAGGGCCTGGAGCGCTACGGCGTGCAGGCCGCCGACGCCGACCGGCTGCTCGAGATCATCGAGCGCCGCTGCGTCGCTCAGCGCAACGGCGCATCGTGGCAGGCCGCGGCCTTCCATCGGCTCTACGAGGGCGGCCTGGAGCGCAGCGAGGCGCTGCGGCGGATGACCCTGGGCTACCGCGAGCACATGCACTCCAACGCGCCCGTCCACACCTGGCCGCTGCCGTAGGACGCGCAGGACCGCGTGCAGCGATAGGACCGCGCGCGGCCCGCCGCTAGCGTCGGCCGGCCGGAATGCCCCGGCTCTCAACCGCATCGGCTCGATGGGGCGCGCTCGCCGCCGTGCTCGCCCTTGCCCTGATCGCCGCCGCGGCGTTCTGCAGGCCGCCCGCCGCCGCGCAGGACGCCGGCGCCCTGCGGACCCAGATCGAGCGCTCGCGCGGCCGCGAGGCGCAGCTCTCCTCGGCCGCCGCGCGGCTCGGGGTCCTCGAGCGGCGCGCGGCCGCCGCCGTCGCCGTGCTCGAACGGCGCCTGCGCGCCGTCCAGGCCGACCTCGACGCCTGGCGGCTGCGCCTCGCGCGCACGCAGGCGCGCCTGCGCGCCACGCGCGAGCGGCTCGTGCGGCTGCGCGCGCAGCTGGCGGCCGGGCGGCGCACGCTCGCGGCGGTCCTGCGCAGCCGCTACACGACGGATGCGCCCGACTTCGTCTCGGTCGTGCTCGAGGCGCGCGGATTCGCGCAGGTCCTCGAGCGCCTCGACTTCCTGCACCGCGTCCAGCGCAGCGACACGCGCGTCGTCGGGGTCGTGCGCCGCTCGCGCGACGAGGCCGTCGACGTCGAGCGCGCGCTCGCCCGCCTCGAGCGGCGCCAGCGCGAGCAGACGCTCGCCGTCGAGCGCGAGCGCAACGCGCTGGCGCAGGTGGCGGGCGCGCTGCGCAGCCGGCGGGACGCGCTCGCGCGGGCCCGCTCCGCCCGCCTGGCCGCGCTCGGCGCCACGATGGCCGGGCGCCGCCACGCCGAGCGCGAGCTCTCGCGCCTGCTCGCCGCCCAGGCGCGCGCGGCGCGCATGGTGGGCCCCGGCGGGCCGTGGGCGGTCCCGTGGGCGATCGTGCAGTGCGAGTCGGGCGGGCAGAATCTCCCGCCCAACTGGGCCACGGCGTCGGGCTACTACCAGTTCATCGACGACACCTGGCGGCGGCTGGGCGGCAGCACGCCGCACGCCTTCCAGGCCCCCAAGGCCGAGCAGGACCGCCTCGCGGCGCGGCTGTGGGCGGGGGGGAGCGGGGCGCGCAACTGGGACTGCTACGCGCTCGTGACCTGAGGGCCGTGTAGCGCTCGTGTGTCCATGGTGTGGCGATCCGGTGACGGGCTCGAAGGGCCGGCGAGCCGCTCGCTAGCCTCGGATCAGGGCCGGCGTGGCGGCGACTGCGCGTCGGCGCAGGTTCCGACCGCCGGTCGGTCCACAGCCGCGGGCCGCGCCCGCATCCTCTGCAGCATGCTCTCGCCGTCCCGAACCGCATGACCCTCCGCACCCTGATCCCCTCGCCCCGCGGTCGCCTGCGCTGGTCGGTGCTGCGCCTGCGCGCGCGCTCGTGGCTCGTCGTGCAGACGGCGCTGGCCGCCGTCGCCGCGTGGTACCTCGCCGAGCTCCTGCTGCCCGACCCGACGCCGGTCTTCGCCGCGATCGCCGCGGTCATCGCGCTCGGGACGTCGGTCGGCGAGCGCGCCCAGCGTGCGGTCCAGCTCACGGGCGGCGTCGTGCTGGGGCTGACCGTCGCCGACGCGCTCATCAACTTGATCGGGACGGGCCCGCCGCAGATCGCGCTCATGCTCGTCCTCGCGATGTCGGCCGCCGTCCTGCTCGGCGGCGGCGAGCTGCTCGTCGCCGAGGCGGCGGTGTCCTCGCTGATCCTCGTCTCGCTAGAGCAGACCGGCTCGGGCCTCGCGGTCGAGCGCCCGCTCGAGGCGCTCATCGGCGGGGCGGTGGCGCTCGCCACCCACGCGCTGCTCTTCCCGCCCAACCCGGGCCTGCTCGCCGGCCGCGCGGGCCAGACCGTGCTCGCCGATCTCGGCCGCGTGCTCGCCGACGTCGGCCGGGCGCTGGGCGACGGCGACGCGGGCGCCGGCGAGCGCGCGCTCACGAGCGCGCGGGCGATCGACGGGCGCGTCGCGATCCTCGACGAGGCGCTCGCGGTCGGCCGCGAGACCGTGCGCCTCGCGCCGCCGCGGCGCCCGGCGCGCGCCGAGCTCGAGCGCTACGCGCGCAGCCGCGACCAGCTCGACTTCGCCGTGCGCGACACGCGCGTGCTCGCGCGCCACGGCCTGCGCTACCTGCGCGGCGCGCGCCCGGCGCCGCCGGCGCTGGCGGAGGCCGCGGCCGGGCTCTCCAGCGCGGTCTGGGAGCTCGCGGCCTCCTACGACGGCGCGGCCCGCACCGACGAGGTGCGCCGGCTCGCGCTCGCGGCGGCCGCGGAGGCGCGGGACGTCCACGAGCGCGAGCGCGACCTCCCGCTGAGCGAGATCGTCGGCCAGGTGCGCTCGACCGCGGTCGACCTCGTGCGAGCGGCGGAGCTCGTCGCGGGCGAGCCGACCTCCGACGAGCTCCCGACCGCCGAGCTGCTCGCGGGGCGCGTCGCGGCCTGACCGCCGGCCGGCTCCGCGTCCGTCTACGATCAGCCGATGGCCGCCGACCGCCTGTACTTCACCGGCTCCGACGAGGCCGACGCGCTGCTGGCGCGCGAGCCGATGGCCCTGCTCATCGGGTTCGCGCTCGACCAGCAGGTCACGGTGCAGAAGGCCTTCTCCGGGCCGCTCGCGCTCCTCGAGCGCGTCGGCACGCTCGACGCCCGCGCGCTCGCGGGCATGGATCTCGAGCCGGTCTTCCGCGAGCCCCCGGCCGTCCACCGCTTCCCGAGCGCCATGGCCACGCGCGTACGCGACCTGGCCGCGCACGTCGCCGAGCGCTACGACGGTGACGCCGGCGCGGTGTGGACGACCGCGGCGTCGCCCGCGCAGCTGCGGGCGAACCTCGCCGCGCTGCCGGGGTTCGGCCCGATGAAGGTCGTCCAGACCGCGGCCGTCCTGGCCCGGCGGCTCGGGGTGCAGCTGGCCGAGCCGCTCGTGCCCGACCGGCCGACGCTCGGCGACGTGGACTCGCCCGCGGCGCTCGTGGACTACCAGTCGGGCAAGCGCGCGCACAAGGCCAGGATCCGCGCCGAGCGCGAGGCGCTCGGCGGCCCTCGAAGCGGCTGACGAGCCTCGCATCCGCCCCCGGCCGAGGTCGAACGCCATGATCCATCGCACGCTCGGGCGCACCGGTGTCAAGGTGAGCCCCTTCTGCCTCGGGGCGATGATGTTCGGCGCCTGGGGCAACCCCGACCACGACGAGTCCGTCCGCATCATCCACCGCGCGCTCGACGCGGGCATCAACTTCATCGACACCGCCGACGTCTACGCGCGCGGCGAGTCCGAGCAGATCGTCGGCCGGGCGCTGGCCGGCGGCCGGCGCGACGACGTGATCCTCGCCACGAAGATCCACGGCACGATGGGCGACGACCCCAACCAGTTCGGCAACTCGCGCCGCTGGATCGTCCGCGAGGTCGAGGCGTCGCTGCGGCGCCTGGGGACCGATTGGATCGACCTCTACCAGATCCACCGGCCCGAGGCCGACACCGACATCGAGGAGACGCTCGGCGCGCTGAGCGACCTCGTGCACCAGGGCAAGGTCCGCTACATCGGCTCCTCGACGTTCCCGCCCTCGCAGATCGTCGAGGCACAGTGGGTCGCGCGCGACCGCGGGCTGCAGCGCTTCGTCTGCGAGCAGCCGCCGTACTCGCTGCTCGTGCGCGGCGTCGAGGCCGACGTCCTGCCGACGTGCGCCCGCCACGCGATCGGCGTCATCCCCTGGAGCCCGCTCGCGGGCGGCTGGCTCTCGGGCCGCTGGCGCAAGGGCGCCGAGCCGCCGAGCTCCACGCGCGCCGAGCGGCTGCCCGGCCGCTACGACCTCTCGATCCCCGACAACCAGCGCAAGCTCGAGGCGGCCGACGCGCTCGGGCGCCTCGCCGACGAGGCCGGCCTGTCGCTCATCCACCTCGCGCTCGCTTTCGTCATCCGCCACCCGGCGGTGACCGCGGCGATCATCGGCCCGCGCACGATGGAGCAGCTCGAGTCCCAGCTCGGCGCCGACGAGGTCGAGCTCGACGACGCGATCCTCGACCGCATCGACGAGATCGTGGCGCCGGGCACGACGATCAGCCCGGGCGACGTCGGCTGGCAGAACCCCGCGCTCGAGCCGGGCGCGCGCCGGCGATGAGCGCGTCGAATGGTCGCTCGACGGTCTCTGCGACCGGCGTCTGACCACTCTCGGCCGGCGAATCGGGCATCCTGAGGCGTGATGGCCACGCGCGACGTCATGGAGGTGCTGCTGCCGGACGGGCTCCCGCGCCCGCGCCTGCGCGGCTGGCTGCACCTCGCCGCGGCCCCAGTCGCCGTGGCGCTCGGGGCCGCGCTCGTGGCGACCGCGCCCGACGGGCGCGGCGCGCTGGCGGCGACGGTCTACGCGCTGGCCGTCGTCGGGGTCCTGGCCACGAGCTCGCTCTACCACCGCGGGCGCTGGCGCCCGTCGGTGCGCGCGTGGTGGCGGCGGCTGGACCGCTCGATGATCTTCGTGCTCATCGCCGGCACCTACACGCCGCTGTGCCTGCTCGTCCTCGACGGGCGCCTCGGGACCGCGCTGCTCGTCGCCGTCTGGGCCGGCGCCGCGCTCGGCGCCGCCGTCGAGCTCTCCCCGTGGACGGCGCCGCACTGGCTCTCGGTCGGCATCTACCTCGCGCTCGGGTGGGTCGCGCTGGCCGCCGTGCCCCAGCTCGTCGACGGCCTCGGCGTGCCAGGCTCGCTGCTCGCGCTCCTGGGCGGCCTGCTCTACACGGTCGGCGCGCTCGTCTACGGGCTGCGTCGCCCGGACCCGATCCCGCGGGTCTTCGGCTACCACGAGCTCTTCCACGGCTTCACGCTCGCCGCGGTGGGCGCGCACTACGCGGTCATCGCCTTCTGGGTGCTGCCGGCGGCCTCCTGACGGCGGTCACATCCGCCTTACCGGCAGCTGACAACAGAGGCCCTACCCTCGAGCGGGCGATGAGGTCTCCCAGGCATCTGTGGTCCGGCGACTGGCGCAGCGACTCCGACCGCTCGCGTGAAACCGCGGAGGAGGGGGCGGCCCGCCATCGGGCCGCCGTTCGCGCCGCGCAGGAGGCGGCGGCGGCCCGCGCGGCCGGCGCCGCCTCCGCGCGCGGCGTCGACCGCCGCGCGCGCGGACTCGCCGCCGCGTCGCTCGCCGTCGCGGCGATCGCGGGCGGCGCCGTCGCCGCGGACCAGCTCCTGAGCAACGGCGGCGACGGTCCCGCGCCGCTCCCCGCCGTCGCGACGCAGGCCGTCAAGCCCCGCCAGGGCCAGACGCGGGCCGGCGCGATCTACGCGCAGGCCAGCCCCGCCGTCGTCTCCGTGCGCACGAACGGCGGCTCGGGAACCGGGTTCCTCATCGACCGCGACGGCACGCTCGTGACCAACGCGCACGTCGTCGGCTCGGACTCGCGCGTCGTCGTGCGCTTCGGCCCCGACGGCGACTCGCTCGACGCCGACGTCCTCGGCGTCGACGCCTCGAGCGACCTCGCGGTCCTCAGCATCGACGCCGACGCGATTCCGAAGGGGGCCAAGCCGCTCGCGTTCGCCGACTCGCGCACGGTCCAGGTCGGCGACACGGCGATCGCGATCGGCAACCCGTTCGGCCTGGACCGGACGGCGACCGAGGGGATCGTCTCGGGGCTGGGCCGCGAGATCCAGGCCCCCAACGGCTTCTCGATCGACGAGGTCATCCAGACCGACGCGCCGATCAATCCCGGCAACTCCGGCGGCCCGCTGCTCGACGACGCCGGCCGCATCATCGGCGTGAACTCTCAGATCGCCACCTCGGGCGGCGCGCAGGGCAACGTCGGCATCGGCTTCGCCGTTCCCTCGAACACCGTGCGCGAGGTCGTGCCCCGGCTCAAGCGCGGCCAGACGATCCAGCGCCCGTACCTCGGCCTGCAGACCGGCGCGCCCTCGCTGAACGCCGCCGCGGGCGCCGAGGTCAAGTCCGTCAACCCCGGCGGCCCGGCCGCGAAGGCGGGCCTGAAGGCCGGCGACGTCATCACGTCGGTCGCCGGGCGCCGGGTCGCCGACCCCACGGACGTCACCAAGGCGATCGAGGGCCGGCGCGTCGGCGACAAGATCGAGATCGAGATCGACCGCGACGGGCGCACCAAGCGCGTCGAGGTCACGCTCGGCAACCGGCCGCAGCGCACCCCGTGACCTTCGCCTCCCCGCTCGTCCTGCTCGCGCTGCTCGCGCTCCCGCTGCTCGCGGCCTGGTACCTGGGCCAGCAGCGCAACCGCCGCGCCGCCGCCGCCGCCTTCGCGACCCCGGCGCTGCAGGCGAGCGTCGCCCCGCGGCGCCCCGGCTGGCGGCGCCACGCGCCGATGCTCGCGTTCGCGGTCGCGCTCGCCGTGCTCATCGTCGCCGCGGCCAAGCCCCAGAAGACGGTCGCCGTGCCCGTCGAGCGCGCGTCGATCATGCTCGCGACCGACATCAGCGCGTCGATGAAGGCGACCGACGTCGCCCCGAATCGCCTCGTGGCCGCCAAGCGCGCCGCACGTGCCTTCGTGGGCGAGGTGCCCGCGCGCGTCAACGTCGGGATCCTCGCCTTCAACCGGGTCCCGCGGGTGCTCCAGAGCCCGACGCGCGACCGCGAGGCCCTCGACGGCGCGCTCGACCGCATGACCGCGAGCGGCACGACCGCCACGGGATCGGCGATCGACGCCGCGGTGCGGGTGCTGCGCAGCGCCAAGGGCGAGCGCGGGCGCCGCCCCCCGGCGGCGATCGTCCTCATCTCCGACGGCAAGTCCACGCGCGGCCGCGACCCCGTCGTCGCCGCTCAGGCGGCGCGCCGCCTGCGGATCCCGGTCTACACGGTCGCGCTCGGCACGCCGGGCGGCACGATCACGGTGCCCAAGCGCGGCGGTGGGACGACGACGGAGCGCGTCCCGCCCGATCCCGAGGCGCTGGCCCAGATCGCGCGCGCCGCTCGCGGCAAGGCCTTCACCGCCCGGACCGCGTCGGGCCTCGAGGAGGTCTACACGAAGCTGGGCTCGCAGCTCGGCCACAAGAACGCGCGCCGCCAGGTGACGAGCTCGTTCGCGGCCGGCGGGCTCGCGCTGCTGCTGCTCGGCGCCCTCATGTCCCTGCGCTGGTTCGGCCGGCTCATCTGATGAAGAAAGGACCCACGACGTGACCGCCAACGACGATCCCCGCGCCCTGCGCGAGGAACCCCGCCAGGCCCTCGAGGAGGCGCTGTACGAGATCAAGCGCGTCATCGTCGGCCAGGACGCGATGCTCGAGCGCCTGCTCGTCGCGCTGCTCACGGGCGGCCACGTGCTGCTCGAGGGCGTGCCCGGGCTGGCCAAGACGCTGACCGTCAAGACGCTCGCCCGGGTGCTCGGCGGCAGCTTCCGCCGCATCCAGTTCACGCCCGACCTCGTGCCCGCCGACCTCGTCGGCACGCGGATCTACCGCCCCGATTCGGGGCGCTTCGAGATCGAGCTCGGCCCGGTCTTCGGCAACTTCCTGCTCGCGGACGAGATCAACCGCGCGCCGGCCAAGGTGCAGTCGGCACTGCTCGAGGTCATGCAGGAGCACCAGGTGACGATCGGCGGCGAGACGTTCCGCGTCCCGCAGCCGTTCCTCGTCATGGCCACGCAGAACCCGATCGAGTCCGAGGGCACCTACCAGCTGCCCGAGGCGCAGGTCGACCGCTTCCTGATGAAGGTCGTCGTCGACTACCCGAGCTTCGGCGAGGAGGCCGCGGTCGTCGGACGCTCGCTCGGCGACCCGGCGGACGTGCGCGAGCGGCTCACGCTCGAGGACCTCGAGCGCTTCGCGCGCGCCACCCATGCGGTGCTCGTGGATCGCGACGTCATCGGCTACGCGGTCACGCTCGCCGACGCGACGCGCCGCCCGCAGGAGTACGGCCTCGGCGACGTCGCCTCCTACATCGAGTACGGGGCGAGCCCCCGCGGGCCGATCGGGGTCGTGCAGGCGGCCCGCGCGCTGGCGCTGCTGCGCGGCCGCGGCCACGCGACGATCGCCGACGTGCGCGACCTCGCAGCCGACGTGCTGCGCCACCGCATCGTCCTCTCCTACGACGCGCTGTCGGACGGCGTGACCGCCGACGACCTGCTCGAGCGCGTGCTGACCGTCGTCAGCGAGCCGACCGCCGACCGGGGGCGCCGCATCGCGTGAGCCCCGCCGCGCTCCACGTGCCGCTGGGCCGACAGGGCCCGGGCCCGATGCCTGCCGCGCTCGTCGACGCGCTCGACCTCGCGGTCGCGCGCAAGGCGGCCGGCTCGCTGCCCGGCGACCGCCGCGCGGCCGGGCTCGGGCAGGGCACCGAGCTCGCGCAGCTGCGCCCGTACGAGGTCGGCGACGACGTGCGCCAGCTCGACCCCTCGGCGACTGCGCGCATGGGCGAGCCGCACGTGCGCCTGCACGTCCCCGAGCGGACGATGACGACGTGGGTGCTGCTCGACGTCTCGCCGTCGATGGCGTTCGGCACCGCCGACCGCCTCAAGGCCGACGTCGCCGAGGGCGTGGCGACGGTCCTCGGACGCCTCGCCGTCCGCCGCGCGGGGCGCCTGGCGGTGCTGCTCTTCGGCGGCGGCGGCCTGCGGCTGCTGCCCCCGCGCGCGTCCAAGCCGGGCGTCGTGGCGCTGCGCCGGGCGCTCGCGGAGGGCGTCGCCGCCGACGGCGCCCGCGACCCCGCGGCGCTCGCCCACGCGCTCGTGCGCGTCGGCAAGGTCGCCACCCAGCCCGGGTTCGTGGCCGTGATCTCCGACTTCCGCGATCACGACGGCTGGACCCGCCCGCTCGGTGCGCTGGCCTCCCGCCACTCGGTGCTGGGCGTCGAGGTCGGCGACCCGCGCGAGGCCGAGCTGCCCGCCGTCGGGCGCCTCGCCCTCGTCGACCCCGAGACGGGCGACCGGATCGACGTCGACACCTCGAGCCGCCGGGTCCGCGAGCGCTTCGCCGCGCTCGAACGCGACCGCCGCGAGCACGTGGCCCGCGAGCTGCGGCGGCTGCGCGTCGGCCACGTCTCGCTCTCCACGCAGGGCGACTGGCTCCTCGAGCTCGGGCGCCGGGTCGGATGAGCTTCGCGACCCCCGTCTGGCTGCTCGGCCTCGCGCTCGTGCCGCTGGCCCTGCTCGCGCTGGCGGTCGGTCGCCGGCGCGCGCGGCGCTACGCCGTGCGCTTCCCGGCGCTGCCCGCGCTGAAGGCCGCGGCGGGCGGTGCGCCGGCCTGGCGGCGCCAGCTCCCGGCCGCGCTCGCGCTCGCGGCGCTGGCGGCGCTCGTCGTCGCGATGGCCAAGCCCCAGCGCACCGTCGCCGTGCCGATCGAGCGGGCGTCGGTCATGCTCGTCACCGACCACTCCCGCTCGATGCAGGCGACCGACGTCAAGCCCGACCGCCTGCGCGCCGCGCAGAAGGCGGCGGGCACCTTCGTCGGCCGGCTCCCCGGCCCCGTGCGCGTGGGGATCGTCGCCTACTCCGACGCGCCCGACGCCGTCCAGGCCCCGACCGACGACCACGGGGACACGCGGCGGATCATCGACGCGCAGATCGCGGACGGCGCGACGGCGACGGGCGACGCCCTGCAGGTCACGCTCGACACGCTCTCCCAGCAGCGTCGCAACGGCAAGCGGCCGCCGGCGGCCATCATCCTGCTCTCCGACGGCAAGACGACCGTCGGCCGCGACCCCGTGACGGTCGCCCGCGAGGCCGGGCGACTGAAGATCCCGATCTACACGGTCGCGCTCGGCACGTCGGACGCGACGGTGCCCAACCCGCTCTACGGCCCACCGCTCAGCGTCGCGCCCGACCCCGAGACGCTGCGCCAGATCTCGCGGGCGTCGGGCGGGCGCGCGTTCACCGCCGAGGACGCCAACCGCCTCGCCACCATCTACCGCTCGCTGGGGTCGCAGCTCGGCACCAAGCCGACCAAGCGCGAGGTCACGGCGGCCTTCGCGGTCGGCGGCGTCCTGCTCCTGCTCGGCGCGGCGGCCGCGTCGCTGCGGTTCAACGGACGGCTGCCGTAGGGCTCGATCGTGCCGCCGAGCTGAGGGACGAGGCCGCCGCGCCGTAGCCTGCGCGCCGTGCGCGACGACCTCGTCGAGCTGCTCGGCGCCCTCGTGGCGATCGACTCGGTGAACCCCTCGCTCGTGCCCGGCGGCGCCGGCGAGGCGCGGGTCGCCGCCCACGTGGCCGGGTGGGCGCGCGCCGCGGGCCTCGAGGCCGAGACGCTCGCGGCGACGCCCGGGCGCCCGAGCGTGCTCGTGCACGCGCGCGGGCGCGGCGGCGGGCGCACGCTGCTGCTCTGCGGCCATCTCGACACGGTCGGCGTCGAGGGCATGGACGGGCCCCACGCACCGCGAGCGGAGGGCGACCGGCTCTACGGCCGCGGCGCGTACGACATGAAGGCGGGGGTCGCCGCGGCGCTGGTCGCCTGCCGCGAGCTGGCCGCGGCCGACCTCGCCGGCGACGTCGTCGTGGCGGCGGTCGCCGACGAGGAGCACGCGAGCCTGGGCGTGCAGGAGGCGCTGCGGGCGACCGGCGCCGACGCGGCCGTCGTCACCGAGCCGACCGAACTCGAGGTCGTCGTCGCGCACAAGGGCTTCGTATGGGCGCAGCTCGAGGTCCGCGGACGCGCCGCGCACGGCTCGCGACCGCACCTCGGCGTCGACGCGATCGTCAAGGCCGGCCCGATCCTGATCGCGCTCGCCGCGCTCGACGACGCGCTCGCGACCGTCACCCATCCGCTGCTCGGGCGCGGCTCGGTCCACGCCTCGCGCATCGAGGGCGGCGTCGAGCTCTCGAGCTATCCCGCCCGCTGCGTGCTCGGCCTCGAGCGTCGCACGCTGCCCGGGGAGACGGCCGCCCATGTCGAGGCCGAGCTCGACGCCGTCCTCGGCGGTGCCCGCGCCGCCGACCCGGCGCTCGAGGCCGACCGGCGCACGCTCCTCGTGCGCGAGCCGTTCGAGATCGACCCGACGCCGAGGTCGTCGAGGTCGTCCGCGCGGCCGCGGCCGGCGTGCTCGGCGCCCCGCCGGCGCTCGCCGGCGCGAGCTACTGGGCCGACGCCGCGTTCCTCGCCGCCGCCGGCATCCCGACCGTCCTGTTCGGGCCCGGCGGAGCGGGCGCGCACGCCGCCGAGGAGTGGGTCAGCCTCGCCGACACCGAGGCCGTGTGCCGGACGCTCGTGGCGGCCGGCGCGCGGATCTGCGCGTGAGGGCGCGCGTCGACAGCGGCGTCGCGGCGCCAGCGCCGGGCGGGCATCTTCGCGCTACACTCGACGTTCTGACTCGCCCGGGGCGGGTCGTTTTTCTGTCCCGGCCCGGCGCGTCGGTCGACCTCACCACTCAGCCACGGAGCTTCAGGCATGGCCCGCGGAGACGTGCGCATCGCTGTCACCCTCGCCTGCGAGGAGTGCAAGCGGCGCAACTACCAGACCAACAAGAGCAAGCGCAACAACCCTGATCGCATCACGCTGCGCAAGTTCTGCAAGTGGTGCCGGCGCCACACGAGCCACCGGGAGACCCGCTAACGCGGGAGGCTCAGCCGTGGCCCGTGACCGACAGCGAGCCAAGCAGCGCAAGGCGCGCCGCGCGCAGAACCCCGGCCCCACGCCGCGGGCGATCCACCGCGCGAACGTCGCGGGCGAGCTCGAGCACGCCTCCGGGGAGGTCGACGAGTTCGACGCCGCGCTCGTATCGGGCGCCGAGGGCCGCGACGCGGACGCCGGTGCCACCGACGCCGCCGCCGAGGCCGAGCGCTCCGCCGACGAGGTCGTCGAGGCCGAGCATCCCGAGGAGCTCACCGAGGAGCGCTTCGCCGAGCTCGAGGACGAGGTCGACGAGCTCGCCGCCGAGCCCGACGGCGACCAGGCCGGCGAGGCCGCAGCGAGCGCCGCGCCGAGTAAGCGCCGCGCGGCTCCGGTCCCGGGCGCCTCGACCGGCCGCGGCGCCGGGCGCTTCTTGGCCTTCCTGCGGGCGTCGTGGGCGGAGCTGCAGCGCGTCCAGTGGCCCGACCGCCGTCAGGTCGCGCAGGCCACCGCCGTCGTCATCGGCTTCGTCATCGTCGCCGGCCTCTACCTGGGGCTCGCCGATCGCGTCGCCCAGGACGTCGTCGACTTCATCCTCTGAGACCGAGAACCCGAGAGCCATGTATCGCTGGTACGTCGTCAACACCTACTCCGGACACGAGAACAAGGTCAAGCAGAACCTCGAGCATCGCGTCGTGTCCCTCAACCAGAAGCGGGCCGTCCGCCAGGTCGTCGTCCCCACCGAGACGGTGACCGAGATGAAGGACAACCAGAAGGTGCCCGTCGAGAAGCGGACGATGCCCGGATACGTGCTCGTCAACATGGAGCTCAACGACGACTCCTGGCAGCTCGTGAAGGGCACGCCGGGCGTCACCGGCTTCGTCGGCGCCTCCAACGAGCCGGTGCCGCTGACCCAGCCCGAGGTCGACCGCCTGCTGCACCGGGAGGTCGCCCAGAAGATCGCCACGAAGGCGCAGTTCTCGATCGGCGAGTCGGTCAAGGTCGTCTCGGGGCCGCTCTCGGACTTCTCGGGCGAGATCTCTGAGATCAACCAGGACGCCCAGCGGCTCAAGGTGCTCGTCTCCATCTTCGGCCGCGAGACCCCGGTCGAGGTCGGCTTCGACCAAGTGAAGAAGATCTAGGAAATGGCCAAGAAGGTCCTCACCACCATCAAGCTGCAGGCCGTCGGCGGCCAGGCCTCGCCGGCCCCACCGGTCGGCCCCGCCCTCGGCCAGCACGGCATCAACATCATGGAGTTCTGCAAGGCGTTCAACGCCCAGACGCAGGACTCGGCCGGCACGGTCATCCCCGTCGTCATCACGGTCTTCGAGGACCGTTCGTTCACGTTCGTGACGAAGACGCCGCCGGCCGCGGTGCTCATCAAGCAGGCCGCGGGCCTCGACAAGGGCTCGGGCGAGCCGCACCGCGACAAGGTCGGCTCGATCAGCGCGGCGCAGCTGCGCGAGATCGCCGAGCGCAAGCTCCCCGACCTCAACGCGCACGACGTCGACCAGGCGGCGAAGATCATCGCGGGCACGGCCCGCTCCATGGGCGTGGAGGTGCGCTGAATGGCCCGGCACGGCAAGTCCTATCGGCAGGCGCTCGGGCGCGTCGACCGCGAGCGCGAGCACGAGCCCGGTGAGGCCGTCCGCCTCGTCAAGGAGCTCGGCACCGCGCGCTTCGACGAGTCCGTCGAGGTCCACGTGCGCACCGGCCTCAACGTCCGCCACGCCGACGAGCAGCTGCGCGGAACGGTCGCGCTGCCCAACGGCTTGGGCAAGAGCGTCACGATCGCCGTCTTCGCCAAGGGCGAAAAGGCGCGCGAGGCCGAGGAGGCCGGGGCCGACGTCGTCGGCGCCGACGATCTCGCCGCGCGCGTGCAGGAGGGCTTCACCGACTTCGACGTGGCGATCGCGACCCCGGACATGATGCCCGTGGTCGGCCGCCTCGGGCGCATCCTCGGGCCGCAGGGCAAGATGCCCAACCCGAAGGTCGGGACGGTCACCATGGACGTGGCCAAGGCGGTCGAGGAGTCCAAGTCCGGCAAGGTCGAGTACCGCACCGACCGCACCGCGATCGTCCACCTCACGATCGGCAAGACGAGCTTCGACGAGCGCGCGCTGCTCGAGAACTACCAGGCAGTCATCGAGGAGCTCGTCCGGGCCAAGCCGTCGGCCGCCAAGGGCCGCTACCTGCGGTCGATCACGATCGCCTCGACCATGGGGCCGGGCGTCAAGATCGACCCCACCCGCACCCGCGACATCCTCGAGGAGGCCGCGCCCACCCCGGCCTAGCCCCTTCGAGCCACCAGAGACCCCCGGCGGCGGCGACGCAGAAGTCCGGGACAGGAGGCAGATTGAACCGAGATCAGAAAGCCGCGGCGGTCACCGAGATCGCCGATCAGATCAAGCGGTCCGAGGCGGTCTTCGCCGTGGACTTCCGCGGGATCTCCGTGCCGCAGGCCGCCGAGCTGCGTACGCGCCTGCGCGACGCCGACGCGACGTTCCGCATCGTCAAGAACACCCTGACCGAGCGGGCCGCCGACGCGGCCGACGCGGAGAGCATGAAGGCGCTGCTCGAGGGGCCCACGGCGCTCACGTTCGTCCGCGGCGACGCCGCCCTGGCGGCGAAGGCGATCGCGGGCTTGCAGCGCCAGACCGAGACCCTCGCCTTCAAGGGCGGCCTGCTCGACGGCGACGCGGTCGATGCCGAGCAGATCCGCGCGATCTCGCGCCTGCCCGCCCGTGACGTCCTCCTCGGCCAGCTCGTGGGCGTCGTCGCCGCGCCGATCACCGGCGTCGTGCGCACGCTCAACGCGCTGATCGCGGGGCTCGCGTCCCAGCTCGGGCAGCTCGCCGAGCAGCGCGCCGACGAGGCGCCCGCGCCCGCGACCCCCGACCAGGACGCCGAGGCCCCGGAGGCGGCGGCCGCCCCCGCGCCCCCCGACCAGGACGCCGAGGCCCCGGAGTCGGCGGCCGCGCCCCCCGACCAGGACGCCGAGGGCCCGGAGCCCGCGCCCGCGACCCCCGACCAGGACGCCGAGGCCCCGGAGCCGGCGGCCGCGCCCGACGCTCCCGCCGAGGGCGCTTCCGACACCCCTTCCACCGATCAGGAGACCACCACATGACCACCACCCAGGAATGGATCGACGAGCTCAAGGCGATCTCGGTCCTCGAGCTGAGCGAGCGCATCAAGGCGCTCGAGGAGGAGTTCGGCGTCTCGGCGACCGCCGTGGCCGCCGCGGCCCCGGCCGCCGCGGGCCCGTCGGGCGACGGCGCCGCCGAGGAGGAGGCGCCGACGAGCGTCGACGTAGTCATCACGGCGGCCGGCGACAGGAAGATCCAGGTCATCAAGGTCGTCCGTGCGGCGACCGGCCTGGGGCTCAAGGAGGCCAAGGCCGTCGTCGACGAGGCCCCGAAGGCCGTCCGCGAGGGCGTCGAGCGCGAGGAGGGCGAGAAGCTCAAGACCGAGCTCGAGGAGGCCGGCGCCTCCGTCGAGCTCAAGTAGGGCCGGTGCGGGCGGCGGCGCTCAGCGCCGCCGCCACCCGCCCCGAGTCCCCGGCGACCTGGGCATCGGTGAAGCGCAGCACCCTCCAGCCGGCGACGACGAGCTCGGCATCGCGTTCGTGGTCGGCTTCCCGCGCGCCCCGAACGGCGTGGAAGGCGTGGCCGTCCACCTCGACGACGAGCCGTTGCGCCGGCCACGCGAAGTCGCGCTCGCGCCCGAGAACGCGGTGGTTGACGAGCGGTGTCGGAAGGCCGGCGTCGCGAGCCAGACTTCCCATCCGGCGCTCGAGCCCGGAGCGGGTCCGCAGCCCCCCGTCGTCGCCGAGCAGCCGCGCGAGCGCGACGCGGCCCCGGCGGCTCGGAGCCCGTGCCGCCGCCCGGCGCACGGCGCCCGCGTCAAGTCGCACGCCGTGGTCGGCGATCGCGCGCAGCGCCGGATAGCTCAGGACGGTGGCGAGGTCGACGAGGGTTCGGGCCGGGGTCGTCACCGGGACCGCGCGCTCGACGGTGACGTCGGCTCGCGTGAGCTGCGTCCGGTGCGCCACGATGCCCGGGCGTCGGCATCGGCGGTCGGGCGCCGTGACGTGCATAGCTGCCTCGGCCGGCACCGAGGACATGCCCCAAAGCCGCGCGGCCGAGCCGTGGCTCAGCACCGATCCCTGTCCGCACGCGAGCACCGCCGCGAGCGCGCGGCCCTCGGGCCGCAGCGCGAGATGCGCGAGCGCGTAGACACGGTGGTGCAGGAGCCGTAGCGCGCCGCGCCGCACGCGGCTGTCGACGCCCGCCGCGGAGAGCCCGAGCGCGAGCAGCTGCGCCCGCGTCACGACGCCGTGCTGGGCCTCGGCGAGCTCCGCGATCGCCCGAGTGGTCGGTTGACGGTCCATGTGACCGTGGAGCGACCGCTCGACCCGAGTGCGCCCCCCTCGGTGCTACGCCGGGCCGCCCGCGCCGCCCGTGCCGCCCGTGCCGCGCGCGCCGCCCCGCGCCGCGCGCGCCGCCCGTGCCGCGCGGTCCGAGTGGTCACTTGACGGTCCATGTGACCGTCGAGCGACCACTCGACCCGGATGCGCGCCCCCGGTCGGCCTCCTCAAGCTTCGTCGGGCAAGAGCTCGAACCAGGTGACGATCATCGGCTCGTCGTCGGTGATGTGCCAGCCCGGCTCTCCGAGCAGCAAGGCGAGCTCCTCGCGCGCGCCCTCGTAGAAGGCGCGCTGCGCGTCGCGCCAGTCCTCGGCCGACTCCTCGGCGGCGAGCTCGGCGGCCACGACGTCGTCGTCGATGATCGAGAAGGGGACGACCATGACCTGCGTGACCTCGACGGTCGCGCGGCGGCGTCCCGAGCCGTCGAGGACGTCAAGCCGCTGGCCGATGCGCGGCGGGCCACCCTCGAGCTCCCACTCGCGGGCCAGCGACGTGCTCACCGTCTTGCGCCCCTCGAGCACGAGCCCGACGAGGCGTTCGCCGAGCCCGTCGTCGCCCTCGTAGCCGAACTCGAGGAACGGCGCGCGCTGGCTGCGGTGGAGCTCGAGCGGGATCGCGGCGGTCAGGCGCGTCCCGTGGCCCGCGGGGCTGTCGACCTCGAGCGTGCCCCCGAGCGCCGCCACGCGATCGCCCAGCCCGGCCAGGCCCGAGCCGGCGAGCGGGTCCGCGCCGCCCGAGCCGTCGTCGGCCACCTCGACCGCGAGCCGCCGGCCATCCTGGCGGACCTCCACGCGCGCCTCGGTGGCGCCGGCATGCTTCATCGCATTCGCCAGGCCCTCGGAGGCGAGGTAGTAGACCGTCGTCTCGACGGCCTCGGGCAGCCGCCGGTCGGGCAGGGCGCCGATGCGCAGCGGCAGCGGCGAGCTCGCCGCCAGCGCCGCGAGCGCGTGCCCGAGGCCGTACTCGACGAGCCCGGCGGGATGCAGGCCGCGCGCGAGCTCGCGCAGCTCCTGGTTGGCGAGCCCTGCCTGCTCGCGGGCCTTCGCCACGAGCGCGGCCGCTGCGACGGGGTCCTCGGCAATGCGCCGCTCGGCCATCGCGAGCAGGTGTCCGAGCGCGACGAGCCGCTGCTGGGCCCCGTCGTGCAGGTCGCGCCCGACGCGGCGGCGCTCCTCGTCGCCCGCCGCGACGAGGCGTGCGCGGGCGGCGGCGGCCTCGTGCTCGCGGTGGCGCAGCGCGGCCTCCTGCCGGCGCCGCTCGATCTCCCCGGCGGCGCCCGCGGCGAGGATGCTCAGCGCGGCGCGCTCGTCCTCGTCGGCCTCCAGGCGCCGGCTCGCCTGGACGCCGATGTGCCCGAGGACGGCGCCGTCCACGCCGCGCAGGGCGACCGCGAGGTAGCCGTCGAGCCCGTGGCGCGCGATCAGCGGGTCCCGCGGGAACAGGGCCGCCGCCCCCTCCGGGATCGAGATCACGTCCTCGTCGCCCGCGCGCTCCAGCGGCGTGTCCCGCGTCCTCAGGCTGCTCCCCTCGGGCAGCTCGACGCCGTCCTGCCACGAGGCGAGGACGACCGCGTGACCGGCCTCGGGGTCGACGAGCTCGGTCACGAACGCGATCTCGGCCCCGAAGGCCTCCGCGAGTCGCCGCACGACCGCCGGGAAGAACGCCGCGCCGGTCCGGCCGGCCGTCCCGGTCGCGACCGTGCGCAGGAGGTCGGGCCCGCGGCGGGGCGCTCGCCGCTCGGCGCCGCGCTCGTCGGGGGCGGCGGACATGTCCAGCGATCGTAGCCCGCGCGGCGATCGGGCGAGGGTGGCGCGCCCGGCCGAGGACCGCTACCCTTCCCCCGTCGACCGATAGTCGTAGCCGCCCACCATCGACGGCGCCGCGCCACATACGCGGTCGCCTCGGGCGGGGTCCGTGAGCGTCGACCGCCCCCGAGGGGGGCCGCCTCGCGCTGTGCTATCTTGGGCGGTCGCGCTCTCCGCGAGCGCGCCTCCGCCGCCTTGCCCGCCTTCGACCCCCTGAGGAGTCGCCGTCTTGCCGCCCGTTGACGCCCCTAGGACGCGCCGCAGCTTCGCGCGCCTGAACAAGGTCCTCGACGTCCCCAACCTGATCGACATCCAGCGTCGGTCGTTCGAGTGGCTCGTCGATCCCGAGCGCGGTGGCCTGCGCGAGACGATCGACGACATCTCGCCGATCGAGGACTACACGGGTCACCTCGCCGTGAACTTCGGCGAGTTCCACTTCGACGACCCGACCGCGTCGATCGAGGAGTGCCGCGAGAAGGACCTCACCTACTCGCGCCCGCTGACGGTCACGGTCGCCTTCATCAACCACGAGACGGGCGAGATCCGCGAGCAGTCGGTCTTCATGGGCGACTTCCCGTGGATGACCGAGCGCGGCACGTTCATCATCAACGGCACCGAGCGCGTCGTCGTCACTCAGCTCGTCCGCTCGCCGGGCGCCTACCTGATGGAGCCCAAGGACCGCGAGAAGCAGGTCTTCACGGCGAACCTCATGCCCGCGCGTGGCTCATGGCTCGAGCTCGAGATCGACAAGAAGGGCCGCGTCTTCGTCCGCATCGACCGTAAGCGCAAGCTGCCGGTCACCGTGCTGCTGCGGGCCATGACCTACAACCCCGAGACCGACGCGAGCGCCGAGGAGTCCGAGGAGGACGTCGAGCACCTCGACCAGGAGCTGCTCGACCTCTTCGGGGACTCGCTCTACCTGCGCACGACCGTCGAGGCCGACCCCGAGAACACGAAGACCAAGAAGGGCGCGCTGATCGAGCTCTTCAAGAAGCAGCGTCCCGGCGAGCCGCCGAGCGTCGACGCCGCCTACGCGCTCCTCCAGCAGCTCTTCTTCGACCCCAAGCGCTACGACCTCACGCGCGTCGGGCGCTACAAGCTCAACTCGCGCCTCGGGCTCGACATCGACCTCGACACGCGCACGCTCACGCACGACGACATCCACGCGCTCGTGCGCGAGCTCGTGAGCCTGCCCAAGCTGCTCGGGATTCCCGAGGACGGCGAGGCGGAGATCAAGGACTTCGCGGCCGAGGCCGCCTCGATGCCGCGCGAGCCCGTCGCGGAGCACCTCGACGAGTACGAGCACTTCGGCAACCGCCGCCTACGCACGGTCGGCGAGCTGATCCAGGAGGCCTTCCGCATCGGCTTGTACCGGATGGAGCGCGTCGTGCGCGAGCGCCTGACGACCGAGGACGAGGACACGATCACGCCGCAGACGATCGTGAACATTCGCCCGGTCGTGGCCGCGCAGAAGGAGTTCTTCGGCTCCTCGCAGCTCAGCCAGTTCATGGACCAGACGAACTCGCTGGCCGGCCTGACCCACCGCCGGCGCCTGAGCGCGCTCGGCGCGGGCGGGCTCACGCGCGAGCGCGCGCCGATCGAGGTGCGCGACGTCCACCCGACCCACTACGGGCGCATGTGCCCGATCGAGACCCCGGAGGGCCCGAACATCGGCCTCATCGGCTCGCTCTCGAGCTACGCCGAGGTCTCCGAGCACGGGTTCGTCACGACGCCCTACCGCGTCCTCGACAAGGGCGTCGTCACCGACGAGATCATCCACCTGGACGCGACCCAGGAGGAGGAGCGCCTGATCGCGCAGGCCAACCACCCGATCGACCCCAAGACGGGCAAGCTCAAGGGCCCCGACGTCGTCTGCCGCACGCTGGCGGGCCAGTACGTGACCGTCGCGCCCGCCGAGGTCGACCTCATGGACGTCTCGCCCGAGCAGATCTGGTCGGTCGCCACGGCGATGATCCCGTTCCTCGAGCACGACGACGCCAACCGCGCGCTCATGGGCTCGAACATGCAGCGCCAGGCCGTGCCGCTCCTGAAGACCGACGCGCCGATCATCGGTACCGGGATGGAGCGGCGCGCCGCGCTCGACACCGGCGACGTCCTGCTCGCGCGCGCCGCGGGCACGGTCTCCTACGTCGACGCGACGTCGCTCACCGTCGACACCGATGAGGGGGCCCAGGAGTACGACCTGCAGAAGTTCATGCGCTCCAACCAGGGGACGCTGATCCACCACAAGCCGCGCGTGACGACGGGCCAGGCGGTGCAGGCCGGCGAGGTGCTGGCCGACGGCTCGGCGACCGACGGCGGCGAGATGGCGCTGGGCAAGAACCTCATGGTCGCCTTCATGTCCTGGGAGGGCTTCAACTTCGAGGACGCGATCATCCTCTCGCGCCGGCTCGTCAAGGACGACGAGCTGACCTCGATCCACATCGAGGAGTACGAGATCGACGCCCGCACCACGAAGCTCGGCGACGAGGAGATCACGCGCGACATCCCGAACCGCTCGGAGGAGTCGCTGCGCAATCTCGACGACCGCGGCATCGTCCGCATCGGCGCCGAGGTCGGCTCGGGCGACCTGCTCGTGGGCAAGGTCACGCCGAAGGGCGAGACCGAGCTGACGGCCGAGGAGAAGCTGATCCGCGCGATCTTCAAGGAGAAGGCGCGCGAGGTCCGCGACACCTCGCTCAAGGTCCCCCACGGCGAGGGCGGCGTCGTCATCGACGTCAAGACGTTCTCGCGCGAGAACGGCGACGACCTGCCGCCGGGCGTCAACGACCTCGTGCGGGTCTTCGTGGCCAAGAAGCGCAAGATCTCCGAGGGCGACAAGCTCGCCGGCCGCCACGGCAACAAGGGCGTGATCGCGAAGATCGTCGACGAGCAGGACATGCCGTTCCTCGAGGACGGCACGCCGGTCGACGTCATCCTCAACCCGCTCGGCGTCCCGAGCCGCATGAACGTCGGCCAGATCCTCGAGACCCACCTCGGGTGGGTCGCCGCGCAGGGCTGGTACGACGACGGCTCGCCGGTACAGGCGGAGGCCAAGGCCGACGGCAACAAGGTCTACGTCTCCACGCCGGTCTTCGACGGCGCCTCGGTCGAGGACGTCGACGAGGCGCTCGTGCGCTGGCAGGACGAGCACACGGGGCGCATCAGCATGGACGTCGATCGCCGCCGCCCGGCGGGCAGCCGGGCCTCGGGCAAGTTCATGCTCTTCAACGGCCGCACGGGCGAGCCGTTCGAGGAGAAGGTGACGGTCGGCTACATGTACATCCTCAAGCTCCTGCACCTCGTGGACGACAAGATCCACGCGCGGAGCACCGGGCCCTACTCGCTCGTCACCCAGCAGCCGTTGGGCGGCAAGGCCCAGTTCGGCGGCCAGCGCTTCGGCGAGATGGAGGTCTGGGCGCTCGAGGCCTACGGCGCCGCCTACACGCTGCAGGAGATGCTCACGATCAAGTCCGACGACACCGTCGGGCGCGTGAAGGCCTACGAGGCGATCGTCAAGGGCGAGAACATCGCCGAGCCGTCGATCCCCGAGTCCTTCAAGGTCCTGCTCAAGGAGATGCAGTCGCTGGCGCTCGACGTCAACGTCGTCTCCGAGGAGGGCCAGCGCGCCGAGATGCGCGACGAGGACGACGACCTGCTGCGCGCCGCCGAGGAGCTCGGCATCGACCTCTCCGGCGTGCGCGCCGGCGACGGCGCCGAGGCGGGCGACGAGGCGACCGCCGAGACGACGACCGACGAGGCCGAGGCGACCGCCGAGGCCGAGGCCGAGGTCGAGCCCGACGACGGCGAGATCGACCCCGACATCGACATGGGCGACCTCGAGCTGCCCGAGGCCACGACGGCAGAGACCGAAGAGACCGAAGAGACCGAGGAGGCCGACGCCTAGCCCGACGCTGGGCCCCGGCCACCTACTGAACAGAAGGAATTACGTGCTCGACATCAACAACTTCGACGCCATCGAGATCGGTCTCGCCTCCTCCAAGCAGATCCGTGCCTGGAGCTCGGGCGAGGTCACCAAGCCCGAGACGATCAACTACCGCACCCTGAAGCCCGAGAAGGACGGCCTCTTCTGCGAGCGCATCTTCGGTCCCACGAAGGACTGGGAGTGCTACTGCGGCAAGTACAAGCGCGTCCGCTACAAGGGCATCGTCTGCGAGCGCTGCGGCGTCGAGGTCACGCGCTCCAAGGTCCGCCGCGAGCGCATGGGCCACGTCGACCTGGCCGCCCCCGTGAGTCACATCTGGTTCTTCAAGGGCGTGCCGAGCCGGATCGGCTACCTGCTCGACATGGCGCCGAAGGAGCTCGAGAAGATCCTCTACTTCGCGGCGTCGATCGTCACCTGGGTCGACCAGGAGGCGCGTTCGCGCGACCTGCCGACGCTCGAGGGCGAGATGCAGGCCGAGCTCGACCGCCTGCTCGCCGAGGAGCGCGAGCGCGTCGCCGATCTGCGCACGTCGCTGCAGGCGCGCGTGGAGTACCTGCAGACCGCCTCGCAGGCCGCGTTCGGCGACGAGGACCACCTCTGGGCCGAGTCGCTCGACGTCAACGTCAAGCGCGTCTCCGACGACGAGCGCGAGAAGCTCGTCAAGGAAATTCAGCGCTCCTTCGCGACCGACATCGACGACACCGAGGCCTACTACGAGGATGCCCGTCAGCGCCTCAAGGACGTCTGGAAGCTCTTCGCCAACAAGGAGGAGCCCTCCGAGGACCCGCCCGCCGCGGGCGAGGAGTGGCCCCTGAGCGCCTACACCGACCGACCGGTCGACAAGGACCAGTTCGTCCCCAAGACGATCATCGCCGACGAGACGTTCTTCCGTGAGCTCAAGCACCGCTTCGGCTCGCCGTTCGGCTTCGGCGAGTACTTCGGCGGCGGCATGGGCGCCGAGCACGTCCGCGAGCTGCTGCGCGAGAAGGCCGAGTACGACCGCGAGGCCCCGGCCCGCGAGGCCGACGCGGACCGCGCGGCCGGCGAGGGCCTCGCGCCGCAGGACCAGCCCGGGCTCGTCCTCGAGCACGAGCGCCTCGACCTCGAGGATCAGGTCAAGAACGGCAAGGGCCAGAAGCAGGCCCGCGCGGTCAAGCGCCTGAAGGTCCTCTCGGCCTTCCTGAACTCGGATAACAAGCCCGAGATGATGGTCCTCGAGGCCGTGCCGGTGATCCCGCCCGAGCTGCGCCCGATGGTCCAGCTCGACGGCGGGCGCTTCGCGACCTCCGACCTCAACGACCTCTACCGGCGTGTCATCAACCGCAACAACCGCCTCAAGCGGCTGCTCGACCTCGGGGCGCCCGAGATCATCGTCAACAACGAGAAGCGGATGCTCCAGGAGGCCGTCGACGCGCTCTTCGACAACGGCCGCCGCGGGCGCCCCGTCACCGGCCCGGGCAACCGGCCGCTGAAGTCGCTGAGCGACATGCTCAAGGGCAAGCAGGGCCGCTTCCGCCAGAACCTGCTCGGCAAGCGCGTCGACTACTCGGGGCGGTCGGTCATCGTCTCGGGCCCGTCGCTGCGCCTGCACCAGTGCGGGCTGCCGAAGCTCATGGCGCTCGAGCTCTTCAAGCCGTTCATCATGGCCCAGCTCGTCGAGCGCAAGGAGGCGCAGAACATCAAGGCGGCCAAGAAGATGGTCGACTCGATGATCCCGCAGGTCTGGGACGTGCTCGAGCAGGTCATCCACGAGCACCCGGTGCTGCTCAACCGCGCGCCGACGCTCCACCGCCTGGGCATCCAGGCCTTCGAGCCGGTGCTCGTCGAGGGCAAGGCGATCCAGGTCCACCCGCTCGTCTGCCACGCGTTCAACGCGGACTTCGACGGCGATCAGATGGCGGTCCACCTCCCGCTGAGCGCCGAGGCGCAGGCGGAGGCCCGGATCCTCATGCTCTCGTCGAACAACATCCTCTCGCCTGCGCACGGCGCGCCGCTGGCCACGCCGACCCAGGACATGGTGCTGGGCGCCTACTACCTGACCTACGGGCCCGAGGCCGACGAGCTGTCGCAGATCGACCCGGCCACCTACAGCCCGAAGGTGCACCGCTTCCGCACGGCCCAGGAGGCCGAGCTGAGCTACGAGCTCGGCGGCGTGAAGCTCCACGACGTCGCGGAGTTCCGCCGCACCACCGAGCAGGGCGGCCACATCCTGACCACGGTCGGGCGCATCATCTACAACGACCGCATCGAGCGGGCGCTCGTGGAGGCGCTCGGGGACGCGTACGACGCGTCGTCCTACGACTTCGTCAACCAGTCCGTGCGCAAGAAGGACACGGTCAAGATCATCGACGCGCTCGTGCAGCGCCACGGCGCCACGGCCGTCTCGCTCGTGCTCGACGCATTCAAGGACCTCGGGTTCCGCTACGCGACGCAGGCCGGGATCACGATCTCCAAGAACGACGTCGTGATCCCGCCCGAGAAGGACGAGATCCTCGGCCGCTACGAGGGCCGCGTCGCGGAGATCCAGGACGAGTACGACATGGGCCTGATGACCCAGGAGGAGCGCCACGAGCAGGTCACCGACCAGTGGACGCAGGCCACCGAGGAGGTGGCCGGCGCGATGGAGCGCAACTTCCACCGGCTGAACCCGATCTTCATGATGGCCAACTCGGGAGCCCGGGGGTCGATGAAGCAGATCCGTCAGCTGGCGGGCATGCGCGGTCTGATGGCCAACCCGAAGGGCGAGATCATCGAGCGTCCGATCAAGGCCAACTTCATGGAGGGCCTGACCGTGCTCGAGTACTTCATCTCGACGCACGGGGCCCGCAAGGGCCTGGCCGACACCGCCCTGCGCACGGCCGACTCGGGCTACCTGACCCGGCGCCTGGTCGACGTCGCCCAGGACGTCATCATCCGTGAGGCCGACTGCGGCACGGAGGACTCGATCGAGCTCCGCGTCCGCACCGACCAGGGTGAGCCCAACGGCAACCTCGTCGGGCGCATCGCGGCCGCCGAGCTCGCGACCAAGCGCGGGCGCACGATCGTCGAGCAGGGCCAGGAGATCGACCGCGCCGAGCTCGCCGAGCTCTTCGAGTCGCTCGAGGAGGACGCGTGGGTGTCAGTCCGCTCCGTGCTGAAGTGCGAGGCGGTCACCGGCGTGTGCCAGGCCTGCTACGGGCGCTCGATGGCCACGGGTCAGACCGCGCAGATCGGCGACGCGGTGGGGATCATCGCCGCGCAGTCGATCGGCGAGCCGGGCACGCAGCTGACGATGCGGACGTTCCACACCGGCGGCGTCGCCGGCGCGGACATCACGCACGGCCTGCCGCGTGTCGTGGAGCTGTTCGAGGCGCGCAAGCCAAAGGGCCTCGCGCAGATCACCGAGGTCGACGGCGCCGTCTCGATCGAGGAGACCGAGAAGGCGCTGACCGTCGTCATCACCGACGACGCGGGCGAGGAGCACCGGCACGCGTTCCCGCGGCGCACCCGCCTGTTCGTCTCGGAGGGCGAGCGCGTCGCCGCGGGCCGGCAGCTCAACGAGGGCTCGCTGTATCCGCACGACCTGCTCAAGCTGCGGGGCCGGACGGAGACCGAGCGCTACCTCGTCAAGGAGGTGCAGGAGGTCTACAAGTCGCAGGGCGTCGACATCAACGACAAGCACATCGAGCTGATCGTGCGTCAGATGCTGAAGAAGGTCCGCGTGGACCAGAAGGGCGACACGGGCTACCTGCCGGGGCAGTTCGTCGACCGCTACGACTTCGCGCGCGAGAACGCGCGGATCAAGCACGACGGCGGCGAGACCGCGCAGTTCGAGGAGATCATCCTCGGCATCACCAAGGCCTCGCTGAACACGGACTCGTTCCTCTCGGCCGCCTCCTTCCAGGAGACGACGAAGGTGCTGACCGACGCCGCGCTCGAGGGCAAGAAGGACACCCTCAACGGGCTGAAGGAGAACGTCATCATCGGCAAGCTGATCCCGGCTGCCACGGGCCTCAAGCGCTACCGGCGGATCGAGATCGAGCCCTCCGAGCCGCTGCCGCGGGTGATGGACGAGGTCGGCCTGCTGGACTCCGACGAGATCGCGGCCGAGCTCGGCCTGGGCGAGGACGACGCGCTCGGCGGCTTCGGGGCCGCCTTCGACGAGGACCTCTCGACGCTCGAGGACATCGGCGCCGGCGCGGCCGACGCGGGCTTCGCCGACGAGCTCGACGAGCTCGAGGCGCCCGAGGGCGACGAGGGCGGGCGCTAGTCGGTCTGTGGTCGGGCGGGCCGTGGGTCGGTGGTCGGGCGGGCCGTGGTCGGCCCTCTGCCGGACGCGCTGTCGCGCTGAGTGTCCGGCAGCGGCCCGCCACGGCCCGCCTCGACCAGCGCTGCTTGCGCCGCTGTCGCCCCGCCCTAGCGGCTGAGCGGCGGCGCGGGCTTTCCGTCAGGCGCCGGTGCACGATCTCCTCGGCGCCGGCCGTCGCGTGATGGTCGTGCACCCTCGGTCGATGCCCGCAGATGCGCGGGCATCGACGCCCGCACTGGGTGGTCCACGTGCGGGCGCTCGTAGCCGGGTCCACCGGTCGTCGCCTTCTCCGGATGACAACCAGCTCGACCGTGTCGCGTCCGCGCTTCACGCGTTCACGAACGTGTCGGACCATGTCCCGCGTGGGGCTGCCCCCACTGCGACACATCGTTGGGCGGGTCTAGGAGGAGCGGGCCGCGGCCGACTGGGGGAGGCTCTGGACGGAGGAGGTGACCGCCGACGAGGTCGCCGACGTGGCGGCCTCGGCGAGGGCCGCCAGGAGGGCGGCGGTGGCGGGCGGGTCGGGCGGCTCGCCGTAGGTCGCGGCGTAGATGTGCCGCTCCCAGCCGGGCAGTTCGGTCGCCACGACGCCCTCGATGCGGTGGGCGCGCAGGGACAGGCCGGTCTGCGTCGCCACCCCGAGCCCGGCGGCCACCAACGCCTGCATCACGACCATGTCGTCGGAGCTGTAGCCGATCCGCGGATCGAACCCGGCGTCGGCGCACAGGGCCAGCATGTGGCTGCGGCAGCGCTCGCAGCCGGCGATCCAGGTCGCGTCGCGCAGCGCGGCGACCCCGCGCTCGCGCCGCGTCGAGAGCACGTACACCGGATCGTCGAGCAGGTGATGGAGGTGGACGCCGGGCGGCTCGGGCTCGGTGTGCTCGTAGCGGAAGATGATCGCGACGTCGACATTGCCGGTGCGCAGCAGCTCGATCGCCTCGGGCGGATGCGTGTCGGTGAGGCTGATCTCCAGGCCGGGATGCCTCGCCGCCAGTGTCGCCACCGCCGGCGGCGCCAGCGCTCCGATCGCCGAGGCGAAGGCCGCGAGGCGCACGCGGCCGGCGGTCAGCCCGACGTGGGCGGACAGCTCCGCGCCGGCGGCATCGATCCGCCCGATGATCTCGGCGGCGCGGTCGGCGAGCAGCTGCCCGGCCGGGGTGAGCCGGATCCGTCGGCCGACCCGCTGCAGCAGCTGCGCGCCGGTCTCGGCTTCGAGCCGGGCGATGTGATGGGTGACCGACGGCTGGGAGTAGTGCAGCTCCTTCGCCGCGGTGGTGACCGATCCATGGCGCGCGACGGCGTCGATGACGCGCAGGCGGTTGACGTCGAGCATGCATCAACTCTATCTATGAGTTAGCACGAAAGTTGGCATTGGACGTATGAGGCGGTCGAGCGCAAGCTGACGGCATGACCGCGACTCAGATCCGCCCCGCCGGCCGGCTGAGGCTACTCGTCGCCGGTATCCGCAGCGTCGTCGAGAGCCATGCCGGCTGGGCCGAGACCGCGCAGCTCGTCGCCGACCAGCTGCGCCGGCACCTGCCCAGCCCGGACGTGCTGACCGGCGAGCAGCGTCTCGGCTCGCCGGACGGCTACCGCGGCCACACGCTGCACGTCGAGCCCGACGGATCGTTCTCGATCGTCGCTCTGGTCTGGCGGCCTGGCCAGATCACGCGCATCCACGACCACGTCACGTGGTGCGCATTCGCTGTCATCCGGGGGCGTGGAGCACGAGGAGCTGTTCGACGCCGACGTCAACCTGATCGGGCGGAGCGCCAACCACGTCGGCGACGTCAGCGGCTTCGCGCCGCCCGGCGACATCCACCGCGTCCACAACACCGGGGAGGAGACCGCGATCTCGATCCACGTCTACGGCACCGACATCACCCGCATCGGCTCCAGCGCCCGCCGCTACTACGACTGAGATCGAGCGGTCACATCGCTCGACCACCCCTGCAAGCTAGAGCAAGGAAAACCGCAATGGGCAAGGTCCTCATGGAGATCACCATGTCCCTGGACGGCTACACGCGGGAACCGTTGCGTGGACTACGACCCCGGAAGGTAGACACCGTGTCCGCAACTGTTCTCGATACGTCGATGTCCCCGCGGTCCAAGCGGCCGCCTACTGAGGAGGCGCGATGAGCAAGCTCAGGTGTCACATCTCGATCTCTGCAGACGGATTCGTCGCCGGCCCGAACCAGAGCGAGGAGAACCCGCTCGGCGAGGGTGGGGAGCAACTGCATGATTGGGCCGTTTCGCTGGCCGCTTGGCGCGAGTCGCATGACAAGCAGGGCGGCGAGGTGAACGAGAGCACGCGGATCATGGAGGAGACGTTCGAGAACGTCGGCGCCGGCGTGATGGGCCGCAACATGTTCGGGCCCGTGGCCGGCGGGGACTGGGGGGATGAGCAGTGGAACGGTTGGTGGGGAGACGACCCGCCGTACCACAACGACGTGTTCATCCTCACCCATCACCCGCGCGAGCCGGTCGAGATGGAGGGGGGCACGATGTTTCACTTCGCCACCGACGGGATCGAGCGGGCGCTGGAGCGGGCGACGGAGTCGGCGGACGGTCAGGACGTCCGGCTCTGGGGCGGCGCCCAGGTCGTTCAGCAGTACCTGGCGGCGGGGCTCCTGGACGAGCTCGAGCTCCACATCGTTCCAGTGCTGCTCGGGGACGGCGCTCGCCTCTTCGACAACCTCGGGGGCGCCGAGATCGAGCTTGAGCAGGTCCGGGCGGTCGAGGCGCCCGGCGTCACGCACCTCAAGTACAGGGTGATGACATGAGGCATGAACTCGGTCGGCGCCGACCTACCGGCGCGCTTCCGGCGCGGGCACTCGCGCCGGGAGCTGTTCGCAACGGACGGCTTGCTCACCGGCCGGGAGGCGAGGCTCGCGGGTCCAAGCTCTGCCAGGGCGCGGCCGCGGGGCTAGCTCCGCCCGACCCTCGGAAGGTCCCTTACACGGTGTGCGGCACCTTCCGAACCCACAGATCGTATCCGTACGCCAGGGGATCCCCGCCATGATGGCTCAGGCGGGTTCAAGGTGCGGATCGTGCACTTGAGGGCCTCTATGTCATCCCACGCGAGGCGCGCGAGGAAGCGCTCCACGGTGACGCTCACGGCCCGCCGGTTCCTTCAGGAGCGCGAACACCGCGCCTTGGGGATCGCCGAGTTTCGCCGCCCCGTGCGACCCGGTCCGGTCCAGGCGCCGGGCGCCAAGCTGCTCCGCCCTGCGAGTCGACTTCTCGAGGTCCGCCACCGGGAAGCACGGGATCCAACCGGGCACGCCGGCTTCCGAGGTGCCGGGCTCGCGGATCGCGCCGATCGCCCGTCCCGCGAGCGTGATCGTCGTCGCCCCCTCGCCATCCGCTCGGAAGCTCCAGCCGAGCAGGCCGGCGTAGAAGGCGCGAGCGCGGTCGGCATCCTCGGTCACGAGCTCGTGCCAGCAATGGCCTTCCTTCCCACCGCGCCCGCGCGTAGCTTCAACGGTCGGCGAGGGCTCCCAGAGCGAGATGGTCGCTCCCACTGGGTCGCGGATCGGCGCGATCAGTCCGGCGCTCGCGACGTCGAATCGAGGACGCAGGGCGATCGCTCCCAGCGAGACCGCCGATGCCTGCGCCGCAGTGACGTCGGCGACCGCGATGAACGGCGACCAATGCGGCAAGACGCCCGCCGCCTTCGCCTGCGGCGTCTGCCGATAGAACACGGCGAGATCCAGCACACGGTCGCGCATCAGCGTCACGGCGCCGCTCGCGAGGCTGCGTGCCTGCCAGCCGAGGAGGTCGGAGTAGAACCGCACGGCGGCGGCGGGGTCCGACGACGCAAGCCCCGCCAGTCCGAACCCGTCGGATTGAGGCGCGCGGACCGCGCTCATCCGCCCCTGTCCTTCGTGAGCGTGATGTCCATCCACGGCAACCACTCCGCCTCGCGGAGCAGTTCCCAGTGACCGGCGATCGTGTCGCCGCTGTCGCCGAACGTGCCGGTGAATCGCGTGTCGGCGCTTTGCATCCTCCAGACGAGGCGGGTGTCTTCCTCGCTGAGCGTCGCGTTGTACGCCGTAGGCTGCCGAAGTACTGGGTGCGGTAGGCCCGCCGGGCGGGGTCATAGCCGATGATCTCGGCACCCTCCACCTTCTGGTCGCCGACGCGCGCGTCGACGCGATGTAGGAGCGCATGGCGGCCGGGCAGCCACTCGTAGGTGTCGAGCGCGTCGATCTGGGCCGCCGGTCCCGTCGGTCCTTCGATCGTCGATCCGCTTGTGCGCCAGCGTCCAACCAGCAGGTCAAGATCGGCGGGGCCACCCCTCGGCTGCTCCCCAGCGAGGGAGGCTTGTTCGCGATCTCCAGGCCCGTTCTGCCCGAGCCCGTAGCGCCTTCCCTGGTCGTCCTCGAACACCGCCCACCAACCGAACGGCATCCGCTTCGGCGGCGTCGGGAAGCCCACGCGGCGCTCGGCGAGCTCGCGGTGGGTGCGCTCGATGTCATCGCAGGTGAAGAGGATCGGCGAGTCCGGCAGCTCGCCCGGGTCCGGCCGGCCCGCCTCGTCGTCGGATCGCGTGACGAGGACAAGCAGCGGTCCGTCCGGCGGCGCGATCTCGACCCAGCGCTCCTCGCCGTACGGCTCGTCGGTGTGGACCTCGAAGCCCACCCTTTCCGTCCAGAACACCCTGGCGCGCTCTTGTCGGCAACCGGGAGCGTGACCTGGCTGACGCGGCTGATCATCGGCTGGCTCCTTCTGGATCGTTCGGGCACGGCGACGAGCACGGCCCAGAATCGGCTTCGGTATGCCTGCGGGCTCCATTATTATCACGATCAATTACGCTTTGACCGGTGAGACTCTTAGGCGATCAACCGGCAGACCCACAGCCGGGTGGACGAAGCCCGGCTCCGGGTGAGCTCGCCCTCGTCCAGAGCTTCCTCAACACCCGCTGGGATCTGCGCACGGATCACGCGGAGACTTTCGTGACGGGCGATGTGCTGGCGGCCTGGCTGTCTGCGCGTGGTCTCCTCTCACCCGAGTGGCAACTCGGCGACGACGACCTCCGCCGCGCCCTCTTGGTCCGCGAGGGCCTGCGCGCGGTTGCCTTCTCGAACAACGGCCGCGGCCTCGACGCGTCAGCGGTCGATGCGATGCATCACGCCTCGGCGAGCGCACGCGCCGGGATCCGGATCGATCCGAACGGCCCCCGGTTCCTCCTCGACGCCGGCGCCGGGCTCGACGGCGCGATCGGCGCGCTGTACGCGATCGTCAGCCGGGCGATGATCGACGGCTCCTGGCAGCGCCTCAAGGCGTGTCCCGGGCGCCACTGCGGGTGGGCGTTCTACGACCACTCGCGAAACCAGAGCGCGCGCTGGTGCTCGATGAGTGTGTGCGGGGACCGAGAGAAATCCCGCGCGTACTACCGCCGGAGGACCGGGAGGCCCTCAGCGCGCGGGAAGACGGTGTCATGAGCGACTGGAGGCACGCAGCGGATCGGTTCGCCGTCGGCGGTTGGGGCCACGTTACGGCATGGGCTCAGAGGCGCCCTCCGGGCTCGCGTCTGTGCCACTTGACCTGCGCACGCACCGTGCCACTCGACCTGCGCCCGACACGAATCGTGGCAGCCGATACGGTTCGTAGCTACGAGCTGTAGCAGCCGACGCCGGGAGGCAGCGCATGCAACAGAAGTGGTGGACCCTGACCGCGGTCGGCGTGGCGATCTTCATGCTGCTGCTCGACATCACGATCGTCAACGTCGCGCTGCCCGACATCCAACGGGAGCTCGGCGCGAGCTTCAGCGACCTGCAGTGGGTCGTCGACGCCTACGCGCTCACGCTGGCCTCGCTGCTGCTCGTCTCGGGCTCGCTCGCCGACCTGCTCGGCCGGCGGCTGATCTTCGTCATCGGCCTCGTCGTCTTCTCGGTCGCGTCGCTCGGCTGCGGGCTGGCCTCGACCCCGACCGTCCTGACCCTCTCGCGCGCCGTCCAAGGCATCGGCGGGGCCATGATGTTCGCCACGTCGCTCGCGCTCGTGGCGCAGGCCTTCCGCGGCCGCGACCGCGGCGTGGCGTTCGGGGTCGTCGGCGCGGTGACGGGCGCGGCGGTCGCCGTCGGCCCGCTCGTGGGCGGCGTCCTCACCGACGGGCTGGGATGGGAGTGGATCTTCCTCGTGAACGTCCCGATCGGGATCGGGGCCGTCGCCCTGACGCTCGCGCGGGTCGAGGAGTCGCGCGACCCGCGCCCGGGCGGCATCGACTTCCCCGGCGTCGTGACCTTCGCCGGCTCGCTCTTCTGCCTGATCTTCGCGCTCGTCCGCGGCAATCAGGAGGGGTGGTCGAGCGCGCTCATCGTCGGCCTGCTCGTGGGGTCCGTCGTCCTCATGGCCGCCTTCATCGCCGTCGAGCTGCGTCGCGAGGAGCCGATGCTAGACCTCGCGCTCTTCCGCAAGCCCGCGTTCGCGGGGGCGTCGATCACCGCGTTCTCGGTGTCGGCATCGCTCTTCGCGCTCTTTCTCTACATCAGCCTGTACCTGCAGAACATCCTCGACTTCTCGCCGCTGCAGGCGGGCCTGCGCTTCCTGCCCATATCGCTGCTGGCGTTCCTCGTCGGACCCGTGGCCGGCCGACTCTCGGCCCGCGTGCCGGCGCGCCTCTTCCTCGGCGGCGGGCTCCTGCTCGTCGCGCTCGGCCTGCTGCTCATGCACGGCCTGACGCCCGACTCGGAGTGGACCGCGCTGCTCGCCGGGTTCATCGTGGCGGGCGTGGGCGTCGGGCTCATCAACCCGCCGCTCGCCTCGACGGCCATCGGCGTCGTCGAGCCCGCCCGCAGCGGCATGGCCTCCGGCATCAACTCGACGTTCCGGCAGGTGGGGATCGCGACGGGGATCGCGGGGCTCGGCGCGGTGTTCCAGCACCGCGTGGAGAGCATCGTCGCCAAGGGTCTGGCCGGCACCCCGGCGTCCGAGCGCGCCGGGGAGATCGCCCAGGCCGTCTCCTCGGGCGGCGGCGGGCGCGTCGCGCAGGCGGTCCCGCCACAGGCGCGGGAGACCGTCGCGCGGGTGACGACCGACGCGTTCGTCGGCGCCTTCAACACGCTGCTGGTCATCGGCACGGCGACGGCGCTCGTCGGGGCGGTCTGCGCCGCGGTTCTCGTGCGCCCGCGCGACTTCGTTTCCTCCGAGGCGTCCGCGAGCGCGCGCGACGCGGAGCCCGCGGCGGCGTGACCGCGCCCGCTCGGCGGCGGCGGCGCGCGCAGGAGGTCGAGCACGACGTCCTGCGCGCGACGCACGACCTGCTCGAGCGCGACGGCTACCGCGGTCTCTCGGTCGACGCGGTGGCGGAGCACAGCGGCGTCGCCAAGACGACCATCTACCGGCGCTTTCGCAACAAGGCGGACCTCGCGACGGCGGCGCTGGCGGCCTACGCGCGGCCCGAGGAGGACCCGCCGCTGCCAGACGACCCGCGAGCGGCGCTGATCGAGCACCTCGAGCGCTGCCGGCGGCGCATGGACGCCAAGGGCATGGGCGTTCTGGCGTCGATGCTGCAGGAGGACGAGGACCCGGAGCTGCTCGAGCGCCACCGCGCGCGCATCATCCGCCCCCGCACGCTCATGGCGCGCCGCGCGCTCGAGGCCGGCGTCGCGCGCGGCGAGCTGCGCGAGGACGCCGACGTCGCCCTTGCGCTCGAGCTGGCGGTCGGGAGCTACTTCGCGGCGCACATCGGCGGGCGCGAGCTGCCTCCCGACTGGCCGCGGCGCGTCACCGACCTGCTCTGGCGCGGCCTCGCGCGAAGCCCTCGAGCTCGGCGACCTGGCGCGCGCTGAGCCCCTCGGCGGGCGTCGTCGCGACGAGCAGCGTCGGGGCGGCGCGCGCCGCCGCCCACGCCCGGCAGGCGTCGTCGAAGGCGTCGTCGATCCAGGCCAGCGGGCGGACGCCCGCGTGGGCGTCGAGGGCGTCGAGCTTCCAGTGCGCGGTCGTCGCCGGCGCGCTCGCGAAGGTCAGACACGGGAGCGGCGCGGGGAGCGCGAGCGCCCGCACGAGATGCTCGTTGGCCCGCTCCTCCCAGCCGGTGCACCAGACGAGCTCGAAGTGCTCGGACAGGCCGAGCAGGTGCTCGCCGGCGCTGGCCGAAATGAGGTGCTGGATGCCCTCGACGTTCAGCCACGTGCCGGCCGGCCGACGCCCGGCCTCGAAGCCGAAGAGCGAGATGACCCCGTCGACGTCGACGAACAGCAGCGGTTTGATGTCGAAGTGCTCCACGTTCGTCAAGTCTTTCGCCCTGGCGCGTCCTTCGCCGCCCGCGTTCGCTAGCCTGAAGCATTCACCGTCCGGTCGAGGAGGCGAGCGGCGGCGCCGAGAGAGGGAGAGGGACCTTCGGCGCCGAGCTCGTGGCCGGTCTGTGCCCAAGACCCCATGACCCTTCAGCTCGGCATCCTGCTGGCGCTCCTGTGCGCCTTCGCGTCCAACCTCGGCTTCTTCTACAAGCACCGGGGGGCGTGCACCGCCGTCGCCGTCGACATCCGTCACCCGCTGCGCTCCGCGTGCGGGCTCTGGGCCTCGCGCTGGTTCGCGATCGGCATGGGCATCGGCGGGGTCGGCTGGGCGCTGCACGTCGCCGCGATCTCCTTCGCGCCGCTGTCCGTGGTGCAGGTCGTGCTCTCGGGCGGCGTCGTGCTCATCGCCGTCATGGCCGACCGGATCTTCGGTTTCGAAGTCGGGCGCCGGCAGTGGTGGGGCCTCGCGCTGACCGCGCTCGGGCTCGTCCTGCTCGGCCTGACGATGCCCGACCCGTCGGGCGCGCACGCCTCGTTCTCGCATCCCGCGATGATCGCCTTCGAGGCCGGGCTCTTCGGCATGGGCGGCCTGCTGATCCTCGGGCCGCGGGCCGGCGCGCCGGCCGAGCACCACGGCGTCATGCTCGCGGCCGCGTCGGGGATCCTGTTCGGCGTCTGCAACGTCGCGGTCAAGGCGTTGAGCGGGATCGCGGGCGACGGCGTGCTCGGGCTCGTGAGCCCGTGGCTGCTCGTGGCCGCCGCCGCGTCGGTGACGGCCTTCTACGCCTCGGCGAAGTCGCTGCAGGACGGGGACGCGGTCGAGGTGATCGCGATCACGGGCACGGCAGCGAATATCGCCGGCATCGCGGGCGGGATCGTCGTCTTCGGCGACCCCATGCCGGGCGACGCGGCCGGCATCGTCGTCCAGTCGTTCGCGTTCGTGCTCGTCGTCGTCGCCTCCGCGCTGACGCCCGCGCCGGTCCGCTCGGCGCAGCGCGCCGCGGCGCAGGCGACCGCCTAGCCGTCGTCGGTGGGTGTCCGGGCGCCGCGCTGCCCGCGTCGCCGTTCGAGCACCCGTTAGCCACGGCGCGAGGTTGTCCGCGGTGGACAGCCCCGTGCCGCGCGGCGTCGGCGCCCTGCCAAGATGGAGCGGTGACGGCGGTCGTCCACGAGCCGCGATGCTGACCGTCCGGGAGCTCCTGGCCGGCGTCGACCTCGTGCCGGTGGCCGGAGGGGGCTGGGGTCGATGCGCCCGTCGCGGCGTGCGCTGGGCGTGCGATCGCGTCGAGCTCTGGCCCGCGCTGCGCGGGCGTGAGATCGTGAACCGTCCCTCGACCGACAGCGAGGTCCTCCAGTGAGGGTTGGCGTCCCCACCGAGATCAAGGTCGACGAGTATCGCGTCGCATTGACCCCGTCCGGAGTGCGCGAGCTGACGGAGCTCGGTCACGAGGTGGTCGTTCAGGCGGGCGCCGGCGAGGGCTCGGCGATCGCCGACGGCGACTACGTCGGGCAGGGCGCGAGGATCGTGGCTGATGCCGACGCGGTGTTCGCGGAGGCCGAGCTGGTGGTGAAGGTCAAGGAGCCCCAGGCCGAGGAGGTGGCGCGCCTGGAGCCGCGGCACACGTTGTTCACGTACCTGCATCTCGCGCCGGATCCGGCGTTGACCCGGGGACTGGTGGCGTCGGGGGCGACGTGCGTGGCCTACGAGACGGTCGAGGATGCCCGCGGGCGGTTGCCGTTGCTCGCGCCGATGAGCGAGGTGGCCGGCAAGATCGCGACGCAGGCGGGCGCGTTCATGCTCGAGAAGCCGATGGGTGGCCGGGGCCTGCTGTTGGGCGGGGTCCCGGGAGTGGCCGCGGGGAGGGTCATGGTCATCGGCGGTGGGGTCGTGGGCCAGAACGCGGCGGAGATCGCGATCGGGATGGGGGCGGAGGTCTACGTCCTCGACCGTTCGATCGATCGGTTGCGTGAGCTCGAGGTGCTGTTGAACGGGCGGTGCTCGACCTGCTTCGCCTCGACGCTCGAGATCGAGCAGCGTCTGCCGGAGACCGATCTCGTGATCGGGGCGGTGCTGATCCACGGGGCGAAGGCGCCACGGGTCATCACGAGGGCGCAGCTGGGGCTGATGCGCCGCCACGCGGTCCTCGTCGATGTCTCGATCGATCAGGGTGGCTGCTTTGAGACGTCGCACGCGACGACGCACTCCGATCCGACGTACGAGGTCGACGGGATCACGCACTACTGCGTGGCGAACATGCCCGGCGCGGTGCCGATCACGAGCACGTACGCGTTGACGAACGCGACGATGCCCTACGTGCTCAGGCTCGCCGAGGAGGGCGTGCAGCGGGCGCTGACCTCGGTCCCGGGCTTCCTGAAGGGTCTCAACGTCGCCGCCGGGCGGCTGACCTCCGAGCCTGTCGCTCGCGGCCAGGGGCTCGAGTTCACCGCTCCGCAGGACGCGCTCGCGGCCGTGGCGGCGGCCTGAGCAGGCCTGCCCACCGCGCGTTCGAGGCTCGCCGACGAACGGCGGCCCGCCGAGATCCTCGCCGCGGCGCTCGAGGTCCGGAGCTACCCCGCTGAGGCGCGCTCGTGACGGAAGCTCGGCGCGGTGGGCGTCGCGAGGCCCCTGCTACGATCGCCGCCGCATGCCGACCACGAGCCAACTCGTCCGCAAGGGCCGCCAGGCCAAGCCCAAGAAGCTGGCCACGCCGGGCCTGAAGTCCGGCAAGGGCCGGAAGAAGAAGGTCGCCGCCCCGCAGCGGCGCGGCGTCTGCACGCGCGTGTACACGACGACGCCGAAGAAGCCGAACTCGGCCCTGCGCAAGGTCGCCCGCGTTCGCATCACCGGCTCGATCGAGGTCACGGCCTACATCCCGGGCGAGGGCCACAACCTGCAGGAGCACTCCGTCGTGCTCGTCCGTGGTGGTCGGGTCAAGGACCTGCCGGGCGTGCGCTACAAGGTCGTGCGCGGGACGCTCGACGCCGCCGGCGTCAGCGACCGCAAGAAGGCTCGCTCCCAGTACGGCGTCAAGAGGAAGTAGCGATGCCCCGCCGTGCGCCCGCCCAGGTCCGGCCCGTCGAGCCGGACGCCGTCCATCGCTCGCGCCTCGTCCAGCAGGTCGTCAACAAGGTCATGCTCGACGGCAAGAAGTCGACCGCCGAGCGGATCGTCTACGACGCGCTGGCGATCATCGGCGAGCGCACCGGCAAGGAGCCCGTGGAGCAGCTCGAGGGGTCGATCCGGACGCTGACCCCGGTTCTCGAGGTCCGCTCGCGCCGTGTCGGCGGCGCGACCTACCAGGTGCCCGTCGAGGTGCCCCCGCCGCGCGCGCGGACGCTCGCCGTCCGCTGGCTGGTCGAGTTCGCGCGCCAGCGCCGGGAGAAGACGATGTCCCAGCGTCTCGCCAACGAGCTCCTCGACGCCCAGTCCCAGCAGGGCGGCGCCTACAAGCGCAAGGACGACATCTACCGCATGGCGCAGGCCAACAAGGCCTTCGCCCACTATCGCTGGTAGCGGCCGCGATCGCGGCGGCCGCCGGATGCTGTGCCAGCGGCGACCGCTGGGCCGGAAAAGCGACGACAGACGCCGTCGATCTCGCCCAGCGCGCTGCTATAGTCGAGCCTCGTTCGCCTCGCGCGCGCCGATCGTGTGCGCGGCCCGGGCGGATGGTATTCCGCGACAGGATGCAGACCTCGAGCACATAGCGCCCCGACCAGGTCCCAACCTGTCGTGCGCGCGGGCCCGAGGGGCCCGTTCTTTTTGCCCCAGACCCACACGACACCGCTTCACGCATGCCCCGCTCCTTCAGCCTCGAGAAGACCCGGAACATCGGGATCATGGCGCACATCGACGCCGGCAAGACGACGACGACCGAGCGCATCCTCTACTACACCGGGCGCACCTACAAGATCGGTGAGGTCCACGAGGGCGCGGCCACGATGGACTGGATGGAGCAGGAGCAGGAGCGCGGCATCACGATCACGTCGGCCGCGACGACCTGCGAGTGGCGCGGTCACCGGATCAACATCCTCGATACGCCGGGCCACGTCGACTTCACGGTCGAGGTCGAGCGCTCGCTGCGCGTCCTCGATGGGGCGATCGCGCTCTTCGACTCGGTCGCGGGCGTCGAGCCGCAGTCCGAGACGGTCTGGCGCCAGGCCGACAAGTACCACGTGCCGCGGATCGCGTTCATCAACAAGATGGACCGCATCGGCGCCGACTTCGAGGGCTCCGTGCAGACGATGATCGATCGCCTGGGCGCGCACCCGGTGCCCGTCCAGCTGCCGATCGGCGCCGAGGGCGAGTTCCGCGGGATCGTCGACCTCGTCGGCATGAAGGCGATCCTCTACCTCGACGAGCTCGGCAAGGACTTCGAGGTCGTCGACATCCCCGAGAGCCACCGCGAGATCGCCGACACCGCGCGCGAGCACCTCCTCGAGGAGGTCTCGCACTACGACGACGGGCTCGTCGAGCTCATCCTCGAGGACGCCGAGATCCCCGTCGACCGCCTCAAGGCGGCCATCCGCAAGGCGACGCTGGACATCCGCCTGACCCCGGTCTTCTGCGGGTCGGCGTTCAAGAACAAGGGTGTCCAGCCGCTGCTCGACGCCGTCCTCGACTACCTGCCGAGCCCCGTCGACGTCCCGGCGGTCACCGGCCTCGAGCAGGTCCGCGGGCAGGACGAGCCGCGCGAGGTCGCGCGCCCCGCCGACGACGGCGCGCCCTTCGCCGCGCTGGCCTTCAAGATCATGGCCGACCCCTTCGTCGGCAAGCTCACCTACTTCCGCGTGTACTCCGGCACGCTCGCGGCCGGCTCGCGCGTCCTCAACGTCAGCACCGGGCGCACCGAGCGCATCGGGCGCATCCTGATGATGCACGCCAACGATCGCGAGGAGGTCGCCGAGGTCCACGCGGGCGACATCGCCGCGGGCGTCGGCATCAAGCAGGTCGTGACCGGCGACACGCTCGCCGCCCTCGACGCACCGGTCAAGCTCGAGACGATCACCTTCCCCGAGCCCGTCATCAAGGTCGCCGTCGAGCCGCGCTCGAAGGCCGACCAGGAGAAGATGTCGATCGCCCTCGGGCGGCTGGCCGAGGAGGACCCGACGTTCCAGGTCGCCACGAACGAGGAGACCGGCCAGACCGAGATCTCGGGCATGGGCGAGCTGCACCTCGAGATCCTCGTCGACCGCATGCGGCGCGAGTTCAGGGTCGCGGCCAACGTCGGGCGCCCGCAGGTCTCCTACCGCGAGACCGTGCGCGGCATCGCCGAGAGGGTCGAGGGCCGGTTCGTGCGCCAGACCGGCGGCTCGGGCCAGTACGGCATCGTCTACATCAACCTCGAGCCCGCCCCGGGCGAGGGCTTCGACTTCGTCTCGAAGATCCGCGGCGGCAGCGTTCCGACCGAGTTCATCCCCGCCGTCGAGAAGGGCGTCGAGGAGGCGCTCGGCTCCGGGGTGAAGGCGGGCTATCCGGTGGTCGACGTGCGCGTCACGCTCGTGGACGGCAAGTACCACGACACCGACTCGTCGGAGATCGCCTTCAAGGTGGCCGGCTCGCTGGCCTTCAAGGAGGCCGCGCGTCGCGCGAAGCCGGTCCTGCTGGAGCCCGTGTTCAAGGTCGAGGTCGTGACGCCCGAGGAGTTCATGGGCGACGTCATCGGCGACCTGAGCCGCCGGCGCGGACACGTCGAGCACTACGAGCGGCGCGGCAACGCGCAGGTCGTCAGCGCGCACGTCCCGCTCAGCGAGATGTTCGGCTACGCGACCGACCTGCGCTCCAACACGCAGGGCCGCGCGGTCTACACGATGCAGTTCGACCGCTACGAGGAAGTGCCCCCGACCATCGCCGAGCGGGTCGTCGGCGAGCGGACCGGCGAGCCCGTCCCCGCGTAGCACACGGGGCGGACCGAAACGCCCGGGATCAGATAGCTTTCCCTGGTTCGCCCAGCGGCGGGCCCCCACCCCCCACAACGACTTTCAATCTAGGAGCGAACAGCAGTGGCCAAGGAGAAGTTCGAGCGCGACAAGCCGCATGTCAACGTCGGCACGATCGGTCACATCGACCACGGCAAGACGACGCTGACGGCGGCCATCACCAAGGTGCTGGCCGAGACCTACGGCGGTCAGGCGCGCTCCTTCGACGAGATCGACAACGCGCCCGAGGAGCGCGAGCGCGGCATCACGATCGCGACCTCGCACGTCGAGTACGAGACCGACAAGCGTCACTACGCGCACGTCGACTGCCCCGGTCACGCCGACTACGTCAAGAACATGATCACGGGCGCGGCCCAGATGGACGGCGCGATCCTCGTCGTCTCGGCCGCCGACGGCCCGATGCCGCAGACGCGCGAGCACATCCTGCTCGCCCGCCAGGTCGGCGTGCCCTACATGGTCGTCTTCCTCAACAAGGCCGACATGGTCGACGACGACGAGCTGCTCGAGCTCGTCGAGGTCGAGGTCCGCGACCTGCTCTCCGAGTACGACTTCCCCGGCGACGACATCCCGTTCGTCACCGGCTCCGCGCTCAAGGCGCTCGAGGGCGACCCCGAGAACACGCAGAAGATCATCGAGCTCGCCGAGCAGCTCGACACCTACATCCCCGAGCCCGAGCGCCCGCTCGACCGGCCGTTCCTGATGCCGGTCGAGGACGTCTTCTCGATCACCGGCCGCGGCACCGTCGCCACCGGGCGCATCGAGCAGGGCGTCATCAACACCGGCGAGACCGTCGAGGTCGTGGGCATCCGCCCGACGAACTCGACCGTGGTCACCGGCGTCGAGATGTTCCGCAAGATCCTCGACCAGGGCCAGGCCGGCGACAACGTCGGCTGCCTGCTGCGCGGGACCAAGCGCGAGGACATCGAGCGTGGCCAGGTGCTCTGCAAGCCGCGCTCGATCACCCCGCACACGAAGTTCAATGCCGAGGTGTACGTCCTCAAGAAGGAGGAGGGCGGCCGCCACACGCCGTTCTTCACGGGCTACCGCCCGCAGTTCTACTTCCGCACCACCGACGTGACCGGCGTCGCCCAGCTCCCCGAGGGCGTCGAGATGGTCATGCCGGGCGACAACGTCCAGATGGAGATCGAGCTGATCCAGCCGATCGCGATGGACCAGGGCCTGCGCTTCGCCATCCGCGAGGGCGGGCGCACCGTCGGCTCGGGCGTGGTGTCCGAGATCGTCGAGTAGTCACCAGCCGATACGACCAGACGTTGTGCCCGCGCCGCCCGTTCAGGGCGGCGGGAGGGCGGGCCCGCGGACTCAACCCCGCCCCGCCCGCCCTTCGCGCGCCATCACCGAAGAGAGAAGCCAGATATGGCGACCGCCACCCAGAACAAGATCCGCATCCGCCTGAAGGCGTACGACCACTCGGCCATCGAGACGGCGGCCAAGGAGATCGTCGAGACGGCGACGCGCACCGGCGCGACCGTGTCCGGCCCCGTTCCGCTGCCCACCGAGAAGAACGTCTACTGCGTCATCCGCTCGCCGTTCAAGGACAAGGACTCGCGCGAGCACTTCGAGATCCGCACCCACAAGCGGCTCATCGACATCCACCAGCCCACCCCGAAGACCGTCGACTCGCTCCAGCGCCTGGACCATCTGCCCGCGGGCGTCGACATCGAGATCCGGCTCGCCGGCTAGCGATGGCCGCCATCCTCGCCAAGAAGCTCGGCATGACCCAGCTCTTCCTGGACGACGGCCGCGTCGAGCGCGTCACCGTGCTCGAGGCCGGCCCCTGTCCGGTCACCGGCATCCGCACGGTCGAGCGCGACGGCTACGAGGCCGTCCAGCTGGCGTTCGGCGCGACGCGCGAGAAGCACCTCTCCAAGCCCGAGCTCGGCCATCTCAAGAAGGCCGACGCGCCGCCCATGAAGCACCTCGCCGAGTTCCGCGACGAGGCCGGCGAGCTGCAGGTCGGCGAGACGGTCACGGCGGCCGCCTTCGCCGAGGGCGACACCGTCAAGGTCTCCGGAACCTCGAAGGGCAAGGGCTTCCAGGGCGCCATCAAGCGCCACGGCTTCCACCGCGGGCCCGCGTCGCACGGCTCGCACAACGTCCGCGCCCCGGGCTCGATCGGCGCCGCCGCCGATCCCGCGCGGGTCTTCAAGGGCGTCCGCGGCCCCGGCCAGATGGGGGCCAAGCGCGTCACCCAGAAGGGCCTCGAGGTCGTTCGCGTCGACGCCGGACGCAACCTGCTCCTCGTCCGCGGGTCGGTCCCGGGCCCGCGCAACGGCGTCGTGGAGGTGCGCAGCGGTGGCTAGTGCCCCGGTGATCGGCCGCTCGGAGCAGGTCGCTCTCGACGACGTGGCGTTCGGCGCGCGCTTCAACGGCCCGCTCGTGCACGAGTCGGTGCGCGCGGAGCTCGCCGCGCGCCGCCAGGGCACGGCGTCGACGAAGACCCGCGGCCAGGTCCGCGGCGGCGGGGCCAAGCCGTGGCGCCAGAAGGGCACGGGCCGCTCCCGCGCCGGCTCCTCGCGCTCGCCGATCTGGGCCGGCGGCGGCACGGCCTTCGGGCCCTCGCCCCGCCGCTACACGTTCAAGGTCAACCGCAAGGAGCGCCGCGCCGCGCTGCGCAGCGCGCTCTCTGCGCACGCCGAGCGCGACGCGATCGCCGTCCTCGACCCGGCCGGCTTCGCCGAGCCCTCGACGAAGCGCGCCGGCGAGCACATCCGCGAGTGGGCGGCCGGCCGGTCGCTCCTCGTCGTGCTGACCGAGGAGCAGGCGCCCATCGCGCTCTCCTTCCGCAACCTCGACCGCGTCAGCGTCCTGCCCGCCGACGGCGTCGGCGTCGCCGACCTCGTCGGCGCCGCGGCGCTGCTCGTCACGGAGGATGCCCTCGCGCAGCTCACGCGCCGCGCGAAGGGCGACAAGCGCGCCGACGCCGAGGAGGCCTCGTAGCCGTGGATCCGAGCCAGGTCATCATCCGCCCCGTCGTCAGCGAGAAGAGCTACGTGCTCGCCGCCAACGACAAGTACACGTTCCGCGTCCACCCCGACGCCCACAAGACGCAGATCCGCCAGGCGGTCGAGGCGCTCTTCGACGACGTCAAGGTCGTCGAGGTCCGCACGGCCTCCGTGCGCTCCAAGCCCAAGCGCCGCGGCCTCACCGCCGGGCGCACGCGGGCGTGGAAGAAGGCGATCGTGCAGGTGCGCCCGGGGGACACGATCCCGATCTTCCAGGGCCTGCAGGGGCTCGAGGGGTAAGGACCGATGCCGATCCGCAAGCCCAAGCCCACGAGCCCCGGCCGGCGCTTCTCGACCTATCCCGACTTCGCGGAGATCACGCGCTCGGAGCCCGAGAAGGCGCTCGTCGAGGGCCTCACGAAGTCCGGGGGGCGCAACGTCCACGGGCGCAAGACCTCCCGTCATCGCGGCGGCGGGGCCAAGCGCCTGTACCGCCGCATCGACTTCAAGCGTCGCAAGGACGGCGTCCCCGCGAAGGTCGCGGCGATCGAGTACGACCCGAACCGCTCGGCCTACATCGCGCTGCTGCACTACGTCGACGGCGCCAAGAGCTACATCCTCGCGCCCGCGCGCCTTCGGGTCGGGGCCACCGTGCAGTCCGGCCCGGGCGCGGAGATCTCGGTCGGCAACGCGCTCGCGCTGCGCGACATGCCCGTCGGCACGGTCGTCCACAACGTCGAGCTGCAGCCCGGCCGCGGCGGCCAGCTCGGCCGCTCGGCCGGCGCCGCCGTCCAGCTCATGGCCAAGGACGGCAAGATGGCGACGCTGCGCCTGCCCTCGGGCGAGATGCGCATGGTGCGCGCCGACTGCCGCGCGACCGTGGGCACGATCGGCAACACCGACCACCAGAACGTCAAGGTCGGCAAGGCGGGGCGCAAGCGGCACATGGGCGTGCGCCCGCAGACGCGCGGCACCGCCATGAACCCCGTTGACCACCCGCACGGCGGCGGCGAGGGCGCGACCACCGCCGGCCGCCACCCCGTCACGCCCTGGGGCGTGCCGACGCTGGGCTACCGCACGCGCAAGAAGAACAAGGGCTCCGACCGTCTCATCGTCCGTGGTCGGCGCCGTGGGAAGGGCAAGAAGCGATGAGCCGTTCGAGCAAGAAGGGGCCGTGGGTCGAGGAGCGCCTGATGGCGCGCATCGAGGCCATGAACGCCTCGAACACCAAACGGATGGTGCGCACCTGGTCGCGGACCTCGACGATCTTCCCCGACATGGTCGGTCACACGATCGCCGTGCACGACGGGCGCAAGCACGTGCCCGTCTTCGTCTCGGAGTCGATGGTCGGCCACAAGCTGGGCGAGTTCGCGCCCACGCGCACGTACCGCGGCCACGCCGACACGGGCCGGCGCCGATGAGCGAGGACCCGAAGACCGGCGAGGCCGCCGAGGCCGAGGCGACCGCCCCCGAGGCCGAGGCGAGCGAGCCCCGGCCCGAGGCCGCGGAGCCCGCGGCCGCGGAGCCCGTGCCCGAGGCCGCGGAGCCCGCGGCCGGCGACGACGCGCCGGCTCCGGCGCGTGGGCGCCGCCGTGGCGCCGCCGCGGCCGAGGAGGCCGTGCCCGGGACGCGGACCGCGCGCCCCGCCGGCGCGACCGGGTCGGCGCCGCAGCGCGTGCTCGTGCGCGCGCAGGCCCGATACGTGCGCACCTCGGCGCGCAAGGCCCGCCTCGTCTGCGACCACATCCGGGGCAAGTCCGTCCCCGAGGCGCGCGCGATCCTCGCGCTCACGCCGAGGGCGGTGGCGCGCGACTGGAGCAAGCTGCTCGAGTCCGCCGTCGCCAACGCCGAGCACAACCACGAGCTCCTGGGCGACGAGCTGCGCATCCACGCCGTCACGGCCGACGAGGGCCCGACGCTGAAGCGCTTCCGCCCGCGCGCGCTGGGCCGCGCCACGCGGATCCGCAAGCGCACGAGTCACCTGACGATCCTGCTCACGCCGAAGGAGGCCTGACATGGGGCAGAAGGTCCACCCCGAGTCCATGCGCGTGGGCTACATCCACGACTGGAAGTCGAACTGGTTCACCGAGCGCGACTTCAGCGACTACCTCGCCGAGGACGTCGCGATCCGCAGGCACATCGTCACCAAGCTCTCGCACGCGGGGCTGTCGGACATCACGATCCGCAAGGACTCGGGCGAGGTGGAGGTCAACATCCACACCGCCCGCCCGGGGATCGTCATCGGCAAGTCCGGCAGCGAGGTCGACGCCCTGCGCCGGGACCTGCACCGGATGACCCGCAAGCAGATCAAGGTCAACATCCTCGAGATCAAGCGCCCCGAGCTCGACGCCGCGCTCGTGGCCCAGTCGATCGGCGAGCAGCTGCGCAACCGCGTCGCCTTCCGCCGCGCGATGAAGCGCGCGCTGACGAGCGCGATGCGCTCGGGCGCGAAGGGCTGCAAGGTCCAGGTCTCCGGCCGCCTGGGCGGTGCCGAGATGGCCCGCACGGAGTCCTACTCCGACGGCCGCGTGCCGCTGCACACGATGCGCGCCGACATCGACTACGGCTTCGCCGAGGCGATCACCACCTTCGGGCGCATCGGCGTGAAGTGCTGGATCAACAAGGGCGAGATCATGCCCGAGGGCTACACGGGCGCCGACCTGACCGAGATGGACGCCCCGCAGCAGGCGCGCGGCGGCGACGACGACCGGCGCGGCGGCCGCGGTCGCGGCGACGGCGGCCGCGGCCGCGGCGGCGGCGGGCGCGGCGGGCAGGGCGGCGGCTTCGGCGGCGGCGGTGGCGGTGGCCGCGGAGGCGGCCGTGGCGGCGGCTTCGGCGGCGGCGGGCGCGGCGGGCAGGGCGGCGGCTTCGGCGGCGGTGGCCGTGGCGGCGGCGGTGGCCGTGGCGGCGGCGGGCGCGGCCCGCAGGGAGGGGGGCGGTAGGCCATGCTCAGCCCCAAGCGCGTCAAGCACCGGAAGGTCCATCGCGGCCGCCGCAGGGGCCTTTCGCGCGGGCAGACGACCGTGCAGTTCGGCGAGTACGGCCTGAAGTCGCTCGAGGCCGGCTGGCTCACCAACCGGCAGATCGAGGCCGCGCGCATCGCGATGACCCGCAAGATCAAGCGTGGCGGCAAGGTCTGGATCAACGTCTTTCCGGACAAGAGCTTCACGAAGAAGCCGGCCGAGACCCGCATGGGCTCGGGCAAGGGGTCGCCCGAGGGCTGGGTGGCGGTCGTCAAGCCCGGGCGCGTCATGTTCGAGCTCGCCGGCGTCCCCGAGCCGCTGGCCCGCGAGGCGATCCGGCTCGCCGGCACGAAGCTGCCCGTCAAGACGAAGTTCGTCGTGCGCGAGGAGTTGTGATGCAGGCCAAGGAGCTGCGTGAACTCACCGACGATGAGCTCGTCGAGCACATCCGGACGTCCCGCCGGGACGTCTTCGGCCTGCGCTTCCAGCTCGCCACGGGCGAGCTCGAGAACACGGCCGGCGTCGGCAGCGCCAAGCGCGATCTCGCGCGGGCGCTGACCGTCGCCCGCGAGCGCGGCCTCGACCAGAACGCGATCCGATAGGCGAACCAGATGGCAGACCCCCAGAACACCGAGCCGACGGCCGAGGAGACGGCGCCGGGCGCCGCCCCGGCGACGCCGGACACGCCCGCGGCCGAGCCCGAGGCCGCCGCCGAGGAGACGGCGCCGGGCGCCGCCCCGGCGACGCCGGACACGCCCGCGGCCGAGCCCGAGGCCGCCGCCGAGGACGCCGCGCCCGAGCCCGTCGCGCCGCCGGCGCCGGCGCCCGTCACCCCGCCCACCGCCCAGGAGCGCAAGGTCGCCGCGCGCGCGCGCCGCGGAACGCGCCGCGGCGCCACGCCGCCGCAGCGCGGCGAGCAGCGCGCGGCGAAGGCCGCCGCGCGCTCGCGCCGCCGAGGCCAGGAGAAGGCCAAGCGCACGGCGGGCACCGGCACGCCGCCGGCCGACCGGCCCCCCGGCACGCCGAAGATCCGCCTCGGCCGCGTCGTCTCCGACAAGGCCGACAAGACGATCACCGTGCGCATCGACGACGCTCGCCGGCACCGGCGCTACCAGAAGATCGTGCGCACCACGTCGACGCTGCACGCGCACGACGAGCGCAACGACGCCCACGAGGGCGACCTCGTGCGCGTCGTCGAGGCGCGGCCGACCTCGCGGACGAAGCGCTGGCGCCTCGTCGAGGTCCTGGAGCGGGCGAATTGATCCAGAACGAGACGCGCCTGAAGGTGGCCGACAACACGGGCGCCCGCGAGATCCTCTGCATCCGCGTGCAGGGGGGCTCGCGCCGGCGCTACGCGGGCATCGGCGACATCATCACCGCGACGGTCAAGCACGCCAACCCGCAGGGCACCGTCCGCAAGGGTGAGGTCGTCAAGGCCGTCGTCGTCCGCACGAAGAAGGAGTTCGGCCGCGAGGACGGCACGTACATCGCGTTCGACGAGAACGCGGCGGTCATCATCGACGCCCAGAACAACCCGCGCGGCACCCGCATCTTCGGGCCCGTCGCGCGAGAGCTGCGCGAGCGCAACTTCATGAAGATCGTCTCCCTCGCGCCGGAGGTGCTCTAGCATGGGTTCGGCGAAGATCCGCCGCGACGACGAGGTCGTCGTCATCAGCGGCAAGGACCGCGGCAAGTCCGGCAAGGTCCTGCGCGTGGAGCCCGCCCGGCAGCGGGTCTACGTCGAGGGCCTGAACCTCGTCAAGCGCCATCAGCGCCCCCAGCAGGTGCGGACGGCCCAGCGGGCCGAGACCGTGGGCGGCGTGATCGAGAAGGAAGGCCCGATCCACATCTCCAACGTCATGCTCGTCGACCCCAAGGACCACAAGCCCACGCGCGTGGGCATCGCCCGCGAGGACGGCACCCGCCGTCGCGTCACGCGGCGGTCCGGGACGCAGCTCGACTAGGACCGTCAGACGATGGCCACCGCCGCCCCCAAGACGACCGCGCGCCTCAAGGAGCGTTACCTGCAGGAGATCCGCCCGGCGCTGATCGAGCGCTTCGGCTACTCGACGCCGATGCAGGCGCCGCGCCTCGAGAAGATCACGCTCAACATGGGCGTCGGCGACGCCAAGCAGGACTCGAAGGTCCTCGACGCCGCCTCCGAGCAGCTCGCGATCATCGCCGGCCAGCGCCCGAGCGTCCGCCGCGCGCGCAAGTCGATCGCGCAGTTCAAGGTGCGCGAGGGCATGCCCGTCGGCGTGTCGGTGACGCTGCGCCGCGAGCGCGCGTACGAGTTCCTCGACCGGCTGCTGACGATCGCGATCCCACGGGTGCGCGACTTCCGTGGCCTGCGGGCGGGGTCGTTCGACGGGCGCGGCAACTACACCCTGGGCGTGCGCGAGCAGATCATCTTTCCGGAGATCGACTACGACCAGGTCGACCAGGTGCGCGGCCTCGACGTGACGATCACCACCTCCGCGCGCACCGACGCGGAGGCCTACGCCCTGCTCCAGGCGTTCGGCATGCCGTTCAGCCGCGAGAGCAACCCCTACACCACCGAGGAGGCCTGACGCATGGCCAAGACGTCCCAGCGCGTGCGCCAGGCGCGCCCGCACAAGTTCAAGACCCGCGAGTACACGCGCTGTCGCCGCTGCGGCCGCGCGCGCTCGGTCTACAAGAAGTTCGGCGTCTGCCGCATCTGCCTGCGCGAGCTCGCCCACAACGGCTTCATCCCCGGCATGACGAAGAGCAGCTGGTAGCGCCATGTCGATGACCGATCCGATCGCAGACTTCCTCACGCGCGTGCGCAACGGCATCTCCGCCGCCCACGAGGACGTCCTGATCCCGTCGAGCAGGCTCAAGCGCGAGCTCGCCCGCATCCTCACCGAGCAGGGCTACATCGCGGGCTTCGAGCTCGAGCCGCCCGCGCCCGGTCAGCCGGGCGAGCGCATCCGCGTGCGCCTGAAGTACACCGACGACCGCCGCTCCGCGATCTCCGGGCTCAAGCGCGTCTCGCGACCCGGCCGGCGCACGTACGTCGGCCGCGGCGAGATCCCGAAGGTCCAGGGCGGCATGGGGACGTCGATCGTGTCCACGTCACGGGGCGTGATGACCGGCCACGAGGCCCGCCAGGCGGGCGTCGGCGGCGAGGTCGTCGCGCAGGTCTGGTAGCCGCGATGTCCCGCATCGGCCGCAAGCCGATCCCCGTGCCCGAGACCGTCTCGGTGTCGATCGAGCCCGAGGTCGTCCGGGTCAACGGCCCGCGCGGCGAGCTCCACGAGCGCGTCCCGCGGGACATCACCGTCGAGCAGCACGACGCCGAGCTCGTCGTGACACGCCCCACCGATCGCGGCGAGCACCGCGCGCTGCACGGGCTCACGCGCTCGCTCGTGGCCAACATGGTCGAGGGCGTGACGAGCGGCTTCTCGAAGACGCTCGAGATCCAGGGCGTCGGTTATCGCGCGCAGCTGCGCGGCCGCGACCTCGAGCTCGCGCTGGGCTACTCGCACCCCGTGCCGGTCAGGGCGCCGGACGGCATCGAGTTCGAGGTCCCGCAGCCGACGCGGGTCGTCGTGCGCGGCAACTCCAAGCAGCGGGTCGGCGAGATCGCGGCCTACATCCGCAAGCAGCGCCCGCCCGAGCCCTACAAGGGCAAGGGCATCCGCTACGAGGGCGAGTACGTCGCCCGGAAGGTCGGCAAGCGCGCATGACGGCGCAGCGCTGCTCGACGGCGGTCACCGTCGAACCGGGGAGGAGGTGCTCGCGATGACCACGATCGCCAAGCCCGCCGCGCGCCTCAAGCGCCGCCGCCGCGTTCGCGCGAAGGTCGCCGGCTCGGCCGAGCGCCCGCGGATCTCCGTGTTCCGCTCCAACCGCGGCATCCACGCGCAGGTCGTCGACGACCGCGCCGGCCGCACGCTGGCGGCCGTCTCCTGGACGGAGGCCGGCCTGCGCGAGCTCGGGGCGATGGAGCAGGCCGCGAAGGCCGGCCGCCTGCTGGCCGAGCGCGCGAAGGCCCAGGGCGTCGACGTCGCGGTCTTCGACCGCGGCGGCTATCGCTACCACGGCAAGGTGAAGGCGTTCGCCGAGGGCGTGCGCGAAGGAGGACTGACCGTATGAGTCCCGTCGACCGCAGCGTGAGCCCGGCCGGGCTCGACCTGCAGGAGCGGGTCGTGGAGATCAACCGCGTCGCCAAGGTCGTCAAGGGCGGCCGGCGCTTCTCGTTCACGGCGCTCGTCGTCGTCGGCGACGAGCGCGACATCGTCGGGGTCGGCTACGGCAAGGCCAACGAGGTCCCGCTCGCGATCCAGAAGGGCGTCGAGCGCGCGAAGAAGAACCTCTTCCGCGTGCCCAAGCACGGCTCGACGATTACCCACCAGACGATGGGAATCTACGGCTCGGGCCGCGTCTTCCTCAAGCCGGCCTCGCCCGGTACCGGCGTCATCGCGGGCGGCGGCGTGCGCGCCGTGCTCGAGCTCGCCGGCATCAACGACATCCTCTCGAAGTCGCTCGGCTCCCAGAACCCGATCAACCTCGTCAAGGCGACGGTCGCGGGCCTCCAGGGCCTGCGCACGCCGGCCGAGGTCGCCGAGCTGCGCGGCCTGTCGGTCAACCAGGTGCTCGGCCTGGGCGGCGAGCCGTCGGCGACGGTGACCGTCGACGCCGTCGGCAGCGGGAACGGCAACGGCGCGGGCCCCGAGGCGGAGGCCGAGCCGTCGTGAAGGTGACCCAGACGCGCTCGCGCAACGGCGCCGACAAGACGCAGCTCGCGACGCTGCGCTCGCTCGGCCTGCGCCGCATCGGGCACACCGTCGACGTCAAGGACACCCCGCAGGCGCGTGGCATGCTGCATCGCGTGCGACACCTGGTGAGGATCGATGACTGACTTCGGACTGCACACGCTCAAGCCGGCTCCGGGCTCGCGCAGGGCGCGCAAGCGCGTCGGGCGCGGCGAGGGCTCGGGCACGGGCAAGACCGCCGGGCGCGGGCAGAAGGGCGCCGGCTCGCGCTCGGGCGCCAAGGACCGCGCGCGCTTCGAGGGTGGGCAGATGCCGATCCACATGCGGATGCGCAAGCTGCGCGGCCCGCACATGAAGAAGTCGATGCCGTTCGAGCCGTTCCGCACGCACACGCAGGCGGTCAACCTCGGCGACCTGCAGGCGCGCTTCGAGTCCGGCGCCGAGGTCACGCTCGAGGCGCTCGTGGCCAAGGGCCTCGGGACGCGCAAGGGCGTGCCGGTCAAGATCCTGGCCAAGGGCCGGCTCTCCAAGCCGCTCACGGTGCACGCCCACGGCTTCAGCGCCGCGGCGCGCGCGTCGATCGAGGCGGCCGGCGGCACCTGCCGGTCGCTCGACGCCTAGCCGCTACCCTCGCTCGACCGCATGCTGTCGACGATCCTCAGCGCCTTCACGGTCGGGGAGATCCGCAAGAAGCTCGCCTTCACCGCGCTCGTCCTCGCCATCTACCGCGTCGGCGCCCACATCCCGGTGCCGGGTGTCGACATCAAGGCCGTCGACTCCGTGCAGGAGAATTTCGGCGGCGGGGGGATCCTCAACCTGCTGAACACGTTCAGCGGCGGCGGGCTCTCGCGGATCGCGCTGTTCGCGCTGGGGATCATGCCCTACATCACGGCGTCGATCATCCTGCAGCTGCTGACGGTCGTCGTGCCTTCGCTCGAGAAGCTGCAGAAGGAGGGGGAGGTCGGCCAGGCGCGGATCACCCAGTACACGCGCTACCTCACGGTCGGGCTGGCGTTCGCGCAGTCGATCGGCTACGTCTTCCTCTTCAAGAGCTTCGGGGCCACCGCGGGCGATCCGATCATCCCGAACTTCGACACGCCACACGTCTTTATGATCGTCGTCTCGCTCACCGCGGGAACGGTCCTGCTCATGTGGCTGGGCGAGCTCATCACCCAGCGCGGCATCGGCAACGGGATCTCGCTGCTGATCTTCGCCTCGATCGTCTCCGGCCTGCCGCGCCAGGTCCAGAGCTGGTGGCAGAACCCCGACCAGGTCTTCGTCGTGATGATGCCGTTCATCGCGCTCGCGGTGGTCGCGGCGGTCGTGTTCATCCAGGAGGGCCAGCGGCGGATCCCGATCCAGTACGCCAAGCGCGTCATCGGGCGGCGGATGAGCGCGGGCGGCCAGACCTACCTGCCGCTGCGCGTGAACATGGCCGGCGTCATCCCGGTCATCTTCGCCGCGTCGATCATGGCCTTCCCGCCCACCGTCGGCCAGCTCATCCAGCAGCCGTGGGCGCAGGACGTCTCGAGCTTCTTCAGCCCGTCGAAGGCGCCCTACCTGATCGGCGAGACGATCTTCATCATCCTCTTCACGTACTTCTACACGGCCGTCACGTTCAATCCCGTCGACCAGGCCGACAACCTCAAGAAGTACGGCGGCTTCATCCCCGGGGTGCGGCCGGGACGCCCCACCGCCGAGTTCCTCGATCGGATCCTCGCGCGGCTCACGTTCCCGGGCGCGCTCTACCTCGCGGCGATCGCCGCGCTGCCGACGGCGCTGATCGCCACCACGGGCGCCACCCAGAGCTTCTACTTCGGCGGCACGTCGCTGCTGATCGTGGTCGGCGTCGCCCTGGACACGATGAAGCAGCTCGAGGCGCAGCTGATGATGCGCAACTACGAGGGCTTCCTGAAGTAAGTAGGGTCCGGGCGGCGTGCCCGAACTCAACCTCATCCTCCTCGGCCCGCCCGGCGCGGGCAAGGGAACCCAGGCCGAGCGCCTCCAGGAGGACTTCGAGCTCGCCTACGTCGCCACCGGCGACCTCCTGCGCAAGGCGGTGGCGGACGAGACCGACCTCGGGCGCGAGGCTAAGAGCTACATGGACCGCGGCGACCTCGTCCCCGACGAGGTCATCATCGGCGTCATCCTGCAGTGCGTGAAGGACCCGACCTGCGACGACGGCTTCCTCCTCGACGGCTTCCCGCGGACGACCGCGCAGGCGGAGGCGCTCGAGCAGGAGCTCGGTGGCCTCGGGCGCCGGATCACGGCGACGCTGCTCATCGAGGTGCCCGACGACGATCTCGTGCGCCGGCTCTCGGGCCGGCGGATCTGCCCGCAGGGCCACGTCTACCACGTCGAGTTCAACCGTCCCAAGCGCGAGGGCCTCTGCGACATCGACGGCGAGCCGCTCGAGCAGCGCCCCGATGACCGCGAGGCGACGATCCGCAACCGCCTCGCCGTCTTCCACGAGCAGACCTCGCCGCTCGTCGCCTTCTACGAGGAGCGCGACCTCCTGCGTCGCTTCGACGGCACCCGCAGCCCGACCGAGGTCCACGACCACCTGCGGGCGACGATCGCGACGCTGAAGCTCGAAGACCAGATCTGAGCGACGACCGGGGGCACCGCGGGCGCCAGGCGGTCGCCGGGCCGAGAGCGCGCGCGGCCTCGTACCCTGAGGGGCGGATGATCATCAGGAAATCCCCCGACGAGATCGACCGGATGGCCACCGCCGGCGCCATCCTCGTGCGCACGCTGGCGCTGCTCGAGGGCAAGGTCCGCGAGGGCGTCACGACCGCCCAGCTCGACGAGGCCGCCGAGCGCTACATCCGCTCGCAGGGCGCCACCCCGGCCTTCAAGGGCTACCGCGGCTTCCCCGGATCGATCTGCGCCTCGCCCAACTCGATGGTCGTGCACGGGATCCCGGGGCCCTACCGGCTCGAGCGCGGCGACGTCATCTCGGTCGACGTCGGCGTCGTCAAGGACGGCTGGGTCGCCGACGCGGCCCGGACCTTCCCCGTCGGGCAGGTCACGCCGGTCGCCCGCAAGCTGCTGGACACGACGAAGGCCGCGCTCTTCGACGCCGTGCAGGAGTGCCGCCCCGGGCGGCGGCTCGGGGACGTCTCGCACGCCGTGCAGGCCCGGGTCGAGGGCGAGGGGCTCAGCGTCGTGCGCTCGCTCGTCGGACACGGCATCGGGCGCCAGATGCACGAGGACCCGCAGGTGCCCAACTATGGGGAGCCCGGCCGCGGCCCGCGCCTGGAGGAGGGCATGGTGCTCGCCGTCGAGCCGATGGTCAACGCCGGCCGGCACATGGTGCGCATGGGCGACGACGGCTGGGCGATCTTCTCCCAGGACGGCTCGCTGGCGGCCCATTTCGAGTTCACGATCGCCGTCACCGCCGACGGTCCCCGCGTCCTCACCCCGTGGCACGAGCCCGACGGTGACGGCCGGTAGCCACCTGCTATCGTCACGCGGTCTGCGCGCTCGGCGGTTCTTGCGCGCGTGCGCGCACCCGCGGCCGGTAGCGGCAGCCCCTTGCGGCGGCCAGAGCCGGCCTCGTGGTCACCAAGCCCGAAAGGACCCATGAAGGTACGACCGTCGGTCAAGCCGATGTGCGAGAAGTGCAAGATCATCCGCCGCCACGGAGTGGTGCTCGTGATCTGCCAGAACCCGCGTCACAAGCAGCGGCAGGGGTAGGCGAATGGCCCGGATCGCAGGGATCAACGTGCCCCTCAACAAGCGCGTCGAGATCGGCCTCACCTACATCTACGGCATCGGCCGCCCGACCTCCAACCAGCTTCTGGCCGAGGCCGGCGTCGACCGCGATACGTACGTGCGCGACCTGACCGACGACGAGGTCAGCCGGCTGCGCGACCTCATCGACCGCGACGTGATCGTCGAGGGCGACCTGCGCCGCGAGCGCTCGCAAAGCGTCAAGCGCCTGATGGAGAACGGCTCGTACCGCGGCCTGCGCCACCGCCGCGGCCTGCCCGTCCGCGGCCAGAAGACCAAGACCAACGCGCGCACGCGCAAGGGTCCCAAGCGCCAGCAGGTCGCCGGGAAGAAGAAGGCGACGAAGAAGTAGATGCCCGCTCCCAAGCGTCCCCGCGCCGGCCGCCGCAAGCCGAAGAAGAACATCCCGATCGGCCAGGCCCACATCAAGACCAGCTTCAACAACACGATCGTGTCCCTCACCGACCGCGGAGGCAACGTGATCGCGTGGGAGTCCGCCGGCGGCGCCGGCTTCAAGGGCTCGCGCAAGTCGACGCCGTTCGCCGCCCAGGTCACCGCCGACGCCGCCGCCCGCAAGGGGATCGACCAGGGCCTGCAGAAGGTCGAGGTCTTCGTCAAGGGCCCCGGCTCGGGCCGCGAGACCGCGATCCGCTCGCTGCAGGCCGCCGGCCTGGAGGTCACGGGCGTGAAGGACGTCACCCCGCAGGCCCACAACGGCTGCCGCCCCCGCAAGCGGCGGCGCGTCTGAGGACAGGACCGCATGGCTCGAGACACCGGCCCCCAGTGCAAGCAGTGCCGCCGCGAAGGGCAGAAGCTCTTCCTCAAGGGCGAGCGCTGCCTGACCGACAAGTGCGGCGTCGAGCGCCGCGCGTACCCGCCGGGCGACCACGGGCGCGGGCGCCAGAAGCAGTCCGAGTACCGCGTCCAGCTGCGTGAGAAGCAGAAGGCGCGTCGCTACTACGGCGTGCTCGAGAAGCAGTTCCGCAGCTACTACGCGAAGGCCTCCCGTCAGGAGGGCATCACCGGCGAGAACCTGCTCACGTTCCTCGAGCGCCGTTTCGACAACGTGCTCGTGCGCCTCGGCTTCGCCGCCTCGCGCCGTCAGGCCCGCCAGCTCATCCGCCACGGCCATTGGACGATCAACGGCCGCCGGGTGGACATCCCGAGCTACCAGGTCCGCGACGGCGACGTCATCGCCGTGAAGGCGCCCACGGGCGCCGACGCGGTCATCCGCGACGCGACCGAGCTCACCGCGCAGGTGCCCGCGTGGCTGCAGGCCGACCACGACGCGCTGACCGCCAAGGTGCTGCGCAAGCCCGAGCGCCGGGAGATCACGACCCCGGTGCAGGAGCAGCTCATCGTCGAGCTGTACTCCAAGTAGGACCCCGAACCCACCCGAACCGCGCCGCGCATCCGTCCCCGACCGTCGCGCGGCGCTCCGCGACACGACAGTCAGGACCCCCGCGATGCTCGACTTCCAGATTCCCCGCATCACCTCCGAAGAGGTGCAGGACCATCGTGGCTCGTTCGCGATCGAGCCGCTCGATCGCGGCTTCGGCTACACGTTCGGCAACTCGCTGCGCCGCGTGCTGCTCAGCTCGCTCGCCGGCGCCGCGGTGACGAGCGTGCGCATCGAGGGCGTCGCGCACGAGTTCTCGACGATCAAGGGCGTCACCGAGGACGTGACCGACATCGTCCTGAACCTCAAGGGCATCGTCTGCCGGATGCACTCCGACGCGACCGAGGTGGAGGCGCCGCTCGTGGTCACGGGCCCGGGCGAGATCACCGCCAAGGACATCGACCTGCCCGCCGGAGTGGAGATCCTCAACCCCGACGTCCACATCGCGACCCTCGAGCGCAGGACCAAGCTCGAGCTCTACCTGACGATCGGCCGCGGCCGCGGCTACCGCCCCGCGGAGGACAACAAGTCGCCCGACCAGCCGATCGGCGTCATCCCGATCGACTCGATCTTCTCGCCGGTGCGCCGCGTCGCCTACGCGGTCGAGCAGGCGCGCGTCGGTCAGCGCACCGACTACGACAAGCTCACGCTCGACATCGAGACCGACGGTTCGATCGACCCGCAGGCCGCGCTGCGCGAGGCGGCCGAGATCCTGATCTCGCAGCTGGCGATCTTCACCGACGCCGACCGCATCGAGGAGCTCCGCGCCAGCCCGGCGGGCCAGCTCGAGGGCGACGGCCTCGGCGCGGTCAACGGCGGCGGCGCCGGCGCCGGCGGCCCGATGCACGACATCCTGATCGAGGAGCTCGAGCTCGGCGTGCGCTCCTACAACTGCCTCAAGCGGGCCGGCATCCAGACGGTCGGCGACCTGATCTCGAAGTCCGAGGGCGAGCTCAACGCGATCCCCAACTTCGGCAAGAAGTCGATCGACGAGGTCATCGATACCCTCCACGCCCGCGGGCTCGACCTCCGCGAGGACTAGGAAGGCACCGTGCGCCACCAGAAGACGCGCCACAAGCTGAGCCGCAGCGCCTCGCACCGCAGGGCGCTGCTCGCCAACCTCTGCAAGGAGGTCATCCAGCACGAGCGCATCAAGACGAGCGAGGCCAAGGCCAAGGCGGTCAAGCCCGAGGTCGAGCAGCTCATCACGCTGGCCAAGCGCGGCGACCTCCACGCCCGCCGGCAGGCGCTGAGCACGCTCGGCCAGGACAAGTTCACCGTCCACAAGCTCTTCGAGGAGGTCGCCCCGCGCTACGCGGAGCGCCCGGGCGGCTACACCCGCATCCTCAAGCTCGGCCCGCGTCGGTCGGACGCGACCGAGATGGTCTACCTCGAGCTCGTCTGAGCTCGGCGCCCGCGCCGTCACGCTGTGAGGTGCGCCCGCATCGAGACGCTCACGCGCCACGGGCACGGTCGTCCCTCACCACCACCCCGTTCGCCACGCGTAGGGCCTCGCGCCGGTGGGCCGGGCGCCGCCTAGACTCGGCGCCCGATGCCCACGACGCGGCTCGATCTCGAATACGACGGAGCCGCGTTCGCCGGCTGGGCGCGCCAGCGCGGGCTGCGCACGGTCCAGGGCGAGCTCGAGCGGGCGCTGGCCATGGTCCTGGGCGAGGCGGTGACGCTGACCGTGGCCGGACGGACGGACCGCGGCGTGCACGCGTGGGGGCAGGTGGCCTCCTACGAGGGACCCGCCGCGCCGGCGCGCGCACTCAACGCGGTGCTCGCCGATGACGTCGCCGTGCGGGCGTGCGCGACGGCTCCCGACGGCTTCGACGCGCGCGGGGACGCCCGCGCACGCACGTACTGCTACCGGGTGCTGCACCGGCCCGAGCGCTCGGCCTTCGAGCGCGGCCGCGCGCTGTGGTGGTCGCGCCCGCTGGACCTCGACGCCCTGCACGCCTGCGCGGCGCTGCTGCCCGGCACCCACGACTTCACGGCCTTCACGCCGCGCCAGACCGCGCACGTGCGCTTCGAGCGCGACGTCCACGACGCCCGCTGGGCGCAGCGCGGCGACCTCCTCGAGCTCTGGATCACCGCCGACACGTTCCTGCGCCACATGAACCGGATCCTCGTCGGCACGATGCTCGAGGTGGCCGGTGGCCGGCGCTCGCTGCAGGCCTTCGCGGAGCTGCTCGAGGGCCGTCCGCGCGCCGAGGGCGGCGACACGGCGCCCGCACACGGGCTCTACCTCGCCCTCGTGCGCTACCGCGAGATCTAGGATGGAACGGTGCGCGTGCTGCTCACCAACGACGACGGCATCGAGGCCGAGGGCCTGCAGGCGTTGCGCCGCGCGCTCGTGGCCGTGCCCGCGGCCGACGTCGCGGTGGTCGCCCCCGACGGCAACCGCTCGGCGATGGCCCGGATGATCACCACCCGCCGCCCGCTGTGGGTTCAGGAGGTGCCGTTCGACGACGGGACCGTCGGCTACGCGACCGACGGCACCCCCGTCGACTGCGTGCGCCTCACGCAGCTCGGGCTCATCGACGGCTTCGAGCCCGACGTCGTCGTCTCCGGGATCAACCACGGCTCCAACCTCGGCGACGACATCACCTACTCGGGTACCGTGGCCGCCGCGCTGGAGGCCGTGGTCGTCGGCCTTCCCGGGATCGCGGTCTCCCAGCAGTCCGACGCCCGCGAGATGGACTTCCGTCTCGGCAGCCGCTTCGGCTTCACCGCCGCCGCCGAGTTCACCGCGCGCGTCGTCGCCGAGCTCGACGACGTCCCCCTGCCCGCCGGGACGCTGCTCAACGTCAACGTGCCCGCCGGCGAGATCGCGGGCGTAGCGGTCACGCGGCTGGGCAAGCGCATCTACCGCGACGAGCTCAAGCTCGCCGCCGAGGACGAGGGCGGCGGCCGGCGCTACTGGATCTACGGCGCGGACCACGGTTTCCACGACGAGGACGGCACCGACCTCGCCGCGGTCCACGCCGGCCGCATCGCCGTCACGCCGCTGCACTTCGACCTCACCGACGTCGCCGGCCTCGATGCCCTGACCAAGTACGACCTGGCGCGGCTGGTCGCGCCGGCCGCGCGCGAGGTGGAGTGAGCGTCCCGGCCGCGGTCCGGCGGCGGGCGGCCGAGCTGCGCGACGAGCTCCGCCTCCACGGCCACCGCTACTACGTCCTCGACGACCCGGTCATCGGCGACGACGCCTACGACGCGCTCCTCGACGAGCTGCGCGCGCTCGAGGCCGACCACCCCGAGCTCGTCACACCCGACTCGCCGACCCAGCGCACCGGCGGCGAGCCGATCGATCGCCTCGAGAAGGTGACGCACCTGCAGCCGATGCTCTCGCTCGCCAACGCGCGCAGCGAGGCGGACCTCCGTGCATGGATCGCTCGCATGCGCAACCACCTGGCGCGCGAGGGCATCGAGAACCCGGGCTTCGCCTACGTCTGCGAGCCGAAGATCGACGGGCTGGCGATCTCGCTCGTCTACCGCGACGGCGTGCTCGAGCGCGGGGCGACGCGCGGCAACGGCGAGATCGGCGAGGACGTCACCCACAACCTGCGCACGATCCCCTCGATCCCGCTGCACGTCGACGACGCGCCGGCGGTGCTCGAGGTCCGCGGCGAGGTCTACATGTCGCTCTCGGACTTCGCCGCGTTGAACGAGCGCCGCGCCGCGCAGGGGCTCTCGACGTTCATGAACCCGCGCAACAGCGCGGCGGGGACGATCCGCCAACTCGACCCCAAGCTCGCCGCCGAGCGGCCGCTCTCGATGTGGTCCTACGGCGTCGGGGCGGTCGAGGGGCTGCGCTTCGAGCGCCACCAGGACGGCCTGGACTGGCTGCGCGAGCACGGGTTCCGCGTCAACCAGGACATCGTGCGCCTCGAGTCCGAGGACGAGGTCGTGCGCCAGTGCCTGGCGTGGCAGGAGCGCCGCGGCGCGCTCGACTTCGAGATCGACGGCGTCGTCGTCAAGGTCGACGAGCTCGACCTCCAGCGCCGCCTCGGCGTGGTCGGGCGCGACCCGCGGTGGGCGATCGCGTGGAAGTTCCCGCCGACCACGGCGGTGACGACGCTGAAGCAGGTGCAGTGGAACGTGGGCAAGTTCGGCGACCTGCACCCGTTCGGCGTCCTGCAGCCCGTCCACGTCGGCGGCGTCACGGTCAAGCTGGCGACGCTCCACAACGAGGAGGACATCGTCCGCAAGGACCTGCGCGCCGGCGAGGAGGTCATCGTCCTGCGCGCGGGCGACGTCATCCCGCAGGTGCTCTCACCCGCGCCGCACGTGGTCGAGGGCAAGCGCCGGCCGCCGGTGCCCGCGCCGCCGGAGCGCTGCCCGTTCTGCGACACGCCGACGATCAAGCGCGACGGCGAGGTCTTCACGAAGTGCCCGAACCGGGCCTGCCCCGAGCGCGGGTGGCAGCTGCTCAAGCACTTCGTCTCGCGCGGGGCCATGGACGTCGACGGGCTCGGCGAGAAGCAGGTCGCCCAGCTCCAGCAGGCGGGGCTCGTGCGCACGGCCGCCGACTTCTACCGCCTGACCGCCGAGCAGCTCGTCGGGCTCGAGGGCTTCGGGCGCATCAGCGCCGAGCGGACGGTCGCGAACGTCGAGGCCTCCAAGGAGCGCCCGTTCGGTCGCGTGCTCTTCGCGATCGGCCTCGAGGAGGTCGGGTCGGTCACGGGCACGAACCTGGCGCAGCACTTCCGCACGGTCGACGCGCTCCTGGCGGCCGCCCCCGAGGCCATTCTCGAGACTCCGGGCGTCGGTTCGAAGATGGCCGAGCGGATCGCCGAGCAGCTCGCCGACGAGCAGATGCGCGCGCTCATCGCCGACCTGCGCGCGCAGGGCGTGCGCTTCGAGCTCGAGGGGCCGCCGCCCGGCAAGGGACCGCTCTCGGGAGCCACGCTCGTCCTCACCGGGACGCTGCCCGAGCTCACGCGCGAGGAGGCCACGGAGCGCATCGTCGCCGCGGGCGGCCGGGTGACCACGAGCGTCTCGAAGAAGACCGACTACGTCGTGGCCGGCGAGAACGCCGGCTCGAAGCTGGCGCGGGCCGAGGCGCTCGGCGTCGCGGTGCTCGACGAGGACGGTCTGTCGAGGCTGCTCGATGGCGCCGGAGCCTGACCTCGAAGACGTCGGCCACGATCCCGACCCGCGGTTCACGCTGGCCAACGAGCGGACGTTCCTGGCCTGGAACCGCACGGCGCTCGCGCTCATCGGCGGCGGCCTGGCCGCCGGCCAGCTGCTGGACTTCGGCTCACGCGCCGCGCGCCTGGCCGTGGCGCTCCCGCCGATCGTGCTCGGGCTCCTGCTCGCCGTCACGAGCTACCGCCGCTGGGAGGCCAACCAGCGCGCCCTGCGCCTCGACCAGCCGCTGCCGGGGACCGGGCCGCCGCGGATCCTCGCGGTCGGCATCGCCCTCGTGGGCGTCGTCGTCCTCGTCGTCGCCTTCGTCGATGCCGTCTCCTGACCCCACCGCCAGCCGGTCGCGGACCGTCCTCGCGCGCCAGCGCCTGGCCTTCTCCTACGGCGGCCTCGGTGCCCTCTTCCTCGGCATCGCCGCGCACCGCGAGCTGCGCTGGGCGCTCGGAGCGAGCGTCGCGCTGCTCGGCGTGGGCGCCGTCGTGTGGAGGTCGCCACGCCGGCCCGCCGCGCTGGCCGCCTGCACGGCGATCGCGGCGCTGGTCGCGCTCGCGGCGGTGCTGGCCCGCTAGCTGGTCTACGGTCCGTCGTAGCGGGCGGCGAGCACCGCGAGGCGGTTCTGCGCCACGCGGGCACGCCACGTCGACGTGCCGGTCATGAGGAAGGCGAAGGCGATCGCGTGGCCGCCGACGGCCCGGCAGAGTCCGGCCAGCGCGCTCACGCCGGCCAGCGTCCCGGTCTTCGCCCGACAGCGGTCCTGCGCGGCCGTGCCACGCATGCGCCCGGCGATCGTGCCCGTCCGGCCCGCGAGCGCGAGCGAGCCCTCGAAGACCGGCGCGGCGGGCTGGGCGTGCATCCCGGCCAGCAGCGCGACGACCTGGCGCGGGCTCGTGCGGTCCGCGCGCGAGAGCCCGGAGCCGTCGACGACGGCCGGGCGCGCGCCGAAGGTCGCGGCCTGGGCGCGCACGACGGCGGCGCCGGCGGCGCTCGTGCCCGCGCCGCCGAAGCGCGAGCCGAGGTCCTTGAGCAGCGTCTCGGCCAGGAAGTTGTCCGAAGGCACGTTCGTCAGGCGGACGAGCGTGCCGACCGGCGGCGAGGCGAGGGCGGCCACGGGCCGCGCGCCCGGCGGCGTGAGGCCGGCCCCTGCGCCTCCGGTGACCTTGACGCCCCGCGCCTTCAGGGCCTTGGCCAGGCGCCGTGCGGCCTCCGCGGCCGGTCGGCCGTCGCGGGCCCAGCCGCGCGAGACCGTCAGGCCGCCCAGGACGCCGCCGATCCAGCGGTCGTATCGCCCGCGCGTGGAGGCCGAGCCGCGCAGCGCGTCGAACAGCGACTCGTCGCCCAGGAGCCGTCCCGCCACGCGGCGGATGCCCGCGGTCGCGGTGAGCTGACCGGCGAGCTGCGAGAGGCCCCAGGAGGAGAGCGTCGGGTCGCCCCCGCCGCGCAGGACCAGGTCGCCGCGCCAGACGCCCGTCGCGTCGACGCCGCCGGTCCCCAGGACCGTGGTCGTGAACGTCGCGTCGGGCCCGAAGCGCAGGAGCGTCGTGGAGGTCGTGTAGAGCTTCTGCACCGACGCCGGCGGGCGGGCGACGTCTGCGCGGCGAGCGTAGAGGTCGCGGCCGGTGTCGAGGTCGCGGATCAGCGCGCCGGCGTGCGGCCCGACCCGCGCGATCTCGCGCGCGGCAGCACGGCTCAGGGCCTCCGGGGAGATCGCGCCCGCGGACGGCGCGGCCGTGAGCGCCGTCGCCAGGACGGCGAGGAGGGCGAGCAGAGGGGCACGCATGTCTGGTAGCCAACACGACCGCCTGAACTTCGGAGCGGTGCCCGGACGGCTCGTCCCTTTACACTGCTCGACGATGGGAAACGTCGTCGAGCTCGACCCGGCCGGGGGCGCTGGGCCCGCACCCAGGCGGCGTCGCCGGCGCTCGAAGACGGCGCTCGTGCTCGGCGGCGGCGGCTTCACCGGCTTCGTGTACGAGATCGGCGCCCTGCGGGCGCTCGACCTGATCTCGGTCAATCGCACGGTCAACGAGTTCGACGTCTACGTCGGCACGAGCGCGGGCTCGTTCGTGGCGTCGATGGCGGCCAACGGCATCACCCCCGAGGAGATGATGCGGGTCGTCAACCAGCAGGTGCCGACCCCCTATCGCGACGTCGGCGTGAGCACGCTGCTACGCCCGAACCTGGTCGCGCTCGCGCGCACCGGCACGCGGATGCCGTGGCAGCTCGTCAAGGTCGCGCGCCAGCTCGTTGGCAACCTCGGCGCGATCTCGGCCCTGGATGTCGTCCTCGGCCTCGCCGAGGCGCTGCCGAGTGGCCTGTACTCGGGAAGCGGGATCGAGCGCTACGTGCGCGCGGTCCTGAACGATCCCGACCGCAGCGACGACTTCCGCATGCTCGAGGCCGAGCTGTACGTGGCGGCCACCGACCTCGACACGTGCGAGCGGATCGTCTTCGGCGCCGAGGACTGGGACGACGTGCCGATCTCGACCGCCGTGCGCGCCTCGACGGCGCTGCCGATGATCTACGAGCCCGCGCGGGTCAAGGACCGCGAGCTCATCGACGGGGGCATCGTCTCGACGACGAACGTCGACATCGCGGTGGAGGCGGGCGCGAAGTTCGTGATCGTCGTCAACCCGCTGGTGCCGTACGTCAACGACTTCTCGACGACGGTCACGACGCTCTTCGGAGCGCGGGCGCGGCACATCAGCGACATGGGCTTCCCGCAGATCGGCTACCAGGCCTTCAAGCTGGTGGCCTACCAGCGCCTGCACGAGATCGCCCGCCAGTGGGAGCAGCGCTACCCCGGCGTGAACATCGTGCTGATCGAGCCGGCACCCGACGACGAGCTCATGTTCCAGACCTCGGTCATGAACTACGCGAGCCGCGTCGAGATCGCCCGCCACGGGTTCGAGTCGGTCACCCTCAAGCTCGCCGAGGACTACGAGGACCTGCGCGGCATCTGCGAGCGCCACGGGATCGAGATCTCGGCCACGCGCGTGCGCAAGGTCGTCAAGCACTTCGCCGCCGCCGAGGAGAAGGAGAAGACGCGGGCCTGGCGGAGGATCCTCGAGCAGACGACGGGGACGCTGCTGCGCCAGAGCGCGTCCGAGCAGACCTAGAACGCCGCCAGCGCGCGCTCGAGCGCGCCGAGGAGGCGGTCGCCCGCAGGCCGGCCGTGGACGGCGGCGCGCACGCGGGCGGCGTCGCCGAGCGGGCCGCCCGGGGCCACGACGACGCCGGCCTGCGCGAGCCGGCGCGAGAGCTCGGCGCCCGCGAGCCCCGGCGCGGCGAGCCAGAGGACGTTGGCCTGGCTGGGCGCGACGTCGAGGCCGAGGGCGCGCAGCGCGCCGGTGAGGCGCACGCGCTCGGCGCCCACGGCGCCGACGCGGCGGGCGACGACGGGGGCCGCGGTCCGCAGCGCCTCGAGCGCGCCGGCCTGCGCGAGCTCGTCGAGCCCGAGCACGGGCTCGAGGCGCTCGAGCAGCGGCCCGGCGCCCGGACCCCCGAGCGCGTAGCCCGTGCGCAGCCCCGCCAGGCCCCACGCCTTCGAGAACGTCCGGAAGACGAGCAGCCGCGGGTGGTCGTCGAGCAGTGCGAGGGTCGCGTCGCGGGCCTCGGCGTCGACGAAGTCGCGCAGCGCCTCGTCGAGGAGGACGACGACGCGCTCGGGCAGCGGCTCGAGCAGGGCGCGGAGCGCGCCGGCGCCGACGAGCTCGCCCGTCGGGTCGTTGGGGTTGCACAGCGCGATCAGCCGCGTCCGCGCGTTCACGGCTCGCAGCACCGCGTCGACGTCGAAGCCGGCCACCGGGACCGCCCGCCCGCGGGCGCGGCGCGCCATGACCGGGTAGAGGCCGTACGACGGCCACGGGGTAACGAGCTCGTCGCCGGGCTCGAGCAGCGCGTGCGCTGCCGCCGCGAGCAGTTGGGCCGCCCCGTCGCCGACGACGAGGCGGCCCTCGGGGACAGCGTGACGATGCGCGAGCTCCGAGCGCAGGGCGACCGCGTGGTGATCGGCGTAGCGGTGCAGGCCGACGCGAGCCGCGAACGTGATCGCGTTCACGACCGACGGCGGCGGCAGCTCGGGCCACGTCGTGCGGCTGAGATCCAGCGGCTCGACGCGCGCGAGCGCCCGGCGCCGGCGCTCGGCGGCCTGCGCGCGCAGCTGCGCGGAGACCTCGAGCGGCGTCATGCCCTCGAACTGCCGCAGGTGACGGAACATCAGCGCGGCAGGACCGACGACCCGAGGCCGCCGATGAACACCAGCCAGACCGTGAAGCCGATGGCGCCGACGGCCGCCGTCGTCGCGAAGACGCGCCCGATCACGCCGTCGCGCTGGTCGTGGCCGGCGGCCCGGCGCGCCAGGATCCAGACGCGATCCGTCCGCTCGAGCACCGCCAGACCGCCCAAGAGCGCGGCCAGGAGGAATGCGAAGCCGAGCAGGATCCCGACGCTGACGCTGTCGGTGCGGTACTGGCCCTGGGAGGCGACCCACAGCCCGAGCACCGGCAACGGGCCCCAGAAGAGGAGGTTCACGAGGACCATTGCGACGAGCATCGCGTGCGCGAGCAGGCCGTCCACGCGCCGGCGGCGGGCGCCGAGCTCCTCCGGGGTCGCGCGATACCGCGTCGGGACGGTGCCCGGGCGCCGACCGACGAACAGGCCGCCGGTGTCGGTGGGATCCGTGCGCACGTCGAGGACAGGATATTGCGGGCCGCGACGCAACGATCGTCGGCAAGCGACGATCTAGTGGGCCGTCTCGCAACGCTTGACCGGAAACGGCGGACGCCGATCACCGCCTGGCGGCGTCCTCGGTCGCGGCAATGGCTCCACCATTGCTCGCGGGCCGGGTGGGTTCGTCTCTTGCCAGCCGGTGCCGGCGCCTCGCCGTTTCCGGCCCAACGTTACGAGACGACCCACTAGTCCCCGGTGTAGAGCTCGTCGAAGAGCGCGCCGTACTTCTCGCCGACGACGTTGCGCTTGACCTTGAGCGTCGGGGTCAGCTCGCCCGTCTCCTGCGAGAGGTCGTGGTCGAGGATGACGAAGCGCTTGACCTGCTCGACCTGCGCGTACCTGGCGTTCGCGCGGTCCAGCTCGGCCTGGACGAGCTCGCGCACGGCGGGGTGCGCGGCCAGGGCCGCGACGCTCGTGTCCTCGATCCCCTGGGCACGGGCCCAGGGGACGATCTCCTCCTCGTCGAGCGTCACGAGCATGACCGGGTAGGGCCGGCGGTCGCCGTGCATGACCGCCTGCGAGACCCAGCGCGTCTGCTTGAGGTCGTTCTCGAGGTTGGCCGGCGTGAGGTTCTTGCCGCCCGCGGTGATGATGATGTCCTTCTTGCGCCCGGTGATGAAGACGAAGCCGTCCTCGTCGATCGAGCCGAGGTCGCCCGTGTGCAGCCAGCCGTCGACGACCGCGTCGGACGAGGCCTCGTCGTTCTTGTAGTAGCCCGCGAAGATGTTCGCGCCCTTGAGCAGGAGCTCGCCGTCCTGCGCGATCCGGCCCTCCATGCCCGGGAGCAGGCGCCCGACCGAGCCGAAGCGGTGCTTCCGCATGGTCGAGTACGTCGCGACGGTCGCCGTCTCGGTCAGGCCGTAGCCCTCGAGCACGGGCACGCCGCAGCCGTAGAAGAACTCGAGGATCTCCTTGGCGATCGGCGCGGCGCCCGAGACGGCCTCCCTGAGCTGCCCGCCGAAGATCGCGCGGACGTTCTTGAAGAGCTCCCCGTCGGCCTGCGCGAACTGCTCGAGCAACTCGGGCGCGACCTCCTCGCCGCGGGCCTGCATGTCGCGCACCTTCACGCCGAGGCGCGACGCGGCGCGCATCCGCTCCTGGACCTCGGCCGGCTGCGAGGCGAGCGCGAGCGTGTAGATCTTCTCGAAGATGCGCGGCACGCTCGGCAGGTAGTTCGGCTGGACCTCGTTGAGCTCGATGACGATCTGCTTCGCGTCGCCGCCGAAGTACGCGATCGTCCCGCCGAGGTCGCAGGACAGCAGCTGGACGAGGAGGGCGAAGGCGTGGGCGAGGGGCAGGAAGAGGTAGCTCGTCTCCTCGCCGGTGAGGACGTCGAGCTGCTCGCACATGTCGAGCACCGACCGGTAGTTGGCGTGGGTGAGCACGCAGCCCTTCGGCGGCCCCGTGGTGCCGGAGGTATAGATGAACGTAAACGGGTCCTCGGGCGCGACCGCGGCGGCGCGCGCCTCGAGCTCGCCGGCGTCGCGCGTGCGACCGCGGGCCCGGAGCTCGTCGAGCGCGATGGCGTCGCCGCCGGCGTCGCCCGGCTCGACGACGACCACGAAGCGCAGCGCGGGGAGGCGCTCGCGAACGGCCTCGAGCTTCGCGAGCTGCGTTGCGTCCTCGCAGATGACGCCGACCGACTCGGAGTTGCCGGCCACCCACTCGCACTCCTCGGGGGAGTTCGTCGGGTAGATCGGGACGACGATCCCGCCGGCGGCGGAGATCGCGAAGTCCGCGTACGTCCACTCCGGGCGGGTGTCGGCGAGGATGCAGACGCGCTCGCCGGGCTGGAGGCCGAGATCGACGAGGCCGAGGCCGATCTCGCGCACGATCTCGCCGACGTGCGCGTACGTGACGTCGCGCCAGACCCCGTCGAGCTTGTGGCGGACGGCAACGCGGTCGCCGAACTGCTCGGCCGCCCGGCCGATGAGGTCGGCGATCGTCTTCGACCCGGTCGACTGCTTGGCGGCGGTGCCGGCCTCCATCGCTTGCCCTCCCAGTAGTGCCTACGTTGCGCGCGATACTAGGCGACGCGCCCGAGGCGCGCGTGACCGGGGGCCGGCGTGTCGCTGCGCGGGGCCGGCGTGTCGCTACGCGGAGACGCGGGAGACGGCGGGCGCGGTGGAGGACTGGCCGAGGCTCGCGATGAAGAGGGTCTTGTCGATCCGGCCCTGGAAGATCGGGACGCCCAGCTCCATGCACTTCGAGATCACGTCCTTGCGCTCGAGGCCGGTCTCGCGTGCGAGCTCGGTGGGCGTCAGGTGGTTTGCCATCAGAGCGGGTGCCTCCTTGTGCGGTGTATGACCTCCCGCACATATAGCGCGCGGGGCGGACGCGCTCAAGGAGCACTTCGCCCTAGATCGGGTTCGGCACGTCGACGAAGAGGTGCCGCAGGCCGAAGCGCGCCGCGACCAGGTCGCCGAGGCGACGCACCCCGAAGGTCTCCGTCGCGTAGTGGCCCGCGGCCAGGAAGTGCAGGCCGGCCTCGCGCGCGCGCGCCATCGAGCGCTCCGTGGGCTCGCCCGTGACGAAGGCGTCGAGGCCGGCAGCGATCGCGTCCTCGAGGTGGTCGGCGCCGGCCCCGGAGACGAGCCCGATCGTCCGCGCGCGCTCGGGCCCGTCGGTGAACGCGAGCGGCTCGCGGCCGGTCGCCGTCCGCACGCGACGGACGAGCTCGCCGGCCTCGACGCCGTCGTCGCCGAAGCGCGCCCGCACGCCGATCGGCGCGCCGTGCAGCGGCGCGAACGGCTCGACGGCGACGGCGCCGAGGGCCTCGGCGAGCAGCGCGTTGTTGCCGTGCTCGAGGTGGGCGTCGAGCGGCAGGTGGTAGGCGGCGAGCCCCATGTCCGCGTCGAAGAGCACCTTCAGGCGTGCCTTCGCCGCGCGGTCAAGCGGCCGCGGCGGGCCCGCCCAGATGAGCCCGTGGTGGACGATGACGAGGTCCGCGCCGGCGTCCCGCGCCCGTTCGAAGAGCTCGAGGTTCGCCGAGACACCGGAAACAAGCGTGCGTATGATCTCCCGACCGGGTACCTGCAGCCCATTGGGGCCGAAGTCCTCGAAGGCGCGGGGGTCAAGGAGGCCGTCAAGGAAGTCGATGACCTCGGCACAAGCAACGTGATCGTTGAAGACCGACATGGGGAAGGTGAGGGACCATAGCCCCGCCGGCAACCGCACTCGCCGAGCACGGCCAGCGTGACGACCGGGCGCTCGTCGCCGCGGTCCGCGCCGGCGACGACCGGGCGTTCGAGCTCCTCTTCGAGCGCCACCACCGCGCCATCCTCGCCTACGCGCGCGGGATGCTGCGCGACCACGCGCAGGCCGAGGACGTCACCCAGGACGTGTTCGTCGCGGCGCTGCGGCGCCTGCGCGCGACCGAGCAGCCGATCGCCTTCAAGGCGTGGATCCACGAGATCGCCAAGAACGCGTGCATCGACGCGTGGCGGCGCACGAGCCGTGCTGACGTCGTCTCCTACGACGAGGGCCTCGGCGCCGCCGACCGCGGGCGGCTCGTCTCGGCGGAGCCGGCGCCCGAGGCCCAGGTCGACACGCAGCTGGAGCTCGAGCAGCTCAAGGGCGCCTTCGAGGGGCTGAGCGACGCCCACCACGAGATCCTGATCATGCGCGAGCTGCACGGCTACAGCTACCAGCAGATCGGCCAGCGTCTCGGCATGACCAGGGCCGCGGTCGAGTCGACGCTCTTCCGCGCCCGGCGGCGGCTCGGCGAGGAGTTCGAAGAGCTCGGCACGGGCGTCGCCTGCCGCCGCTCGCGGGCTATCGTCGCCGGCGCCGAGGGCCGCGGCCGGGCCGGCGCGCGCGACGAGCTGCGCCTCGCCCGCCACGTCGCGCACTGCGACGGGTGCCGACGAGCGGCCGCGCTGGCGGGCTTCGACCTCGCCGCGCTCGCCGCGCGCAAGGGCTTGCGGGCGAAGATCGGCGCGCTGCTGCCGCTGCCGGCCTGGCTGCGCCGCAGGTTGCTCGGCGCCGAGGGGGTCCGCGGGCCCGCCGGGCGCGCGGTCGAGGCCGCGCCGCTGGCAATGGCCGCCGAGCCGCTCGGCCACGGCGTCGGCAAGCTCGTGGCCGGCGTCGTCGCCGCGGTGGTCGTCGCCGTCGCAGGCGCGGGGACGGCCACGCAGGTGGCCGGCTCGGGCGCACCCGAGGCGCGCCCGCACGCCGCCGCGTCGCCGCCGGCAAGCGCGAAGCGCTCGCGCGCCGCCGCGACGACGACCGTGGCCACGGCGCCCGGCCGGGCTCGCGCGACCGGGCGCCCGGCGCGGGCGACGGGTCGAGCCGCCACGGGCTCCGCGGCCGCCGGCGCCGCCGCTCGGGCGTCCGCGCGGGAATCGGGGCCGCGCTCGGACGCGGCCTCGGCGTCCGCCGGCGCGGCGTCCGCCCAGGCGGTGCCCGCCGCCGGGACCGCGCGCCGCGCCGCGGGCTCGGTCACCACCGCCGTGGCGGGCGCGGCCTCGCGCCCGCTGGCCACGACCCCGTCGGTCTCGACGCCGAGCATCGAGGTCGGCCCCGTCAGGGTCCCCTCCGCGACCGTGCCGTCGGTGACGCTGCCTAGCGCGCGGCAGGTCGTGCGCGATCCGGTCGGCACGGCCACGAGCACGGCCACGGGTGCGGTCGGGACCGTCACGAGCGCGGGCGGGTCGGTCGTCGGGACGGCCACGGGCACGGCGAGCTCGGCGACCGGCGCCGTGTCCAAGGCGGTCGCGCCGGTCACTGACGCGGTCGCGAGCACGACCGGCACGGCCTCGTCGGGCTCGGGCGCGGGCAGTACGCTCGGCCGCGCGACCGGCACCGCCGGCGAGGCCCTCGGCGGGTGAGCGCGGGCGACGAGGGCGCGTTCCTCGAGGCGCTGACCGAGTCGAGCCTGTACTCGATCGGCGCGTACTTCACCGACCGCCACCCCGAGCTCGTCGAGGACGTCCTCGCGCAGGGCGAAGCGATCGAGGAACTCGGCCTCGCGCGCTGGGCCGAGCGCGAGGGCGCCGATGTCGAGTCGGCCTTCCAGACCCTCGTGACCGGCCTGGCCGTGCGCTACTTCAAGGCGGTGGCCGGCGGGGCGTAGCGCGCGGGCGTGTCGTCGTCGGCGGCCGCGAAGAACGCGCCGACCTCCTCGCAGAGGTGGTCGGCGGAGCGCGCGGCGTAGAGGACGGGCTGGTACCTCGTGATGTCGTACTCGATCGCACCCATCTCGGCGAAGTCGATCGGGCGGATCTCCATGTGGCGGAACTCCTCGATCTCGCCGTAGCTCGAGAGGATCCCGGCGCCGTAGGCGCGCAGCTCCCCGTCCTCCCAGACGACGCCGAACTCGGCGGTGAACCAGAAGACGTCGGCGATGAACCGCAGCGCCGCGTCGGTCTCGACGCGGCGCGCGGCCTGGCCGGCCAGGTGCTTGAGCTCGGCGAAGCGCGGCGAGGCGAGCATGTTCCCGTGCCCGATGACCTCGTGGATGATGTCGGGCTCGGGGGTGTAGAGCGGCTCGGAGGGATGGCGGACGTACTGGGTGGAGTGGAACACACGGTCGGCCAGCGAGCCGTAGAAGTCGCGCAGCGGCACGAGCCCGGCGGCCGGGTGGTACCGGAAGCCCGTGAGCGGCTCGAGGCGCGCGGTGACCTCGTCGAGCTGCGGGACCCGGTCCTCGGGCAGGCCGAGGCGCTCCTTGGCCTCGACGTACTCACGGCAGGCGTAGGTCTCGTGCCTGACGCGCAGCTCGCGGCAGACCGTGCGCCAGATCTCGTGCTCGGTCTCCGTGTAGCCCACGGCCCCGACCGGCCGGCCGGGCTCCCACGCGAGCGCCGCCGCGGCGATCTCGTTGCGGCGGTCGCGATAGACCGGGCCGTTGAAGCCCGGGTGGTTCGCGCCGAGATCGACGACGACCTCGCCGTCGTCCCCCGTGGTGACCGGCGAATAGAGATGGCCCTCCTCGAACATGCCTGCGCCTCCTTCGAACCTCTCCTGGGCGGATGCTCAGCAGATCGACGATCAGCTGACAACCGGTGGTCGCCGGAGCGATCATCGTGCATAATCTGCGCATCAGCGACGGATCCCAGGTGGTCAATCTGGCTAGTCATGAGCTCGACGTCCTCGATGCATCCCTGATCGCCACGCTGCACGCCCACCCACGCGTGGGGCTGCTCGAGATCTCCCGCCGGCTGGGCGTCGCGCGCGGGACCGTGACCGCGCGGCTCCAGAAGCTGCAGGACCGCGGCGTGATCACCGGCTTCGGCCCGGAGCTCGACCCGTCGCGGATGGGCTTCCCGGTGCTGGCCTTCGTCTCGCTGGAGATCGCGCAGGGCCGCCTCGAGGACGCCGTCGCGCTGCTGCGCGACATCCCCGAGGTGCTCGAGGCCCACGGCGTGACCGGGATGCAGGACCTCCTGTGCCGGGTCGTGGCGCGCGACAACGGCCACCTGCAGGAGATCATCAACGCGATGATGAGCTCGCCGGCGGTGCGCCGGTCGACGAGCTCGATCTCGATGTCGCGCCAGATCGCGCCGCGGGTCGAGCCGCTCGTGCGGGCCGCGGCGGGCTAGAATCGCTGGTCTTCGGGGCGTGGCGCAGCCTGGTAGCGCGCACCGTTCGGGTCGGTGAGGTCCCCGGTTCAAATCCGGGCGCCCCGATGGCAGCGAGCCCGCCTACAGAGCGGGCTCGCGGCGTTCCTGGGGCGGTGCGTGGCTCCAATCTGGCTCCAATTTCGCGCTCTCGCGGACGAGACGCCGGGCTTGCCGTGCGTTCGTGCGCGGCGCCGGGGTCGTCGTCGAAGTCGAGCGCGCCGAGATCGGCGTGGGCATCGAGGCAGCGGCGGTCGCACTCGATCAGCCCTTCGAGCAGCGCGCGGGCGCGGGCCGGCTGTCCGCGGTCGCGCAGCGCGACGGCTTCGAGGATCGGGTCGCGAGCATCGGGATCCTCGCCGCCGGGGAGCAGCTGCTCGAGCTCGAACTGCAGGCGTGGGCCCGCGGCGATCACCTCGACCAGGCAGATCTCGAGCAGCCCGTCCGGCTCGCCCCAGTACTGCTCGGCGGATCCCAGACCCCGCGCTCGTACAGCTGCAGCGGACGCTGCGGCTCGCTGAGGTCGGTGGGCGGGTCGATCAGCCCGCGCGGGGTACTCCCATCGCTCTGCGCGCGACACGACGTCAGCCGATGGGCGGAGGGCTTCATCGGCGCCGTTTGCTTGCGCGGGACCGGTGTCGGTGGGCGCTGTCGAGCTTCCGTTGCGCGTGCTCCGGCTCCCGGGAGGCGGGGAGCGCGCGGAGCGCGGCGACGTGCCGGGCGTGGTCGTAGGGCTGCTCTGTCGGTCGGGGTGGCGTGGATCTGGCTGGCGATCGGGCGCGCGGGCATGTGCAGGACCTCGTGGCGGTCGTAGCCGGCGTCCAGGAGCCGCCTGGCGGTCTCGTAGACCTCGGGCGGGCCGTCGTCGGCGAGCTGCTTCGCGACGACCTCGTGCATCGCGAGGTGCAGGCGGATGTTCATCGGCTCGCCGGCGACGGTGACGTGGTCGCGGCCGTCGGCGAGCGCCTCGTCGAGCTCGGGATGGTTGGCGCGGATCGCGACCGATCGCGCGTCCGGGTCGGTGAGGTCCTCGATCTCCAGACCGGTGGCGGTAAGGGCCTCAAAGCTTGCGATCAGCGCCAGGCGGGCGCGCGTGTCGTCGTCGAGTTCGCTCATGCGTGTCCCTACCGGTTGTCCGCGGGCGGGTCGAGCTTGGCTTTGTTCAGCATCGCGATCAGGGTCGGGCGGCGGCGGTGCTGTTCGCGCAGCGCGGCGAGCCTAGCCTGGAAGTCGTCGCCCTGCGCGGCGGCGGCGGCCGCGGTCTTGGCGTGGGTGAGGAGCCGCACGGCTTGGGCGTAGTTGCGGCGGTCGGCCGTCTCGAGCGCGTCCTCGAGAGCGCGCCAGTAGATCGGCAGCGCGTCGGCGGGATGCGTCGCTGCGCGCACCTCGGCGAGCCGGACCCAGCGTTGCAGGCCGAGCTCGGCGTCGGCAGTGGCGGTAGCGGACTGCCAGGCGAGTTCGGTGTCGCCTTCGGCCAGGAGCGCGTCGACGAGCGCGCCGATGTCGCGCCGGCGCAGCGCCTCAAGCGCTGCGTCGCGTTCCAGCGGCCAGGCGTCGAGCGCGTCGGCGGCCGACTTGAGCTGACTGTAGGTGGAGCTGGTCGACGCGCGCGCGTGCTGGGCGCGGCGCAGCGCGAGCACCCCCAGCGGCTCTTCTCGCCGGGTGTGGACCTCGCAGGCGAGGTCGTACAGCTGCGCGGTCTGCCAGCCGCTCGTGCGCTCGATCCCCTCCCTGCACCACCGCAGCACCTCGTCATCGCGGCCGAGCTCGGCTATCGCCTCGGCGAGCCGGATGTACTGATGAGGCTCGGTGAGATCGCCCCCGAGCAGCGCGACGATCTGCTCGCTGTCACCGTCGAGCACAGCAAGCCGCTCGCGAAACCAGCGGGCCGCGAAACCGTCCTGGTCCGTTTCGCCCGCGATCGCCTGCCGCAGCGCGGCGAGCCCGCGCTCGCCGAGCGCGTCCCGGTAGCGGACCGGGTCGGCCTCAAAGAAGTCCTGGTCGTGGACACGGAAAACGGACGATCCACGCGGCGAGCTTGATCGGGTCGGCGACGCCGGCGTCGCACGCGCGAGCATGCGCGGAGAGCAGGCCCCGGGCGAGATCGCCGATCAGCCCGGAGGAGTCGTCGGCCTTCGTCTGCAGGACCTTGACGACGTGGCTGATCGCGCGCTGCAGCAGCTCGACGAGCTCGCGTGACGGGGAGCGCTCGGCGGCCGCCTCGAGCTCGGCGACGATCGGCCGGGCATCGCGCGCCCATTGGCGGCCAGCGCGCCAGACGAGGAACCGCCGGGTGCGCAGGCCGCGGTCGACCAGCGCGCGCAGCGCTCTCAGATCGCCCGCCGCGCGCGTGGCGCGCAGGCGAACCTTGCGCTCGACATCCTCGTGCCACTCGGCCGCCCACGCCAGCAGCTCCCGCAGCTCGCCGACGTCGAACGCGGCGAGCAGCTCCTCCAGCGGCCGTTCCGCATGTGCGACGCTACGCGCCACCGGCCGCCCGCCTGTCTAGCCGCGCTGGGCTGATCGCCGCGCGGCCGCGACCGCGCTGGTCGTGCTCTGCCTGGCTGCGCAAGGGCTGGACGCGCTGGGGCGCGAGCATGCTCGGGCGGACGATACGGATCAGCACGCCTCCTCGGATGGCACGCCGAGGGCGTCGGCAAGCTGCCGTCAGGCGCGGCGGCCGCGCCGACGGAACAGGTAGCGGTCGCCGGCGAGCTCGCGCCACAGCCCGATCACCGCCGCCGCCCCACCAT
>CAWDMB010000004.1:0-169433 GCA_963803375.1 uncultured Actinomycetes bacterium | reverse complement strand
CCGCGGGTCCACACGATCATGGGCCGCCGCTCGGCTTACCGCGCGCCGCCGCGCTTGCCTCGCCGCTGCTCTGCTCGCGGGGCGGCGCGGCGCGCCATCGCGCTCGCCACTCCGGCGCCTCCCAGCTCCCCGCGCCGTATACCGTCTCGTGCGCGACCTTCTCCCCGCGGAACTCCAGGACGGTGACGCCGAAGTTCCACGGTCCCTCGTCGTAGCGGCTCAGGACCTCGGCGACCCAGAGGTCGTCGCGTCCCCGTAATCGCCTGAGCTGGAACTCGACCCTCGCCGGATACATCTTCCGCCACTGCTTGAAGTTCTCGACGCCCTCGAATCGCTCGCCGGACTGCGGGAACTCGAGGACGGCGTCCTCGTGGTAGATCTCGTGCGCGACGTCGCGGTCGGATGCGTACAGATACTGCTCCACCACCGCGAGAGCGGTCTCCTGATCCATGGTGCCAATGCTCCTCGATGTCGAGACCCGCGTCGACCCTGGCGCATGGGCCACGCACTCGCTGCCCCCGCAGCGAGCTGACGCATGGTCCCGCGGCGCCGCCTACCCGTCGTCGAGCCCGACGCGGTCGCCCGGCGCCAGCACCGCCACCCGGACCTCCGGGGCGAGCTCGGCCGCGCGGGCGGCGAACGCCGGCCCGGGCGTCGCGAGCAGGTGCCCGTACCGCCCGCGCAGCCCGATCGGCAGGAACGTCCCCCAGTGGATCGGGATCGCCAGCCGTGGGCGCAGCAGGGTCAGCGCCTCCGCCGCCTGCGCGGGGTCCATGTGCCCCTCGCCGAGCGAGGGCCCGTAGCCCCACACGGGCAGCAGGGCGGCGTCGAGGGGGCCGGGGAGATCCGCCATGCCCGCGAACAGCGACGTGTCGCCTGCGAAGTACACGCGCCGGGCGCCCCGTTGGACGACGTACCCGAGCGGGGGCGCGCCGGCCTCCACCGGCGACCGGCGCGGGTCGTGCTCGGCGGCGACCGCGTGCACCCGCAGGCCGGGCTCGAGCTCGACGACCTCGCCCTCGGCGACCTCGCGGACATCGCGGCGGCCGGCGCGGGCCAGGACCCCGGCGGCGCCGCGCGGGGCGACCACGGGCACGCCGGGCTCGAGCGCGCGCAGCGACGCGAGGTCGAGATGGTCGCGGTGCAGGTGCGAGATCAGGACGGCGTCGAGCGCGGGCGGCGTCGCCGGCGCTGGCGCGTGGCGGCGCAGGTGCGCGAGGTGCCCACGCAGGACGGGGTCGGTGAGCGTGCGGGCGCCGCCGACCTCGATGAGCGCCGTGGCGTGGCCCAGCCAGGTGACGCCGTCGGCCGTCACCGCGCGTTGACCGCTAGGAGCGCAGGACGGCGTCCAGGAGCCCCGGGAAGCGGGCGTCGAGGTCCTCGCGGCGCAGCGAGACAAAGCGCTGCGTCCCCCGCGGCGTCGTACGCGTGACGCCGGCCTCGCGCAGCACGCGGAGGTGGTGAGAGAGCGTCGACTTCGAGACCGCGGCCGGCAGCGCGCCGCAGGTCTGCTCGATGGTCGCGTCGAGCCGGCGCACGATGTCGAGCCGGACCGGGTCGCTCAGCGCGTGCAGCACCTCGTGGAGCTCGAGCTGCGCGGTCCCCGGCTCGTCGAGCGCGGTCGTCATGGCCTCCATTGTACGACAGAGATCGAACGACTGCTACGATGTTCGACGAACTTCGAACCGGAGGTCTCCGTGCCGCCCGTCCCTCCCGCTCCGCCGACCCGCGCCGCGCCGTTCCGCCGTCTCGTCGTCTTCACCTCGCTCGCGCCGATCGCGGTGGGAGAGGTCGTCGGCGCCGGGCAACGAAACGCGTCCAGGCCAGGGCACTAGTGGGTCTTCTCGTGACGTTGGGCCGGAAACGGCGAGGCGCCGGCGCCGACTGGCGAGGACGCAGGGAGCGAGCAATGGTGGAGCCATTGCCGCGACCGAGGACAAAGCCAGGCGGTGATCGGCGTCCGCCGTTTGCGGTCAAACGTTGCGAGAAGGCCCACTAGTCGAGGGCGAGCTCGGCCCGGCGTGGCCGCCGGACGATCACGGCGCAAACCCGCACGGCTCGGGCCGCGGCCGGCGGGATCACCGACGCCCACGAGGCTCGGGCCGACCGGAACGACCCTCCGCCGCCGGGGCTACGCTGCCAGTCGGGCCGGCGTCAAACGGTGCGCTGCCCGCCCCCGCACCGCGATCGCGAGGAGTCGAGATGGCCGATCCGGCTGACCTGGTCCGAGCCTGGCAGGACGCCCTCCAGCAACTGCGCACGGTCGCGGCGGCGAACCTCGACGCGTCGACGCGCGGCAAGCTGATTGCGCCGCTGCAGCGCCAGGCGGAGGTGCTCGAGCAGGCATTGCGCCGGCAGGCCGATTTCGACGCCCGGCTCGGCGGACGCTTGCTCTCCCCGATGCAGGGCTTCGTTGCGGCGCTCGAGCAGGCGCCGGCGACCATGCGCGCCCAGGCTCAGGCCTTCGAGGCGGCCGCGTTCTCGTTCAAGCAGGCGGCCGAGGCGCTCGAGGCGCAGGCGGCCGTGATCGAGCGAGCGGTCAGCACCATGACGCTCCCGGCCGACCTGCTGAAGTCCGTCGGCGGGCCCGCGGACTCCGGGGCCGCCGCGAAGAAGCCGGGCGCGAAGAAGCCGACGCGACGGCGCCGATGATGATCGAGCTCCGACGCCAGGTCTTGACGACCGAGTTCCTGCACCCGGAGCGAGACTTTCGTCCTGTCCGCTCCGACGTCGAGGTGCGCTGGGATCCCCTCACCGGCCACACGGCCCGGCTCGTTCCCGCGCGCGGGCTGATGCCACCGAGCGAGTTCGACCTCGAGACGTTCGCGCACAAGACCGCCGCGCGCTGCCCGTTCTGCGGCGAGCGCCTGGCGAAGCTGACCCCGAAGCTCCCGCCGGAGCTGTCTCCCGAGGGAAGGATCGCGATCGGGCGGGCGGTGCTGTTCGCGAACCTGCACGCGTACGGGCAGCACAGCTCGGTGTCGGTGTACTCGCCCGATCTGCACTACCTGCCGCTGGAGCGGATGACCGCCCGGCTGGTCGCCGACAACCTCGCCACGCAGGTGGCGTTCGCGCGCGCGGTCATGGCCGTCGATGCCGCGTCGCGGTGGGCGTCGATCGGCGCCAATCACATGCTGCCCTCCGGAAGCTCGCTTTTTCATCCGCACCTGCAGGGCATCGTCGATCCGCTGCCGACGACGCTCCAGCGGCTGCTGGCCGACGTCCCGGCCCAGCGCTTCGACGCCTACCTCGCCGCGGAGCGCAATACCGGCGAGCGCCACCTCGGGAGCACGGGGCGCGTGGAATGGCTGGCGAGCTTCGCACCGCTGGCCCCGGGCGAGCTGCGCGCCTTCCTGCCAGGCGTTGCGTCCCCGACCGAGCTCGACGACGCCCTGGTCGACGAGCTCGCGCACGGCCTCGCCGCTGCGCTCGAGCTCTACGCCGAGCTTGGCTTTCAGAGCTTCAACATGGCGCTGTACGGAGCGCCGCCCGGGACGCGCGGGTATCCGCTCAACCTGCGGCTCGCCTGCCGCTCGAATCTCGCGCCGCTCTACCGCTCCGATGCGACGCACCTCGAGCGGCTCCACTGGGAGGCAGCGATCGACCTGTGGCCGGAGGAGATCGCGGCACGAGCGGGCGAGCGATTTCGCGCGTAGCCCTCAGCGGCGCAACGCCGCGGCCGCGCTCTCGATCTCCGCCGGGTCGGGCGGGGCGCGGCGAGGCAGAATCTCGGGGTCTGAAGCCGCGCCGGGAATCACGTGCACGTGGAGGTGCGCCACGACCTGGCCGGCCGCCGCGCCAGACGAGTTCCACAGAACGACGCGCTCGCACCCCAGCCGCTCGCGCATTCGAGCCGCGAGGCGCTGCGCGGCGCGCAACACGTGGCCGAGCTCGTCATCGTCGATCTCGTGGATGTCGCGGGCGTGGCGGCGCGGCACGACGAGCGCGTGCCCCGGACGCCAGGGGTTGATGTCCATGAACGCAACCGTGTGCGCGTCCCGGGCGACCACCTCGGCCGGGAGCTCGTGGGCGACGATCGCGCAGAAGATGCAGTCCTGCGGCACGCGCACACCGTACTCACCATGTCGCTCGCGGGGCGGACGGGCGAAAGTGGCTCCACGCGGCGACTGGCGCGGGTGGGCCGCGCGCCGCTTCGGCCGATGGCGACCGCCGCACCCGCCCGCGCGTAAGGTGGCGGGGCGATGCGCCCCGTCACCGAGCTCGTGCCGCCGCCGGCGCAGGGCCGCGTCTTCCGCCGCGCGGCGCGGGTCGGGCTGGCCGACGTGACGCCCTCGGGTCGCGCGCGCCTGGACGCGATCGCACGGTGGCTGCAGGACACCGCGCTGGCCGACGTCGAGGATGCCGGCCTGGGCGAGGGGCTGTGGATCGTGCGGCGGCTGCGCCTGGCCGTCGAGCGCTTCCCGGTCTTCGGCGAGGCGCTCGAGCTGGCGACGTTCTGCAGCGGCGCCGGGCGCTTCTGGGCCGAGCGCCGCACGAGCGTCGCGGGCGCGGGCGGCGCGCAGGTCGAGGCCGGCGCGCTCTGGGTCCACCTCGCCGAGAACGGCGCGCGGCCGGCGCCGATGCCGCCGGGATTCGAGCCGGTCTACGGCGCTGCCGCGGCGGGCCGCCGTGTGCGGGCGCGGCTGCGCCATCCCGCCGCGCCGCCGCCGGCCGCGCCGCTCCGGCCCTGGCGCTTCCGGGCGGCCGACCTCGACCTTGCGGGCCACGTCAACAACGCGGTCTATTGGCAGGCGCTCGAGGAGGAGCTGGCGGGGGACCCGCTGCCCGGCGGGCTCGACGCCGAGGTCGAGCACCGTGCGCCGGCGGACGCGGGCGACGCGCAGCTCGCACGCGCCGACGGCGCGCGCTGGCTGCTCTCGCCGGACGGCGCTTCGCTGGCGACCTTCGTCATCGGCCCACGCGCTCCACGAGCGCGGGCGTGATCTCGGCCGCGCTCGGCACGGTGACCGCGGCGAGCGCGAGCGCGTCCTCGTCGGGTGGGAAGCGCGGGTTGGGCACGGCGACGACGACCATCCCCGCAGCGGCGGCCGCGCGCAGGCCGCTCGACGAGTCCTCGACGGCGACGCAGCCCGTCGGCGCGACCGCGAGGCGGCGCGCCGCCTCGAGGTAGACATCGGGCGCAGGCTTGCCGCGCGGTACCTCCTCGCTGGAGACGAGCGCGGCGAAGAGACCGGCGATCCCGGCCCGCCCGAGGACGAGCTCGATCAGCTCGCGGTTGGCCGAGGACGCGACGCCGAGCGGCCAGCGCGCCGCGAGCGCACGCACGGTCGCCACCGCGCCGGGCAGCAACGGCAGCGCGCGGCGGTAGCCGTCGGCCATCTTCGCGACCACGGCCGCGCTGACGTCCGCGGGCGCGAGCGGAACCCCGAGCTCCTCGTGCAGGTAGCGCGACCACTCGGGCGCGCTCATGCCCATCATCGCCCGCGTCGCCTCTGGCCGCCAGGCGCCGCCGCGCTCCGCCACCACGCCGCGCCGCGCCTCGTCCCAGCGCGCCTCGGAGTCGACGATGACGCCGTCGAGGTCGAAGACGACCGCCGCCGGCATGCGCTGCGCTACGCCCGCGACGGTTCGCGGCCGGCCGGCTCGGCCACGAAGCGCCCGGCGTCCTCGAGCACGGCCGCGAGGCCGTCGACGAGCTCGTCGAGGACCGCGCGGTCGCTGATGAGCGGCGGGGCGATCTGCAGCACGCTGTCGCCGCGGTCGTCGGCGCGGGCGATGAGCCCCGCCTCGAGCAGCCGCCCAGGCAGGAACCCGCGCAGGAGCGCCTCGCGCTGGGCCGCGTCGAACGTCCCGTTCCCCTCGTCGGCTACGAGCTCGAGCGCCCAGAAGAAGCCGGCGCCGCGGACGTCGCCGACGATCGGCAGCGCGCGCAGCTCGTCCAGCCGCGCACGGAGGTGGCCCTCGAGCCCGGCGACGTTCTCGAGGACCCGGTCGCGCGCGAAGATCTCCAGGTTGCGTCGCGCGATCGCCGCCGCGAGCGGATGGCCCCCGAACGTGATCCCGTGCAAGAGCATCCGGCCCGCGTCGTAGAGCGGCGCGGCCACGCGCTCGCAGACGAGCACGGCGCCCATCGGCGCGTAGGCCGACGTCAGGCCCTTGGCGACCGTGACCAGGTCCGGGCGCGCGCCGACGCGCTCCGAGCCGAACATCGGGCCCACCCGGCCGAAGCCGGTGATGACCTCGTCGGCCACCAGCAGCGCGCCGCAGCGGTCGGCCGCCGCGCGCAGCCCCTCCCAGTAGCCCGGCGGCGGGACGAGGCAGCCACCGGCGTTCTGGACGGGCTCGGCGATGATCATCGCGATCTCGTCGGCCCCCTCCTCGGCAATGGCGGCGTCGAGCTCGTCGAGCAGCGCGCGCGTGAGCGCCTCGCCGGCCAGCCCGCCGAGCGAGCGGAACGGGTTCGTGTTCGAGACGTGGCGAACCTCGATCGGCGCCCGCCCGAAGGGCTCCTTGAAGCCGGGCACGCCCGTGAACGAGAGCGCGCCGAGGGTGACGCCGTGGTAGGCGGTGCGGCGCGCGATCGCCTTGTGGCGCCCCGGCTCGCCGCGGGCCACGTGGAACTGGCGCGCGAGCTTCCATGCAGTCTCGACCGACTCCGAGCCGCCGCTCGTGAAGAAGACGCGGGAGAGCCCCGCGGGCGCGACCTGCGCGAGCGCCTCGGCCAGCTCGATCGCCGCCGGGTGCGCGGTTCCCCAGACAGTGTTGAAGGCCAGGCGGCGCAGCTGGTCCCCCGCGACCCGCGCCATCTCCTCGCCGTAGGAGTAGCCGAGCTGCGCGCAGAACAGGCTCGAGAGCGCGTCGAGGTAGCGCCGCCCCCGCGTGTCCCAGACGTAGGCGCCCTCGCCGCGCTCGAGCACGAGCAGCTCACGACCGCCGGGGCCGAACGCGCCGTTGCGCGAGAAGTGCAGCAGGAGGTGCTCGTGCGCTGCGGCCTGCAGGGCATCGTGGCCGGGCTCCATCGCTGCGAGCGTACCCCGTGTGAGCAACGGCCTGGCGGGGTATCGGACCCGGGTCGATCCGGGAGACACCAGATGACCTGGTTGAAGCTCACGGTCCAGCAGCACGACGAGCTCCGCACAGCCCACGTCCGCGTGAGCGGCGCCCTCGACCTCTCGGGCGTCTGCGACTTCGACGACGCCCTCCGGCGCGTCGAGCGCGGCCGCCCGCGCCGCCTCGTCCTCGACCTGAGCGCGCTCGAGTTCCTCGACTCCGCCGGCTTGGCGCGCATCCTGGCCGTGCGCCGGCGCTGCCGCCGCGCCCGCCGCCAGCTCGTGCTCGTCGACGGCCCGCCGGTCGTGCAGCGCCTCTTCGGCCTCGCGGGCCTCGCCGGCGACGTCGATCTCGTCAGCCAGGCTTCGTAGCGCTGATCGGTCACCCGGCTCGGTGGCGGCGATGTCGGTGGCGCCGGCGACCATCGAAGGCGTCTGCCCCACGCATCGGCGGTCGAACCGCCGGGGGCGTGGGCACCTGGGGGCCGGCGACGTCGGTGGCCGCGATGCCCGGCGACCGCCGCCGCGCGCGCTCCGTGCGCGCGACGCCCGCGTAGAGCGCCGCCGTCCGCCGCGCGACCTCGGTCCAGTCGAACCCGCGCACGTGCTCGGAGGCCTCGGTGACGAGACGGAAGCGCAGCGCCGGGTTCGCGAGCACGAGCTCCATGAGCCGCGCGAGCTCGCGCGGCTCGCGCGAGCGCAGGCGCAGGCCGACGTCGTCGTTGGGGACGACCTCGCGCAGGCCGCCCGTGTCGGCCACGATGCACGGGCAGCCCGAGGCCATCGCCTCGAGCGCCACGAGCCCGAAGGGCTCGAACAGCGAGGGCACGACGCACACGTCGGCGATCCGATAGAGCGAGTGCAGCACGTCGTCGCCGATCCAGCCGGCGAACGTCCCGTGCCCGGTCAGCCCGAGCCGCTCCGCCTGGGCCTTCAGCTCGGCCTCGTGCGTGCCCGACCCGGCGACGAGGAAGCGCACGTCGCCGGCGCGCCTGAGCACCCGCGGGAGCGCGTCGAGCGCGATCTGGAAGCCCTTCTCGTAGACGAGGCGCCCGACGAGGAGCACGAGCTTCTGGTCGAGCGCCGCAAAGCGCGCGCGCAGCTCGGGCAGGTCGTCGACGGGGCGCAGGTCGAGCGGGTCGATCCCGTTGGGGATGACCTCGACGCGCCGCTCGGGGACGTCGAAGACGTCGGCCACGTGCCCGCGCATGTAGTGCGAGCACACGACGACGCGATCGGCGCGGCGCGCCATCCACGTCTCGGTGGCGTGGACCAGGCGCTGGGGGTGCTCCTGGACCCAGCCCTGATGGCGGCCGAACTCCGTGGCGTGGATCGTCGTGACGTAGGGCACGCCGAGCGCGGCGGAGAGCGCCGCCGCGGCCTCGGCGACGAGCCAGTCGTGGCCGTGCACGACGCTCGGGCGCGAGCACCGGCCGACCCGCAGGCCGGCCGCGCGCAGGTGCTCGTTGAACGCCTGCACCCAGGCCACGAACGCGTCGAGGTCGCGCGGCATCGCAGGCTCGGGCACGCGATGCACGCGCACGCCGGCGCGCAGCTCCTCGGCCGGGTCGCCGGCCCGCCCGCGCGTGAGGATGTGGACCGCGACCCCCTCGCGCGCCAGGCCCTCGGCGAGCTTGCGGACGTGACGGGCGAGGCCTCCCTCCACGATCGGCGGGTACTCCCAACAGAGCAGCAGGACGGAGCGCGCCACGACGCGCCCGAACCTACCGGTCGTCCCCGGACCCGGGGCCGGGGCGCTCGAGCAGCGCGACTCCGTGGCGGGCGACCAGCTCGGTCACCGGCTCGGCCGTGCCGAGCTCCCGCTCGTCCCCGGTGAGGACGTCGCGCCAGCCGCCGGCCGCCCCCGGCGCGAGCGTCGCGTCCTCCCACGCGCGCACGGGCACGACGACGAGCACGTCGTCACCGCGCAGGAAGGCGCAGACGCCCGGCCCCGCGTCGAGCGGCCGGTAGGCGCCCGCGAAGGGCTCGGGGCGGCGCGCGCGCAGCTCGAGCGCGCGCACGATCAGCAGGAGCTTCGCGGAGCCGAAGTCCCACGGCCTCGCCCCCGCCCGCACCCGCGCGAGCGCGTCGCGGCGCACGGCGAAGTCGACCGGGCGGCGATTGTCGGGGTCCACGAGGCTCAGCGCCTCGAGCTCGTCGCCCTGGAAGACGTCGGGCACGCCGGGGCAGGTGAGCTTGAGCAGCAGCTGGCCGAGCGCAGCGCGCGAGCCCGCGTGCGCGACCTGCGCGCAGAACGGCTCGAAGTCCGCGAGGAACCGGGCGTGCCCGACGAGCGCGCGGGCGTGGCGGGCGACGTGCGCCTCGTAGGCCTCGTCGGGCTCGATCCAGCCCGTGCGCAGCTTGGCCTCGCGCAGCGCCTTGACGAGATAGGCCTCGAGGCGCTCGACCGCGATCGGCCACGCCCCGACGAGCGTCTGGAAGAGCAGGTACTGCGCGTGCGCGTCGGGCGGGTCGAGCGGGGCCGCCAGGGCGCGCCAGCGCGCGACCGCCTCGCGCCACGCGCCCGCCATCCCCGCGAGCGCGCCGATCCGCGCGCGCACGTCGCCCGAGCGCTTCGTGTCGTGCGTCTGCGTGACGAGCAGCCCGCGCGGGAACCGCTCGGCGCGTTGCGCGTTGCGCGCGTGGAAGGCCGCGACGGTGAGCCCGAAGCGCGCCGGGTCGCCGCCGACCTCGTTGAGCGCGAGCAGGCGCAGGTCGCGGTAGCAGGCGGTGTCCTCGACGCCCTTCGCCGTCACGGGCGGCGAGCTCTGCTGGAAGCGCACCACGAGCTCGTCGTGGCCACGTTCGCGCAGCAGCAGCGCGTCGGCCAGGCGCGGGTCCATGCCCGCGGCGGCGACGGCCTGCTCGTCGGCGGGCTCGACGCGCCCCGACGCCGGCTCGACGTACGTGCGGTAGACGGGCAGCGCCGCGAGCGCGTCGGCGATCGGTGGGTGGGTCTCCGATCCGTACAGCGTGCGCAGCCGCGCGACCTCGCGGGCGAAGGTCGTCGTCGCCTGCTGGACCTGCGCCTCCAGCGCGATCTCGGCGAACGGCCGCGTCTCGCCGGTGAGCTGCGCGAAGAGCTCGGACAGCGGCGCCGCGCCGGCCGGGTCGACGAAGAGCGCGGTCGCGTCGTTGAGGAACTCGTAGCCCACCGTCCCCTCCACGGGCCAGTCGCGCAGCGCCTCGTCGGGGCCGAGGATCTTCTCGACCCAGAGGCGCTCGACGCCCGCCGCGCGCAGGCGGCGCAGGTAGCCGGCGGGATCGGCCAGGCCGTCGGGATGGTCGACGCGCAGGCCGTCGACGACGCCGTCGCGCACGAGCTCGAGCACCTTGTCGTGCACGAGCGAGAAGACCTCCGGCTCCTCGACGCGCACGGCCGCGAGGTCGTCGATGTCGAAGAAGCGCCGGTACCAGCCGTCGGCGGGGTCCCAGTCGAAGACGCGCGGGCGCTCGCGCTCGTCGGCCCACCAGCGGTTCTCGTCGGAGGCGCTCATGTGGTTGGGCACGATGTCGAGCACGATGCCGAGCCCGGCGGCGCGCAGCGCGCGCAGCCCCGCCTCGCCCCCGAGCGCGTCGGAGACCCGGGTGGGGTCGACGACGTCGTAGCCGTGCGTGGAGCCGCTGCGCGCCTGCAGCGCCGGCGAGAGGTAGAGGTGCGAGATCCCCAGGTCGCGCAGATAGGGGACGAGCTCGGCCACGGCCGCGAAGTCCTGGTCGGGCGTGAGCTGCAGGCGGTAGGTCGCCCTCACGGCGCCCGCCGCAGCAGCCGCAGCGAGCGCGACGTCACGGCGACGTCCGCGCGCGAGGACCAGCGGCGCGAGCCCGGCGGCAGGTCGGGCTCCGCGGTGCTCAGCTCGTGCAGCCAGACGCCGCCGAAGCGCCGCGCGGGCAGCGTGAACGTCAAGTCCTCGAAGTGCGCGTTGAAGAGCAACAGGAAGGAGTCGTCGGCGATCGGCTCGCCCGCGGGCGTGTGGTCGGCGATCTCGCGGCCGTTGAGGAAGACGCCGAGCGCGTGCGCGAAGGGCATCTGCCAGTCGCGCAGGGTCATGCGGCGCCCGTCGGGCCGAAACCACCAGACGTCGGGGAGCCCGGAGCCCTCCTGCTCGCGGCCCGCGAGGAAGCGCCCGCGGCGGAAGACCGGGTGGTGTGCGCGCAGGTCGATGAGCCGGCGCGCGAAGGCGAGCTGGCGGCGCTGGGCACCGTCGAGGTCCCAGTCGAACCACGAGATCTCGCTGTCCTGGCACCAGGCGTTGTTGTTGCCGCCCTGCGTGCGCCCGTGCTCGTCCCCGCCGAGGAGCATCGGCGCGCCCTGGGAGAGCATGAGGGTCGTCAGGAAGTTGCGTTGCTGGCGCTCGCGCAGCGCGGTGATCGCAGGGTCGTCGGACGGGCCCTCGGCCCCGCAGTTCCAGGAGCGGTTGTCGTCGGTGCCGTCGCGGTTGTCCTCGCCGTTGGCCTCGTTGTGCTTGTCGTTGTAGGAGACGAGGTCGCGCAGCGTGAAGCCGTCGTGCGCGGTGACGAAGTTGATCGAGGCGAAGGGCTGGCGCCCGTCGGACTCGTAGAGGTCGCTGGACCCCGTGAAGCGCGAGGCGAACTCACCGACGCTCGCCTGGCCGCGCCAGAAGTCGCGCACGACGTCGCGGTAGATGCCGTTCCACTCGCTCCACAGGACCGGGAAGTTGCCCACCTGGTAACCGCCGGGACCGACGTCCCAGGGCTCGGCGATGAGCTTGATCTGCGAGAGCACGGGGTCCTGGTGGATGACGTCGAAGAACGCGCTGAGCCGGTCGACGTCGTAGAACTCGCGGGCCAGCGCGCTGGCCAGGTCGAAGCGGAAGCCGTCGACGTGGCACTGGCTGACCCAGTAGCGCAGCGAGTCCATGATCAGCCGCAGGACGCTCGGGTGAACGGGGTTGAGCGTGTTGCCCGTGCCCGTGTAGTCCATGTAGCGGCGCGGATCGCCGGGGACGAGGCGGTAGTAGCTCGCGTTGTCGACGCCCTTGAAGGAGAGCATCGGCCCGAGGTGGTTGCCCTCGGCGGTGTGGTTGTAGACGACGTCGAGGATGACCTCGATGCCGGCGCGGTGCAGGGCCTTGACCATCCCCTTGAACTCGCGCACCTGCTCGCCGCGCCGGCCCGTGGCCGCGTACATCGCGTGCGGCGCGAAGTAGCCGATCGAGCTGTAGCCCCAGTAGTTCGTCAGGCCGCGCTCGTGCAGGAACGACTCGTCGGCGATGTGGTGGATGGGCAGCAGCTCGACCGCGGTGACCCCGAGCGAGGTCAGGTACTCGAGCGCCGCCTCGGACGCGAACCCCGCGTAGGTGCCGCGCAGGTCCTCGCGGACGCCCGGATGGCGCCGCGTGTATCCGCGCACGTGGGCCTCGTAGATGACCGTCTGGTTCCACGGCGTCTCGGGGCGGCGGTCGCCCTCCCAGTCGAAGTGCTCGTCGACGACGACGGACTTGGGGATCGCCAGCACGTCGTCCTCGTCGTCGGCCTCGAGGTCGTCGGGCGTGTCGTCGGGCGTGTAGGGCAGCGTGTTGGCGAGATCCGGGCGGATCGGGCCCTCGATCGCCTTCGCGTAGGGGTCGATGAGGAGCTTGATGGGGTTGAAGCGATGGCCGTCGCCGGGCGCGTAGGGCCCGTGGACGCGATAGCCGTAGCGCTGTCCGGGGCCAACCCCGGGCAGGTAGGCGTGCCAGTTGAACGCGGTGCGTTCGACGAGCTCGACGCGCTCCTCGACGACCGCGTCGTCGGCGCCGTCGCCGTCGTAGAGGCAGAGCTCGACGCGCTCGGCGTTCTCGGAGAAGAGCGAGAAGTTCGTCCCGCGCCCGTCCCAGCGCGTGCCGAGCGGGTAGGGCCGCCCGGGCCAGACGTCGCGGCTCACGAGCGGATCAGCGCCCCGGCGCGCGCGGGCAGCCGCACGCGGCCGCCGGCGAGGTCGACGGCGTGGGTGGCGAGGACGACCGCGGCCGCGGCGGGCACCGGCACCGCCCGCGCGCGGCCGGCGAAGTTGGCGCAGAGCCGGAACGACCCGCGGTCGACGGCCAGCCAGCGCGCGTCCTCGTCGAAGGCGACGGCGTCGACGCCGCCCGGTGGCAGCTCGCGGCGCACGCGCAGCAGGTCCGCGTAGAGCCCGGCCAGACGGCGGTCGGCGCGGCGCGTCAGCTTCGAGCGCTCGAACGTGGCCGGATCCTGAGGGTCGGGGACCTCCTCGCCGGCGAACGCGGTGAAGGACGCAAACTCGCGCCGGCGCCCCTCGCGGGTGGCGTCGGCGATCCGGCGGTCGATGTGGTCGGTGAAGAACTGGAAGGGAGCCTCCTCGCCGTACTCCTCGCCCATGAAGATCATGGGGGTGAACGGGGACAGAAGCATGCAGAACGCGGCCAGCGGGCGCACGGAGCGCGCCAGGCGGTCGCCGAGCGCGCGGTTGCCGACCTGGTCGTGGTCCTGCGCGAAGACGACGAAGCGCTCGGGCGGGACGTCGTCGGCGGGCGCGCCGAAGCGCCGGCGGCGGAACGTCGAGTAGGTGCCGTCGTGGACGTGCGGGCGCCGGAAGGCCTTGGCCAGGTCGGCGACCGCGCCGAACTCCTCGTAGTAGCCCTCGCGCTCGCCGGTCAGCAGCGTGCGCAGCGCGTGGTGGAAGTCGTCGGCCCAGGCGGCGTCGCAACCCAGGCCCCCGCGGCGCTCGGGCCGCACGACCCGCGGGTCGTTCAGGCCGCTCTCGGCGATCACGAGCGCGCCCCCGCGCGCGGCGTGCACGCGGGCGGTGAGCTCGGCGACGATCGGCCGCGCGCCCGCGTCGAAGACGGCGTGGATTGCGTCGAGGCGCAGGCCGTCGACGTGCAGCTCTCGCACCCACCACTCGGCCCCCTGCAGCAGCCAGGCGCGGACGGGATCGCAGTCGGCGTCGTCGTAGTTCATGGCGGGCCCCCAGAACGTCTCGTAGCGCTCGGTGAAGTACGGGCCGAAGGCCTCCAGGGCCCGGACGCCCGAGGCGCCGACGTGGTTGGGGACGAGGTCCAGCAGCACCCCCAGGCCCGCCGCGTGGGCGCCGTCGACGAGGCGTTGGAGGCCGAGCGGGCCGCCGTAGCTCGACTGCGCCGCGGTCAGGTAGACGCCGTCGTAGCCCCAGTTGCGCGCGCCCGGGAACTCGGCGACCGGCATCAGCTCGATCGCGGTGATCCCGAGCTCCCGCAGCGCGGGCAGGTGGGCGATCGCCGCGTCGAACGTGCCCTCGGCCGTGAACGTGCCGACGTGCAGCTCGTACACGACGAGCTTGCGCAGGGCCGGCGGGCGATGGCCACGGTCGGTCCACGCGAAGGCCCGCGGGTCGACGATCCGCGACGGCCCGCGCAGACCGCGCGGCTGCCAGCGCGAGCAGGGGTCGGGCAGCGCGCGGCCGTCGAGGACGAGGCGGTAGTCGTCGCCGGCCCGGGCGGGCACGCGCGCCGCGCGAACGCCAAAGCCCTCGTCGGCGAGCGGGTGCTCCGCGCTCCCGATCCGGACGCTCAGCGCCTGCGCGCGCGGGGCCCACGCGCGGACCTCGACGAGGCCGTCGCCGGTCGGGGTGGCACCGAGGCGACGCTCCCAGGGGAACTCCGTCCCAGGCACGCGAGGCGGGTTACCCGCGCCGCGGCCAGGCGAACCGGCGGGCGCGCCGCCGCGCGGTCTTGCACCGCTCGCGCCGAGGTCCCGCCCGTATGCTGGCCCGCGTGGGCCGCCGCGTCCCTCCCGCCCTCGCGCTCGCCGCGCTCGCCGCGATGGTGGTCGGCGGCTGCTCACCGTCCACCGCTTCGCCGCGGTAGCCGCCGGGCGTGGACCCGCTGGCGATCGTCCGCCGCCGGCTCGCCGTCCAGCGGCTCACGGCGCCGCCGTTCGCGTCCGCGGCCGAGGCGGTCGGCTTCCTCGGAGCGGTGCAGGCCCAGGAGTGGGCGGAGGTCAAGTGGTCGCTCGCCGAGCGCCTCGACGGCGCGACCGACGCCAGGCTCGAGGCCGCCTTCGCCCGCGGCGACTTCCTGCGCACGCACGTGCTGCGCCCGACCTGGCACCTGGTCGCGCCCGCCGACCTCCGCTGGATGCAGCGTCTCACCGCGCCGCGCGTGCACCGCTTCAACGCGCCCTACTACCGCCGCCACGGGCTCGACGACGCGCTGCTGGCGCGCTGCGACGCGGTGCTGGTCGAAACCCTCGCCGACGGGACGCCGCTGACCCGCCCCGAGCTTCGCTCGGCGCTCGCGGCGGCCGGGATCGAGGCCGACGGGCCGCGCCTCGCGCACCTGCTCATGCACGCCGAGCTCGAGGCGCTCGTGTGCAGCGGACCGCGGCGCGGCGCGCAGCACACATACGCGCTGCTCGAGGACCGCGCGCCCGCGGCGCGCGCGCTCGAGCGCGACGAGGCGCTGGCCGAGCTCACGCTGCGGTACTTCACGAGCCACGGGCCGGCGAGCGCGCACGACTTCGCCTGGTGGTCGGGCCTGACGGTGAACGACGCGCGCGCGGGGCTGGCCGCCGTGGGCGATCGCCTCGAGCGCGCCGAGGCGTGGTTCGCCGCCCCGGGCGCCTTCGACCTCGAGCCGGCGACGGAACGCGCGCTGCTCGTGCCGACGTACGACGAGGCGACGATCGCCTACCGCGAGGCGCGGATCGTCCTCGCCGCCCGCCAACCGCCGCGCGCGGCGCTCATCCAGCGCCCGATCGTCGTCGACGGGCGGACCGTGGGGAGCTGGAAGCGGGTGCAGCGCGGGCGCGTGGTCACGATCGAGGCCGCGCTGTTGCGCCGGCTCGGGCGCGCCGGGCGCCGCGCGCTCGAGGCAGCCGTGGATCGCTACGCGCGCTTTCTCGAGCGGCCGGTCGATCTCGTGGCCGAGGTCGTGACCGACTAGGCCCGCTCCGGCACCAGCCACACGACGCCCAGCGGCGGCAGCGTCACCTGCGCCGAGCACGGCTGCCCGTGCCACGGCACGGCCTCGGCGTCGACGCCGCCGAGGTTGCCGACGTTCGAGCCGCCGTAGCCCTCGGCGTCGGTGTTGATCGCTTCGCGCCAGCGCCCGCAGCGCGGCAGGCCGACGCGGTAGCCCTCGCGTGGCACCGGCGAGAGGTTGGTCACGCACACGAGCACGTCGCGACCGTCGCCCGTCGCGCGCGCGAAGGCGACGATGTTGTTCTCGGCGTCGTTGGGCTCGAGCCACGCGAAGCCCTGTGGCTCGAAGTCGAGCTCCCACAGCGCCGGCGTCGCGCGGTAGGCACGGTTGAGGTCGCGCACGACGGCCTGCACGCCGGCGTGCGCCGGGTCCTCGAGCAGCTGCCAGTCGATCGAGCGCTCGTGGCTCCACTCGGCCTCTTGGGCGATCTCGCCGCCCATGAAGAGCAGTTGCTTGCCCGGGTGCGCCCACATGTAGGCGAAGAGCGCGCGCAGGTTGGCCAGCCGCTGCCAGCGGTCGCCCGGCATCTTGGCCAGCAGCGAGCCCTTGCCGTGCACGACCTCGTCGTGCGACAACGGCAGCACGAAGTTCTCGGTGAACGCGTACACGAGCGAGAACGTCAGCTCGTGGTGGTGGTAGCGCCGGTACACCGGGTCCTGCCGGAAGTAGGCCAGCGTGTCGTGCATCCAGCCCATGTTCCACTTGAAGCCGAAGCCCAGGCCGCCGAGGTACGTGGGGCGCGAGACGCCCGGCCACGCCGTCGACTCCTCGGCCGCGGTCAGCGCCCCGGGCTCGCGCCCGTAGACGACCTCGTTGACCTCCTTGAGGAACGCGACCGCGTCGAGGTCCTCGTTGCCGCCGAACTCGTTCGGCACCCACTCGCCCGCATTGCGCGAGTAGTCGAGGTAGAGCATCGAGGCGACGGCGTCGACGCGCAGGCCGTCGGCGTGGAACTCGCGCAGCCAGAAGAGCGCGCTGGAGAGCAGGAAGTTGCGCACCTCGTGACGGCCGAGGTTGAAGACCAGCGTGCCCCAGTCGGGGTGCGCGCCGCGGCGCGGGTCGACGTGCTCGTAGAGCGCCGTGCCGTCGAAGCGCGCGAGCGCCCACTCGTCGCGCGGGAAGTGCGCGGGCACCCAGTCCATCAGCACGCCGATCTCGTGCTGGTGCATCCGGTCGACGAACGCCTTGAGATCGTCGGGCGAGCCGAAGACCGGCGTCGGGGCGAAGTACGAGGTCACCTGGTAGCCCCACGATCCGCTGAACGGGTGGGCCATGACCGGCAGCAGCTCGATGTGCGTGAAGCCGAGGTCGGTCACGTAGGCCGCGAGCTCGTCGGCGAGCTCGAGGTAGGTCAGCGAGCGGTTGTCCTCGAGCGGGTTCAGGCGCCACGAGCCGAGGTGGACCTCGTAGATCGACATCGGCGCGCGCAGCGCCTCGGTCGCGCGCCGCTCCTCGAGCCAGCCCCGGTCGGCCCAGGCGTGGGCCGACCGGTGGACGATCGACGCCGTCTGCGGCGGCTCCTCGGCCTCGAAGGCGAAGGGATCGGCGCGCAGCGCGATCGCGCCGGCCTGGGTGCGCAGCTCGAACTTGTAGCGCGCGCCGACGGGGATCTCGGGCACGAAGAGCTCCCAGATCCCGCTGGCCCCGAGCGCCCGCATCGGGTGCAGGCGGCCGTCCCAGCCGTTGAAGTCCCCGACGACGCTGACGGAGCGCGCGGCGGGCGCCCACACCGCGAAGGCCACGCCCGCCACGCCCTCGAGCGCGAGCGGGTGCGCGCCGAGCTTCGCGTAGAGCTCCTCGTGGCGGCCCTCGCCGGCCAGGTAGAGGTCGACGTCGCCCAGCGTGGGCGTGAAGGCGTAGGGGTCGCGCAGCGTGAAGCGCTCGCCGCCGCCGTACTCGACGTCGAGCTCGTAGCGCAGCGGCAGCTTGGCGTCGGCCAGCTTGCCCTCGAACACCCCGCCGGCATGGCGCTGCTCGAGCTCGACGGCCTTGCCGTCCTCGGGGCGCGCGACGACGCGCACGGCCGCCGGCCGGAACGCGCGCACGACGACGCCGCCGTCGAGCGGATGCGCGCCGAGGAGGCGGTGCGGGTCCGAGAGGTCGCGGGCGACGACCGCCTCGATGTCGGACTCGACGCTCACGATGCGACCTCGAGCCGGGACCGGCGTCGGTGGGTGAGGGCCACGCAGGGCCTCACGATGCGACCTCGAGCCGAGACCGGCGTCGGTGGGTGAGGGCCACGCAGGGCCTCACGATGCGACCTCGAGCCGAGACCGGCGTCGGTGGGTGAGGGCCACGCAGGGCCTCACGGCAGCGGCTCCTCGAGCAGGCGGAGGATCCCCGCGACCGGGATTCGGACCCAGTCCGGGCGGTTGTTGAGCTCGTAGCGCAGCTCGTAGACGGCCTTCTCGAGCTCGAAGATCGACAGCAGCGTGCGCATCTGCGCCTGGCCGGGGGGCATGAGCGCCGGTTCGACCGCGTCGCGGTAGCCGGCGAGGAAGGCCTCGCGCGCCGCGTCCTCCCAGCCCGGCGGCGCGGGCGCGTCGCGCTGGAGCTCCGCCGCGCTCGCGACGTAGGCGAACGAGCGCAGCATCCCGGCCACGTCGCGCAGCGGCGAGCGCTTGCGCCGGCGCTCGCGCAGCGGGCGCGCGGGCTCGCCCTCGAAGTCCAGGACGATCCAGCGGTCGTCGGCCCCCAGCAGCGTCTGGCCGAGGTGCAGGTCGCCGTGGTGGCGGATGAGCTTGCCGCGCGCGCCGAGGTGCGAGAGCAGCCGCAGGCGGTCGCGGACCTCCTCCCCGCGCCCGGCGATCGCGGCCACCACCGGGTCGCCGGACGGCAGCTCGACGAAGACGCGCTCGATCTCCTCGTCGATCGTCGCGGTCAGCAGCGAGAGCGCCTCGTCGCTGGCCTCCTCGGGCGCGAAGGCCGGATCGTTGGCGCCCGAGGCCAGGACGGAGTGCATCCGCCCGATGACGATGCCCAGCTCGCGCAGACGGGCGATGAGCCCGGGCTCCCCGAGCTCGTCGAGCGTGAGCTCCCAGCCGTCGCGCGCCCCGGCGACGAAGCGCTGCACGACGCCGAGCGTGGTGTCCATGAGCTCGCCCTCGTACTCGTACCAGCCGGCGAGCTGCGCGACGTGCTCGAACCCGCGCGCGCTGAGGAAGCGCAGCAACTCGAGCTCGGGGTTGTCGCCGGCCTCGACGCGGCGGTAGGCCTTGAGCACGAGGCGCTCGTCGAAGACGACCGAGCTGTTGGACTGGTCGGCGCGCATGGGCCGGACCGCGGGCTGCTCGGACGGCGGCTCGACGTCGGCGAGCCACTCGAAGCGCACCCGCGCGTGGGCCCCGTGCGCCGTCGCCGCCTCGCCGAGCAGCCGCGCCAGCGTTCGCAGCGCCTCGGCGTCCTCGAGGGCGTCGACGACCGCCGCGCCGTTGATCGTGGCCACCGTGCCCTCGCCGGCCTCGGTGTCGCGCAGCGCGAGCGGCAGCTGGTAGAGGTGGTGGGTGCCGCCGGGGAAGCGCGCCTCGACGAGGGCGACGGCGAGCGACGGGCCTGCGGGCGGTGGCGGGTCGAGCGCCACGACGTCGAGGACGTGGATCTTGGCGACGTCGCGAGCCTTCGAGCCGAACCAGCGGCGCCCGAGCAGCCAGGCCTCGAGCGCGGCCTCGTCGAGGGTGGCGAGGTCAGGCGCGGCCATCGCTCCCCCCGCCGGCCGCGTCCTCGTCCTCGCGCAGGAGGAACCAGAAGAACCCGCGCGGCGCGAGCGTCAGCAGGTAGGGCAGCTCCCCGACGCGCGGGAAGCGCGTGCGCCCGAACATCTCCTCGGGCCAGCGGCCCTCGAAGGCCCGCAGGTCGAGCTCGACCGCCTGCGCGGAGCGCGCGAGGTTGTGCACGCAGACGGCCACGTCCTCCTCGTAGCGGCGCACGTGGGCGAAGACCTTCGGATTGGAGGGCGGGAGCGGCTCGTAGGTGCCCAGGCCGAAGACGGGATGCTCCTTGCGCAGCGCGATGAAGCGCTTGAGCCAGCGCAGGAGCGAGGTCGGCGTGCGCAGCTGCGCCTCGATGTTCACCGCCTGATAGCCATAGACGGGATCCATGAGCGGCGGCGCGTAGAGCTGGGCGAAGTCGGCGCGCGAGAAGCCGCCGTTGCGGTCGCCCGTCCACTGCATCGGCGTGCGGACGCCGTCGCGGTCGCCGAGGTAGACGTTGTCGCCCATGGCGATCTCGTCCCCGTAGTAGAGGACGGGGGAACCCGGCAGCGAGAAGAGGATGGCGTGCAGGAGTTCCATCTCGTCGCGCCCATTGTCGAGCAGCGGGGCCAGCCGGCGGCGGATGCCGAGGTTGATCTTCATCCGCGGGTCCTTGGCGTACTCGGCGTACATGTAGTCGCGCTCCTCGTCGGTGACCATCTCGAGCGTCAGTTCGTCGTGGTTGCGCAGGAACAGGCCCCACTGGCAGTTGTCGGGGATGTGCGGCGTGCGCCCCAGGATCTCGTAGATCGGCGTCGCCTCCTCGCGCCGCGCCGACATGAACATCCGCGGCATGACGGGGAAGTGGAAGGCCATGTGGCACTCGTCGCCGCCGCCGAAGTACTGCACGACGTCCTCCGGCCACTGGTTGGCCTCGGCCAGCAGCACCTTGTCGGTGTACTCGGCGTCGATCGTCGAGCGCGCGCGCCGCAGGAACGCGTGGGTCTCGGGCAGGTTCTCACAGTCTGTCCCCTCGCGTTCGAAGAGGTAGGGGACCGCGTCGAGGCGAAAGCCGTCCAGCCCGAGGTCCAGCCAGAAGCGCAGGACGTCGAGCATCGCCTCCTGGACCTCGGGGTTGTCGTAGTTGAGGTCGGGCTGGTGGGAGAAGAAGCGATGCCAGAAGTACGCGCCGCGGACGGGATCCCAGGTCCAGTTCGACGACTCCGCGTCGATGAAGATGACGCGCGCGTCGGGGTAGCGGTCGTCGGTGTCCGACCACACGTACCAGTCGGCCTTCGGGCTGTCCGCGCCCTGCCGGGACTCCTGGAACCACGCGTGGTCGGAGGAGGTGTGGTTCATGACGAGGTCGGCGATGACGCGCATCCCCCGCTCGTGGGCGCCGTCGATGAACGCGCGGACATCGTCGGTCGTCCCGTAGTCGGGGTGGACCTCGAAATAGTCGGAGATGTCGTAGCCGCCGTCGCGCAGCGGGCTCGCGAACATGGGCAGCAGCCAGATGCAGTCGATCCCGAGCCACTGCAGGTAGTCGAGCTTCTCGGTCAGCCCGCGGAAGTCGCCCGAGCCGTCGGCGTTGCCGTCGAAGAACCCGCGCAGGTGGATCTCGTAGAAGACCGCGGTCTTGAACCACAGCGGGTCGGACTCGAACCAGTGGCTGTGGGCCGGGGGGTTCACGGCACGTCGGCGCGCAGCACGTGGCCGGCACGCTCGTCGGGGTCGAGGCGGACGTAGTTGCCGCCCAGGCGCCAGCCGTGGCGCTCGACGGTGAGCAGGTCGGTCACCGCGAACGCGGGCGGCAGGCCGAGCTCCCACGGCACGGTCACCAGGCCCTCCTGGACGCGGCGGGGGTCGAGGTTGACCGCGCAGATCACGACGTTGTGGGCCTCGCGCTTGGCGTAGGCGATGAGCGCGTCGTTGTGGGTGTCGAGGAAGCGGACGTTCTCGAAGTGCTGAAGCGCCGGGTTCTCGCGCCGGATGCGGTTCAGCCTCGCGATCATCGGCAGCAGCGGGCCGTCGAGGCGCCGAGCCTTCAGCTCGTACTTCTCGTTGTCGAGGAATTCCTCGCTGCCCGGGCGCTGGACGTGCTCGAAGGACTCGAAGCCCGAGTAGATCCCGTAGCTCGGGCTCAGCGTCGCCGCCAGGATCAGCCGGACCGGGAAGGCGGCCGGACCGCCGTGCACGAGGTAGTCGGTGAGGATGTCCGGCGTGACCGGGAAGAAGTTCGGGCGGAAGAACTCGGCCTCCTCGGTGTGGGCGAGCTCGTTGACGTACTCCTCAAGCTCCCAACGCGCATTCTTCCAGGTGAAGTACGTGTAGGACTGGTTGAAGCCGATCTTCGCGAGCTCGCGCATCATCGCGCGGCGCGTGAAGGCCTCGGCGAGGAAGATCGCCCCGGGCTGGTCGCGCCGGATCTCCTCGATCAGCCACGCCCAGAAGGGCAGCGGCTTGGTGTGAGGGTTGTCGACGCGGAAGACCGTCACACCGCGGTCGACCCAGTGGCGCACGACGCCGAGCAGCGCATCCCACAGCCCGCGCCAGTCCTCGCAACCGAAGTTGACGTTGTAGATGTCCTGGTACTTCTTGGGCGGGTTCTCGGCGTACTTGAGCGTCCCGTCCGGGCGGCGGTAGAACCACTCGGGGTGCTCGTGCAGCCACGGGTGGTCGGGAGAGAACTGGATCGCGAAGTCCAGCGCGACCTCGATGTCCCGCGCGCGGGCGGCGTCGACGAGCGTGGCGAAGTCCTCCTCGGTCCCGAGCGCCGGGTCGATCGCGTCGTGGCCGCCGTGCTCGTTGCCGATCGCGTACGGGCTGCCGGGGTCCTCGGGCCCGGCGACGAGCGTGTTGTTGGCGCCCTTGCGATTCGTGCGGCCGATGGGATGGATCGGCGGCAGGTAGAGGACGTCGAAGCCGAGCTCCGCCAGGCGCGGCAGCTGCTCGACGAGCCCCCGGAAGCCGCCCCACGAGCGCGGGAACGCCTCGTACCAGGTGCCGAAGCGGGCCAGCTCGCGGTCGACGTGGACGGCGAGCGGCCGGTCGTGCTCGGTGAGCTCGGTGCGCTCCTGGTGGCGCTCGACGAGCTCGAGCAGCTCCGGCGCGAGGCCGAGCTGCGGGTCGTCGGGCAGCGCCTCGGCGGCGGCCTCGAGGCGGCGCGCGTCCTCGCCGCCGGCGCGAGTCGCGGCCTCCCGGACGATCACGGCGCCCTCGCTGAGCTCGCCCGAGAGATCGGGCTGGCCGACCTCGACCTTGCGGGCGAGCTCGTCGCGCCAGCCGGCGAACACGTCGACCCAGGCCCGAATCGTCCACTCCGTGCGCCCGGGCGGCCCGACCGTGAACGCCCCCTCCCAGCGCACGCCCGCGTGGTGGGCGTCGACGGGGCGCAGCGGCGCCTCCGACCACTTGCGCGCGCCACGGTCGCGCCAGCGCACGACGGCGCGAAGGACCTCGTGGCCGTCGCGGAAGACGTCGGCCGACACGGGCACCTCGTCACCGGCCGTGCGCTTGACGGGGTAGCGCCCGGCGTCGACCGTCGGTCCCACGTGCTCGATCCGGATCCGCGGCGGCGGTTGGGACGGGGCGCGTTCGGGCACGGTCACCTCTCCTTCCCACATGCGACTGACCAGAACCGCAGGCGTTCAGCTCCACCTCACGTCGCTCCCCGGCGGGCGCCTGGGCGCGCCGGCGCGCGCGTTCGTCGACTGGCTCGCCCAGGCGGGGCAGTCGTGGTGGCAGGTCCTCCCGCTGGGGCCGCCGGATCGCTACGGCTCGCCGTACAAGGCGGCCTCGGCCTTCGCGGCCTGGCCGGGGCTGCTGGCCGACCCCGCCGCGCCCGTCGGCCACGAGGAGGCCGAGGCCTTCCGGGGCCGTCACGCGGACTGGATCGAGGACTGGATCGCCTTCGCCGGGCCCGGCGCGCTCGCCGACCAGGTCCGCTTCGAGCGCGAATGGGGCGCGCTGCGCGCCTACGCCGCCGACCGCGGCGTGCGCCTGATCGGGGACGTGCCGATCTACGTCGCCCCGCGCTCGGCCGACCACCGCGCGCACCCCGAGCTCTTCCGCGACGACGTCGTGGCCGGTGCCCCGCCGGACGCGTTCGCGGCGACCGGGCAGCTCTGGGGCAACCCGGTCTACGACTGGCCCGCGCTGCGCCGGCGGCGCTACCGCTGGTGGGTGGCGCGCCTGCGGCGGACGTTCGCGCTCTTCGACCTCGCCCGCATCGACCACTTCCGCGGCTTCGTGGCCTACTGGGCGGTGCCGCGCGGCGCGCGCACCGCCGCGGGCGGGCGCTGGGTCCGCGGGCCCGGGCGCGCCGTCTTCGACGCCGCGACGCGCGCGCTCGGCGACGAGCTGCCGCTGATCGCCGAGGACCTCGGGGTCATCACGCCTGCGGTCACGCGGCTGCGCCAGGCGCTCGGCCTCCCGGGCATGGCCGTCCTGCAGTTCGCCTTCGACCCCGACGACCCGGACAGCCCTCACAGCCCCGAGCACCACCGCGAGCACCAGGTCCTCTACACCGGCACCCACGACAACGACACGGCGCGCGGCTGGCTGGCCTCGCTCGAGCCGCGGCGGCTGGCCGCGGTCCGCGCGGCCGGGGTCGGCCGCGACGAGCCTTGGTGGGACCTCGTCGCCCTGGCCCTCGGCTCGCGGGCGGCGCTCTGCATGCTCCAGGTCCAGGACGTGCTCGGGCTCGGCGGCGAGGCGCGGATGAACCTCCCCGGCACGAGGACCGGCCAGTGGCGCTTCCGCCTCCACGAGGGGCAGCTCACGACCGCGCACGCGCGCCGCCTGCGGGCGCTCACCGAGGCGGCGGGGCGGCGCCCGTGACCGTCCGCCGCGGGCTGGTCGCGCTCGGCGACTCGATCACCAACGGCCACGGCGAGCCGGCCCTCGGGGTCCCCATGCAGTCGTGGGCGCAATGGCTCGCCGAGGCGCTCGAGCTCCCGTTCACGAAGCTCGCGCGCGACGGCGCGCGCGTCGCCGACGTGCTGGCCGACCAGGTTCCGCGCCTGGCCGGCCCCTACGACGTCGCGTGCGTCTTCGCCGGCGTCAACGACGCGCGCGCGCTCGACTGGGACGCCGTCGCCTTCGAGCGCGACCTCGCCGCCGTGCTCGGCGCCGCGGCGGGCGCCGCCGCACGGCTGCTGGCCTGCACGCTGCCGCGCGACCTCGGCCGCCCGCGCGCCGCGCCCAAGCCGGCGGCGGCGGGCGCGATCGTGCGGCGCCTGGCCGGCTCGCGCGGCGCGGCCGTCGTCGCCCTCGACGACCTCGCGGGCCGTCGGCGGCTGCTGCCCGACGCCGTGCACCCCACCGCGCTCGGCCAGCTCGAGATCGCCGACCGGGCCGCGCGGGCGCTCGGCGCCCCGGTGCTGCCGTCGTCGCTCGTCGAGGTGCACGACTCGCGCCGCGCGCGGGCGCGCTTCGCCGCGCGGGTCGCCGTCCTCGCGGCGGGCGACGCGCACCGCCGAGCGCGCGAGCGGATCTGCTCGGAGCGCCGGAGGGCCGCCATGCGGCGGGGAGCATAGGCTCCGGCCGTGCTCCGTGTCCTGCTGCTCGCCGCGCGCAGCCGCGGGCGCCTGCGGGCCGGCCGCGGCGCCCGCGCGGGCCGGCGCGTGCGGCTCGACCTCGCCGCGGGAGCGCGCGTGGAGCTCGGCCGCGACGCGGTCCTGGGCGCGGGCACGCGGCTGCACGTGGGCACGGGTGCGGTCGTCGTCGTGGGCGACAGCGTGCGGCTCGGCGAGCGCTGCGTCATCGCCGCCCACGAGCGCGTCGAGATCGGGCGCGACGCGCGCCTGGGCGACGAGGTCGTCGTCGTCGACTTCGATCACGCGACCCGCGATGTCGAGCGCCCGGTGCGCGAGCAGGGCCTCGTCACCGCGCCGGTCGTGATCGGCCCGGGCGCGGCGGTCGCCGCGACCGCGGTGATCCTGCGCGGCGTCACCGTCGGCGCCGGCGCGCGCGTCGGCGTGCGCGCAGTCGTCACGCGCGACGTGAGCGCCGGGAGCGTCGTGGGCGGCGTGCCGGCGCGCACCTGACCGGCGCGGGCGCTCAGGCGTCGAGCGCCCAGGAACACGGGGGGCGCCCGCGCGGTCCGGCACGCCATGATGTGGGCATCGAGGCATCGCGCCCGCACGACCAAGGCCATCCGCTCGGCGGAACCGCTCCGCCGGCCGACGCGATCCGCCGCGCGCTCGGCGGTCCGCTCGGCATCGCCGAGTCGGTGATCCCGCCCACCGCGTTCGTGGCCACGGCGACGGCAAGCGGCCAGGACACGCGACTGGCGGCGATCGTCGCCGTCGTGCTCGCGGCGCTGCTCGCGCTCGCACGGGTCCTGCGGCGCCAGACGCCCCGCTACGCGCTCTCCGGGCTCGCGGGGGTCGCGCTCGCCGGCTACGTGGTCGCGCGCACCGGCCGGGCCGAGGACTTCTTCCTCCCCGGCCTGCTGCTGAACCTGGCCTACGCGGCGGCCTATGCGATCTCGATCGTCGTCCGCTGGCCGCTGCTCGGAGTCATCGTCGCCGCGCTGACCGGCGGCGGCACGCGCTGGCGCCAGGACCGCCGCCGTCTACGCGCCTACTCGCGCGCGAGCTGGGTCTGGGTCGGGCTCTTCCTGTCGCGCGTCGCCGTCCAGCTCCCGCTCTACCTGTCGGGCGCGCTCGTCGCGCTCGGCGCCGCGCGCATCGCGATGGGCCTGCCGCTGTTCGCCGTCGGCATCTGGCTGTGCTGGCTGCTGCTGCGCGACACCGAGGCGCCCGAGCCGCGGCCCGCCCCGTCGGCCGGATGAGACCGACCGAGCTGCCGCGCTTCGCGGCCTGGCGGCATCGCGACGCCCGCGAGGGCTTCGAGGTCGCGTTCCTGCGCCGCGAGGGCGACGGCCTGCGCGTGGATGGGCAGACGACCGCCGTCGAGGACGGGGTCGCCTGGGCCGTGCAGTACGTGATCGCCGTGGACGCGCGTTGGCACACGCGCAGCGCCCTGGTGCGCGGCCGCTCCGTGCACGGGTCCCGCGAGGTCGCGCTCGCGGCCGACGGGAACGGCGGCTGGCGGGTCGACGACACGCCCGCGCCCGACCTCGACGGCTGCCTCGACGTCGACCTCGAGTCCTCCGCGCTGACCAACGCGCTCCCGGTCCACCGGCTCGGCCTCGGGGTCGGCGACGCCGCCGAGGCCCCGGCGGCCTACGTGCGCGCGCCGGATCCCGGCGTCGAGCGCCTCGAGCAGCGCTACGTTCGCGTCGAGGACGACGGACCGCGCGAGCGCTACGACTACGCGGCCCCGCGCTTCGCGTTCGCGGGCGTGCTCGTCTACGACGAGACCGGGCTCGTCGCCGACTACCCGGGCATCGCGGCGCGGGCCGCGTGAGCCGCGCTCCGCGGACCGCGCAGGCCCGGTCGAGATCCTCATGCCGGGTGCATCGCAGCCGGCCGCTCGCCCGCCGCGGGCGCCCGCGGCGGCGCGGGCGTGCGCGCGACGGCGACGACGCCGGCGAGGATCATGGCGGTGCCCACGAGCTGCAGCGCGCTCGGCGCCTCGGAGAGCAGCACCGCGCCGAGCACGACCGAGCCGACCGGCTGGATCGTGAGCAGCAGGGAGCTCAGCGCCGCCGGCAGCCGCGGCAGCGAGGCCGAGATCAGCAGCCAGCCGAGCACCTGGGAGCTCAGGGCGAGCAGCACGAGCCAGCCGTGTGCGGGCCACGACGGCCGCAGGTCCGCGTCGCCGATGACGGCGCCGGCGAGCGTCGCGGCGACGGCCGCGACGGCCGTGGCGTCGAAGAGCGGCCCCGCGACCCGCCGCTCGCCACCGCTGCTCGACCGCAGCACGAGCAGGAAGCCCGCGTAGGTCAGCCCGGTCACGATGCCGAAGGCGACGCCCCGGGCCGGCTCGTCGCCGTAGGCGCCCTGCTCGAGCGCGCCCGAGATGAGCACGACGCCGGCGAGGACGATCGGCAGCGTCGCGAGCACCCGCCGCGACGGGTGCTCGCCGAGCACCGCCCAGGCCACGAGCGGGACGAAGAGGACCTGGAGGTTGCCCAGCACCGTGGCCAGGCCGGCGCCGACGTCGCCGATCGCGTGGTGCCAGGTGATGAGGTCGGCGGCGAAGAGGAGCCCGGCGACCATGGCGAGGCGGCGGTCCCGCGCCGGCCGGGGGCCCTCGGCGCGGTCCTCGCGCCACGCCAGCCAGCCGAGCACGGGCAGCGCGTAGGCGCAGCGGAAGATCGCGGCCGTCGAGGGCGAGACGTCGGCGAGCCGGACGAGGATCGCCGAGAACGCGATCGTCAGCGCGCCGGTGACGGCGAGCGCGCGCGGGCGCTCCAGGGACCGCCGGGCCTCGCGGGAGGCCGCACGGCCGGGTCTCACGACGCGGCCGGCCCGCGCAGCGGCGCGCGGGCGAACTCCGCCATGCCCGCCTCGAGGCCGACCCGCGCCTCGAAGCCGAGCACGTCGCGGGCGCGGTCGACCGACGCGAAGACGTGGCGCACGTCGCCGCGGCGGAACTCGCCGGTGACGACGGGCGCGGGGCCGCCGGCCGCCGCGGCGAGCGCGCCCGCCATCTCCCCCACCGTCCGCGGACGGCCCGAGGCGACGTTGAAGGCGCCGGCGGCCGGCGCGGGGCGGGTGAGGGCCAGGACGTTCGCGCGCGCCACGTCGCGCACGTCCACGAAGTCGCGGCGCTGGGCGCCGTCCTCGAAGACCCGCGGCGCGCGCCCGTCCGCCAGCGCGCTGCGGAAGCGACTCGCCACGCCGGCGTAGGGCGTGTCACGCGGCATCCGCGGCCCGTAGACGTTGTGGTAGCGCAAGACGGTGAGCGTGACGCCGTCGACCTCGCGGGCGAAGGCCGCGCAGAGGTGCTCCTGGTGGAGCTTCGTCGCGGCGTAGGCGTTGCGCGGGTCGGCCGGCGCGTCCTCGCGGACGGGCTCGGGCAGGAGCGCCCGCCCGCAGGCCGGACAGGGCGGCTCGAAGCGCCCGGCCTCGAGGTCGCCGAGAGCCCGCGGACCGGGACGGACGACGCCGTGCTCGGGGCAGGCGTAGCGTCCCTCGCCGTAGACGACCATGCTCGAGGCGAGGACGAGCCGCCCGGCGAAGCGCGCCTCGGCGAGTGCCCGCAGCATGACCGCCGTGCCCAGATCGTTGTGGGCGGCGTAGGCGTCGACGTCGTGCGGGCCGGCGCCGAGCCCGACCTTTGCGGCCTGGTGGGAGACGGCGTCGACTCCGGCCACGGCCACGCGGGCGACGTCGAGATCGCGCAGGTCGCCGACGATGAGCCCGTCGGACGCCCACGGTGGCGCGCCGTCGTGGGCGTCGGCCAGCAGCGCGTCGAGCGCCACGACCTCGTGCCCGAGCCCCCGCAGGGCGTCGGCGACGTGCGAGCCGACGAAGCCCGCGGCACCCGTGACGAGGACGCGCATCGGCAATCGAGGGTACGGCCGGCGCGTCTGTAACGGTCGCCTCGTGCGTAGGGACGGCTGAAGGCGCCCGTGATCGACGTCGTGCTCCCAGTCCTGGACGAAGCCGCCGCGCTGCCCTGGGTGCTCGGCCGCGTGCCCGAGGGCTTCCGGCCGATCGTCGCCGACAACGGCTCGGGCGACGGGTCGCCCGAGCTCGCCGCGGCGCTCGGCGCGCTCGTCGTCCGCGAGCCCCGGCGCGGGTTCGGCGCCGCGTGCCACGCCGGCCTGCGCGCGGCGACATCCGACGTCGTCTGCTTCATGGATGCGGACGGCTCGCTCGACCCCGCCGACCTGCCGCGCATCGCCGGGCCGGTGCGCGCGGGCGCCGCCGACCTCGTCCTCGCCGCCCGCCGCGCCGACCCGGACGCCTGGCCGCCGGCCGCGCGCCTGGCCAACCGCGCGCTCGCGCTCGAGCTGCGTCGGCGCACCGGGCTGCGCCTGCGCGACCTCGGGCCGATGCGCGCCGCCCACCGCCGGGCGCTCCTGGACCTGGGCCTGCGCGACCGGCGCTTTGGCTGGCCGCTCGAGATGGTCGTGCGCGCCGACGCCGCGGGGTGGCGGATCGAGGAGGACGCCGTGCGCTACCGCCGGCGTGCCGGGCGCTCGAAGGTCACCGGCACCGCGCGCGGGTTCGCGCGCACCGTCCACGACATGGCGGCGGTCCTGCGGTGAGCCCGGCGCTCGCCGTCATCGCCAAGGCACCGGTGCCCGGCCGGGTCAAGACGCGCCTGTGCCCGCCCTGCACCCCGGCGCAGGCGGCGGCCCTGGCCGCGGCGGCGCTGCGCGACACGCTCGACGCGGTGCGCGCGACGCCCGCCGCCCGGCGCATCGTCGTCCTCGACGGAGCGCCCGGCCCGTGGCTGGGCCCGGGCCTCGAGGTCGTCGCGCAGCGGGGCGCGGGCCTCGACGAGCGTCTCGCGGCCGCGTTCGAGGACATCGGCCCCGGGCTCGTCGTCGGAATGGACACGCCGCAGGTCACGCCCGCGCTCCTGAGCGCCGGGCTGCGAGCGCTCGAGCGCTCGCCCGCGGTGCTCGGGGCGGCTCACGACGGCGGCTTCTGGGCCATCGGCCTGCGCGAGCCCGAGCGCGCCGCGCTGGTCGGGGTGCCGATGAGCAGCGCGCGCACGGGGGCCGCCCAGCGCGCGCGGCTGTTGGGCCTCGGGCTGGCCGTCGCCGCGCTGCCCGCGCTCACCGACGTCGACGACGCGGCGAGCGCGCGCGCGGTCGCCGCCGGTGCGACGCACACGCGCTTCGCCCGCGCGCTGGCCGCGCTCGGGCTGTCCGAGGAGGCGATCGCGTGACGCCGCCCGGCCCCTTCCGGCCCGGGTTCTGGCGCAGCCCGCTGCGGGGCCCGTGGCTCACGTCGGTGCTCGGCACGCTGCTCGGGCCGCTCGTCGTCGTCGTGGCCGTCACCGGGCTGCTCTCCCACGCCGCCTACAACCCCGACCTCGGGCGCAACGCGATCGTCCCGCGCGACGGCGACGTCTCGTTCCTGCTCTTCGACTGGCCCGCGTCGCCCTCGTGGCTCTACGCGCTCAACCAGGGCCTGCACGTGACCGTCGGGATCGTCGCCGTCCCGCTGCTGCTGGCCAAGCTGTGGTCGGTGATCCCGCGCCTCTTCGCCTGGCCGCCGGTGCGCAGTCCCGCGCAGGCGCTCGAGCGGCTGTCGGTCCTGCTGCTCGTCGGCGGCGCGGGCTTTCAGTTCGCCACCGGCATCGTCAACGTCCAGGTCTACTACCCCTTCCGCTTCAACTTCGTGACGGCGCACTACTACGGCGCGCTCGTCTTCACCGCTGCCTTCGTCCTGCACGTGGCGATCAAGATGCCGGTCGTGGTGCGCGCCTACCGCACGCGGGGCGCCCTCAGGCCGCTGCGGGCGAGCCTGGCCGAGACGCGGCCCGAACCGCCCGACCCCGACGGCCTCGTGGCCGCCGCTCCGGCCGCCCCCACGATCAGCCGTCGCGGGCTGCTCGGCCTCGTCGGGGCCTCGACGGGCGCGCTGCTCGTCGTCACCGCCGGGCAGTCCGTGGGCGGCCCGCTGCGGCGCGTCGCGCTGCTCGCCCCGCGCGGGCGCGTCTGGGGCGACGGGCCCAACGACTTCCAGGTCAACAAGACCGCGTCCTCCGCGCGGATCACGCCGGCGATGGTCGGCGCGGGATGGCGCCTGGAGCTCGAGGGGCCGCGACCCGCGCGGCTCGACCGCGAGGCGCTCCGGGCGCTTTCCCAGCACACCGCGAAGCTGCCGATCGCGTGCGTCGAGGGCTGGTCGACGACCCAGGCCTGGACCGGCGTGCGCCTGCGCGAGCTCGCGCGGATCGCGGGCGCCGAGGGCGCGACCCTGCAGGCCGTGTCGCTGCAGCCCAAGGGCGTCCTGCGCCAGGCGACGCTGAGCCCCGACCAGGTCGCGGCGGACGACGCGCTGCTCGCGCTGCAGGTCAACGGCGCCGAGCTCTCGCTCGACCACGGCTTCCCGGCGCGGATCGTCGTCCCAGGCCTGCCCGGCGTGCACTGCACGAAGTGGGTCGGCGCGCTGAGGTTCGCGGCGTGATCGCCCGGCTGCGGGCCCGCTACGGTGCCTCGCCGCTGCACCTGCTCGGCCACGTCGCCGCATTCGCGATCGCGTTGTGGGCGCTGGCGCGCGTCTTCGACGGCCGCGCGCCGTGGAACTGGATCGCGTGGTTCCTGCTCGCCGCGCTCCTGCACGACGTCGTCTTCCTGCCGCTCTACTCGCTGCTGGACCGCGTCGCGCAGGGCCGGCGGCCAGCCGGGCCGGGCGTCAACTACGTGCGCGTCCCGGCGGCGATCAGCGGCGTCTTGCTGCTGGTGTACTTCCCGCTGATCCTGACGCGCGCCGACGGCAACTACGCGCGCGTCAGCGGCCACCACGTCGAGGGCTACGGGCGCAACTGGCTGCTGATCACGGCCGGGCTCTTCCTGGCCTCGGCGCTGATCCGGACGGGTCGAGCAGCTGCAGGACGCCGGCGTCGCGGCCCGTCACGAAGACCCGCCCCGTCCGCGGGTCCACCGCCACCGAGTCGGGCTGGCGGACCGCCGCCAGGCGCGACAGGGGGTGCGGGCGGCCGTGGGCCGGCAGCTCCACGACCTCGTTCCGGGCCGTCAGGGTGACCCACAGGCGGCGGCGCGCCGAGTCCAGCGCGATGCCGTAGGGCGACCCCGGAAGGTACACGCGGCGCACGAGCGCGAGCTCGGGGCGCAGCGCGAAGACGAGCAGCGCGTCGCCCGCCGTGTCGGTGACGTAGAGTCGCTCGCGCCCGTCGGAGACGGCGTGGGTCGGGCCAACGCCGGCGGGCGCGCGGCCGAGGCGCCTCAGCGTCCGCGCGTCGTAGAGCTCGACGGCGCGCTCGCGCACCGAGACGACCGCGACGGCGCGCCCGCCGCGGGCGGCGGCGAGGCCGCCGGGCTGGATCGCGCCGCGCAGCGTCGCGACCCGGCGAGCGCCGTCGAGGACGGTCGTCGCGTCGCCGCGTTCGTCGCCGACGAAGATGCGCCCGCCGGCGGCCGTCGCGTCGTGGGGGTGGCGACCGGTACCGACGTCGAGGGCGACCGCGCCACCGGGGCGCACGAGCAGGAGGCGGTCCGCGGGCTCGGCGGGCACGACGAACGGCCCGCCGGGGCGCACGAGCGCGACGTGGCGGGGCGCGCCCGGCAGCGCGACGCGGCGCGCGACGCGCCCGGTGCGCCCGTCGACGAGCGCGAGCGCCGCCGCTCCGCCGCGCCCGCGCTCGCGCAGCGCGACCGCGACGCGGTGGCTGACGGGGTCGACGGCGACGCCCTCGGGCGCGGGTCCGACCGCCACGACGCGCCCGGCCGGGCGCTCGGCGAGCGCGGGCGAGCGCGCGGGCTCGGCGGCGGGCGGCAGCTCGCTGAGCGGGCGCGAGCCGCAGCCCGCGAGCGCGGCGCCGGCGAGGAGCAGCGCGACGGCGACAGCCGGGGACATCGGTGCGAGGATCGCAGGTAGTGCCCGCCCGGCCGCCGCGCCTGCCGCTCGCCGCCGCCGTCGTGGCAGTCGCCGTCGTCGCGACCGGGCTCGCCGTGCGCGCGGCGACCGGCGGGCTGGGCGTCGCGACGCCGCCGTTCGTCATGGACGCGGGCCTCGCGGCGGATCCGCTCGGGCTGCTCGCGGCGCTCGCCGCGTGCGCTGCGGTCGTCGCCGCCGGCCCGCGGTTGCTCGCCGCCCCGCGGGCGCCCGCCGGCTTCGGGCTCGCGGCCTTCGCGCTCGCGCTCACGCTCGGCCTCGCCGTCAACGCCGCGCGGCACGGCACGCGCGGGTGGAGCGCGATCTTCGACCTCGGGCCGGGCGGCTCGTTCGAGGCCAAGAACGAGGCGCTCGCGGGCCTGCCCGCACTGCGCTACGGCACCGGATTCCTGCTGGACCGCTTCGCCGAGCTCGTGCCCTCGCTGCCGGTCAACGCGGCCGGCCACCCGCCGGGCCAGATGCTCGTCCTCCACTGGCTCGGGATCGACGCCGCCGCGGGCCTCGCCGCCGTCTGCATCGCGGCGGCCGCCGCCGTGGCCCCGCTGACCTACGTCCTCGGGCGCACGCTCGCGCTGGGCGAGGGCGCCGCCCGCACCGGCGCCCTGCTGGCGGCCGCCTCGCCCGCGCTCGTCCTCTTCGGCGTGACCTCGGCCGACGCGCTCTTCGCCGCGCTGGGCATCGCGACCGCCTGCCTGCTCGCCACCCGTGCGCCCTGGGCCCGGGCGCTGGGAGCGCTCGCCCTCGCGCTCGCCGCCTTCGCCTCTTGGGCGCTGCTCGCGGTCGGCGCGTGGGCGGCCGTCCTGGCCTGGCGGCGCGAGGGCGCCCGCGCGGCGCTCGTGCTCGCCGCCGCCTGCGCGCTCGCCGTCCTGGGCTTCGACGCCGCGCTGGCCGCAGCGACGGGGTACGACCCGGTCGGGACGCTGCGCGCCACGGAGGCCTACTACCGCGCGGGCGTGTCGGCGGTGCGGCCGGCCTGGTTCTGGACGCTCGGGTCGCCGGTCGCGTTCGGGCTCATGCTCGGCCTCCCGACGGCCTGGGCGTGGCTGACCGCGGCCGGCCGCCGGGCCGACGCCGCGCTCGCGCTCGCGCTCGTCGTGGCCGTCGCCGCGCTGCTGGGCTTCGCGAAGGGCGAGGTCGAGCGGATCTGGCTGTTCTTCGTCCCGCTGGCCTGCGTGGCCGCCGCGCCCGTGCTGCCCGAGCGGCTGCTACGGCCGGCCCTGGCCGCGCTCGTGGCCCAGGCGCTGGCGCTCGAGCTCGGATTCGACACGATCTGGTAGCGCCGGCCCCGGCGCGTCGGCGCGGTGGCCCGCGCGCGCGACGGCGGCGCGCGCGCTCCGGCGGGGCTCGCGGAAGCGCACGGCGCGCCCGCCGAGCACGCCGGCCGCGCCGCCGCGCCCGTCGAGCTCGAGACGCCCGGACACACCGCGCCCGCGGACCTCGAGCGTGCCGCGCCCGCGGCCCGCGCGGCGCACGTCGCCGGTCACGCGCAGCCCCGGCACGTAGGCGAAGCGGCGCAACACGAGCAGGGCGCCGCCGCCACGCCCGATGCCCGAGCCGAACGAGCCGCCACGCAGTCCGCCGCCGCGCGGCCCGAGACCGGCCCAGACGAGCTGGACGGCCGCCAGGCGCGCGTCGGCGACGGTGTCGAGCACGGCGAACAGCGCCCGTCCGCGCCTGCCGCCCACCCCGGGCGCCGCGCGGAAGTCGCGCAGCGAGCGCGGGGGCAGCGGCGTCGGCTGGATGCCGTTGTTCCGCCCGGCACAGGGCCGACGGACCGGGCGGCCGGCGGAGAAGCGCTCGAGCGCCTTGGCCGCGCACCCGGTGACGTCGCTGTCGAGGACGTCGTGGCCCGAGCCGCGCAGGCCCACCAGCGACGCGCGCGGCAGCTCGCGCGCCGTCGCCTGGGCGTTCTCGAACGGCGTGCGCAGGTCCAGGCGCCCGCCGAGCAGGAGCGCGGGGACGTCGGGCAGCGGACCCGTGAAGGAGGGCCGCACCCGATCGGTCGGCCACCGCAGGCACGCCTGCGCGTAGCTCGTCCGCAGCACGGTGGCGGCGTCCCAGGGCGCGTAGCGGCGCGGCGAAACGGCCGCCAGCGCGGCCAGCGCCAGCGCCGGGCGCTGGGCGAGCGGCGTGGTGAGCGCGAACGGCAGCCGGGCGTCCGCGCACCCGGTGGCGAGGTTCAGCCCCCACGACAGCTCGCGCAGGCGCAGCGGCGGGCCCTGGGCGGCGCGGCGCAGGCGCAGCAGTGGCCCGGGGTCGCGCCGGCGCGCCGCCGCGGCGACGGCCGCGGGGAGCGCGGCCTGCAACGCCGGGTTGAGGTCCGCCGCGGTCAGGAAGAAGTCGAGCTCGGCGCCGTCGCGCACGGCCGCGGCGCGACGGCGCCCGCGCGCGTCGAAGACCACCCCGCGCAGCGGGCCCCGGTCGGCGAGCCGGCGCGCGAGCGTCGCGACGTCGGCGACGGGATCGGCGGTCGCGTAGCGGCACGCGCGCCGGGCGCACTGCTCGCGCAGGACCCGGGGAAGGCTCCCGTAGCCGTCCAACAGGAAGGCGTCGGGGTCGCCCGGACCGACGATCGAGTCGAGGATCAGCCGGTCGACACGCCGGGGAAAGGCGCGGGCGTACTGCAGCGCCACATGGGTGCCGTACGAGACGCCCATGAGCGCGACCTTCTCGACCCCGAGCGCCCGGCGCAGCGCCTCGAGGTCGAGGACCGTGTCGGCCGTCGCGTAGAACGCGCGCCGCGGCCCGAGCGTGCGGGCGCACGCGGCCGCCTCGTCCTGGTCGAGGACGTCGAGCGACAGCGACCGCTGGACCGCCGAGCAGTCGAGCACGCCGGAGCGCCCCGTGCCGCGCTGGTCGAGCACGACGAGCCGGTAGCGCCTCAGGGCGGGTTGCAGCGAGAACGCGAAGTCGCTCGCCGCGTAGACGGAGGCCTGTCCGGGACCGCCCGAGAGGGCGATCAGGACCCGTCGACGCTTCGCGCGCGCGGCCGCGAAGTGCAGCGGGACGACGCCGGGCACGGCGCCCGTGCGGTCGAGCGGCACGCGCAGCACGCCGCAGCGGAACTCCGAGTCGTTCGCGCAGGCGCGCAGCCGCGGCGCCGCCCCCGCGGAGGACGCGTTCGTGAGGCACGCCAGCGCGACGAGCGCGCCGGCGGCGAGCAGCGTGTGGCGCAAGCGGGGCACGGTACCGACCGCGACCCGGTGGCGGCCCCACCTCGACGCGCCGACCTGACGGCGCGCTCGGTCCGCAATACTCTGACCGCCACGATGTCAGGGGAGAGAGCTCAGTTCGGCGCGCCGCGCGAGGCCGAGCGCATCGTGCTCGCGCGCGAGTGGAAGCGCCTCGCCCGCGCCGCGACCGTCGTCGCGGTGCTGACGAGCCCCGCGGTCTTCGCCTGGCTCTACGGCGCCAACGACTGGCCGCTGCCGTGGGCGCTGCTGGCCGCGTTCGTCCTCGTCATCGCGTTCCGGGGCTTCGTCGACGTCCTCGCTCACCGCCTGATCCCCCGCGCGAGCCTCTACGGAGCGGGCCGCGAGATGCTCCAGGAGGACATCGTCGCGCGCCGCCGGGTCTGGTACTGGCGCTCGCGCTTCCGCCAGCTCACGTGGCTCGGCCTGCTCGCCGGCGTCGTGCTCGGACTGATGGCGCTCTTCGGCGTGAGCCTCTCCGAGGTCGGCAGCTCGATGGTGCGGGCCCTGCCGTACGTCCTCGTCTACGGGATCCAGATCCCGCTCTTCTTCCTGGCGAATCTCCTGATCCTGTTCGGGCCGATGCTCTTCTTCGGCCTCAAGCAGATGAAGGGCTACGAGCCGGGCGACGCCGACTGGGGCGTCAAGCTCGAGGACGTCCGCGGCCAGGCCGAGCCGAAGGCCGACGTGACGAAGGTGATCGAGCTGTGGTCGGCGGGCGAGGAGTTCCACAAGGCGGGCGGCAAGCCCGAGCGCGGCCTGCTCTTCATCGGCGCGCCGGGAACCGGCAAGACGATGCTCTCCAAGGCGATCGCGACGTCGTTCAACTCGCCGATCGTGACGATGCCGGGCTCGGGCTTCGCGCAGACGTTCATCGGCATGGACGTCATCGTCGTCATGTTCCTGATCCGCAAGGCGCGCCGACTCGCCCGCAAGTGGGGCGACACGTGCATGATCTTCATCGACGAGATCGACGCCGTCGGCCTCCGCCGCCAGGCCCTGCAGGGCGCCCCGGGCTTCCAGCCGCTGTCCGACCCGATGGCGGGGCCGCCGCTCTACGGGCCGTGGGGAGCGCTCACCGCCTCGGGCGACCTCGTCCTCGAGAACCGCGAGTGGCGCGAGCGCATCTTCGCGATGCGGGCCGAGCGCCCCGCGGCGGCGCCGACGCTCATGAGCGGCGTGCGCGACCGCGTCAACGGCTTCATGATGCCGGGCATGGGCGGGATGGGCGGCCAGCTCGCCCTCAACCAGCTGCTCGTGCAGATGGACGGCGTCGACGAGCCCCCGTGGCTGCGCAAGGTCTTCACCGGGCGCTTCAACACGTTCCTCGACGCCACCTACCTCGTGCCCCAGCGCCTCGGCCGGCTGCGGCTGCGCTTCAAGCCCCCCAAGCCGCGCCCCGAGCAGATCTACTTCATCGGCGCGACCAACGTCCCGATCGAGGCGCTCGACCCCGCGCTCGTGCGCCCGGGCCGCCTGGGCCGCCACATCTGGTTCCGCACGCCGACGAAGGACGACCGGCGCGACATCTTCGACCTCTACCTCGCCAAGGTCGACCACGACGACGACCTCGACTCCGACCGCCGCCGCGACGAGCTCGCGCGGATGACTAACGGGTACTCCCCGGCCATGATCGAGCAGGTCTGCTCGATGGCGCTGACCTACGCGCACTCCGAGGGGCGCCCGCGCTTCGACCGCACCGACATCGTCGAGGCCATGACGACGATCGAGTCGGGCACCGCGGTCGGCGTCAACTACATCGAGGAGGAGACCCGCGCGGTCGCCATCCACGAGGCCGGCCACGCGGTCGCGAGCTACGTCTACATGCCCGACGTCCTCTCCACCCGCCTGTCGATCCGCATGCGCGGCGGCTCGCTCGGCCACCACCAGGCGATCGAGAAGGAGGAGCGCTTCTCGAAGTGGCGCCACGAGGACGTCGGCAACCTCGTGTGGACGCTCGGGGCGCTGGCCGCCGAGCACGTCTTCTACGGCGAGAACAGCCGCGGCGTCGGCGGCGACATCGGCAGCGCCACGTGGCTGTCGGCCGCGATGGTCGGCACGTGGGGCATGGGGCCCGAGCCGGTCGACCTGCGCGGCCGCGTTCCCGACGAGCGCCTCAAGGACGTCGAGGACGAGCTCATGACGCGCTTCGAGCGCATCGGGCTGGGGATCATGAACCGCGCGAGCGGCGGGTCGATGATGCAGGCCGACCCGATGGCCTCGGTGCTCGGCGACCCGGCCAAGCGCCGCGCGGCCGCGCAGATTCTCGGCCAGGCCTACATCACCGCGGTTTCATGCATGCGCCACAACCGCGAGGCGGTCGCCGAGGTTGCCCAGGAGCTCGTCGAGCGCCGGGAGCTCTACGGCGACGAGGTCGTCGAGCTGCTGGCGGCGGCCGAGCCCGCCGCCCCGGCGATCGACGTCCTCGACGAGGACACGTGGCCGCGCGTATGAGCGACGTCCCCGACCGCCCGCGCGAGCGCCCGTCCGACCCCGCCGGGACGCAGCCCAAGCACGATCCCGCGTCGCTGCTGCCCGCGCGGCGCGCGCGCCTGTTCCGCCGCACCCCCGCGCCGGCCGGCCCCGACGCCGTCGACGAGGGCGCGCGCCCGTTCCTGCCCGAGCGCCGCGACGACGACGCGGCGGGCGCGATCGCCGAGCCCGCCGCGGTCGAGCACTCCGGCTACGCCCCCCGCTTTCAGTTCTTGACCGGCGCGCTGTTGGCCATCGGCGTGGCGGCCGTCGTCGGCGTCGTCGCGGTCGTCCTCGCCCCGTCGCGCGGCGGCTCGGACGGCGGCACGAGCTGGTCGGCGTGGAAGCCGTCGTCGATCGGTGCGACCGGCGCCCAGGAGGTCGCGCGGCACGTCGCGACCGAGTACCGCCAGCGCGGCGAGCAGCTCGTCAACGTCAAGGCCGAGCCGCTGCAGTACAACGGCGTCCCGCTCTCGGTGGCCGTCCGCCAGAGCGCCGCGCAGGGCGGCGACATCGACGTCTACGACGACGACGGGCTCATCTACGAGCTCTGCGGGCTCGGGCCGAACTGCTCGATCGACCGCGGCAAGCCCTCGACCGAGCGTCACCTGCTCCTGCGCCGCGAGGCGTTCGAGCTGGCGCTCTACTCGTTCCGCTACCTCGGGGTCGGCCAGGTCGTCACGTTCATGCCCGCGGCGCCGGGCAAGGCGCCCACCCAGGCGCTCTACTTCCGCAAGGACGACGTGCGCAGCGAGCTCGGCCGGCCGCTGACCGCGTCGCTCGCCCCCCGCGCCCCGACGGTCGCGAACGTCACGCTGTCGCCCGACGCGACGCTCGTCGACCAGATCACGACGCGCAAGCTCTTCCTCTTCAGCCTCACGGGCTCGAACTTCGACAACCGCGGCTTCATCGTGCTCGACCCGTACACCAAGCAGGGCGACGCGCAGCGCCAGACCCGCATCCAGCAGGCGCGGGCGCAGGGGGCGACCGGCGGCTCGGGGGCGGGCGGATCGGGCGCCTCGGGCACCGGCGGGTGAGCCCGCGCGAGCGGGCGCTGCTGAACGCGGCCAAGGCCCGGCTCGACGTCCTCGCCCTCTACCCCCGCCCGGTCGGCCTCGCCCACGTGCGCCTCCTGAGCGCGCCGTGGCTCTTCCGGCTGCCGTGGTTCCGGCGTTTCCACGGATACGCGACGTGGCGGGTGATCCTCGTGCGCATGGCGCTCGACGACGCCTCCGAGGACCTCGTCACGCACGAGCTCTGCCACGTCTGGCAGATGCAGCACGATCCCGTGCGCATGCCGCTCTCGTACCTCGTGCGTGGCTACGACCGCAATCCCTACGAGCTCGAGGCGCGGCGGGCTGCGGCCTCGTGGCCGGCGCACGCGAGCACCGGCACGCGCGGGTAGCGCGGGTAGGCCGGGTCGTCCCGCGAGCGCTCGCAGAGCGTGAACGTCGAGCGCGCCGCACGCACGAGACGCTGGTGGCGGCAGCTGTCGCAGAGCCCGAAGCGGGGACCCGAAGGCACCGGCCTAGGATAAGTCGCCGCGATGGCCACGTTCCGCCGACTGCTGGGGTTCCTGCGCCCGTACCGCTCCAGCGTCATCGCGAGCGCCGTGCTGGCGACCGCCGCGATCGCCATGACCGTGCTGATCCCGTGGCTCTCGGGGCGGGCCATCGACCGCATCCGCGACGGGGACGAGCCGGGACTGCTGACGCTCGGCCTCGTGATCGCCGCGGCCGGGGTCCTGCGCCTGGCGCTCACGGTGGTGCGGCGGCTGGTCGCCGGACGCGTCTCGCTCGGCGTCGAGCTCGACCTGCGCGCGCGGATGTACGACCATCTGCAGGGGCTCGAGCTCGGCTTCTTCGACCGCCAGCAGACCGGTCAGCTCATGTCGCGCGCGACCGTCGACCTGCAGTCCGTGCGCTTCTTCCTCGGCTACGGGCTCGTCTTCATGCTGCAGTCGGCGCTGACGATCCTGCTCGCGGCCGGCGCCATGTTCGTCGTGCAGCCGGGCCTGGCGGCGATCTCGCTCGCGCCGGTGCCGTTCGTCATCTTCGTCGCCGCGCGCTACGGGCGGCGCTCGCGGCCGGCGCTCCAGGAGGTCCAGCAGCGCATCGCCGAGCTGACCGCCGACGTCGAAGAGAACATCGGCGGCGTGCGCGTGGTCAAGAGCTTCGCGCGCGAGGATCGCCAGCTCGACCGCTTCCGCTTCCGCGTCGGGCGCGTCTTCGACCAGTCCATGGTCTCGACGCGCCTGCAGGCCTTCTACAACCCGTTCATCGGCTTCCTGCCGCAGATCGGCCTCGCCGCGATCCTCTTCTTCGGCGGGCGCCAGGTCATCGACGGGCGGCTGACGATCGGGCAGTTCAGCGCGTTCTACACGTACCTGCTCATGCTGCTGTCGCCCATGCGCACGCTGGGCATCTCGCTCGGGCTCGCGCAGCGCGCGACGGCGGCGGGCGCGCGGCTCTACCAGATCCTCGACCGCGAGCCGCGCATCGTCGCGCGCGCGGGCGCCCGGCCGCTGCCGGCGGGACGCGGGCACGTCGAGCTGCGCGGCGCCACGCTGCGCTACGAGGGCGCCACGCGCCCCGCGCTGCGCAACGTCTGGCTCGACGTCGCGGCCGGGACCACCGTCGCGCTCGTGGGCGCGACCGGCTCGGGCAAGACGACGCTCGTCGCGCTGATCCCGCGCCTCTACGACGTGACCGACGGCGCCGTCCTCGTCGACGGCGCGGACGTTCGGGACGTCGACGTCGCCTCGCTGCGCCGCGCGGTCGCGGTCGTCGACGACGCGCCGTTCCTCTTCAGCGCCTCCGTGGCCGAGAACATCGCCTACGCGCGCGCGGACGCCACGCGCGAGGAGCTCGAGCAAGCGGCGCGGCGCGCGCAGGCCCACAGCTTCATCGAGCGCCTCCCCGACGGCTACGACACGCGCGTCGGCGAGCGCGGGCTGACGCTGAGCGGCGGCCAGCGCCAGCGCCTGGCGATCGCGCGCGCGTTCCTGGCCGATCCGCGGATCCTCGTCTTCGACGACGCGACGTCGTCGGTGGACGCCTCGACCGAGCAGGAGATCAAGGCCGCGCTGCGCGAGGTCATGGCCGGGCGCACGACCTTCGTCATCGCCCACCGCCTCTCGACGATCAGCCTCGCCGACGAGATCGCCGTGCTCGAGGACGGTGCCGTCGTGGCCCACGGCGACCACGACGCGCTGCTCGAGCAGTCCGAGCTCTACCGCGAGATCGTCGAGAAGGGCCTCCCCGAGCAGGTGTTCCTCACGCGCAACGAGCCCGAGCGCAAGGTGGCCGGGTTGTGAGACGCGACCGCGGGCCCTCCGCCAACGGCGACGCAAACCCGGTGGGGTCGTCCTCAGGGCGGCCGCGCCGGCCCGCCACGGGCGGCGAGGTCGCGCGGGCGGCGTCGCTGCGCGACGACCTGCGCCGGAGGCTGCGGGGCACGAGCGGACGCGGGCGCAAGCTGCGCGGCCTGATCGTGCTCCTCGGCCCCTACAAGGGGCGCGTCGCGCTGATGCTCGGCGCGCTCGTGGCCGGCACGGCGGCCTCGCTCGCGCCGGCGCCGCTGGCCAAGACGGCGATCGACTCGGGCATCCTCGAGGGCGACCGCACGACCCTCGACCTCGTCGTGGTCGCGTTCCTCGCCAGCGCGCTCGTCGTCTGGGGCGCCACGTACGCGCAGACATACCTCGTCGGCTGGGTCGGCCAGCGCGCGCTGGCCGACCTGCGCCTGCAGATCTTCCGTCACCTGCAGGAGATGCCCGTCGGCTTCTACGAGCGCCGCCCGGCGGGGGTGCTCATCTCCCGGATGACCAACGACGTCGAGGCGCTCGACTCGCTCGTCACCGACACGGTCGTCACGCTCTTCCAGGCCTCGCTGACGCTCGTCGGCTCGATCGTGATCCTGCTCCTGCTCGACGTCGAGCTCGCGCTGATCACGTTCCTGATCTTCCCGGTCATGGTGGTGGCGTCGCTCGCCTTCCGGCTCGCGAGCGCCGACGCCTACCGGCGCACCCGCGAGACGATCGGCTCGATCACCGCCTACCTGCAGGAGACGCTCTCGGGCGTGCGCGTCGTGCGCGCCTTCGCGCAGGAGGACCGCCACCGCGGGCGCTTCGGCGAGCTCAACCGCATCAACCGCGACGCCAACCTGGTCACGGTCAACCTCAACGCCGCCTACTTCCCCGGCGTCGAGTTCGTCAGCGCGCTGGCGACCGTGGCGATCCTCGTCGTCGGCGGGCGCCAGGTCATCGCCGGCGACGTCGAGATCGGCGTCCTCGTCGGTTTCATCGCCGCGCTCAACGGCTTCTTCGACCCGATCAATCAGCTCTCGCAGGTCTACACGACCTACCAGTCCGGCATGGCCGCGCTCGACAAGATCTTCGAGCTGCTCGACGAGCAGCCCGAGCTCATCGACGCCCGCGGCGCCGCCGCGCTCCCGCGCGTGCGCGGCGAGATCGTCTTCGACCACGTCACCTTCGCCTACAGCACCGACGAGGGCACGAAGCTAGCGCTCGACGACGTCTCGATCACCGTGCCCCCGGGCCAGACCGTCGCGCTCGTCGGCGCCACCGGGGCCGGTAAGTCCACGTTCGCCAAGCTCGTGGCGCGCTTCTACGACCCCACCTCCGGCCGCATCCTCGTCGACGGCCACGACCTGCGGGCGATCCGGGCGCGATCGCTGCGCGAGCAGATGGGGATCGTGCCGCAGGAGGCCTTCCTGTTCAGCGGCACCGTCGCCGAGAACATCGCCTTCGGCCGGCCCGACGCGACGCAGGAGGAGGTCGAGGCGGCCGCGCGGACGGTCGGCGCCGCCGACTTCATCGCCGCGCTCCCGCGGGGCCTCGACACCGAGGTCGGCGAGCGCGGCGTCCAGCTCTCGGCGGGCCAGCGCCAGCTCGTGGCCTTCGCGCGTGCGCTCGTGGCCGACCCGCGCATCCTCGTCCTCGACGAGGCCACGTCGAACGTCGACCTGCGCACCGAGGGACGCATCGAGGCGGGCCTGCGCCGCCTCCTCGCCGGGCGCACGGCGATCGTCATCGCCCACCGCCTCTCGACGATCCGCCAGTCGGCCCGCATCGTCGTCCTCGACCAGGGCCGGATCGTCGAGCAGGGCACGCACGACGAGCTGATCGCGGCCGACGGCGCGTACGCCGCGCTCTACGCCGACTGGGCGGCCCAGTCGGCGGCCTGAGGGCCCGACGAGCGCGATGCCGAGGATCGTGGCGAGGCCCCGGAGGGACGGCGGGGCCGCACCACACCGGTCAACGGCTATACGCCGGAGCCGGCCGACCCGCTCGAGCCCTGCGAGCTCCCCGAGCCCGACGAGCCGCCGCCCATGTTCGGGCAGTCACGCGAGCGCGACGCCGCTGGCGTCGGCTCATAGGCCGCGGGAGCCGAGCTCGGTGCGCTCGGCGTCGACGTGGTCGCGTTCGCCGCATACGCGACGGCCGCGCCCGCGAGCGCGCCGATCGCCGCCAGAGCCGCGACCGCGCCTGACAGGCGTCGAGACATCTGTGTCGTCCTCTCTTCGTTGACGTCCACCGAAGTCAACATCCGCTTGCCAAGAACGCGATAAGAGTTGACTGAGAATCCACCGAGAGGCGCGTCTGACGGTCTCCGCGCCGCGTCCGCCGCCGACGATCATCGTCGCGTGGCCGACCTCGACCCGCGGACGGAACGAGCGCACACTGCGCCTATACTGCCGCGGATCGGCCGCCCAGACGGCCGATTTACTGCGGGATAGTGTAACGGCAGCACGACTCGCTCTGGACGAGTTAGTCAAGGTTCGAATCCTTGTCCCGCAGCTGGCCGGCGCTCAGCGCGAGGCGCCGTTCGTGAACTGCGAGGTGATGCGGTCCTCGAGCCCCGGGTCGAGGACGAGCAGGATCTCGTCGCCGGCATCGATGACCGTGTCGGAGGTCGGTACGAAGCCGTGCCCGTGGCGCAGGACGGAGATGATGAGGCTGCCCTCCGGCAACTCGACGTCGCTGACGTGGCGCCCGGCCGCGGCCGAGCCCGAGGCGACCTCGACCTCGATGATCTCGAGCTGCTCGTCGCGCAGGTCGAGGAGGTGCACGAGCCCGTAGGAGGGGACCTCGTGCTCGATCAGGCGCAGGATCAGGTCGGTGGCGCTCACCGCCGGCTGGATGCCCAGCAGCTCGAAGTACCGCCGGTTGCGGGGGTTGTTGACGCGGGCGATGATCCGCGCGCAGAGGTACTTCTCCTTGGCGACCTGGCAGATGAGGAGGTTGTCCTCGTCGTCGCCGGTGACCGCGATCGTGAGGTCGGCGCGGTTGATGCCGGCGCGCTCGAGGACCCAGAGCTCGGTCGCGTCGCCGTACTGGATCGCGTGCTCGAGCTCCTGCTCGACCGTGAGATAGCGGGCGCGGTCGCTCTCGATGACCGTCACCTCGTTGCCCTTGGCCATGAGCTCGCGGGCGAGATTCCAGCCGACCTTGCCGGCGCCGGCGATGACGACGTACATGACCCCTACACCTCCAGGGCTCGCTCGAACATCTCGATCGCGAAGCGCGTCGGGCAGATCGTGTGCAGGCCCTGCTCGGCGTACCACTCGGCGCGCGCGGGGTCGAGGACGCGCACGATGACGCGCGGCACCCGGTACTGCTTGGCGGCGATCTGGGCGATGACGAGGTTCGTGTTGTCGCCGTCGGTCGAGGCGATGAAGACCTCGGCCTGGTCGATGCCGGCCTCGAGCAGCGCGTCGATCTCGAGGCCGTGACCGACCGTGAAGCGCCCGCCGGCGTCCTCCCAGCTCGAGTCCATGCCGACCTCGAGGCGCTCGTGGGAAAGCGGGTCCTCGTCGAGGATCGAGACCTCGTGTCCCGCCTCCAGCATCGAGCGCGCGACCTGCGACCCGACCCGGCCGGCTCCGACGATGAGGATGAAGGCCATCGGCCCGCAGACTCTAGTGGGTCGTCTCGTGACGTTGGGCCGGAAACGGCGAGGCGCCGGCGCCGACTGGGAAGGACGCAGGGAGCGAGCAATGGTGGAGCCATTGCCGCGACCGAGGACGCCGCCAGGCGGTGATCGGCGTCCGCCGTTTCCGGTCAAACGTTGCGAGAAGGCCCACCAGTGGGTCTTCCCGCGCGAGCCGTCAGCCGCCGTCGCGTCGCCCGCCGGGCTCCGGGTCGTCCTCCTCCCACGTGACGACCCGGCTCGAGATCGCGCCGGAGGCGCGTGCCGGCGCGGGCGCGCCGTCGCGCGCGGGCGCGGCGACCGCATCGAGCCCGGGGCCGTCGGCCGCCGCCGGCGCCGTGAGGATGACGGGACACGGCGCCTTGGCCACGACGTACTTCGTCACATCGCCGACGAAGTTGTCCAGCGGCCCGCTGCGCCCGCCGAGCAGCGCGCCGCCGCGGATCTTCGAAGGCTCCTCGGCCGCGAGGACGACCGCCTGCACCCCGCGCCGCTTGGCCTCCTCGACGATCGCATGGCCGGCGCGGCGCGCCCGCACGGTCGCGGTGGCCACCTCGACGTTCTCGTACTCCTCCCCCACCGCCTTCGCGCGCGCCAGCGCGGCGCGCGCGCGCTTGAGCTGCGCCTCGGGCAGCGCCGCGTCGATCGGCAGCGACATCGGCACCTCGAAGACCCAGAGCGCCTCGATCGTCGCGCCGTGATCCGCCTCGACGGAGTCGGCGTCCTCGTCGGCGGCCAGGCGCCCGGCGGTCTGGACGATGTCGTCGTCGAGCGCGCCGCCGAAGAGCGGCACGAGGATCGACCCGTACTCGAGGCCGGGGGGCTCGCGGCGCAGCGCCTCCTCGGGCACGAGGGCGCGCTTGACGAGCGACTTCTCCTGGCTGAGGCGGTAGACGACGTAGAGCACGAGCCCGCCGCCCATCCACGCCAGGCCGACCCACCGCGCGCCGGTGTGGGTGACCACGACGCCGACCCAGACGAGCGCGCTCAGCGCCGCCCCGAGCGCGGCCGGCACCGGGAAGCTCCCGCCGCGCAGGCGCACGCCGCCGGGCACCGCATACGGGCGCTCGCGGTCGGGCTCCTTGTAGCGCAGCGCGATGATCGACAGGTGCGCGGTCGTCAGGCCGATCAGCGCGCCGAAGGCGTAGATGCCGACGAGCAGCTCGAGGTCGCGCGGGACCGTCAGTCCCGCCGCGATGACCGCGGCGATCGCGATCACTACGTACGGGGTCGCCCGCGTCGGGTGCAGCCGCCCGACGGCGCCGGGGATCTGGCGGTTGGTCGAGAGCGAGTAGGCCAGCCGCGACAGCCCGAGCATGGCGGAGTTGGCCGCGGCCACGAGCGTCGCCGACGCGGCGGCCGCGACGACGTACTTCAGGGTGTCGGCGAGCCACTGGGTCTCGAAGCTCTCCGCGATGCCGAGCATCGGAGCGTCGAGGAAGTTGCGCCCGAGCGAGGTCGCGTTGCCCACCACCGGCAGCGCCGTGATCGCGACGACCGCGATGCCGGTGTAGACGACGATCACCGAGAGCGCGGCGGAGCCCACGAGGCGCTTGAGCCCGCGCCGCCCGACCGCCACCTCGCCCGACAGCCCGGACGCCGACTCCAGGCCGGTGAACACGACGGTGGCCACGCCGAGGGCGAAGATGAGGTCGCCCCAGGTCGGCGTGGAGCCGAACTCGATCGTGTCGGTGATCGCGTGCAGGTCGAAGAACGCCGCCAGCCCGAGCACGATCAGCAGCAGCTGGAGCGCGAGGTCGAGGACCACGAGCGCGGCGATGCGATGCACGCGGGTCCTCGAGAAGCCCATGACGTTGCGCACCGCGACGTAGGCGATGATCGCGAACGCGAGCGCGACCTCGGTGCGCCCGTTCCCCGCCGCCGGCCAGAAGGCGGCGAGGTAGTTCGTCGCCGAGAACGCCGTGACGGCGATGACGATGATGTAGTCGAGCAGGATCGCCCAGCCGGCCACGAACGACACCAGCTCGTTGAACGCGTAGCGGGCGAAGACGGTCGAGCCGCCGCGGTCCTGGTGCAGCGACGCGCCTTCGGCGTAGGTCATGATCGCCAGGCCGAAGAGCAGCCCCGCGGACAGGAAGACGACCGGCGTCAGGCCGAGCGCCCGCTCCCCCACGACGCCGAGCGAGAAGTAGATCGCGCTGGCGACCGACGTGTAGATGATCGCGAAGAGCGCCGGCGAGCCGAGGCCGCGGCGGGCGACCTGGCGCGGCCCCTCCGTCGTCGCGCGCATCAGCCGGCCTCGCGCGCGAGGTACAGGCGGCCGGCGCCGACCGCCACGAAGAGCGCGCCGAGGAGCACGCCGATGGCGAGCGGGCCGCCGCCGCGGGCCACGGTCGAGATCACGAGCGCGACGCCGAGGACGACCATGACGGCGGACATGACCCGCGTGGCGCCGCGGTGGACCTCGCGAGGCGTGGGCATGGCCCGAGCCATGCTAGTGGGCCTTCTCGCAACGTTTGCCCAACGTCACGAGAAGACCCACTGGTCGGCTACGCGGCGCCCGTGACGACCGTCGGCGTGCCCGCCCGCGTCGCCTCGGGATCGGCCTGGATGATGACGCGGCACGGGCGCTCGGCCAGCACGGTCTCGACGGTCTTGCCGAAGACGGTGCCGCCGCTGCGGGCGGCGAGCGGCAGGATGATCGCCTGGGCGCGGATCGCGCGGGCCTCGTCGACGATGAGCCGGCCGGCGCCGCCCGCGCGGACCTTCTGCAGGTGGCCGGTGACGCGCCGGCCGCCCTGGAGCTTGGCCTGCTCGATGATCGTCTGGGCGGCGAGCTCCTGATCGGGCAGCTCGGCGGTGATCGGGACCGAGGCGGGCACGGTGATCGTCACTAGCAGGTGGATGCCGCGGCGCTTGCGGGCCGCGACGCGGATCGCGGTCGACATCGCGCCTGGCGCGTAGTCATGGCCCTCGAGGGCGATGAGGACGGAGTCGTACTCGGCCTCGTGGTCGACCACCGGCGCCGGGATCGCGACCTTGACGGTGCTCGTGAGGTCGAGGCCCATGCGGCGGCGGTAGAGCGGGTAGACCGTGCAGCCCAGCAGCAGCCAGCCCAGCCCGGCGATCGCCACGTCGAGGTGCAGGAACGTCACGACCACGAACGCGAGCGCCGTCCCGAGGCCGCCGAGGACCGCGAAGAGCGGCAGGTCGCGCCCGGCTACGCGCAGGTTGCCCGGGCCGCGGTAGGGGCGCCGGGCGTCGGGATACCTGCGGCGCAGGCGGATGACCGAGACGTGCGCGATCGTGAACGAGAGCATCGCGCCGAACGCGTAGATGTTCCCGAGGAACACGGCCTGCCCGGGGATCATGGCCAGGCAGGCGATCGCACCGAAGAGCAGGATCCCGATCCACGGCGTGCCGTAGCGCGGGTGCAGCTGGCGCACGCGATCCGGGAGCTGGCGGTGCAGGCCCATGGAGTAGACGAGCCGCGAGACGCCGATGATGCCGGCGTTCGTGGCGATGAAGAGGATCGTCGCGGCGAGCAGGCCGACGTAGATCTCCGCGGGCGCCTGCAGGAAGCCGAGGTCGAGCTGCTTGACCACGCCGAGGATCGGGTCGCCGGCGAACCCGCCGTCGCTCTCGCCGACGCCGAGCAGCGTCTGCGGGCCGTCGGGCGTGTCGCGGACGGGCAGCGCGGAGAGCGCCACCATCGGCAGCAGCGCGTAGATCGCGAAGACCGCGACGACGACGCGGGTGATGGCCGCCGGGATCGTCTTCTCCTCCTCCTTGGCCTCCTCGGCCATGTTCGAGATCGTCTCGATCCCCGTGTAGGCGATCATCCCGACCGGGATCGCGATGAAGAAGTCCTTCCAGGTCGGCGCGACCCCGAGGTCGACGTTGTCGACGAGCGTGCTCGGCGAGAAGACGAGGACGAGCCCGACGACGACGAGCAGGAGCTGGGTCAGGAAGTCGGTGGCCGCGAGGAAGATGTTGACGCCTGCCGACTCCTCGGTCCCGAAGACGTTGAGGACGCTCAGCAGGGCGACGACGCCGATCCCGAAGACGATGTCGCCCGGGCTGTGGCGCAGCGCCTCGAGGCCGACGACGCTGCCGAAGTAGTGCGGCACGAAGAACGCCGAGATGGCGATCGTGATCGTGTAGTTGAGCATCTGCGCCCAGGCGGCGAAGAACGAGGCGAACTCGTTGAAGGCGCGCCGCGCGAAGCTCGACGAGCCGCCGGCCTCGGGGTACATCGCGGTCGCCTCGGCGTACGTTGCGGCCGTGAGGAAGAAGATGAAGCCGGTGACGACGAAGACCACCGGCGTCAGCCCGAGGGCGAACGACGCCACGAGGCCGAGCGCGTAGTAGATCGACGAGCCGACGTTGCCGTAGGCGGTCGAGAAGAGCGCGTTGACCCCCAGGACGCGCTGGAGGCCGTGCAGCCGGCGTTCGGCCATCTGCCGGCAGTCTAGGTCGCGGTGCGGTGGTCCACGCGCCCGCCTCGGCCGACCAAGACGTCGGTGACGAGCGCGGGCTCGAAGAGCCCGTGGTCGACGACGCCCGGCACGCAGCGCAGGTAGCCGGCCAGCGCCGTCGGGTCCTCGACAGGCCCGTGAAAGTCGGCGAGCACGCCGCCGTCCGGGCTCGTGGCCGCGCCGGAGCGCACCCGGGCGTCGCCGAGCGCCCGGAGGGTCGCGGGCAGCCCGAACGCCAGCAGCTCGAGCGGCACGGGCGGGCGCAGGCGCTCGACCTCCTTGTCGGAGGACGCGATGACGACGAAGCGGTCGGCGGCGGCGACGACGATCCGCTCGCGGGTGTGAGCGCCCCCGCCGCCCTTGATGAGCCAGCGGTCGGGCGCCACCTGGTCGGCGCCGTCGATCGCGACGTCGAGGCGGTCGAGCGCGTCGAAGGGCTCGACCGCCAGGCCGAGCGCCCCGGCGGCCGCCTGCGTGTGCGGCGAGGTCGCCACGCACCGCAGCGCGAGCCCGCGGCTCGCGAGCGCGGGCAGCAGGTAGGCGACCGTCGAGCCCGTCCCGAGGCCGACGCGCGCACCGTCGGGCACGAGCGCGGCCGCGGCCTCCGCGGCGGCCCGCTTCTCGGCCTCGATGTCGGGCATGGCCCGCGATCCTACGCCGGGCGGGCGCTCGGGCCGGGGTCGGAGCCGCGCCCGCCCGGCCGGGGCGTCAGGTGATGGTCGGGATGATGAGGATCGCCACGATGTTGGCCACCTTGATCATCGGGTTGATCGCCGGTCCGGCCGTGTCCTTGAACGGGTCGCCGACGGTGTCGCCGGTGACCGAGGCCGCGTGGGCCTCCGAGCCCTTGCCGCCGAAGGCGCCGTCCTCGATCAGCTTCTTCGCGTTGTCCCACGCGCCGCCGCCGGCGGTCATGAGCACGGCGAAGAAGAAGCCGACGACGATGACGCCGATGAGCAGCCCTCCGAGCGCCTTGACGTCGATGATCCCGACGATGAACGGGATCGTGAGCGGGATCAGCGAGGGCAGGATCATCTCCCGCTGCGCGGCCTTCGTGACGATGTCCACGCACGTCGCGTAGTCGGGACGCTCCGTGCCCTCCATGATCCCGGGCTTCTCGCGGAACTGGCGGCGCACCTCCTCGACCACGCCGCCGCCGGCGCGGCCGACGGCCTCCATCGAGAGCGCCGTGAAGAGGCACACCATGAGGCCGCCGAGCAGCAGGCCCATGAGCACCGCGGGGTCGTTGATCGCGAAGTCGAAGCGCTCGCCCGCCTCCTGCGTGACCTCGGCGTTGAAGCCCGCGAAGAGCACGACCGCCGCGAGCACGGCCGAGCCGATCGCGTAGCCCTTCGTCACCGCCTTGGTCGTGTTGCCGACGGCGTCGAGGGGGTCGGTGACGTCGCGCACGTCCTCGGGCAGGTCGGCCATCTCGGCGATGCCGCCCGCGTTGTCGGTGATCGGCCCGAACGCATCGAGCGCCACGATCAGCCCGGTCAGCGAGAGCTGCCCCATGACCGCCACGGCGATGCCGTAGATCCCGACGGTCCCGCCGCCCGCGAGCTTCCACGAGGCGAGGATGCCGAGGACGAGCACGAGGGCCGGCAGCGCCGTGGCCTGCAGGCCCTGCGCCAGCCCGGAGATGATGTTCGTCGCGTGGCCGGTCTGCGATGCCGCGGCCGTCTTCTTGACCGGCTTGAAGCGCGTCGAGGTGTAGTAGTCGGTGAGCCGGAAGAGCAGCGCGGTGACGGCGATGCCCACGAGCGAGCAGAGGTAGAGCTCACCGACGCTCGGCGCCTCGCCGCGCGTGACGACGCCCGCGGCGCCGCGCTCCCCGACGACGAGCAGGCCGCCGGGCCGCAGCGCCACCCCGTCCATGAGCCACTCCGTGATCGGGTAGAAGAGCACGGCGGCGATGAGGCCCGACACGATCAGGCCCTGGTAGAGCGCGCGCTCGACGTTGCCCGCTCGCGACCTGACCGCGAAGGTGCCGGCGATCGAGGCGAGGATGGCGACCGCCCCGAGCACGAGGGGGTAGAGGGCCACGGCCGTCTGGTCGGCGGCCGAGAAGGTCAGGACGCCGAGGAGCATGACCGCGACGGCGGTGACCGCGTAGGTCTCGAAGAGGTCGGCGGCCATGCCGGCGCAGTCGCCCACGTTGTCGCCGACGTTGTCGGCGATCACGGCCGGGTTGCGCGGGTCGTCCTCGGGGATCCCCGCTTCGACCTTGCCCACGAGATCCGCGCCGACGTCGGCCGCCTTCGTGAAGATGCCGCCGCCGAGGCGCGCGAAGACGGAGATCAGCGAGCCGCCGAAGCCCAGGCCGATCAGCGCGTCGACGGCCTCCTTCGGCGACTCGTCGAAGATCCACGTGAGCACGCCGTAGTAGCCGGCGACGCCCAGGAGGGCCAGGCCCACGACGAGCAGGCCCGTGATCGCGCCGCCGCGGAAGGCGGCGTCGAGCGCGGGCGAGACTCCGCCGCGCGCCGCCTCGGCCACGCGGGCGTTGGCGCGCACCGACACGTTCATCCCGATGTAGCCGGCCGAGCCCGACAGCACGCCGCCGATCAGAAAGCCGATCGCGACCGCGAAGTCCTGGAGGAAGAGCAGGACGACGAAGAGGACGACGCCGACGGCGGCGATGACCGTGTACTGGCGGTTCAGGTAGGCGCGGGCCCCCTCCTGCACGGCGCCCGAGATGCGCTGCATCTCGGCGTTGCCCGGGGACAGGGCGAGCAGCGAGCGGGAGGTGAGCACGCCGTAGGTGACGGCGGCCGCCGCGCAGACCAGCGCGACGAGGACCCCGTGGTCGGTCAGGAAGTCACTCAAGGTTTCTGGGTCCTCCGGCGTCGGTTCGTGGGCGCGTCACGGCCACCGGAGGCGCGCGGACGCGTGGGCCAGAGGGTGGACGGCGGCCGCGAGGACGCTCCACCCCACTCAAGGGTGCGGCACTCTACCCGTCGTGCCCGTTCGGCGCGGCGCGGTGGACGCTCAGCTGCCGGGGGTCCAGAGGCGCCCGCTGCGCTGCGCCGGACCCGGGCCGCCCGGCTCGGGCTCGGACTCGGGCGGGGGCGCCGGCGGCTCGGCGGCGGCGCCCGCGGGCTCCCCCGCCCGCCGCGCGTATTCGAGCTGCAACCGCGAGACGGCGTCGCGGATCGACGCGGCGTCGGGCCCGAGCGCCGGCTCGACGAGCGGCAACAGCGCCCGGATCGCCTCGATCGCCTTGTGCAGCTGGCCGAGGTCGGCCTCCTCCTCGCTGCCCGGCACGAGGCCGGCGCGGACCCCGCCGAGGTTGATGAGGGAGACGACGGTCTGCACGAGCACGTCGTCGACGCGGATGCGCTTGAGCTCGGCCTCGTAGGCGGCGCGCAGCTCCTCCTCGGTGGGCGGTCGGGTGGGCGGGTCGCCTTCGTTCATAGCGTGCTGGCCTCCTGGACGTAGGTCTGGCGGGTCTCGAGGACGCTCGCGCCGAAGACGTCCTGTACGGTCGCGCCGGCCTCGAGCGCCTGGCGCTGGCGCTGCGCGCCGTTCAGCGGCGGGAAGCCGGGCTCCAGGCCCTGCTCGGCGCGCACGGGAGCCGTCCAGGCCAGGAGCCGGTCGATCACCGCGGCGGCCGGGAACTCCTCGCGCGTGTCGAGGTCGATCAGCCGCCCGTCGAGTCCGAGGCGGATGGCGCGCCAGACGTTCTCCTCGACCGCGCGCCGCGGCGGGTCGGCGAAGGGGACGTGCTCGTCGTGGTCGCGCGCGGCCTGCCCGACGCAGGCGACGACGAGCGCGGCGAGCGCCTCGGACTCCGGCCCGGTGGACTGGGCGTCGCAGATGCGCACCTCGACCGTGCCGAACGTCAGGTGCGGGCGCACCGACCACCAGACCTGCGTGTCCTCCACGATCGAGCCGGTCTGCACGAGGAACTCGAGGTAGTCGCGGTAGGCCGCCCACGAGCCGTAGGCGTCTGGCACGCCGCAGCGCGGGAAGCTCTTCGTGAAGATCTGCGTGCGCGCCGAGTGCAGCCCCGCGTCGAGGCCGTCGAGGAACGGCGAGTTCGCGCTGACCGCGAGCAGCAGCGGCAGCACCGGGCGCAGGCGGTCGCAGACGCGCACCGCCCGCTCGAGCCCGCGCACGCCGACGTGGACGTGCAGCGAGAAGGTGTTGTTGCGCCGGGCGACGTACTGCAGGCCCTCGACGACGCGCCGGTAGTGCGCGGTGTCGATGTTGCGCTGCCGGCGGTAGTCGGCCCACGGATGCGTGCCCGTGGCGCCGAGCGCGACGCCGCGGCCCTCGGCCAGGGCGAAGAGGCGGGCGCGGACGTCGCGCTGGCGGCGCACGGCGTCCGCGAAGTCCTCGCCGCTGCCCGAGCGGATCTCGATCTCGCTCGAGATCAGCTCGCCGGCGATCGCGTCGGCGAGGACGCCGTCCTCACGCGCGGCGGCGTCGCGGAGGTCCTCGAAGCGCGGCACGAGGTCCAGCGTGCCGGGGTCGAGGGTCATGAACTCCTCCTCGAGCCCCACGGTGAGGTCCGTGGACCCGTCGAAGCGGGCCACGGTGCCGGCCAGGTCGAGCGTCATGTGAGGTAGAAGTAGAGCGCGTAGAGGAGGTCCACGGCGGGGCTCGAGGTGTGGACCGTGACCTCCGGCGGGACCGCCAGCAGCGTCTCGGAGTAGTTGAAGATGATCTTCACGCCCGCGGCGACGAGCGCGTCGGCCAGCGGCTGCGCCGCCCGGTTGGGCACGGCGAGGACGCCGACCACGATGTCCTCGTCCTCGACCACGCGCGGCAGGTCGGCGACGTCGCGGATCGTCTGGCTGCCGACCGCGGTGCCGATCTTGCCCGGGTCGGCGTCGAAGATGGCCACGACGCGGAAGCCGTGGTCGGCGAAGATGTCGCTCGAGGCGATCGCGCGGCCGAGGTGCCCGGCGCCGAAGAGCGCGATGTTGTGCTGGCCGGCCGTGCGCAGGATCTTGCGGATCTGCGAGACGAGCGAGTCGACGTTGTAGCCCACGCCGCGCTTGCCGAACTTGCCGAAGCCCGAGAGGTCGCGGCGGATCTGGGTCGAGTTGACGTGCGTGTACTCGCTCAGCTCCTGCGAGGAGATCGTCTCCTTGCCCATCTTCTTGGCCTGCGTGAGGACCTGCAGATAGCGCGAGAGCCGGGCGGCGACGCCGAGCGAGAGCCGTTCCGGGCCCGCGGCGCCGTTGCCGCGAGCGGGCAGGGAGGAGCGGGTGGCGTCACCGACGCTCATCGCCGATCCACCTTACCGAGCCGGGCGCGCAGCCCGGCCTCGTCGACGAAGAAGGCGAAGAGCTCCTCGCCGTCGAGCGCGACGACCGGGATGCGCTCGAGGTAGCGGCGCAGCAGCTCGTCGTCGGCCTCGATGTCCACCTCGTCGAAGGGATGCCCGATCCGCTCGAGCACGGCGCGCGCGTCGCCGCAGAGGTGGCACCCGGGCCGGCTGAAGAGGACGAGCCTCACCCCAGCGCGCGCTCGCCGCTCGCGTAGGCCTCGAGCCCGAGCGGGTCGGCGAGCGGCTCGGTCCAGCGAGCGGCGGAGGCGATCATGGCCGCGTTGTCGGTGCACAGCTCGCGCGGCGGGACGTGGAGCTCGACGTCCACGTCCAGGCGCGCGAGGCGCTCGCGCAGCGGCCCGTTGGCGGCGACGCCGCCGCCGATCGCGACCCGCCGCAGGCCCGTCGCGTGCACCGCGCGCTCCACGCGGCGCGCGAGCGCCTCGACGATGGCGAGCTGATAGCCCGCCGCGAGGTCGGCGCGGCGCGCGCGGGACTGCTCCTCGCCGAGGTCGCGCACGCAGTAGAGCAGCGCGGTCTTCAGCCCCGCGAACGAGAAGTCCAGGCCCGCGACGCGCTCGGCGATCGGGAACGCGAACGCCGCGGGGTCGCCCTCGGCGGCCAGGCGCTCGAGCGCCGGGCCGCCCGGGAACGGCAGCCCGAGCAGACGGGCGCCCTTGTCGAAGGCCTCGCCGGCGGCGTCGTCGAGCGTCGCGCCGAGCACCTCGAAGCTCACGTGGTCCTCGACGCGCGCGAGGAAGGTGTGGCCGCCCGAGGCGACGAGGCACACGAACGGCGGCTCGAAGGGACCGTCGCCGGCCTGCAGGAAGTTCGCGGCCACATGGCCCTGGAGGTGGTCGACGGCCGCGAGCGGCAGGCCCGCGCCGGCGGCCAGGCCCTTCGCGGTGGCCACGCCGACGAGCAGCGCCCCGACCAGCCCCGGCCCCTGGGTGACCGCGACGAGCCGTACGTCGCCGAGGGTGGCGCCGGCGGTTCGCAGCGCGTCGTCGACGACGGCGTTGGCCAGCTCGAGGTGGTGGCGGGCGGCGACCTCGGGGACGACCCCCCCGAAGCGGTCGTGCACGCCCTGGGAGGAGATGACGTTCGCGCGGATCGCGCCGTCGGGCTCCACGAGGGCCGCGCACGTGTCGTCGCAGCTCGTCTCGATGGCCAGGATCACGACGCTGGCCCGGCGCTCGGCACGTCGTCGAGGCGGCCGGCCAGCGTCCCGGGGGTGCGCCACATGATGACCGCGTCCTCGCCGGTGTCCTGGTAGTAGCGTCGGCGCCGGCCGGCCGCCAGGAACCCGAAGCGCTCGTACAGCGCGATCGCCCCGGCGTTCGAGCGCCGGACCTCGAGCGTCAGGCGCGCGGCCAGGCCCCCGACCCGCTCGAGCAGCTCGGCGATCAGCCCCGAGGCGACGGCGGTGCGCCGCACGTCGGGGTCGACGGCGATGTTCATGACGTGCCAGATCGCGTCGTAGCGCGAACAGATCAGGTAGCCGACGAGGCGGCCGTCGCGCCGGGCGGCGAGGCAGACGCCGCTCGGCTTGGAGAGCTCGAGGACGAACATGGCAAGCGACCACGGCGTCGGGAACGCCCGTCGCTCGATCGCGATGACCTGCGGCAGGTCCGCGTAGGTCAGGCGGCGGATGTCGAGGTCGGCGATTGTGCTCATCCTGCGTCCTCACTGCGGCCGCGGCCGGGCGTCGGGCGCGCGCACGTAATCCGGGAGCAATGCGTCGCGGTCGACCGGGGGCGCCGCCCGCGCCAGCCCGCAGATCGCGAGCGCACTGACTTGGTGTAGCGCGGAGCCGTCCGGCGGGACCGCGATGGCCGCCGGCTCGAGCCGTCCCCGGAAGCGTAGCGCCCCGTCACCCACGGCCAGCCACGGGCCGAGCTCCCTCGGCGCCAGCTCGGGCAGGCCCCGGGGCGCGAGGGCGATCGCCGCGCCCGGGGCCCGGCCGGGGACGAAGGCCGCCGCGAAGGCCTCGCCCCGCCGGGCGTCGAGGACGGCGAGCACCGGCCGGTCGGTCCCCGCCCCCGAGGCGAGCGCGTGCAGCGTCGAGACGCCGACGAGCTCGGCGCCGGTGGCCTGGGCGAGCGCGCGGGCGGTCGCCACGCCGATGCGCAGGCCGGTGAACGTCCCCGGCCCGATCCCGACCGCCAGGCGCGTGACGTCGGCGAAGCGCGCGCCGGCCGCGTCGAGCGCGGCCCGGGCGAGGGGCAGCAGCCGGGCCGCGTGGCCGGGGCGCTCGCCCGGGCCCGGGTCGTGTCGCAGCTCGATCCCGTCGCCCCCGCCGCCGGGCGCAACCGCGACGACGGTGGCCGGGGTCGCCGTGTCGAAGCCGAGGATCACGGCCGCACTGTGACGCGCCGGCGGTCGGCGCCGAGGTGCTCGAGGCGCACGCGGGCGGTGATTCGCGCCCGCGCGTCCGGCGCCAGCCCGTCGACGCCCTGCTCGGGCCACTCGACGAACGCGATGCGGTCGGGCGCAAGCTCGTCCTCGAGCAGCTCGGGCTCCTCGGCGCCGGCGCCCTCGAGGCGGAAGAGGTCGAGATGCGAGATCGGGATCGCGCCGTCCTCGTAGCGGCGGGCGAGCGTGAACGTCGGGCTCGTGACCGGGCCGCTGACGCCGAGCGCGCGCGCGGCGCCGCGCACGAACGTCGTCTTGCCGGATCCGACCTCGCCGGAGACGAGCACGACGTCGCCGGGCGCCAGGCGGCGCGCGAGCGCGGCGCCGACGGCCTCGGTCTCGGCGGGGGCGGCGGTCTCAGCGACGGCCATGCGCCGCGCGGCGCGCGAGCGCCAGGCCGGCGACCAGCAGCACGATTCCGAGGGCGGCGACGGGCACGACGTCGAAGCCTGTGCGCGGAAGCCGGCCAGCGCCGGTCGAGCCCGCGGTCGCGCCCTCGGCCGGCGCGACCCCGGTCGAGCCCGCGCTCGCGCCCCGAGACGCTGACGTGCTCGGCGAGGACGACGTCGACGGCGTCGCGGACCGCGACGGCGTCGAGCTCTGCGAGGGCTGGGACCGTGGCTGGGACCGTGGCTGGGACCGTGGCTGGGACTGCGACTGCGACTGCGACTGCGACTGCTGGGACTGGTCCTGGCCGCCGAAGGGATCCTGGTACTGCTCGTCGCCCGCGCCGCTCTGGGCGACGGCGGCCGGCGGCGCGACGGCCAGGGCGACGACGGCGGCGAGCGCAACGAGGTGGCGGGGTCGGGACACGCGGCGCGATCGTAGCGACGGGAGGCCGATCACGGCCCCGCCGGCCACCGGGCCGCCGTGCCGCGCGCGGCGGATAGGGTGCCCGGCCGATGCGCGGCGTCGCCCTCCTCTGCGCGCGCGCGACCCTCGTCGCGGGCCCGGTCGTGCTCGCGTTCTTCGCCGGCGGCTTCTTCGACGGCCCGCGCGACGTCGCCCTCGTGGTCGCCGCGGTCGTATTGCTCGTGGCGGCCGTCGCGAGCCCGCGCCCCCTCCCCCGTCACCCCGCCGCCCGCGTCGCGCTCGCCGCCGCCGTCGCGCTCGCGGGCTGGACCGCGCTCTCGTCGACGTGGGCGCCGGTCCGCGCCTTCGCCGCGCACGACGCCGAGCGCGTGCTCCTGTACGCCACCGTCCTGGCCGCCGCGGCCGCGGCGTTCGCCCAGCGCGCGCCCGCCCGCGCGCTCGAGCCGCTGGCGGCGGCGGGCACCGTCGTCGTCACCGGCTATGGCCTCGCGGGGCGGCTGCTGCCGGGCCTCGTCGATCAGCACCCACAGCGCAGCGCCCTCGGGCGCCTGGACCAGCCCCTCACCTACTGGAACGCCACCGGGGCGCTGGCCGCGGTCGGGCTCGTGCTCTGCGCGCGGCTGGCCGGCGATCGCGAGCGCGGACCGGCCCTGCGCGCGGGCGCCGCGGCGGCCGCCGTCCCGCTCGGCATGGGCCTCTACCTGAGCTTCTCGCGCGGAGCGCTCGCCGCGCTCGCCGGGGGACTGATCGCGCTCGTCCTGCTGACTTGCACCCGCGCGAGCGTGCGCGCAATCGCCCTCGCGGTGGCCGCGGGTGCGGCCGGGGCGGTGGCGGCCGGCGCCGCCGACGGGGTCCGCGCCCTCGAGGGCGGCCTCGGCGCGCGCGAGCGCGAGGGCGCGATCGTGCTCGCCGTGGGGCTCGTGCTCATGGCGCTCGCCGCGCTCGCGAGCCGCGCGGGCGGCGAGGACCGGCCGCTGCGCCTGCCCCGAGCGGCCCGCCTCGCCGGGTGGCTCGCGGTCGTGGCCGTGCTCGTCGTGCCGATCGTCGTCGCCGGCGGGCGCCAGCAGGCGCCGCCGGCGACCGGAGCGACAAGCGAGCGCTTCGCCTCGCTGGGCTCCAAGCGCTACCAGTACTGGCGGATCGCGCTCGACACGGGGCTCGACCACCCGCTCGCGGGCGCCGGGGCGAGCGGCTTCCGCGTCGCCTGGCTGCGTGACCGCGACACCGACGAGGTCGTTCGCGACGCCCACTCGCTCGAGCTCGAGACGTTCGCGGAGCTCGGGCTCGTCGGCCTGGCGCTCCTGCTCGCGCTGCTCGGGGCCACGGCCGTGGCCGCCGCCGGGGCGCATCGGGCAGATCCCGGTCTCGCGGCGGGGCCGGCGGCCGCGCTCGTCGTCTGGGCGCTGCACGGCGCGATCGACTGGGACTGGGAGATGCCGGCGCTCACGCTCGTCGTCGTCGTGCTCGCGGGCGCGCTGCTCGCCCGGGCGGGCCGTCCCGGCCCGCGACCGCTGCGTGCTCAGAGCTGCTCGGCGATGCGAGGCGCCTCGCGGTTGAAGACCCAGGCCGCGGCGACGCAGATCAGCACGTAGATCGCCGCGGCGCCGACGAGCAGCCCGCGGCCGCCCGCGAGCTCGGTGAGGCGCGGCGCGGCCGGGTCGATGACCCAGCGCCGCCCGAGCTCGAGCATCGACGTGATCGGGTTGAGCAGGAGCACGTTGCGCAGCGACTCGGGCGCCTTCTCGATCGGGTAGAGGACCGGCGTGGCGTAGAACAGCGCCGTCGCGAAGACCGACCAGATGATCGCCATGTCGCGGAAGCGCGGGTACAGCGAGGAGACGATCATCGACACCGCCGTCGTCAGGACGAAGAAGCCGGCGAGGAGGAGCGGCGTCAGCAGCCACGTCCAGCGCGGCTCGATCCCGAAGGCGAGGATGAAGCCGAAGACCACGACGAGGTTCAGCGCGAGGTTGAAGAACGCGGTCAGGACGACCGCGAGCGGGATGGCGACGCGCGGAAACTGCGTCTTGCGCACGATCCCCTCCTGGCTGACGACGGAGGTCACCGCGATGTTTGTCGCCTCCTGGAAGAAGCCGAAGAGCACGATGTTGAAGAGCAGCAGCACCGGATAGTTCGCGACGTCCGAGCCGAGCCGGAAGACCTGCGTGAAGACCGCGAGCAGGACTCCGAAGAGCGCGAGCGGCCGCGCGATCGACCACAGATAGCCGAGCGCCGTGCCGAAGTACGTGCGCTTGAACTCGGTGATCGAGATCAGCAGGACCAGGTCGACCATCCGCCGCAGCCCCCCGCCGAGCGCCGACGGGCCGCGGACGTCGCGCAGCTGCGGCTCGGCCGTCTCCGCGCTCACGGCTCCACCGTGGCCCGCACGTCGCGGCGCACGGAGACGAGACCGACGTCGAAGTCGTGGATGCTCGCGGGCGGACGGTCGCCCTCGTGGACCTCGAAGTCCAGCAGCTCGGGCAGGCGCAGGACGACGTCGGCGGCGGTGCGGTCGCGCGCGACCGTGCAGCTCACGGTGTGGCGCCCGGGCAGCAGCGGGTTGTCGACCCGCCCTCCGACGCGGACGCGCCGCCCGGCGGGCACGCGATCCTCGCGCACCGCGCGGCCGAAGCCGAAGACCGGCACGCCGGCCGCGTTGTGGACCTGGAAGGCGAAGAGCGGGGCCTCGAGCTCGTGGTGCGTGCGCACGACGACCTGGATGCCGAGCGGCTCGCCTCGGGCGATGCGCTCGACGCGCTCGCCGTGAGCGTCCTGCAGCCACGCGTCGACGAGCTCGACCGCCCCGTGGCGTTCGGCGTCGGCGCCGTCGTCGCCGCCGGTGAAGTTCAGGCGGTAGTAGCGCAGGGCGGCCTCCTCGGGCTCGCCGAGATAGCGCACCTCCCCCGCGTCCAGCAGCATCGCGCGATCACAGAACCCCTGCACCGTCGCCATGTCATGGGTCACCAGCACCAACGTGCGCCCCGCCGCCCGCTTGGCGCGAAACACATCCAGGCACTTCTGCGCAAACGACGCGTCCCCCACCGCCAGCACCTCGTCGATCAGCATGATGTCGGCGTCGGCCTCCACCATCACCGCGAACGCCAACCGCACCAACATCCCCGACGAATAGTTCTTCAACCGCAGATCCACAAAGCGCTCGAGCTCCGCGAACTCCAGCACCGCCTCGAGCCTGCGCGACGCCTCCCGGCGCCCCAACCCCATCATCACCCCGTTCAGCGCCACGTTCTCACGCGCCGTGAGCTCCACGTTGAAGCCCACCCCCAACTCGATGAACGGCGCCAACCGCCCCGCCATCCTGATCCGCCCCGAATCCGGCCCGTAGATCGACGCCAAGATCTTCAACAACGTCGACTTCCCCGACCCATTCCGACCCACGACCCCGAAGAACTCACCCCGCGCCACCGCGAACGACACCCCCCGCAACGCCCGCAACTCGTCGCGGCCGGGCAGCCGGAAGCTCTTGTGGACGTCGCGCGCCTCGATGACGACCGGCGCCCCCACGCTCACACCTTCGCCCGCCAAGAGCGCAGGCGCCGCTGCTCGAAGCGGAAGGGCTCGGGGAGGCTCGCGTCGCCGAGCATCCGCCGCGGTCCCCCCAGCCGGGCGCGCCCGGTGATGAGCGCGCGCCAGAGCAGCCCGCGCGCCAGCTCGGCCTCGCCGCCGAGCGTCTCGGTGCGCCCGAGCAGCGCGCGCAGCGGGCGCAGCGCGAGCCACAACAGCGTCGCTGGCGAGCGCCCGCCGTCGGCGAAGCGCTCGAGCGCCCGGCGCTTGCGCGGGGTCAGGCGCCCGGCGCAGCGCGCGAGCGCGGTCTGCGCCTGCAGCTCGCGCGTCACCCAGCCGAAGAAGTAGGCCGCGCGCCAGCGGGCGAGCACCTCGCGCGGGCCGCGCAGCGTCGGGCCGACGCGCCGGCGCCGGCCCTCCGCGACCTCGCCGAAGATCGCCCCGGCGTGCTGGACGTAGTCGTAGAGCGGACGGTCGACGTAGGCGACGTCGCCCGCGGCGAGGGCGACGACCCCGAGCCAGTGGTCGTGGAACTGAAAGCCCGGGGTCTCGGGGAACGGCAGCGCGAGCTCGGCGAGCTCGCGGGTGAAGAGCGTGGCCGCGCCGGTGACCGTGTTGGCCACGACCATCGAGGCGAGATCGGTCGCGTTGACGCGCCGGCCCCGCCAGAGCGTCTCGCGGAGCACGCGCCCGCTGGCGTCGACGAGCCGCTGGTCGGAGAACGCGAGCACCGCCCCGTCCTCGAGGGCGCGGCGCAGGGTCGCGAGCTTGTCGGGGTGCCAGCGGTCGTCCTGGTCGCAGAGGGCGACGAGTCGCGCCTCGGCCGGGACCATGCGCAGCGCCCGCTCGAAGTTCGCGTAGAAGCCCAGCCGGACCTCCGAGCGCGAGAGCGCGAAGCGGGGGTCGTCGCCCAGGACGTCGGCGATCCGCGCGACGTGCTCGGGGCCCGAGCCATCGTCGCTGACGAGGCAGATCCACCCCTCGTCGGTCTGCGCGCGCAGCGACGCCACCTGGTCGGCGAAGAGCTCGGGGTCGGGCTCGAACGTGGCCATGCAGACGGCGATCAGCCCGGCGTCGCGGTCGCGCGCCACCGCGGCGGTCTCCGGTGCCGGCCCGGGGTCGACGACGTCGATCGCGCCGAGCGGCGCGATCAGCCGCGTGGCGTCGGCCAGGCGGACGTCGGCCTCGATCGCGATCCGCCCCGGCGCCGCGCGCGCGGCGAGCGGCACCGTGGCCCAGAAGCCCGCGGCCAGGTGCCCGGCGTCGGGACGCGGCAGGCCGAACGCGGACGGCGCGTGCGGCTCGCCGTCGACCAGCAGCCGGAGGTCCACGACCGCCTCGCGCGCGTGGAAGAGGTGGCCGTAGAGGAAGGCCGAGGACGCGCGGCCCACGGGCAGGGGCGCGAGCGGGCGCTCGAGCGCCGCGACGAGCCCGGCCGGGCCGATCGCCTCGCGCCGGGGCTGAAGCTCACGCGTGCTCACGGGCCGGGCAAATCTACGGCGCCGGCGCGACCTCGGGCTCCGCGACCGCCTCGATGTCGGTGTCGACGACGACGCTGCCCGCCCCCGGGCGCGTCCCGAAGACGTAGAAGTCCGTGAGCTTGAGCACGTGCAGCGCCGGCTCGCCGTCCTCGCGATCGCGGGCCACCCAGCACTCGACGAAGTAGCGGCCCGGCACGAGCGGGTTCTCGATCGTGCCGGTGATGCGCACCCGCTGCCCGGCGGCGACGCGATCCTCGGCACCGTCGGTGAGCCGCTGGCTGAAGCCGAAGACCCAGACGGCGTCGTCGTTGAGGACGTGCAGCTGGAAGACCGGCGCGCGCAGCTCGCGCCGCGCCTCGACGACGATCCCGAACGCGATCGGCTCGCCCTGCTCGACGTTCTCGACGCGCTCGCCGCGGGCGTCCTGCAGCCACACGTCGACGAGGCGGACGTTGATGTCGGCCGAGCCCTCGGGCTCCTCGGCGTGGTCGTGGTGCTCGCCGCCGGTGAAGTTCAGGCGGTAGTAGCGCAGGGCGGCCTCCTCGGGCTCGCCGAGATAGCGCACCTCCCCCGCGTCCAGCAGCATCGCGCGATCACAGAACCCCTGCACCGTCGCCATGTCATGGGTCACCAGCACCAACGTGCGCCCCGCCGCCCGCTTGGCGCGAAACACATCCAGGCACTTCTGCGCAAACGACGCGTCCCCCACCGCCAGCACCTCGTCGATCAGCATGATGTCGGCGTCGGCCTCCACCATCACCGCGAACGCCAACCGCACCAACATCCCCGACGAATAGTTCTTCAACCGCAGATCCACAAAGCGCTCGAGCTCCGCGAACTCCAGCACCGCCTCGAGCCTGCGCGACGCCTCCCGGCGCCCCAACCCCATCATCACCCCGTTCAGCGCCACGTTCTCACGCGCCGTGAGCTCCACGTTGAAGCCCACCCCCAACTCGATGAACGGCGCCAACCGCCCCGCCATCCTGATCCGCCCCGAATCCGGCCCGTAGATCGACGCCAAGATCTTCAACAACGTCGACTTCCCCGACCCATTCCGACCCACGACCCCGAAGAACTCACCCCGCGCCACCGCGAACGACACCCCCCGCAACGCCCGCAACTCGCGCACGTCGCTCTGCGCGAACGGGCGTACGACGCGCTCCTTGAGCGTGTCGACGCGGTGCGTGGGGACGCGGAAGGTCTTGTGGAGGTCCTCGACCTCGATGACGACGGGCGCGGGCGACATGGACCCCGGGGCACGCTACCGAGCGCGCGGCCGGGCACGCGCTAGGGTCCCGCGGCCATGATCGCCTTCGGGATCTCGGTCACCGACCCGGGGACCTACGAGCGCTGCGCCCGGCCGGGGCTGGCGCTCGTGAACGAGCCCGAGTCGATCGTGCTGGCGCTGCAGGCCTCCGAGTCGCTCGCTCGTACCTACAACGCGATCCTCGAGCAGGCCGCCGGCCTCGAGGGGCTCGAGGCCCTCGTGCTCCTGCACCAGGACGCCGAGATCGTCGACCCCGCCCTCTGCACGAAGCTGCGCCGCGCCCTCCGCGACCCGCGGGTCGCGCTCGTCGGCGCCGTGGGCGCGACCGGCCCCGACGCCCTGGCCTGGTGGGACGGCGAGGTGAGCTGGGGGTCGGCGGCGCTGGCACAGGACGGCGTGCACGCGCCGCCGGACCCACGGGAGCGCTCGTCACGCGCCGTCGACACGCTCTACGGCTTCGTCGTCGGGCTGTCGCCGTGGGCGGTGCGCACCCTGCGCTTCGACGAGGCGATCGGACAGCGCCACGGCTGCGAGGCCGACGTCTGCCGGCAGGCTCGCGCCGCCGGGCGCATCGTCCTGGCCACCGACCTCGGCGTCCTGCACCACCACCACCGCCTCGACCTGCTCGGCGGCGATCCCGAGCCGTGGCTCGCCGCCCACGTCCGGCTCGCGGAGAAGTGGGACCCCGGCGAGGTCGACTGGAAGGCGCGGGCGCGCCGCGCGGAGGCCGAGGCGGCCGCAGCGCGGCTGCTCGTGGCGTCGCGCCGGCTGTGGGCCGACGCGACGACCGGGGTGCTCGACCAGCGCCTGCGCGACGTCACGGCGACGTCGAGCTGGCGGGTGACCGCGCCGCTGCGGCGCCTCAACGCCCGCCGGCGCCGGCGCGCGGCCGGCGCAGCGCGCTGAGCGCGCGCAGCGGCGCGGTCAGCTTCCAGCCGAGGCTGCCTGTCGCCTCGGCCAGCGCGCGCTCGTGGCGGCGGGCCTGGGCGTCGATCTTCAGCTGGGCGGCGAGCGCCTGGCCGCGCGCGGCCGCGGCCTCGGCCTCCGCGCGGCGGGCTCGCTGCTTCCAGTCGCCTCCGGCCACGCCGACGTTCGGCATCCGCCCGTCCCACTTCTCGGCCACGGTCATGTGCGCCTGGATCCAGCCGTCGAGGTCGCCGGCCAGCTCGAGCGAGTGGTGGTGCACGACCTTGAGGTCCGCGGTGCGAATCGTCCTCCCGGCGGCGCGGACCTGCAGGCAGAAGTCGAAGTCGTAGCCGTGCAGCCGCTGGCCGAGCGACTCGTCGAAGCGCACGTTGCGCACGGTCCAGGGCGAGAGCGCCAGCACGAAGCCGTCGACCGTCTCGACCTCGCCCGTGCGCGCGTAGGGCGGCAGTCGCTCGCCGTTCCACGACAGCGAGGGGAACTCGCCGCCGCCGAGCTCCTCGTAGCGGTGCGTGAACGAGGCCCACGTCACCGAGCCCTCCCACCAGGCGATGCTGCGCACGCCGACCGCGCCGACGCAGCCCACGACGCCCACCTGCGGGTCGCTCAGCTCGCAGCGGAGCTTGGAGCAGAACGCGCGGTCGGCGATCTCCGCGTCCTGATGGACGAGCACGAGCGCCTCGAGCCCGTCGAGCTGCGCGGCGCGGTCGAGCAGCAGGTTGTAGGTGTGGAAGATCGAGCCGGCGGCGGGGCTCGCGAGGATCTCCGAGTCGGGCTCGGCGGCCACCGCGAAGCCGCGCTGCGCGCAGCGCGCGTAGACCGCGGGCGAGGTGATCGACGACCCGAAGGCGATCATCGGCGGCCACCCTACCGGCGCCCCGCGGCGCACGGGTCCGGGCCGCTCGTGGGCCTTCTCGGGCAGGATGCGGGCGCGGATGCTCGTCTTCGGCTGCTCGATCATGACCCCCGACGTCTTCGCGCGATGCGCGGGCCGGGGGATCGCGCGTGCCGCCGAGTCGGACTCCGTCGTGCTCACGCACGCCGCGGCGGGCTCGATCGCCCGCAGCTACAACCTCGTCCTCGACGAGGCCGCCCGCCACGACGATCTCGAGGCCGTCGTCCTCGTCCACGAGGACGCCGAGATCGCCGACCCGGGATTCGCGGCGCAGGTCCGCGCCGCGCTGGCCGACCCGCGGGTCGGGGTCGTCGGCTGCCTCGGGGCGACCGGCGTTGCGAGCCCCGCGTGGTGGGACGGCGCGGTGAGCTGGGGCGCGAGCGTGCTTGCGCCCCCCGAGCTCGGCGGCGACGAGGCGGCGTGGGTGGGGCGCAGCTCCACGGCCCGGGAGGTCGACACGCTCTACGGCGTCCTGCTCGTCCTCGCGCCGTGGACGGTCCGCAACCTGCGCTTCGACGAGTCGCTCGGGCAGCTGCACGGCTACGACGCCGACCTCTGCCGTCAGGTCCGGGCAGCCGGACGCACGGTCGTCGTCGAGCCGCTGCGGGTCGTTCACCACCATGCGCTCGCGCTCGTCGACGACGCCGAGGTCTTCGCGGAGGAGCACATGGCCCTCGCCGCCAAGTGGGACGACGACGATCCCGACTGGCGCTCGCGCGCGCGGCGCGCGGAGGCCGAGGCCGCCGCCGCGCGGCTGTGGCGGGCCTCCCGGCTGTTGCAGGCCTCCGGGCAGGCCCGCGAGCAGGACGCGAGGCTCGCTCGCGTGACGCAGACCGCCAGCTGGCGGCTGACCGAGCCGCTGCGGCGCCTGAACGCGCGGCGGCGGACCCGGCGCGCCTTCTAGCCCTCCAGGGCGGCCCGGATCTCCTCCTTGGAGAACGCGGGCTCGCCGCGCTGGCGCACGGCGGAGAGGCGCTCTGCCACCGCGAAGGTGCCCGACTCGAGCAGCTTGCGCAGGATCGCCTCCTGGCGGGCGAGCCGCTGCTGCAGCAGCGCCACCTGGACGAGCTGGAAGTGCGCCGAGGAGAGGTGCAGCACGCGGTTGGCCTCCAGGCGCTCCATCAGCGGGTTGCGGTCGTAGGGCGCGAGCAGCTCGGCCAGCTCGTCGGCGTAGGCGGCGTCGGCCTCCCAGGCGACGCCCAGGCCGAAGAAGGCCGGCACCACGGCCAGGCGCAGCCCCGCACGAGCCTCGACGAAGTCCTCGACCGCGGTCAGGACGCCGTTGCGCGGACCGCCCTCTCGCGCTGCGGGCCACTTGTACAGCAGGCCGCCCGGGCGGATCCCCGGCTCGCCGGGGAACAGCCCCCCGCCCTCGACCGTGGGCTGGCGGAACTCGGCCGGGACCTGCTCGGGCGCGAAGTAGTCGTCGCGGCGCGCGTGCGGCCAGCAGACGTCGTGGAAGAGCAGCAGCGGCAGCGGCCCGTTTCCCGCGCGCTCGGCGACGATTCGCAGCTCCTCGGCCACGGTCCAGTAGTTGTGGTCGCCGTCGACGATGACCGCGTCGGCCGCCGGGATCTGCGCGAGGCCGTCGTGGCTCGTGGCGCGCACGAGCTCGAGGTCGTCGCGGACGCGGTCGAGCTCCTCGAGCTCGGGTTGCGCCGAGGGGTCGATGGCCCACACGCGCGCGTCGTTCTGCGCAGCCCAGTCGAGCAGCAGCCGGGTGAGGTCGCCCGCGTAGGCGCCGATCTCGACGACCGATCGCGCGCGGGCGACCTCGAGGCACGGGATCATGATCTCCGCGTCGTTGGCCAGCGAGGCGCCCCAGTGGCCGGGATCGTTCGCGAACGGATCGACGTGCAGCTTGAGCCGTTCCATGAGGGCGGCGAGTCTAAGGGCTGCGCCCCAGCGTGCGCACCACGTGGTGCAGATGCGCGCGCGCTGACGTTCGGCGGCACCCTACCGGCGTCCCGGTAGGGTGCGCGGCGACCGCGTGACCGCCCCCTCGGACAGCCCCGCCGCCGGCCTCGCAGCGGCGCCTCCGAGGGCGGCCGAACGCGACCTGCACGTCGTCCTCGACGCCCCGCTGCCCGCCCAGATCGGCGTCGGGGCCGGCACTGCGCTCTTCGTCTGCGGGTGGTGCTCGTGCGCGCACGGGCGGATCCGCGACCTGAGCTTCGTGGTCGACGGCGCGGCCGAGCCGGTCACCGCCCAGCGGATGCCCCGCCTGGACGTCTTCCGCGACCTGCACCCGGGCCTCGACGTCTTCGCGAGCGCCGGCCTCGAGCGTGACCCGGCGTCCGCCAAGGACCCGCTGCTGCAGGCCTACCGCAGCGGCTTCTGGGGCTTCGCCCGCGTCACCGCGGCCGCCGGCGAGTGCGAGCTGGTTCTGCGCGCCGAGCTCGACGACGGGTCGTTCGCCGAGGCGCAGCTCGGGCGGATCGCGACCGTCGACCCGCGCGCGCCCGCGAGCGTGGAGGCGCCCGAGTTCGCCGCGGGCCCGCTCGTGGCGATCTGCATGGCCACGTACAACCCGCCGGCCGACCTGCTCGAGCGCCAGCTGGACTCGATCCGCGCGCAGACGCACCGCAACTGGGTCTGCCTCGTCAGCGACGACGGCTCGAGCCCGGAGCGCTTCGCCGCGCTGCGGGACGCCGTGGAAGGCGACCCGCGCTTCGTCGTCTCGCGCTCGCCGCGACGCCTCGGCTTCTTCGGGAACTTCGAGCGCGCGCTCGGCATGGTCCCGCCCGGCGCGAAGCTCGTCGCGATGGCCGACCAGGACGACGCCTGGTACCCCGACAAGCTCGAGGCGCTGATCGACGGGCTCGGCTGCGCCCAGCTCGTCTACAGCGACGCGCGGATCGTCGGGCGCGGCGGCGAGACGATCTCCGAGAGCTACTGGGAGCGGCGCCGCAACAACCACGCCGAGCTGCTCTCGATGCTCGTGGCCAACGCGGTGACCGGCGCCGCGTCGCTCTTCCGCGCCGAGCTGCTCGCCGACGCGCTGCCCTTCCCGCCCGCCCAGTTCGGCCACTACCACGACCACTGGATCGCACTGACCGCGCTCGCCCTCGGCGAGATCGCGTTCGTCGACCGCCCGCTCTACGACTACGTCCAGCACGCGGGCGCCCACCTCGGCCACGCCGCGGCCACGGACCGCGGGTCGGGCCTGCGCGAGCGCCTGCCACGGATCGCGGCCGACCCCCGCGAGCGCGTGCGGCTGTGGCGGGGCCACTACTTCCTCGACGCCGCACGGGTCCTCCAGCTGGCCACGATCCTGCAGATGCGCGTCGGGGCGCGCATGGCGCGGCCCAAGCGCCGCATCCTCGAGCGCTTCCTCGACAGCGAGCGCTCGCTCGTCTCGCTCGCCGACCTCTGGCGGCGTGGCACGCGCGAGATCCTCGGCCGCCACGAGACCAACGGCGCCGAATGGGTGCTCGCATACGCCTTCACCTGGCGGCGCCTGCTCGACGCCTCGCTGCGCGAGCGCCCTAACAAGGCGCTGCGCCTCGACGCCGTCCCGCCGCCCAGGCTCGCCCCCCGCCCCGGCCCGCGCGTGGCCGAGGGTCCGGCGCGCGCGGTCAGCCTCAAGGTCGCGCCGCTCGAGCTCTCGGTGCGCGACGACGCGCCGACCCGCGTCAACCTGCTGATGCCCACGATCGATCTCGAGCACCTCTTCGGGGGCTACATCGCGAAGCTCAACCTCGCCCGGCGACTGGCCGAGCGCGGGGCGCGCGTGCGCCTCGTGACCGTCGACCCGGTCGCGCCGTTGCCGCCGTCGTGGCGGGCGCGCGTCGAGTCCTTCGAGGGCCTGGACGGGCTCTTCGATCAAGTCGAGATCGCCTTCGGGCGCGAGCTCGCCCTCCTCGAGGTCAGCCCCACCGACGCCTTCGTGGCCACCACGTGGTGGAGCGCGCACATCGCCGCGGCCGCTGTCCGCACGCTCGGGCGCGAGCGCTTCCTGTACCTGATCCAGGAGCACGAGCCCTTCACGTTTCCGATGGGCACGTACGCGGCGCTCGCCGACGAGTCCTACCGCCTGCCGCACGCCGCCCTCTTCTCGACCGAGCTGCTGCGCGACTTCTTCCGCCGCCGCGGCCTCGGGGTCTACGGCGGCGGCCCGCGCGCGGGCGATGCGGCGTCGGCGGCCTTCGAGAACGCGATCACGGCGGTCGCGCCGCCCGCGGCCGAGCAGCTCGCGGCACGGGGCACGCGCCGGCTGCTCTTCTACGCGCGACCCGAGCCCCATGCGGCGCGCAACATGTTCGAGCTCGGCGTCCTCGCCCTGAGCCGCGCGCTCGAGCAGGGCGCGCTGCGCGATTGGGAGCTCAACGGCATCGGGACGCTCGACGACAGCGGCGGTCTGGAGCTCGGCAGCGGCGCGAGCCTGAGCCTGCTCCCGCGGGCGAGCCAGCGCGCCTACGCGCGCACGCTGCGCGAGCACGACGTCGGCCTCGCGCTCATGTACACGCCGCACCCGAGCCTCGTGCCGATCGAGATGGCCTCCGCCGGGATGCTCACCGTCACCAACAGCTTCGAGAACAAGACGGCGGCGGCGATGGCCGCGATCTCGACCAACCTCATCACCGCCGAGCCCGGTGTGGAGGCGATCGCCGACGCGCTGTGCGAGGCCGCCGCGGGCGCGCGGGACGCCGAGCGACGCGCGCGTGGCAGCGCCGTGCGCTGGAGCCGCGACTGGGATCGCTCCTTCGACGACGCGCTGCTGGCGCGGGTCGAAGGCTTCCTGCGATGACCGCGACGGCGTCCCGGGCAGCGCCCGCGGCGCCCTCGCCGGCGGTCGCGCCGCCGCCCGGCAACCCGCGCTTCGCGCTCTTCGACTCGCTGCGCGGCATCGCGGTGCTCTGCATCATCGCCTTCCACGTCTCGAGCGTCACCGGCGCGCTGGCCGCCGGCCTCGTCGGCGACGGGCTGGCGGTGCTGGGGCCGCAGGCTCTGATCCAGTTCTTCGTCATCTCCGGGTTCCTGCTGTACCGGCCCTTCGTGGCCGCCCGCGCGAGCGCCCGGCGCGCGCCGAGGATCGGGCGCTACGCGCGCCGGCGCGTGCTGCGCATCGTTCCGGCCTACTGGCTCGCGCTCACCGTGCTGGCGATCTTCCCGGGGATCGTCGGCGTCTTCAGCGGCGACTGGTGGCGCTTCTACTTCTTCGGACAGCTCTACTCGCACGACACGGTGGGCGGCGGCATCCCGGTCGCCTGGAGCCTGTGCGTCGAGGTGACCTTCTACCTTCTGCTGCCCTTCTGGGCGATGGCGGTCCGCCGCTTGGCGCTCGGGGCGGGTCCGCGCGCGTGGCTGCGCGCCGAGCTCGTGGCGCTCGTGCTCGTCGCGCTCGGAGGCGTCGCGGTCCAGCTGGCCGCGTCGCGGAACATCGTTTCGGACCTCGTGGCCACGACCCTGCTCGGGCAGATCGTCTGGCTCTCGCTCGGGATGGCGCTCGCGGTGGCCAGCGTCGCGGCCGAGCGCGCGCCCGCCGAGCCGCGCGTCGTGCGGGTCGTCGTCGAGCACCCCGGGTGGTGCTGGCTGGGCGCGGGGGCGGCCTTCGTCGCGCTCACGCTGCTGCTGCGGCCCGGCGGCCTGCTCGGCATCGTCCAGACGCTGACCACGTCGCAGCCGGTCGCCAAGACGCTCGCGGCGATCGCGCTCGGTCTCGTGCTCAACGCGCTGCTCGTGCTGCCCGCGATCTTCGGCGAGCGCGCCGGCGGCGTGCCGCGCCGCCTGCTCGCCACCGCGCCGCTCGCGTGGCTCGGCCTCGTCTCCTACGGCATCTACCTCTGGCACCTGGCGGTCACCGAGGTGCTCGGCCTGCCCGCCGACGCGGCGCACTTCTCAGCCCGTGGGCTCGACCTCGCCGGTCGCATCGACCATCTCACCACGCCGATCCTCTACGTCCTCGTCGTCGCGGTCACGGCGATCTTCGCCGCGGCCAGCTACTACCTCGTCGAGCTGCCCTTCCTGCGCCGCAAGGAGCGCTGAGCCTCAGGCCCGCGGCGTCCCGCGTGGGTTGAGCGCCCGTGCGCGCGCGAGCGGGGCCGGCTCGCGGGTCAGGCGCCACAGCGCGAGCCAGCCGAGGTAGTCCTGGGGGTCGTCGCGGGTCATCCGGCGCGTCAGCGCGACCGCGTCGGGGCGGTGCTTACGGGCGACGAGCACGACGGCGACCACGACGCGGTCGCGCGGGTCTCCGCAGCGCTTCGCCGTCTCGCGCGCGATCGCGGACAGCTCGCCGCGAGGCGCCGTCGAGGCGGCCTCCTTGACGTCGGCACAGCGGCCGTCGGCGCGCAGCCCGCGGGCGCCGGCGACGGCCGCGAGCACGGCGAGGCCCGCGAGGAGCAGGCGGGCGAGCATCGCGCGGACGGTACCGGCCCGCCGGTGAGCGCGCCCGCGGTCCACGTCGCGGCGTCGCCTTCGTGTGGCTCTTGAGCGGCCCACGCCGAGCGCGCTCGACGACAGGAGATCCTGGCCGAACGGCCGGGTCGGCGGCCCGCGCCGGCGGGATACCGTCACACCATGAACCGGAGCACCGCCACGAACGGCATGACGCGCGCCGCGCTCCTGCGGCGCGCGGCCGCGGGCGCGGGCGCTGCGGCGGGCGGTGCGGCCGTCCTCGCGGCGGCGCCGTCGCCGAGCGCCTCGAAGCCCTCAGCCGCCCAGGACGCGAAGGTCCTCGCCGCCGCGCTCGTCTTCGAGGACCTGCAGGCCGCGTTCTACGCCGAGGCGCAGCGCCGCGCGGGCCTGAACGGCGAGCTGCGCGACTTCGCCCGGATCGTCGGCGGCCACGAGCGCGCGCACGCGGCGTTCATCCGCAAGGCGCTCGGCTCCAACGCCAAGGCCGCCGCTCGCTACCGCTTCGGCGCGGCCACCGCGGACGCCCGGACGTTCGTCGCCTCGGCGAAGCGGCTCGAGGACGTCGGGGTCGCCGTGCTCAACGGCCAGGGGACGAACCTCCGGCCGCAGACGCTGGCCGCGGTCGCGCGGATCCTCTCCGTCGAGGCCCGCCACGCGGGCTGGATCCGCGACCTCGACGGCGCCGTGCCCGCACCCGCCGCGGTCGACGCGGGGCTCTCGGTCCGCCAAGGCCTCGAGCGCGTACAGGCCCTGGGAATCGAGATCTCATGACGACACCACCATTCACGCTCGCCGAGCTCGACGCCGACGGCGCGCTCGAGGAGGGGCTCGGGCGCCTGCACGGCTCCACGCGCGCGCAGGCCCTGCGCGCCGCGGCGCTCGGCGGCGGGGCCCTGCTCGCCGCGGCCGCGGGGGCGCCCGCGGCGTTCGCGGCCGGGGCGGGCGATCGCCGTCGCGACGTGGCGATCCTCTCGTTCGCGCTCCTGCTCGAGGAGCTCCAGGCGACGTTCTACACCGAGGTCGAGCGCAACAAGGTGCTCCACGGCGGCCTCGCCCGCCAGGCGCGGATCGTCGGCGCCCATGAGCGCGCGCACGTCAAGGCGCTGCGGGAGGCGCTCGGTTCCAAGGCGCCGCAACAGCCACACTTCGACTTCGGCGGGGCGACCGACGGGCCGAAGGCCTTCCGCAACACGGCCGTCGCCCTCGAGGACCTCGCCGTGGCCGCCTATGCGGGCCAGGCGCCGCGCATCACGTCGCGCGCGTTCCTGGCCAGCGCGCTGTCGATCCACTCCGTCGAGGCGCGTCACGCGGCGTGGATCCGCAACCTGGCCGGCGCCCCTCCGGTCCAGGGGGCCTTCGACGAGCCGCGAAGCGGCCACGACGTGGCGGGGATCGTGGCCCGCACGCGCTTCGTCATGCAGACGCGCCGCAAGGGGCGCCCGCGCTTCACGGGATGAGGCCCGCCGGTGCCGCGGTCGCCGCCGCCGCGCTGGCCGCGGCCGCCACGGCCGGTGGCGTGGTCGCCGCCGGCGGGCCCGCCGCGTCGCGGCCGCGGCCGCTCGCCGCGACGGCGCTGCCCGTGCCGGCGCGCGGAGGCCTCGACGTCCCCCGCCCACGGGCCCTCGGCGCCGAGCGCGGCCTGTCGACGTGGGCGCCGCTGCGGACGAGCGCCGTGGCCCGCGCCGCGCCCGACGCGGCCGCCGCGCCCGTCGCCACCCTCGACGCGCGCACGCCGGAGGACACGTCGAACCTCGTGCTCGTGCTCGGCCGCGGGCGCGACCGCCGCGGCGCGACGTGGGTGCGCGCCCGGCTCCCGGTGCTCGGCCGGGCCGTCGGCTGGCTCCCGCGCGCGGCGCTCGGGGGCTACGGGACCGTCCGGACGCGCCTGGTCGTCGACCGCCGGCGCCTGCGCCTCACGCTGCTGCGCGACCGGCGCCCGGTGCTCCGCGCGCCGATCGGCGTCGGCCGGGCCGGCACGCCCACCCCGGCGGGCTCGTTCTACGTCCGCGACCGCGTGGCGGCGTACGCGAGCCCCGCCTACGGCCCGATCGCGTTCGGCACGAGCGCGCGCTCGCGCACGCTCACCGACTGGCCCGGCGGCGGCTTCGTCGGGATCCACGGCACCGACCATCCGGACCTGCTGCCCGGACGCGTCTCGCACGGCTGCATCCGCCTGCGCAACGCCGACGTCCTGCGGCTGGCGCGCCTGATGCCCGTGGGGACGCCGTTGACGATCGTCTAGTGGGTCGTCTCGTAACGTTGGGCCGGAAACGGCGAGGCGCCGGCACCGGCTGGCAAGGACGCAGGGAGCGAGCAATGGTGGAGCCATTGCCGCGACCGAGGACGCCGCCAGGCGGTGATCGGCGTCCGCCGTTTCCGGTCAAGCGTTGCGAGACGGCCCATTAGACCCTATGGAGGTTGCTGTCCGGCCTGGCTGGTAGTCATGGCCGGTCCCCCACGCGATCGTGGGGAGTTTTGAAGCCGTGCGGGTGGCACCCCGCGCGGCGACCACAACCGCATAGAGGAGCCGACCATGGCACAGGTTCGCAGCTGGGCAGGTCTGGACGTGCACGCACGCAGCGTGCTCGCTGTGACGGTCGATGCGTTGTCGGGCGAGATGCGCACGCGCAGGTTGCCGGGCACGACGAGCGAGGTGGTGGGGTTCTGCTGTTCGCTGCCGGGGCCGACCCGGGTGGCGTACGAGGCTGGGCCCACCGGCTTTGGGCTGGCGCGCGAACTGCTCGGGGCCGGGGTCGGCTGCGTGGTGGCAGCACCGGGGAAGATCGAACGTCCGGCGCAGGATCGTGTGAAGACCGATCAGCGTGACGCGGAGCGCGTGCTGCGGCTGTTGATGATCGACGGGCTGCACCCGGTCAGGATCCCGAGCAGCGAGGAGGAGGCGCTGCGCGACCTGGTCCGCGCGCGCGAGGATCTCCGCGGCGATCTGATGCGCGCCCGGCATCGCATGGGCAAGCTGCTGCTGCGCCACGACGTCCGCTACGAGGAGAACGCCAGCGCGTGGACGGCCTGTCACCGCTCCTGGCTGGAGAAGATCGACCTCGGCGGGCGCGGCGCGCAGGCGACACTGCTTGACTACCTCGGCGCGATCGACGCGCTCGTGATCCGCCGCGACGCGCTCGAGGCTGAGATCGCTGAGCTCGTCCCGGACTCGCCGTGGGCCAACACGGTCGCCAGGCTGCGGTGCCTGCGCGGGATCGACACGCTCTCGGCGGTCGGGCTGTGCGCCGAGATCGGCGACTTCGAGCGCTTCGAGCGACCCGGGCGGCTGACGAGCTACCTCGGTCTGGTGCCCTCGGAGAACAGCTCGGGCGAGACCCGCCGCCAGGGGTCGATCACGAAATCGGGCTCCCGGCACGCCCGCCGGCTGCTGGTCGAGGCCGCCTGGCACTACCGCCGCGCGCCGGCGAAGGGCCAGGCGCTCAAACGCCGCCAAGAAGGGCAGCCCCCGCCGGTGATCGCGATCGCCTGGAAAGCGCAGCAGCGCCTCCACCGCACCTGGCGCCGCCTGGACACCGAGCGCGGCAAGCGCCGCACCATCGTCGCGGTCGCCGTCGCGCGCGAGCTCGCCGGGTTCTGCTGGGCGATCGCCACCATCGGGGACTGAACCGCGGCCGATGCACCACGTTGGTCAAGGAGGCGGCGGGAACCATCCGGCCACCACGCGCGAGAGCACCCGCGATCCCGCTATGAGCAAGCCGCCCCGGCGGTCACGCTCGATCTTTAGACAGCGGGCTCTCACGACGAACCACGGTCCTGCGGCAGTCGACCCGCGTATAAGAGCCTGACCGCGCGTCGCGCACTCGCCGGACCCGCCGCCTCCTTGACCGACCGGATGCCCGCCCCAGACGCGGGCATCCGGTGCTCGGCCCTTGACAAATCAACCCCCATAAGAGCGGGAGGGGGTCAGGACCCCCTCCCGGCCTCCCCCGGGTGGCGGCTCGGGGCGCCGGGCCGGCGAAGCCGGCCCTCGTGGTGGATGCTGGGGCGATGGCGGGCACCGCGGGCGTGGCGAACATCAACGACGTCCTCGAGGGCCATGTGGCGCTTGAGGTCGAGTGTGTCGATCGGCTGTATCTGAACGCGTATGTCCCGAAGCTGCAGGTCGGCGGGCAGGTCGTGCGGTTCATCACCCGGCATCTTGGGCAAGCCGATCCCGTCGGCGGCGCTGTTGGGCAACATCGGCAACCGCTTCCGTCGTGACGTCAGGGCGTTCGCCGACGCCCACCGGATCCCGATCCTGGCGCTCAAGAAGCCCGACCGGTCGCGGTGGGATGACCGCAAGCTCGACCATGTCCGCCCGTTCCTGGAGCGTGCCGAGCGTGAGCGCCGCTTCGGGGTCGTGGCGATCGTGGCTTGCCAGGAGTTTCAGTGGGTCATCAGCGCCCGCAACCGCGCGACCAAGCCGAGGGCGGTGTGCTTTGAGTTCTTCAAGGAGGAGCGCCGTGTCGGCGTCTACTACTTCTACATCTGCGATCCGGACTTCGGCCCTGGCTTCATCAAGATCTGCAGCTACTTCCCGTACCCGGCGAAGGTCTGGCTCAACGGGCATGAGTGGGCCAAGCGCCAGGCCGACCGCGCCGGCATCGACTACGTCGCGCTGTCCAACGGGTTCGCCGCCTGCGCGCAGCCCGATGCTCTGCGGGCGATCTGCGACAGCTTCGGGCCGCGGCACGTGCAGTGGTTCTTCGATCGCTGGATCGAGAACCTTCCGACCCCGTTCACCGCGGCCGACCGCGCGGCCGGCTACTGGTGGCAGCTGTCGATGCGCCAGGTCGAGGTCAGCCGCACGCTCGTGTTCGACGACCCGCGCCGCGCCCGCGGCTTCTTCGAGGCGCTCGTCGCCGACAACATCACGATCGGCCGTCCCGAGCAGATCGCGATCGTGTTCGCCCGCCAGGTCCGCAGGACGACCAAGGGCGCGTTCCGCACCCGCGTCTTCGACCCGGGCACCGACGTCAAGATCGACTTCTCCTACAAGCACTCGCGGATCAAGCAGTACCTCAAGGACGGCCGCGCGCTGCGGATCGAGGCCGTCATCAACAAGCCATCCGACCTCGACATCCTCGCCCGCCTCGAGCACCTGCCCGAACTGATCGACAAGGCGCGAGCGATCAACGAACGGCTGCTTATGATCGAGCGTGCCGGTCAGAGCTGTGCCATCGGCTCTGCGCTGTTTGAGCGCATCCACCAGCCCTACAACCGAGAGGGCCATCGAACCGGAGCGCTGCGCTTCGGGGATTCACGCGCCATCGCTCTGGCCGGCGCCCTGCACATCCTGCTGCACGCCGTCACCGGCTTCACCAACAAGAGCCTTCGCGGGCACGTCGCCGGACTCCTCGGCCAGCCCTACAGCCCCAGCAAGATGAGCTAGCTAGGCGCGACGGTGGCGCCCAGCCCGCCGGCGCGAAGGCGCGGTAGGTCGCGAAGCCGTCGAGGACCGAGTCGACGAGGAGCGCCGCGTCCTCGGCGGCGCCCGGCCGCAGCGTCACGCCCGGCGGAAGCACACCGACGTCTCGCAGACGTAGGGCAGCTCGACCTCGCCGTCGCCCGCGAGCGCTCGCGCGCGCTCGAGGATCCGCTCGCGCTCGGCGGACGGCAGCGCGGCGATGAAGCTCACCGAGCCGACGCGATCGGCGAGGCCCTGCGCGCCGAGCCGCTGGACGTGGGCGAACGTCCGCTCCTCGAGCGGGCCGAAGCGCCTCGTCCGCGCGAACGCCTCGCGCCACCCGCTGCCCGCGTGGGCGGGCGTGTCGCCCCGGTAGGGCGCCATCAGCTCCTGCAGCGCGGCCTGGACCGGGCTCTCGAGCGCGCGCCGGTTCCAGACGAGCCCGAGGCCGCCACCGGGGCGCAGCACGCGGTGCAGCTCGGCCAGCGCGCGGTCGCCGTCGAACCAGTGGAAGGCCTGCGCGACCGTCGCCGCGTCGGCGCTGGCGTCGGCGAGCGGCACGGCCTCGGCGGTGCCGTCGAGCGCGCGGGCCGCGGCCGGCAGCGCGGCGCGCATCTCGGCGACCGGCTCGACGGCCACGACGTCGGCGCCCGTGGCCAGCAGCGCCCGCGTCAGCTTGCCCGTGCCCGCCGCGAGGTCGACGACGGTCCGGCCGGGGCGTAGCCCGAGGCGCTCGGCGAGCCAGGCGACGGCGCCCGCCGGGTAGTCGGGGCGCCCGCGCTCGTAGGCGGCCGCCGCACGCGCGAAGCCGCTGGCGGCGGCCGCGTGGACCACTAGAACAGCCCGAGCTGCTCGACGGGCGCCGCGCCGACCGCGACCGCCGGCTCGGAGATCGCCGGCTCGGGCTCGGGCTCGGGCTCGGGCCTCGACAGGCGCGGCTGCGGCGGCGGCTCGAGCGCCAGCAGCTCCGGGATCTGCGCGAAGTCCGCGCGCAGGGCCTCGACGTTGGCGGGCGTGTAGAGCGCCGCAGCCGGGTGAAAGAGCGCCAGCAGCCGCACGGCCCGCGAGCCGATCGTCTTCACCTCGACGCGCCCGTGGACGCGCGTGATGCCGGTCGGGTCGGCGCGCAGGAGCTTGGTCGCGAAGTTCCCCAGCGAGCAGATCACCAGCGGCTCGATGAGCTCGACCTTGCGCAGGAGGTAGTCCTGACAGTGCTCGATCTCCTCGGGGTGCGGATCGCGGTTGCCGGGCGGCCGGCACTGCAGGACGTTGGTGACGAAGACGTCGGCGCGGGCCAGCCCGATCTCGCCCAGGAGGCGGTCGAGGAGGCGGCCGGCCTGGCCCACGAACGGCAGCCCCTGCTCGTCCTCGTGGCGGCCGGGCGCCTCCCCCACGAACATGAGGTCGGCGTCCGCATGGCCCGACCCGAAGACGACGGTCGTGCGCGTGGCGGCGAGCTGAGGGCACCGTGGACACGTCCGCGCCTCGTGGAAGGCGGCCTTGAGCGCCTCGCGACGCTGCTCTGCGATCGGCGGCACCTGCGCAGGGTAGCCCGCGGGCCGGAGGCGATATCCTTCGCCGCTACATCGATTCGCGACCGGCACCCCGAAGGGGGCTGGACCGACATGAACAGCACGATCGCCATCGTGGGCCGCGGCCGGCTCGGCCGCGCGCTCGCCGCAGCGCTGCGCAACGCGGGCCACTCCGTCGAGGGTCCGCACGGTCGCGGCCACGTCGGCGGCGCGACGGCTCGCGCGGTCCTGCTCTGCGTCCCCGACGCCGAGATTGCGCGCGCGGCCGCCGCGGTCGCGCCCGGCCCGCTCGTCGGCCACCCGTCGGGGGCGCTCGGGCTCGACGTCCTCGCTCCGCACGAGGCCTTCGGGCTGCACCCGCTCATGACCGTGAACGAGGACGGCGCGTGGTTCGCCGGTGCGGGGGCGGCGGTCGCGGGCACGACCGGCCGCGCGCTCGCCGTCGCCCGCGGCCTCGCCACCGACCTCGGGATGCGTCCCTTCGCGGTGGCCGACGACGACCGGGCCGCCTACCACGCCGGCGCCTCGATGGCCTCGAACTTCCTGGTCACGCTCGAGGCGGCGGCGGAGCGCCTCGCCGCGTCGGCCGGCGTCGAGCGCGCGCTGCTGGTCCCGCTCGTGCGCGCCGCCGTGGAGAACTGGGCCCACGCCGGCGAGGCCGCGCTGACCGGCCCGATCGCCCGCGGCGACGAGGCCGTCGTCGCCCGTCAGCGCGTCGCCGTCGCCGAGCGATGTCCCGACCTGCTCGGGCTCTTCGACGCCCTCGCCGGCGCCACCCGCGGCCTCGCGAGCGTGCCGTCGTGACCGCCCGCACCGTGGCCGAGCTGCGCGCCGCCCTCGCGCCCCACCGGCGCGCGGGGCGCGTGATCGGCCTCGTCCCGACCATGGGCTCCCTGCACGAGGGCCACCTGAGCCTGGTGCGCGCCGCCCGCGAGGCCACGGACGTCGCCGTCGTCTCGCTCTTCGTCAACCCCTCGCAGTTCGAGGACCCGGGCGACCTCGCCGGCTACCCGCGCGACGAGGGCCGCGACGCCGAGCTCGCCGCGCAGGCCGGCGCGGACGTGCTCTTCGCCCCCGCGGCGGACGAGGTCTACCCGGCGGGCTTCGCCACCACGGTGCGCGTCGGCGGCGTCACCGAATCGCTCGAGGGCGGCCACCGCGGCGTCGCGCACTTCGACGCGGTCGCCACCGTCGTCCTCAAGCTGCTGAACATGGCCGGCCCCGACATCGCGTTCTTCGGGCAAAAGGACGCCCAGCAGGCGCTCGTCGTCCGGCGGCTCGTCCGCGACCTCGACGTGCCGGTCCGCATCGAGGTGCGCCCGACCGTGCGCGAGCCCGACGGCCTCGCGCTCTCGAGCCGCAACGCCCACCTGCGCGGCGCCGACCGGGAGCGCGCGCTCGCGCTGAGCCGGGCGCTCCGCGCGGCCGAGGCGAGCGTCGCCGCCGGCGAGCGCGACACGGCCGCCGTGCGCGCCGCCGCCCTCGACGCGATGGAGTCCTTCTCGGTCGCGCCGGAGTACCTCGCGCTCGTCCATCCGGAGACCCTCGAACCCGTCGCGACGGTCGACGGCGAGCTGCTCGTCGCCGTCGCCGCCCGCGTCGGGACCACCCGCCTCATCGACAACACGTTCATCACCACGGCGAAGCCGGAAGGGAGGCGCTAGCTCATGCAGCGCGCCATGCTCAAGTCGAAGGTCCACCGGGCCACGGTGACCGACTGCGACCTGCACTACGTCGGGTCGCTCACCATCGATCCCGAGCTCCTGGAGGCCGCGGACATCCTCGACCACGAGCAGGTGCACGTCGTCGACGTCGACAACGGCGCCCGCTTCGAGACCTACACGATCGCCGGCGAGCGCGGAACCGGCGAGGTCAAGGTCAACGGCGCCGCCGCGCGGCTCGTCCACCGCGGCGACACCGTGATCGTCATCTCCTACGGCTCCTACGACGAGGCCGACCTGGAGCGCTACGCGCCGCGGGTCGTCCACGTGGCCGCGGGATCCAACGCGATCGTCGCCGTGGACACCACCGTCGCGGAGCTGCTCGCATGAGCGCGCACCCCAACCTCCACGCCCCGACGGACGCCTCGCGGCTGCCGATGACGCTCCCCCGGCTGCTCGACAAGAAGCGCCTGGGCGAGCCGATCGTCATGGTCACCGCCTACGACTTCCCGAGCGCCCGCGCGGCCGAGGCGGCGGGAGTCGACCTCGTGCTCGTGGGCGACTCGGGGGCCATGACCGTCCTCGGCTACCCGAGCACCGTCGCGGTCGAGCTCGACGAGATCCTCGTCCTCGCCTGCGCCGCCCGTCGCGGCCTGAGCACGCCGTTGTTCGTGGGCGACCTGCCCTTCGGCTCCTGCGAGATCTCCGACGAGCAGGCCGTCGCCACCGCCTTGCGCTTCGTCAAGCAGGCCGGCTGCGACGCGGTCAAGCTCGAGGGCGGCGGCCCGGTTCCGGTCGCCCGCGCGCGCGCCATCGTCCAGGCCGGCATCCCGGTCATGGGCCATGTCGGCCTGACACCGCAGACGTCGACGGCCCTGGGCGGCTACCGCGCGCAGGGCCGCACGGCGCAGGCCGCCGCGCGCATCGCCCGCGAAGCGCTCGCCCTGCAGGAGGCCGGGTGCTTTGCGCTCGTCTTCGAGGCGATCCCGAGCGCGGTGGCCGCCGTGCTCATGGCCCACATGGAGGTCCCGGTCATCGGCATCGGCGCCGGCCCGGCGACCGACGGGCAGGTGCTCGTCTTCCACGACCTGCTCGGTATCCGCGAGGGACTGGGAGCGCGCTTCGTCAAGCGCTACGCCTCGCTGCAGGACGAGATGGCCGCGGGCGTCGCCGCCTACGCCGAGGACGTGCGCTCGCGGCGTTACCCGGCCCCCGAGCACGGCTACTCGATCGACGAGGCGGAGCTGCGGGCCTTCCGGGCGGAGCTCGGCGCGTAGGAGACCGCGAGCACGCTCAGCCGGCAACGCGGCGCGGCGCCTGCAGCAGATGCCGATCGAGGCGATCAGCGTCATCGTCCTCAAGGGACCGCGGGCGCGGACGCTGCGAACGCGATCTTCGCCAGCACGCGGGCGGGCGCGCCGGCGGCGATCGAGCCGGGCGGAACGTCGCGCGTCACGACGCTGTTGGCGCCGATGACGCAGCGCTCGCCGATCGTCACGCCACTCGTGACGACGACGTTCGCGCCGCACCACACGTTGTCGCCGAGCCGGGTTGGGCCCTTCGTGGTGAAGCCCTGCCACGTGACGGGCCGGCTCGGGTCGTCGAAGCGGTGGCTGCCGTCGGACACGAAGCAGCCGTTGGCGAGCATGCAGTGTGCGCCGATCTCCACGAGCTCGACGCTCGCGACCATGACGCCGAGGTTCAGGAACGAGCCCTCGCCGATGCGCACGCGCGCGGCCCCGGGGGCGGTGATCCATACGCCCGGCTCCAAGAGCGTGTGCGCGCCGACCTCGAGGCGCCCCTCGCGCAGCGCCTCGAGCACGTTGCCGTGCACGGGCCAGCGGACGAACGCCTCGCGGCGCGCGAACTCCCAGTGGATGCGGGCCCGGTTCCAGGGGAGGACGTTGCGCTCGTACCAGCGCCAGCGCTGCAGCCAGAGCCTCGCCTGGGCGGCCGTCATCGCCGCCCAGGATCGCATGTGCAGCAGCGCTTGCAGGTTCACGGAACTCCGCCGCGACGGTGACGGACGCCCGACGCTCTGGAAACGTGGCCGACATGTTCGCGCGCACCGCGGCCCTCGTGGCGACCTCGAGCCTGGCCCTCGCCGGCCCCGCGTCGGCCCACGTCCACACCGTCGCGCCCGGGGAGACGCTCTGGGGCATCGCCGCCGCCAACGGCCTGCCGGCGAGCGCCGTCGCAGCGGCCAACGGCCTCGCGCCGACGGCGCTCGTGATGGCGGGCGCGAACGTGACGGTTCCGGCGGCCGCCGCCGCGGCGCCGGCGGCCGCCGGGCCCGCGCCCTCCGCCATGGCGTCGCCCGGCACGCCCGGCGCGTACCGCGTGCAGCCCGGCGACTCGCTGAGCACGGTCGCGGCCCGCAACGGGCTGTCGGCCGCATCGCTGGCCGCCGCCAATGGCCTGAGCTCGACGAGCCGGCTCCTCGCGGGGCGCACGATCCGTCTCACCGGCGCGCCCGTCTCCGCGTCGGCCGCGTCCACGCCGACCGCCGCCCCCGAGGTCATCGGCGCCTACACCGTGCGCCCCGGTGACACGCTCGGCGCGCTGGCGGCGCGCAGCCGCGTGCCGATGGCGCAGATGGCCTACGTCAACGGCGTCGATCCCGCCAAGCCGCTGCTCGTCGGCACCGTGCTCAAGCTCCCGACGGGCGCCCCCGTCCAAGCCGCGGCGCCGGCTCCGGCCCCCGCGGTGGTCCCCGCGGCGCCGCCGACTCCGACCGCCACGCGGCTGAGCGCCGGCGCAGTCGGCTCGATCGCCGCCCAGCACGGCGTGCCCTCGTCGCTGGCGAGCGCGATCGCCTACCAGGAGAGCGGCTTCAACAACGCGATGGTCTCCCCCGCCAACGCCCGCGGCATCATGCAGGTCCTGCCGGGAACGTGGGACTGGGTCCAGGCGAACCTCGCGGGCGGGCGCCTGAACCCGGCCTCGGCGACCGACAACGTGCGCGCGGGATCGCTCTACCTCGCCCAACTCCTGCGCGACACCGGCGGTGACGCGACCACGGCCGCGGCGAGCTACTACCAGGGCCTCTCCTCCGTTCGACGGATCGGCATGCTGCCCGAGACGCGCCGCTACGTCGCGAACGTCATGGCGCTGCGCTCGCGCTTCGGCGGGTAGCCCGGCGGGCGGCGACCCGCGCCCTACGCCGCGACCTTCGCCGGCCGCCGCGCCCGCCGCCGCGCCCTCGGGGCGGCCGGCTCGACGACCCCCGCCAGGTACGCGCCCGTATGCGAGCCCGGCGTCCCGGCCACCTCCTCCGGCGTGCCGCTGGCCACCACGGTGCCGCCGTCGTCCCCGCCCTCGGGGCCCAGGTCGACGATGCGGTCGGCAGTCTTGATGACGTCGAGGTTGTGCTCGATGACGACGACCGAGTTGCCGGCGTCGACGAGCCGCTGCAGGACGTCGAGCAGCCGTTCGACGTCGGCGAAGTGCAGGCCCGTCGTCGGCTCGTCGAGGATGTACAGCGTGCTGCCCGTGGCCACCTTGGAGAGCTCCGTGGCGAGCTTCACGCGCTGAGCCTCGCCTCCCGACAGCGTCGTCGCCGGCTGGCCGAGGCGCAGGTACCCCAGCCCGACCGCGTTCAGCGTCTCCAGGCGCCGGCGGATCTTCGGGATGTGCTGGAAGAAGTCGACCGCTTCCTCGACGGGCATGGCGAGGATGTCGGCGATCGTGCGGCCCTTGAAGCGGACGTCGAGCGTCTCGCGGTTGTAGCGCTTGCCGTGGCACTGCTCGCACGGGACGTAGACGTCGGGAAGGAAGTGCATCTCGATCTTGATCTGGCCGTCGCCGCGGCAGACCTCGCAGCGCCCGCCCTTGACGTTGAACGAGAAGCGCCCGGGCTTGTAGCCGCGCGCCCGCGCCTCCTGCGTCTTGGAGAAGAGGTCGCGGATGACGTCGAACAGGCCGGTGTAGGTCGCGGGGTTCGAGCGCGGCGTGCGCCCGATCGGCGACTGGTCGACCTGGACGATCTTGTCGAGCTGGTCGAGGCCGAGCACGGCGGTGTGCGCCCCCGGGCGCCGGCGCGCGTGGTGCAGGCGGTTGGCCACCGCCTTGAAGAGCACGTCGTTGACCAGCGTCGACTTGCCCGAGCCCGAGACCCCGGTCACGCACGTCAGCACCCCGAGCGGGAGGTCGACGTCGATCTTCTTGAGGTTGTGCTGCTGGGCCCCGCGGACCTCCAGGCGCCCGGTCGGGCGGCGCCGGCGGCCGGGCAACGGGATCGTGCGCGCGCCGGTGAGGAACTGGCCCGTGAGCGACTCGGGCACGCGCTCGACATCCGCCGCGGTCCCCTCCGCGACGATCCGCCCGCCGTGCTCGCCGGCCCCGACGCCGAGGTCGACGAGGTGGTCGGCGGCGCGCATGGTCTGCTCGTCGTGCTCGACGACGAGCACGGTGTTGCCCAGGTCCCGCAGGCGCTCGAGCGTGCCGATGAGCTTGGCGTTGTCGCGCTGGTGCAGCCCGATCGACGGCTCGTCGAGGACGTAGAGCACGCCGACGAGCGCCGAGCCGATCTGGGTGGCCAGGCGGATCCGCTGCGCCTCACCGCCCGAGAGCGTCGCCGCGGCGCGGTCCATCGAGAGGTAGCCGATGCCGACGTCGTCGAGGAAGCGCAGGCGCTCGGCGATCTCGCGGAGGATCAGCCGGGCGATGTGGCGCTCGGTCTCCGTGAGCCGGACGTCCTCGAGCCACGCGCGCGCCCGCTTGACGCTGAGCGCCGAGAAGTCGTGGATCGCCGTGCCGCCGACGAGGACCGCTCGCGACTCGGGGCGCAGCCGCGCGCCCTTGCACGCCGGGCACGGCACCATCGACATGTACTCCTCGATCTTCTCGCGCTGCAGCTCGGAGTCCGTCTCGCGGTAGCGGCGCTCGAGGTTGGGGATGATCCCCTCGAAGCGCGTCGCGTACGAACGCCGGCGCCCGTAGCGGTTGCGGTAGGAGATCTCGACGCGCTCGCCGTTCGTGCCGTGCAGGAAGAGGTCGCGGGCGTCCTCGTCGAGCGACTCCCACGCCGCCTCGAGGTCGATGTCGTACTTCTCGGCGATCGCCTGCGTGACCTGCTCGTAGTACTGCGAGGCCGAGCCCGCCCACGGCGCGAGCGCGCCCTCGCCGATCGACAGCGACGGGTCGGGCACGACGAGGTCGGGGTCGATCTCCATCTGCGAGCCCAGCCCCGTGCAGCGCTCGCAGGCGCCGTGCGGGGAGTTGAACGAGAAGATGCGCGGCTCGAGCTCGGGCATCGACGTGCCGCAGCGCAGGCACGCGAAGCGCTCCGAGAACGTCAGCACGCGCCCGGCCTCCGCGTCGGCGCCGACGAACTCGACCTCGACGATGCCGTCGGCGAGCGCGACCGCCGTCTCGATCGAGTCGGCCAGGCGCTTGCGCAGCTGCGGGCGCATGACGAGGCGGTCGACGACCACGGAGATGTCGTGCTTGAGCTTCTTGTCGAGCTCGATTCGACCATCGGCTTCGCCGGCGGCGCCCGGATCGAGCATCCGCAGCTCGCCGTCGACCTTCGCGCGCGCGTAGCCCTCGCTGCGCAGCTCCTCGAACAGCCGACCGTACTCGCCCTTGCGCCCGCGGACCACGGGCGCCATGACCATGAAGCGCGTGCCATCGTCGAGCTCCATCACCTGGTCGATGATCTGCTCGGCCGACTGGCCCGTGATCGGCGCGCCGCAGTTGAAGCAGTGCGGGTGGCCGACCCGGGACCACAGCAGCCGCAGGTAGTCGTAGATCTCGGTGACGGTCCCGACCGTGGAGCGCGGGTTGCGCGACGTCGTCTTCTGGTCGATCGAGATCGCCGGCGACAGCCCCTCGATCGAGTCGACGTCGGGCTTGTCCATCTGCCCCAGGAACTGCCGCGCGTACGCGCTCAGCGACTCGACGTAGCGGCGCTGGCCCTCGGCGTAGATCGTGTCGAAGGCAAGCGACGACTTCCCCGACCCCGACAGGCCCGTGATGACCACGAGCGCGTCGCGCGGGAGCGTGAGCGAGACGTCCTTGAGGTTGTGCTCGCGAGCGCCGGAGACGACGATCGCGTTGCTGGGCGGCATCCTCCTCCGAGTGTACCGAGCCGAACAGACGTTCGGCTCGGGTCAACGCCGGAGTTTGCGCACGACGGCGCGGAACGCGCGCATCGCGGGCTTGTCGACGACGCGGCCGTCCGGGCGCAGCGTCCGCAGCCCCGAGTAGTCGAACGAGTTCGGCGAGTCGCGGTCGCGCGTGACCCACGTGTACCAGTAGATCCGCCCCAGGCGCAGGCGCCTGCGCTCGCGCGCGTAGAGCGCGTAGGCCTCGGTCAGGCGCTGCGCCTGCCCGGCCTCGGTGGTCTCCCAGTTCTTGTTCACCTTCCGCTTGCGACCGACCGCGGAGGACCACGTGAGCTCGGTGACCCAGATCGGCTTGCGTCGGGCGCCATGGCGGTCGAGGACCGCCCGGTTGAGCCCGACGATCTTCACGCTGTTCGACGGCCGCCCGCTGAACGGGTGCACCGCGGCGACGTCGAAGCGCAGGCGCCGGCCGCCCTTTTCGAAGAGCCGCCGCAGGTCGCGCCACGAGAAGTTCGCGAGACCGGCCATGACGACCGTGGCGCGGCGGTCGGCGCGTTTGAGCGTCCGGTAGGCGGTGTCGAGGAGCGTCGCGTAGCCGCGCATGAACGGCTGGACGCTCCAGTAGTCGACGAGGTTCGGCTCGTTCCAGATCTGCCACGCGCGGACGGGCCGCGGACGCACGCCGCGGTGCGCGCGCCACAGCGACCCCGTGGGCCCGTAGCGGGCGACGAGCGTGCGCAGGAAGCGCGCGAACTCGGCGGGGTCGCGCGGCGGCGAGAACGGCTGCCCCGGCTCGGCCGCAGCCCAGGACGGCGAGCGGACGACGAGCGCGAGCACGTCCAGCCCGGCGCGCGCGGCCGCGAGGACCTTGCGGTCGGTCAGCGCGAAGTCGTAGCGGCCGCGCTCGGGCTCGGTGAGGTCCCAGGCGACCTCGATGCGCTCCGTCCCGATCCCCGCCTGACGCATGCGCCGGGACTCGGCGCCGAGCGCGATCCCCGGCCGGTCGAGCGCGCCGTTGGCCATGACGCCGAAGAAGTCGCGCGGCACGCGGGCCGCCGCGCCCGCGGGCAGGCAGAGCAGGACGGCGAACGCGGCGAGGACCCAACGGCGCATCGGGGCAGGGTACGAGACGAGGCGGGCCCCGTGGCTCAGGGTTGGTCGAGGAGCGGACGGTAGTTGGCGTGGAAGATCCGGCGGCCGAGGAGTCGCAGGATGCTGTCCCTGATCGTCGGGGGCAGGTACCGGGTGTGGTCGCGGCGGTGCGTTTGGGCGCGGACCCAGTCGGTTCTGGGTCGGCGGCGGGCCTCGAACGCCGCGATCGCGTCGGGGATTCCCGGGATCCTCTGCAGGCAGTCTGTGAACACGAGTGCGTCCTCGAGTGCCATCGCCGCGCCTTGGGCCATGTTCGGCGAGGTCGCGTGGGCTGCGTCGCCGATCAGCACGACGCGCTCGTGCGCCCAGCGGTCGAGGGCGACCTCCTCGATCGTCGAGACGTGGATGTCTGATGCGGCGGGTAGCGCGTCGAGCAGCGTCGCGGCGGGATCCGCGAACTCCGAGAACAGCTCGCCGAGCCGCTCTGCCGGGCTGCGGTCGGGTGTGTCGTGGTCTCGAGCTGAGACGACGTCGCCGTAGCAGTACACGCGGTCGCCGTCGATGGGAAGGGTCAGAAACGCCGTGCGGCGTCCCAGCATCACCGACCAGGTCGTGACCTCCGGGGGACGGGGCGCCAGGAAGCGCCAGCCGACTTGGCCCACGGGTCGGGGCATCGGCGCGGGCTCGAACGTGAGCCGGCGCACGGCGCTGTGGATCCCGTCCGCTCCGACCACGAGATCGTATTCGCCGCTCGTGCCGTCACTGAACTGGACTGAGACGATGCCGTCGCACTCAGCGATGCGTTCCACGGACAGCCCCGTACGGATCGGCACGTCTCCGGCTGCCTCCCTGAGGAGCGCGTGCAGATCGGCCCGATGCAACGCGAGGCACGGCCCGACGGCCGCCCATAGCTCGGCGACGTCGACTTCGCAGAGCAGCCTGCCGCGGTGGTCGCAGAAGCGCTGGCGCGCGATCTCGATGGCTCGGGAGGCGACCTGTGCCTCCAAGCCGAGGGCACGGAGGGCGCGGGCGGCGTTGCCGGGCAGATACATGCCGGTACCTGCTCGGCGCCATGCGGGTTCGCGCTCGATCACCTCGACCGCGATGCCGGTGCGCGCGAGCATGGGCGCCAGCGCCAGCCCGGCGATGCCGCCACCCACGATCAGCGCGGTGGTGGGTCGGGTCACGGTGTCCCGGGGACCGAGGCGATGTAGTAGTTGTCGAAGATGGTCACCGTCGACGCGCTTGATCTCGACTCGCTCGAAGCCCGCCTCGTCGAGCAGTTCGAGCGCCTTCTGCTCGCCGATGCTGTGCCCAGGCCTTCGCCACGGTAGACCAGCGACACCCGGCACGCAGTGCAGCAAGTCGACGATGCCGGCCAAGCCATCGCCCCGAGCCAGCGTGCGGGACATCGGCGAGGGTCAGTGACGCGGCAGCGCCGGACCGCGCGCGACCCCGACGCCGGGGCGGCGCCGGGGTCCGGTGTCGTCGGTCCGCTCAGTGCTGCCCGGTCGGCCGCCCCCGGGGCGGGTGGGCGTTGCGCGGGCACTCGTGGTGTTCGGCCAGCCACCGCGACTGGAGCGCGATCATCGCCCAGTTTCTGGCTGCGACGAGCCGGTGCGCGTGTGCGCGTTGGCAGATCGTGCTCATCAGCGGTGGCATCGGAGGGCTCGGCGGGCGGATCGCATGACGCAGCCAGCATCGCTGGGCGGCTGGCGTTTGGCCATGGGTGGCGCCCCGCATCTTTGGCGTGCGCGACCCTCGCGGTGCGGGGCCTAAGGTTCGATGAGTCCGCGGCGGATCGCGTAGCGGGTGAGCTGTACGCGGTCGCGCAGCCCGAGCTTGTCGAGGATGTTCGCGCGGTGGCGCTCGACGGTCTTCTCGCTGATGGTCAACAGCTCGGCGATGTCCTTGCCGGTGCGGCTTTCGGCGATGAGCTGGACGATCTCCAGCTCGCGGGGCGTGAGCGGGTCCTCGCGGACCGCCTCGCCGGCGCGCGCGCGTTGGAGGTAGTCGCGGATCAGCGCGCGGACGGCGCCGGGGTAGAGGAACGGCTCGCCGCGCATCGCGGCGCGGCAGGCTTCGACGAGGTCGCGGTCGGCGACCGACTTGAGCACGTATCCGGCGGCGCCGGCGCGCAGCGCCTCGTAGAGGTACTGCTCGCTTTCGTGCATCGAGAGGATCAGCACGCGCAGCTGCGGCCTGCGGCGGGCGAGCTCGTGCGCGGCCCGCAGGCCGCTCATGCGGGGCATCGTGATGTCGAGGATGGCGAGATCGACGTCGTCGGCGAGCGCGCGCTCGACGGCCGCGGCGCCATCGCCCGCTTCGGCGACAACGCGCAGGTCGGGTTCGGCGTCAAGAACGAGCCGCAGCCCGTGACGGACGACGACGTGGTCGTCGGCGAGCAGGATGCGCGTGGTCAGCGGTACCACAGGCCGTCCTCGCTGAGCGGCACGTGCAGCGCGACCTCGGTGCCGCCCGCGCCCCGCGGCTCGATGCTCAGTTTGGCGCGGATCAGGGCCGCCCGCTCGCGCATCCCACGAATCCCGCCGGCGCCCGCTGCGCTATCGCCCAGGCCGCGGCCGTCATCGCTGACGCGCAGGATCAGCCGGTCGGGCGCGCGCTCGAGGACCAGTTCGGCGCGCGAGGCGTGCGCGTGGCGCACGACGTTGGTCAGCGCCTCCTGCGCGACGCGGTAGATCACGAGCTCCTCCTCGTAGCCCAGGACGGGCAGATCGCGATCGAAGCGCCGCGCGATCGATAGTCCCGCCTGCTCGCTGAGACGGTCTGAGAACTGCGCGAGCGCGCTGGCCAGGCCGAGCTCGTCGAGCTCCTGAGGGCGCAATCGCTGCGCGATGCGCCGCAGGTCGTCAAGGTTCTCGCGCACCGTCTCGGCGGCCTGCGACAGCTCGGCGCGCAGCTCGGCGGGGGCACGCTTGTTGACCCGGCCGAGTTGCAGCAGGGCGGCCGTGAGGTTCTGGCCGACCTCGTCGTGGAGCTCCTGCGCGACGCGTAGGCGCTCTGATTCCTGCGCGTCGAGCGCGCGGCGGGTGCTCTCAGCGCGCTCGTCCTCCAGGCGCGTGAGCACCTCGTTGAAGGCCTGCGCCAGCTCGGTCGCCTCCGAGGGGCCGCCGCCCACCCGCACGGGCTCGCCGGGAACGAGCGGGTCGACCCGGCGCATCAGCGCCACCAGCTGCTCGAGCGGAGCGACGATCCGGCGCGTGACCAGCAGGTTCACGGCGACCATGATCGTCACCGCTCCGGCGAAGATGCCCAGCTCCTCGAGCGCCACCGCGGGCGACAGCACGAGCACGGCGGCCGTGCACGCCAGCGCGAGCACGGCGGCGTTGGCGATGAAGATGCGCCAGAACAGGCGCGGGTAGGACTGCTGCAGACGGCGCGCTCGCGCGGCGGCTCGTGCACGCCGCGTGCGGGCCGAGGAAGCGGACCGAGGCTCAGACGCGTTCATGGCTGGCGCGGCTGGAACCGCAGGCGCGTGACGCGCGTCTCCTCGACGCCGCAGACCTCGATGCGGTAGCCGTCGAGCTCGACGAACTCGCCCGCGTCGGGGACGCGGCCGAGCATCTCAACCAGGTGGCCGCCGATCGTCGCCTCACGCGGCTCGCCGACCTCGAAGCCCAGCTCCTGGGCCAGCAGCCTGATCGATGCGCCGCCCTGCACCGCGGCGACGTCGCCGTCGCGCGTGATCGCCTGGTCGGCTTCGGGGTCGAACTCGTCTTCGATCTCGCCGACCAGCTCCTCGAGAATGTCCTCCATGGTCACCAGCCCGGTGGTGGTGCCGTGCTCGTCGGCGACCAGCGCGATGTGCTGGCGGCCGCGGCGAAGGTCGCGCAGCAGCTCGCTGAGCAGCGTCGACTCCGACACCCGGCCGAGCGGGCGCGCGAGGTCGCCCGGCGTCAGCTCGCGGCGCTCCAGCGCCGCCTGCATGAGGTCCTTGACGTGGATGACCCCAGCGGGCGCGTCCAGGCCGCCGCTCGGCTGGCACAGCGGCAGCCGGGTGTGGCCGCCGGCCATCGCGCGGCGGGCGACCGCGGTGAGGTCGGCGTCGGTGGTCACGTAGTCGATCTCCGGGCGCGGCGTCATGATCTCGCGCGCGCGGCGGTCGCCGAAGGCGAACACGTTCTCGGTCAGCTCGCGATCTCCCGCGTCGATCAGCCCCTCACGCTGGCTTTGGCGCAGCAGGGCGCGCAGCTCGTCCTCGGAGTGCGGGGCGTGACCGGCCTCGCTGGCCGGCGGGATGCCGAACGGTTTGAGCAGCAGGTTGCCCATTGCGTTGAACAGATCGACCGCGGGCTTGGTCATCAGATAGAACCCGCGCATCCACGGCGCGACGAGCAGCGCGGTGCGCCGCGTGCGCGAGATCGCCACGCTCTTGGGTGCCAGCTCGCCGACCACCACGTGCAGCAGCGTGATGATCGAGAATGCCAACGCGGCGGCCACGCCGAAGCCCGCGACGCTCGCGCCGTCGGCCAGCAGCGGCCGCAGCAGGTCCTCGAACGCGGGCTTACCGATCACGCCGAGCCCGATGCTGGCCAGCGTGATCCCGAGCTGACAGGCGGCCAGGTAGGCGTCGATGTGCTCGACCGCGTGGCGCGCCGAGCGCGCCCCGGGCCGGCGCGCGCGCTCCATCTCGTCGATCTCGGTCAGCCGCAGCCGCGCCACGGCGAACTCCGTCGCCACGAAGAACCCGTTCGCGACGACCAGCAGCAGCGCGACGATCAGCCCAAGCGCCATCGCCGCTCACGCTCCACAGGTTCCCGAGGTAACTCGCCGTCCACCGAGCTCATCATCGCGTCCGCGTTCACGCCGCGGCGGGCGCCGGGCGCTGCAGCTGCGCCTCGAGCCGCGCGAGCGCCGCGATCCGCTGCTCCATCGGGGGGTGCGTCGAGAGCAGCGAGCGCAGCGTGCCCCTCGCGCGCGCGGGAACGATGAAGAACGCGTTCAGCTCGCCGGCCGCGCGCAGATCGCGCTGCGGGACGCGCCCGATGCCGTCGGACAGCTTCATCAGCGCGGAGGCCAGCGCGCTCGGGCGCCCGGTGGTCAGCGCCGCGCCGCGATCGGCCACGAACTCGCGATAGCGCGACAGCGCCAACATCAACACGAACGACACCGCGTAGACGACGACCGACACGACCAGCACCACCGCGAACGCCGGCTGGCCGCCCTCGCGGTCGCGGCCGCCGAAGAACAGCCCGAACTGCACCACCATCGCCGCCACGGTGGCGAAGAAGCTCGCCACGGTCATGATCAGCACGTCGCGGTGCTTGACGTGCGCGAGCTCGTGCGCCATCACGCCCTCGAGCTCGTGGGGCTCGAGCAGCTCGAGGATCCCCGTCGTCGCGCACACCACCGCGCGGCGCGGCGAACGGCCCAGCGCAAACGCGTTGGGCACCGCCGTCTGGGCGATCGCGATCCGCGGCTTGGGCAGATCGGCCTGCACGCACAACCGCTCGATCATCGCGTGCAGGCCCGGCGCCTCGCGCGGCGAGACCTCGCGCGCGCCGATCGCGCGCAGCGCCAGCTTGTCCGACAACAACAGCTGCGCCAGCGCCAGGCCGGCGACGATCACCAGCATCGCCGCGGTGCCGACGCCGGCCGCCAGCAACGCCACCACGAGCACGACGTACAGCAGGCCCAGCAGCGCCATCGTCAACAGCATCCGTACTTGGAGGCCCACGTCGCGACCGAAGCTCGCTCGAGAAGCAGCCATGCACGCATCGTCGCCGCGGCGGACGGCGCTGGCCATACGGGGCACCATCCATCGCGCCACCGTCCGTCCCCCACGGCGACGCCGCGCGGCTCACCTCGACGGCGACCTCTCCGCGAGGCCGGGCCGCCCGCCGACCGTCGCGGCCCCCGCGATCGAGCGCGCCGCTGCGGCGACCGAGCGGCGGGCCGCGTTGGCGGATGGGGTCCGTCGGGCCTTTGGTTGGGGGGCGATCCCCATTTCGCTCCAACGGCTCAAACGCGACGCTGAGAACGGCCGATGCGCGCAACCGATGATTCCTCGTCTCCCGCATTCCAACTCCGACCCCGGATCGGCGCCGCTCGCCGAGCCCCAAGCGATTCGCGTTCTCGTGGTCGACGATCATGCCGCGATCCGCCTCGGGATCGGGAAACTCATCGACGACGAAGCCGACATGGTCGTCGCCGATGCCGCGGGCAGCGCGGACGCGATCCTGGGCGGCGCGGATAGCCGCGCCGAAGCCGACGGGGTGTCAGCACGGGGTCGCTACCCGACGAGCTGTGTACGGCCGTCCGGACGCTGGCCCGGGGTCGCCGGGTGTTCCCGGCGACCCCGGCCGCGATCGCCCAAGCGGCGCTCGCGCGACTCGGACCGCGCGAGCAGGCGATCCGGGGCATGCTCGACGACCTCGAACCGGTCGAGATCGGCGAGACGCTCGCCGTCAGCCGGGCCGAGCTTGATGCATGCCGCTCGGCCATGCTGCGCTCGCTCACCCCACTGCCGGACCCGGCTGGCGCGCCGCCGAGGGCGCGGCTGGACTTCGATCGCCCGCGGCGTCGTCGCAAGTACGCCTAAGCGCGAGCGGTCATGAGCGCGATGGCTCGCGTACTTGTCTTCTGGACTCGCCCGTACCACCTCTCCGCCGAGCAGGCCGAGCTCTGGGCGCTCGAGGAGGCCAGCCGGCTGCTCGCGCTCGACGCCGTCGAGCGCGCCGAGCTCACGCATCTGGCCAGCGCGTCCGAGCGCCACCCACACGGATGGGACTGGATGCTCGAGCTGCACCTGGCAGCGCACGCACAGCACGCCGGCTTTGCTGATGGCGCCCCCTGCGCGGAGTGGCTGGCCGACCTGTGCCTGCTCGGCCTGCGGCCCGTCGCGTTCCTCGCCGACGGCAGCGTCGCGCCGCCGGCGAAACCCCGCTGATGGCGCTCGCCATCTGCATCTTCGCCGCCGCGCTGGCGGTGGTCGCCACCGAGCGGATGGACCGCACCAAGGTCGCGCTGCTCGGCGCGGTGCTGATGCTGCTCACGCAGACGATCGATCAGCACGCCGCGATCGAGGCGATCGATTGGAACACGCTCGGGCTGCTCGCCGGGATGATGCTGATGGTCAAGATCACCGAGCCGACCGGCGTCTACACGTGGATCGCGATCCGCGCCGGCCAGCTCTCGCGCGGCCACCCGCTGGCGATCGTCGTCTCGCTGGCCACCACTACGGCGGTCCTGTCGGCGTTCCTGGACAACCTCACCACGGTGCTGCTGATGGTGCCGATCACCTTCCTGCTGGCCGACGCGCTGGACCTCGACCCGCTGCCGCTGGTGATCATCGAGATCCTCGTCTCCAACATCGGTGGCACTGCGACGCTGATCGGCGACCCGCCGAACATCATGATCGCCGGCGCCACGGGGCTCTCGTTCGACGCGTTCATCGTCAATGTCGCGCCGATCGCGGCGGTCACCTTCGTCGTGGTCACCGGCGGGCTGTATCTCGTGTACCGAGGGCGCCTGCAGGTTGCGCCCAAGGCGCGCGAGCGCGTAATGGCGCTCGACGCTCGGCGCTCGATCGAGGACATGCCCGAGCTCAAGCGCACCGTGCCGATCCTGGTTGCCACCATCGTCCTGTTCTTCGCCCACCAGGCGCTGCACGTCGAGCCGGCCACCGTCGCGCTGACCGGCGCGACCGCGATGCTGCTGATCAGCCGGCAACCGCTCGAGCGGTCCTTGGCCGGCATCGAGTGGCCGACCCTGTTCTTCTTCATCGGCCTCTTCGTGATGGTCGGCGCGCTGGAAGAGACCGGCGCCATCGACGAGGTCGCGGCCGGCATCGCCAACCTCACCGACGGCAACCGCAACGCCGAGCTGCTCGGCATCACCTGGGCGTCGGCGATCGGCTCCGGGCTGGTCGACAACATCCCCTTCACCGCCGCGATGATCCCGGTCGTCGAGCAGCTGCAATCCGGCAACGACGGCGACGACGCCTACTGGTGGGCGCTCGCGCTCGGCGCCTGCTTCGGCGGCAACGCCACGCTGATCGCCGCCGCCGCCAACGTCGCCGCCGCCGGCATGGCCGCACGCGCCGGACGTCCGATCGGCTTCATGACCTTCCTGCGCATCGGCCTGCCCGTCACGCTCGTCTCGCTCCTGCTCGCGACCGCCTACATCACCCTCAGGTACCTCCTATGAGCCCCCGCGCCGTCGCCGACTCGCTCGTACGCGACAGCCCCGTGCTCGCCACCGACGACCCCGTCCAGGAGGCCGTACGCCGAGTGCTCGTCAGCCAGCTTCCCGCCCTGCCGGTCGCCGACCGCGATCGGCGGTTGCGCGGGATCTTCGGCGAGCGCGAATTCTTCGGCGCCCTGTTTCCCGGCTACCTCGGCGAGCTCAAATACGCCGGCTTCGTTCCGCGCGCGCTCGAAACGGCGCTCGACAAGCGCGCCGCCTGCCGCCACGAGCCCGTCCGGACCCACATGAACACCGAGCACGTCGAGGTCGGCACCGACTTCTCCGACGCCCAGGTCGCCGAGACCTTCCTGCACCACCGCGTGCTCATCCTCCCCGTAGTCGACGACGGCCGCGTGATCGGCGTCATCACCCGCAGCGACTTCTTCCGCGCCGTCGCCGACCGCTTCCTCGCCGCCACGTGACGGCAACTCATCACCCGCTGAGCAACGTCGCCCGGCGGCCGCTCAGGGGCCCGCGCTCGTTCGCGATCGGTGCATCGCGGCCGAGCAAGTCGCCGCGCACCCAGCGTGTCCGCAAGGCTAGCCGGGTGGGATGTTGTGGTTGAGGCGGAAGAGGTTGTCCGGGTCGTAGCGGCTCTTGAGCCGGCGCAGCCGGTCCCAGGTGGAGCCGGGATACGCGGCGCGGATCGCCGACTCGTCCTCGTCGCCGAGGAAGCCGACATAGCCGCCCGCGCCGTCCTTGCCGAGGGAATCGGCGAGGCGGGCGACCCAGGCGTCGTGGGTCTCCCGCTCGGCGGCGTCCGCGTACATCGCCGCCACGTTGACGAACAGGCGGCGGTCCCGGTGAGCGAAGGCGGTGGCGTCGTTGGGAACCCGTGCCAGGGCGCCGCCGAGGACGCGCAACTGGACCGCCTTCATCATCGCGGCGGACTGCGGGAGCTGCTCGAGGATCGCCTCCGGCGCGCCCGGCTCGAACGAGTCGGCGAAGAAGTTGGTGCCCGATGCGAAGCGGGCCTCCTGCTCCGGCCCCTCGTAGAGCTCCGGGTAGCGCATCGGCCGGACCATGTCGGCGTATGGCTCGGCGAGGGCCCGGAAGGGCGCGAACACGGCCTCGCCCTGATCGACCGGCCCGACATAGGCCATCAGCCCGATCAAGATCGGCTTGCCGTGGGCGTCCTCGGGGATGAACGGCATCGGCGGCGCCAGCATCACGTTGGCGATTGTCGAGAGCTCCTCCGGAGCGGCCTCGGCCGCCTCGAGAAAGCCGGTGATCACCTCGGGCGTCGCCGACAGGATCAGCATGCCGCCGACGATCTCCGAGATCTCGTGCAGCCGCAGCTGCAAGCGGGTGGCGACGCCGAAGTTGCCCTCGCCGCCGCGTATCGCCCAGAAGAGGTCGGGCTCGCTCGACTCGCTCGCCCGCACGAGCTCGCCGTCCGCGGTCACCACGTCGGCAGCGAGCAGGTCGTCGATCGTGAGCCCGTTCTTGCGGGCCAGGAACCCGACGCCGCCGGCGAGCGTGATCCCCCCGATGCCGACAGAGCCCGTGTCGCCCAGGCCGGTGACGAGGCCGCGCTCGCCCGTGGTGGCCGTGTACTCGCCCGCCGTGATGCCGGTCTCGACCCAGGCCGTGCGGCCGTCCCGATCGACTTCGAGCCCCTTCATCCCGGAGAGGTCGATGACGATTCCGCCTTCGCTGGTCCCGTGGCCGGCGCGGCTGTGGCCGCCGCTACGGACGGCCAGCTCGAGGCCGCCCTCGCGCGCACAGGAGACCACTCGCGCGACGTCCTCCGCGTCGGCTACCCGCGCGACCGCGAGCGGGTGACGATCAACGCCCTTGAAGAAGACCGTTCGTGCGTCGTCGTAGCCGGGGTCGTCGAGCGTGAGCAGCTCGCCGCTGAGCTCCGCTCGGAGATCGTCGTTCCGGATGTCGTTGGGGGTTGAGGCCATCTTCTTCGATCCTTTCCTTCTTCGCGGTGGGTCTATCCGTAGACGAATGGCAAACCGGAAATGAGACACCTCACGTGCCGGCCGTCAGACTGGCTCAGGGTCAGCGCCGCGCCCTGCGGGTCCGCGATCACGCCCGAGCCGGAAGGGCGAGGCATCGATCGGGCCGTTGACGACGGTGCCGGCGGGCCGCCGCTCCGGCCCCAGCGGGCGTGCCGACGTAGGCCCGCAATGGTGGCGGCGCGCACCGGATTGCCTGCGGCGTCGCGGGGTATCAGAGCTCCCTAGAAGGTCAGGGCCTTGGTCTCGAGGTACTCCTCGAGACCCTGCACGCCGAGCTCGCGTCCAACACCGGACTGCTTGTAGCCGCCGAATGGCGCGACCGGATTGAATGCTCCGCCGTTGACCTTGACCTGACCGGTGCGCAGGCGCATTGCGACTCGCTGGGCACGCTCCGGGTCGCCCGACCACACGCCGGCCGAGAGGCCGTAGGCGGTGCCGTTGGCGATCTCGATGGCTTCCTCCTCGCCGTCGTACGGCATGACCGCCAGCACCGGGCCGAAGATCTCCTCTTGGGCGATCGTCATGTCGGACCGCACGTCTGAGAAGACGGTCGGGGCGACGAAGTAGCCGTCGCCGGCGCCCGCCGGTCGGTCGGGGCCGCCGATCACGAGCCGGGCGCCCTCCTCGAGGCCTTGGTTGATGTAGCCGAGCACGCGCTCGTACTGCAGTTGCGAGACGACCGGGCCAAGGCTAGTCGCACGGCGGGTCGGGTCGCCGACCCGCTGGCCCCCAGCGCTCTCCGCCGCCAGCCGCTCGACCTCGGGGAGCTGCTGTCGCGGCACTATGAGCCGAGTCAGCGCTGAGCAGGTCTGGCCCGAGTTGTGGAATGCGCTGCGAATCGCCCCGCGAACGATCGCCGGCAGATCCTCGGCGTCATCGAGCACGACGTTCGGCGACTTGCCGCCGAGCTCGAGCGTCACCCGCTTGACGCCACTGGCGGCCAGCTCGGCGACGTGCTTGCCGGCGCGCACGGATCCCGTGAAGCTCACCATGTCGACGCCTGGGTGGCGCGCCAGTGCCTCTCCGACGATGTGACCGAGGCCGCTGAGCATGTTGAACACGCCCGCCGGGAGGCCGGCCTCGGCCAGGATCTCGCCCAGCAGCCACGCCGACAGCGGCGCCACCTCGCCCGGCTTGACCACGACAGTGCAGCCGGCGGCCAGCGCGGGAGCCACCTTGGCGGCGATCTGGTGCATCGGGAAGTTCCACGGCGTGATGGCGCCGACGACGCCGACCGGCTCGCGCACGAGCACCAGTGCCCCGTCGCGCCGCTCGAGCTCGAAGCGCTCGATGTTGTCGGCCATGTCAGCGAAGGTGATGGCGGGAAGCTCGGCGTGCATGAAACGTCCGACCGCCAGCGGGGTGCCGATGTCGGTCGCGGCCGCGTGGGCGATCTCCTCCACGCGTTTGGAGATCTCGGCGGACACCTTGCGCAGCACGCTGGCTCGCTCCGTCACCGGCGTCTGCGACCAATCGTCGAAGGCCCGGCGCGCCGCCGCCACCGCACGCTCGACGTCCTCGATCGTGCCGTGGGGAACCTGGGCCACGACGCCTCCGGTCGTGGGGTTGACGACGTCGATCGTCGCCGCGCCGCTCGACGCCACCCACCGCCCGTCGACATAGAGCTGCAACAGGGGGGCGCTCACGTCGCCGCTCCGTACGCCAGCAGAGTGGCGGCCGCCGCCAGCAGCGCCACTCCGGTCACGGGCACCGCGCGGCGGCCGCTCGGCCGTGTCTTCTCGTGGATCGTCAGCCCCGTGAGCAGCGCCATCCAGAGCAGGTTGGCGACGCCCGCGGCGAACATCACGAGCATCAGCGCCCAGCAGCAGCCGACGCAGAAGGCGCCATGGCGGGCGCCGAGACGGAAGCCGCCTCGGACGCCGCGCTCGTAGAAGCGAACGATGAATGCGCCGGGGTGGCGGCACTTGTCGAGGCACGCGTCCTTCAGCGCCGTGAACTGAAAGGCCCCCGCCAGCGCCAGCACCCCGCCCGCTAGGAGCCAGTCGTGCTCCTCAAGCCAGGCGCTCGCGTCGACGGCCGCGTGCACGGCCAGGTCAGAAGCGAAGGCGAGCGCCCCGAACGCCGACCACACCACCGCGTAGCCGCCCAGGAAGCCGACCATCGCGGCGCCAGGGCGGGGCTGGCCCGCCGACGCGGTCGCGAACAGGCGCACGAGTGGCAGGCTCGAGGGCAGCATCATCGCCGCGATCATCACCTGCCACGCGACCATGAACGCCGGCAGGGCAACCCAGAGTGCTGGCCCGTCGTCGATCAGCGCATCGTGGTGCAATAGCGACGCCGCCCCCGTCGCCTGCGCGGCAATCGCGGCGAGCCACGGGACGGCGATCGCGCCGAGCACGACGACCGGGGCGCCGCCCAGCCTAGCCGAGCCGATCGCCGCGAGCCGTGGGGCAGCCGGGCCATCCACGGGCTAGATCCCTTCCGCGTGGACGAGCTTCCAGTCCGACTGGATCGCGTTGCTGCCCTCATACGACCACACGAGGTCGTACTCAGGCAGCTCCGTCCGCAGATGGTCGGCCTTCGCGACGTACGCCGGCGCGCCCGGCACGGTGGAGAAGGCCGAGTCGCGCAAGGTGGTGATCGTCGAGCCGTCCGGCGCCGTGTAGGCGCGCATCTCGCTCGAGACCACGTCGCCGATGCGCAGGACGCCCCGGCCCTGCCGGGTCTCATGCACGATCGGCGCCCGCTTGACGTCGAGGACCTCGCCGAACAGGGCGGCAAGATCGGCGAGCGGACCGCCGAGCTTGCCCGTGAATGCGTCGCGGATCGCCTCGAACTGCTCGTCCGAGGCGTCGTCGCTTATGAACCACACGGCGCGCCAGTTTCCCGCGAGCACGTTGCCGGGGATGCGATTCACGGTCACGAACGACAGGCCCGACACGTCCACGCCGCGGATCGAGCCGCTGTCGAAGTGGTAGGCGTTAAAGGACTCGCACTGGCCGTGATCGGGGTCCTCCCCGATCCAGCACGGGCAGAGCACCTCGCAGGAGCACGCCTCGAGCAGCGAGCCCTGCAACTGGTAACCGGTGTCGGCGGTGGTCATGTCTCTCCTTCAGACGGGTGCCCCTCAGCCTGCGCGATGCCGGCACCCTCCACCAGGGTCGGAAGTCGCATAGACGGTCCATTCGTGCCAGCCGGGCCGTCATACTCGGCAGATCGGCTCGTCCAAGACGCACATCAGCATCGTGGCCACCCCCGAGGCGATGGTCTCGCCGGTCAGCGGGTTGTTCGAGATCCTGACCTCGGTCGCGTCGCTGGTCGCTCCCGAGGACGGGATCAAGCCCGGGCGGGAGTCGTTCGATGTCGACATCGTCGGCGAGACCGCAGGCCCGATCGAGAGCGCCGCCGGGCTCACGGTCATCGCCCACCGATCGATCGCCGAGGTCGCCAAGACCGACGTCGTAATCGTCTCCCCGATGGCGTTCGCGACGGACAGCGTCTGGACCCCGGGCCGTCACCCCCGCCTCGTCGCCTGGATCCGCGACATGCACGCCGCCGGCGCGACCGTCTGCTCGGCCTGCACGGGCGGGATGCTCACGGCCGAGACCGGCCTGCTCGATGGGCACGAGGCGACCGTGCACTGGGTCGCCGACGCGACCTTCCGCGCGCGGCATCCGAGCGTACGACTGCGGCCGCACGAGGCGCTCGTCGTCTCCGGCGAGGGCGGCCGGCTGGTTACCTCCGGCGCGGCGACCGCCTGGCACGACCTCATCCTCTACCTGGTCGCACGCCACGTCGGCCCGGCCACCGCCCAGGCCGTGGCGCGCTTCCACCTCCTGCAGTGGCACCGGGACGGCCAAGCCCCCTTCAACGTGTTCGACCCGCCGACCGGCCACGGCGACGCGGCGATCCTCGACGCCCAGCGCTGGGTCGCGGAGCACTACGCCGTCGCCGGCCCGGTCGCCGAGATGCAACGGCTCTCCGGGCTCGCGCCGCGCACCTTCAAGCGACGCTTCAAGGCGGCCACAGGCCTGACGCCGATCCGCTACGTCCAGCACATCCGGGTCGAGCGCGCCAAGCGCCTGCTCGAGACGACCGCCGAGCCGACCGAGGACATCAGCTGGGCGGTCGGCTACGAGGACCCGGCGGCGTTCCGGCGGCTGTTCAAGCGCCTCGCCGGGCTAACGCCGGGCGAGTACCGCCGACGCTTCCACCTCCCGAACCTGCCCTACCTATCAAGCCGCCGAGCGCGATGAGCGGGCAGGCGAGCATCCTCGTTCCGATCCAGCTGGCGTCGCGCTGAGCACCGCTGCCAGGCAGTCTCTGCGTGAGCGCGCCTACAGCTGCGCCAGCGCCTCGAGGAGCTCCTCCGCGTCGCGCCCGACCGGCTGCGGCGGCTCGTGCTGCGAGGCCCACCGGGCCTCGGCGAGCTCGGTGAGCTGCAGGCGCACCGCGGCCGCGACGACCGGCGCCTCGAAGACGTGCAGGGTCGTGCGCTTGCCCAGACGGCGGTTCTCGACGATCGTGACCGGGCGCCAGGGCAGGTCGACCCCGAGCTCCTCGCGCGCCTCCCGCCGCGCGGCGTCGGCCGGGGCCTCGCGGCGGCGCACGCCGCCACCCGGGAACTCCCAGGCGCGCCGGTCGCCGTACGTGTGGCGGACGAAGAGCAGGCGCCCGCTGTCGCGGGCGAGCAGCTTGACCCCGAGCGTGTGCGGCCGGCGCACGAGCCACCAGACCCGCAGCGCCCACCAAGCGCTCCGGTAGCCGAGGCGCCGCAACCGGACCGTGACGGTGATCAGGCTCCCGCCGCGGCGTAGACCTCGTCGAGGAGCGCCGCCCGGTCGGGCAGCTCGTAGTCCGCGGCGAGGCGGCGCTCGGCCTCCTCGCGCGGCGTACCGGCCAGGGCGAGCTCGAGCGCGACGATCCGCGCCGCGGCCTCGTCGCCGCTGCGAGCGGACTGCGCAGCCGCGGCGACCTCGGCCTCGCCGTCGCCGCGCCCGGGGGCCCGCGCGGGAAGCGGCTCGGGCTCGGGCTCGGGCTCGGGCGAGGGCGCCTCCGGCGCGACGGCCCGCGCTCGCACGGCCGCGAGCTCGGCCTGCAGCCGCTCGGCCTCCGTCCGCAGGCGCTCGACCGCGTCGACCAGCCGATCGGCCGCTTCGGCCGCGTGCGCGACGCGCTCGCGCGCGTCGCGCTCGGCGTCGGCCCGGATGCGCGCCGCGCTCGTCTCCGCCGCCTCGACGATCGCGCGAACCCGCTCGGCGCTCTGGGCCGAGAGCGAAGGGCGCTCGGCGAGGGCCTCGGCCGCGCCGGCCACCGCGGCGAGGTGCGCGTCGACCGCGGCCGGGTCGTAGCCCCGCCGGGTCGTCGGGAACGTGCGGACGATCGAGGGACGGTCGAGGGCCACGGCTGCGCCTCAGCCTAACGCGAAGCCCGCGTCCGTTCGCCCCATCGATCAGGCGGCCGGGGCCTCGTTGCGCCGGATGTCGGCGAGCTCGCGGCGCAGGTCGCGGATCTCGTCGCGCAGCCGCGCCGCATACTCGAAGCGCAGGTCGTCGGCCGCGGCGAGCATCTCCTCTTCGAGCTCGACGACCGTCTTCTCGACCTCCGAGAGCGTCATGTCCTGCGCCTTGACGCGCTTGCGCTCCGAGCGCCGCCGGCCGCGCGGCGTCTTGCCCTCCTGCTGGAGGAACTCGGCGATGTCGCTGATGCCCTTGACGATCGTCGCCGCGGTGATCCCGTGCGCCTCGTTGTAGCGCTGCTGGATCGCCCGCCGGCGCTCGGTCTCGTCGAGCGCGGCGCGCATGGCCGCGGTCTCCCTGTCGGCGTACATGAGCACCGTGCCGTCGACGTTGCGAGCGGCGCGCCCGATCGTCTGGATCAGGGACGTCTCCCCGCGCAGGAACCCCTCCTTGTCGGCGTCGAGGATCGCCACCAGCGAGACCTCCGGTAGGTCGAGCCCCTCGCGCAGGAGGTTGACGCCGACGAGCACGTCGTACTCGCCCAGGCGCAGGTCGCGGATGACCTGGATGCGCTCGAGCGTGTCGATCTCCGAGTGCAGGTAGCGCACCCGGAAGCCCATCTCGAGCAGGTAGTCGGTGAGGTCCTCGCTCATCTTCTTCGTGAGCGTGGTGACGAGGACGCGCTCATCGCGCTCGGCGCGGACGCGGACCTCGTTCATGAGGTCGTCGATCTGGTTGCGCGTCTCGCGCACGTCGACGTGCGGGTCGACGATGCCGGTCGGGCGGACGATCTGCTCGACGATCCGCGCGGAGTGCGAGCGCTCGAAGTCGCCCGGTGTCGCCGAGACGAAGACCATCTGCGGCGTGATCGAGCGGAACTCGTCGAACGTCTGCGGGCGGTTGTCCAGCGCGCTCGGCAGGCGGAAGCCGTAGTCGACGAGGGTGCTCTTGCGCGAGCGGTCGCCCTCGTACATGCCGCCGAGCTGCGGCACGGTCTGGTGGGACTCGTCGATGAAGCAGACGAAGTCGTCGGGGAAGTAGTCGACGAGGCAGTACGGGCGGTCGCCGGGACGACGGCCGTCGAGGATGCGCGAGTAGTTCTCGATGCCGTTGCAGAAGCCGATCTCGCGCAGCATCTCCATGTCGTACTGCGTGCGCTGGCGCAGGCGGTGGGACTCGAGCAGCTTGCCCTCGGCCTCGAGCTCGGCGCAGCGCGCGTTGAGCTCGCGCGCGATCTCCTCGACGGCGGCCTCGATCGTCCCCTCGCGCACGTTGTAGTGCGTCGCGGGCCAGATCGCGACGTGCTCGAAGTCGTCATCGATGAGCTCGCCCGTGAGCGGGTCGAAGTGCTGCAGGCGCTCGACCTCGTCGCCGAAGAACGTCGCGCGGTAGGCGGTCTCGGCGTAGGCCGGGAAGACCTCGAGCGCCTCGCCGCGCACGCGGAACGTCCCGCGCCCGAGCGCGGTGTCGTTGCGCGTGTACTGGATCGAGACGAGCTTGCGCAGCAGCTCGTCGCGGTCGGCGAAGTCGCCGCGCCGCAGGACCTGGAGGTTGTCGTCGTAGGTCTGCGGCGAGCCGAGGCCGAAGATCGCCGACACCGAGGCGACGATGATGACGTCGCGCCGCGCGAAGAGCGCCGCCGTCGCGGCGTGGCGCAGGCGGTCGACCTCCTGGTTGATGGCCGAGTCCTTCTCGATGTAGAGGTCCTTCGAGGGGACGTAGGCCTCGGGCTGGTAGTAGTCGTAGTAGGAGACGAAGTACTCGACCGCGTTGTCGGGGAAGAACGTCCGGAACTCGTTGCAGAGCTGGGCGGCGAGCGTCTTGTTGTGGGCGAGCACGAGCGTGGGCTTCTGGACGCGCTCGATCGTCCCCGCCATCGTCATCGTCTTGCCGGTGCCGGTCGCCCCGAGCAGCGTCACGAAGCGCTCGGCGGCCCCGATGCCCGCGGCGAGCTGGTCGATGGCGCGGGGCTGGTCGGCCGCCGGGGTGAAGATCGGGTCCAGGCGGAACTCGGGCACGGCGGACCACTGTACAGCGCCGTTTGGTGGCCTCCCGCCGAGGGGGGACGGGATCTGCTCGCCTAGATCCCGAGCTCGCCCGCGTAGGTCTCGCGGTACCGGCGGCGCGCGTGCTGGACGCGCTCGACGTACGCCCGGGTCTCGGGGAACGGGATCGCGTCGACGGTCAGCGCCTGCCCGCGCCCGCGCGCGGCGTCGATCCAGCGGTCGACGTTCCCCTCGCCCGCGTTGTAGGCCGCGAGCGCGAACGGGCGGTTGCCGCCGTAGCGCTCGAGCAGGTAGCGCAGGTACCACGCGCCGTAGGAGATGTTGACCTGCGGCGTGGCCAGATCGTCGAGCACGAAGGCCGTGCCGCCCGACTTGCGGGCGATGAAGCGCGCCGTCTCGGGCGTGAGCTGCATCAGCCCCTGCGCACCCGCGGGCGAGACCTGGCCGTCGCGAAAACGCGACTCGGCGTAGATGACCGCGGCCAGCAGCGCCGGATCGAGCGCCTTCTCCTCCGCCTGCTGGCGGACGATGTCCTCGTGACGGAGCGGCAGGCTGATCTCCCGGACCGCCTGGTGCAGGAGCGACCAGGCGAGCAGGACGCCGAGCGCCGCGAGCAGCACGGCGACCGCGCCCAGGCGCAGGCGGCGGCGACGCAGCGCCCGGCGACGCGCGGCGGGGCGCCGGCGCGGGCGGGCGGCGGCGGTGTGGCCGTGGGTGCTCATGCCGATCGGCTTGGCGCAGATCCGCTCAGCTTGTCAAGTACGCCGGTCAGCGCAAGTTCGAGCTCCTCGATCGTCCCGCTGTTTGCGACCACGTACGTCGCCCGAGCCGCCTTCTCCTCCTGGCTGAGGTGCCGGGCCGCACGCTCGTCGACCACCGCATGCCCGCGCGCGGCGGCTCGTCCGGCGCGCACGTCCTCGTCGGCCACGATCGCGATCGTGGCGTCGTAGCCGGCCTGCAGGCCCGCCTCGAAGAGCAGCGGCGTCTCGACCACCGCCGCGGGGGGCGGCGGCGTGCGACGGGCCTGCTCCTCGCGCCAGGCGGCGACGCGGGCGCCGACGCGGGGCCACAGCAGCTCCTCGAGCCACCGGCGCTCCTCGGGAGACGCGAACGCGGCGCGCGCCACCGCGGCGCGGTCGACCGTCCCGGCGGCCGCGATCTCGGGTCCCCAGCGAGCGACGACAGCGTCGCGGACGTCGTCGGTCGCGTAGAGCTCGTGCACGACGACGTCGGTGGAGATCGTGGCGGCGCCGAGGCGCGCCAGCGCGTCGAGCGCGGTCGACTTGCCCACGCCGAGGGCGCCGGTCAGGCCGACGAACGGGACCCGACGTGTCGCCAGCGCTACTGGTCGCCCTCGGGAACCGCCTGAGGGCCCGGAGCGAAGACGTCCTCGCTGAGGCCCAGCGACGGAACGTCGTCGAGGTTGCCAGCACCCTCCCCGCCGCGCGGCAGGACCTGGCCCTCGACGCGCTTGACCGACAGCGACAGGCGCCGGCGCTCGGAGTCGATCTCGAGGATCCGCACCCGCACGTCGTCGCCGGGCTGCACGACCTCGCGCGGATTCTCGACGTGGTGGCTGGCCAGCTCGGAGATGTGCACGAGGCCCTCGACGCCGTCGAGGATCTCGACGAACGCGCCGAACGTTACGACCTTCGTGACCGTGCCCTCGAGCTCGTCGCCGATGTGGTAGGTGTCGACGATCCGCTGCCACGGATCCTCCTGGGTCTGCTTGAGGCCCAGGGAGATGCGCTGGCGGTCGCGGTCGATGTCGAGGACCTTGACCTGCACGGTGTCGCCGATCGAGAGGATCTCGCTCGGGTGGTTGACGTGCGACCACGAGAGCTCGGAGATGTGGATCAGGCCGTCGATGCCGTTGAGGTCGACGAACGCGCCGAAGTCGACAATGTTCGAGATCTGGCCCTCGACGACGAGGCCGGGCTGCAGGCGGTCGAGGATCTCCTGGCGCTGCTCCTTGCGCTCCTCCTCGAGCACCGCGCGGCGGCTGAGCACAACGTTGTTGCGCGACCGGTTGAGCTCGATGACCTTCGTCTCGATCTTCGTGGCCATGTACTCGTCGAGGTTGGCCACGCGCCGGATATCCACCAGCGAAGCGGGCAGGAATCCGCGCACCCCGAGGTCGATGATGAGCCCGCCCTTGACGACCTCGATGACCGTGCCCTCGACGGGCTCCCCGCTCTCAGCCGCCGCCTCGATGCGCCGCCACGCCTTCTCGAAGCGGGCGCGCTTCTTGGACATGATCAGGCGGCCGTCCTGGTCCTCCTTGGTGAGGACCAGCGCGTCGACCTCCTCCCCCAGCTCGACCTCGTCGTGCGGGTCGACGCTCTTGCGGATCGACAGCTCGTTGGAGGGGATGACCCCCTCGCTCTTGTAGCCGATGTCGACGAGGACCTCGTCGTTGTCGATCCGCACGACGCGCCCGGTGACGACCTCGCCCTCCTCGAACGGGGCGAACGTGGCGTCGTAGTTGGGAACGATCTGCCCGTCGATCTCGAGCAGCAGGCCGTCGGATCCGTCGACGACCCTGGCCTCCGGGGCCGGGTTCAGAGTCTGGGTCATGTGACGGCGTAGGGTAGCGCAGTCCCGGCACCTAGAATGGCGCCCGCGATGCCGATCCGAGCCACGAAGCGAGGGGCCGAGCGGACGCCGCTGGCGGGCGACTGGGACGTGCTGGTGTGCGGCGCGAGCTTCGCCGGACTCGCCGTCTGCCGGGAGCTCGATGGTGCCGGCGCCCGCGTGCTCATGCTCGACCGCTACGACGTCGGGGAGCGCCAGACGAGCGCCTGCGCGGCGCCGACGGCGTGGCTCGACGCGCTCGGCCTCCAGGGCGCGATCCGCCAGACGTTCGGAGAGCTCGTCCTCCACACGCCCGCGCGGACGTTCCGCTGGCGGCTGCCGTGGACGTTCTCGACCTTCGACTACCCACAGCTCTGCGAGCTCCTGCGCGCGCAGGCGCCCGGCGTGGTCTTCGACACCGCCACGGTCGACAGGCGCAGCGGCGACGTCGTGCACACCGACCGCGGCGATCTGCGCGCGCGGCTCGTGGTCGACGCCCTCGGCTGGCGCCGGGTGCTGTCCGGAGCTCCCGCGCCGATCCAGCCCCCCGAGGCCCGGCTCTCGCGTGGCCTGGAGGTCCACCCGCACGGCAACGGCCGGGACCTCGAGCTCTGGCTCGATCCTGCGTACGTCCGCGCCGGCTACTCGTGGCGCTTCCCGGCCGCCGACGAGCTGCGCGTCGGCGTCGGCTCCTTCGACCCGCGCGACCACGTCAAGGAGCCGACCGTGCGCCTGGCGCGCGACCTCGGCCTGCCGGCCGAGCGCTACCAGGGCAACTGGATCCCGCACGAGATGCGCGACCCGGTCGAGGACGGCGTCTTCTTCGCGGGCGACAGCGCCGGGCACTGCCTGCCCACGACGGCCGAAGGGATCCGCACCGCGCTCTTCTTCGGGCTGGCCTGCGGGCGCGAGCTGCGGCTCGTGCTCGAGGGTCGCCAGACCCGTGCCCAGGCGCTCGAGCGCTACGCCGCGTTCTGCGAGGAGCGCCGCCACGCGTTCCGGTGGCTGGCGCGGGTGCAGCGCCTCGTCGGCCGCGTGAACCCCTACCCGGCGATGACGACCGCGCTGGCCCTCATGGACCGCCAGTCGTTCGTTGACTGGTCGTTCGGCCACTACCTCGCGATCGCGCCGCCCTCGTACGTCGCCGCGGGGAGCGGCGGGAGCACCGGCGTCGGGGTCCCGGCGCCGGGCCGGCCCGGGCGAGCGCAGCCGCAGGCCGGCGAGCCGGCGGTCGACCGCGCCGTCGCGTAGCCGGTCGGCGCGCCGGGCGAGGACGGCCTCGCCGAGCGTCGAGAGCCCGTCGGCCCCGACCAGCGGCCGCCATCGCGTCGCATTACCGCTCGGCCGGCAGCGGACGCACGCCCACCGAGTCCAGCGGATGGCCGACGATCTGGCCGCCCGGGCAGTCGCAGGCGCGCACGTCCCGTCCGCGCGGGTCGCGGATCCCGGCCAGGCCGAGCAACCCGCCGGCGGCCACGAGCGTCGCGGCGATGAGCATGCCGACGTGGAAGGCGTGCGTCGAGGCGTCCTCGCCCGCGCTCTGCAACCGCGCGCGCTCCCGCGGGCCGACGCCGGGCGCCGCCGGCACGCCGAACGTCCGCGCCTTGGCCGCGGAAACCGCGCGTTGCGCGGGCGGCGAGAGCGAGCGGTCGCCGATCGCGTCGTCGAGGCTGGTCGCGAAGCTCGTCGCGACAACCGCGCCGACCGCCGCTGTGGCCAGCAGGCCGGCGACGCGCGCGACCGCGTTGTTGACCGCCGAGGCGATGCCGGCGTTGCTCTCGTCGGCCGCCGCGAGCACGGTCGCGGTCAGGGGCGCGACCGTCATGGCCAGCCCGAGCGAGAAGAGACCGAGCGCGGGCAGCAGGTCGGCGGCGAAGCTCACGTCGCTGCCAACGCGCAGGAAGAGCAGCAGGCCCGAGGCCGCGACGAGCGGCCCGAAGCCCATGAACGCGCGTGCGCCGTACCGGTCGGCCAGCGCGCCGAAGCGCTTGGATAGCAGGAACATGATGATCGTCGAGGGCAGCGTCGCCAGCCCGGCCTCCAGCGCGTCGTAGCCCCCGACCTGCTGCAGGTAGATCACGAGGAAGAAGAAGACGACGCCCAGGCCCGCGTACATCGTGAACGTCTCGACGTTGCCGACCGCGAAGTTGCGCACGCCGAAGAGGGAGAGCGGGAGCATCGGGTCGCGGCGCCTGCGCTCCCACCGGATGAACGCCGCGAACAGCACGACGCCGGCGACGAGCGGCAGCGCCACGAGCGGGTCCGCCCACCCCAGGCGAGGCTGCTCGATGAGGGCCAGCGTCGGCCCCGCGAGCCCGAGGGCGGCGAGCGTCGCGCCGACGACGTCGACGCGCGCGTGCGGGCGGTTGACCTCCGAGGCGGGGATCCGGGTGGAGAGCGCGAGCGCGACGAGCACGAACGGCACGTTGACCGCGAAGATCAGCCGCCACGAGGTCGAGTCGACGATCTGGCCACCGACGAGCGGTCCGACGACGGTGGCGATGCCCGACCATGCGGTCCACGACCCGATCGCCCCGCCGCGCTCGTCGGGCCCGAAGGTGGAGACGATGATGGCCAGCGCCGTCGGGGTGAGCAGGGCGCCGAAGACGCCCTGCAGCGCGCGGAAGGCGACGAGCATCTCGATCGTGGGAGCGATCGCGCAGAGCACGGAGACGACGCCGAAGCCGGCGACGCCGATGCGAAACACGCGCCGCTCGCCGTAGAGGTCGCCGAGCGAGCCGCCGACGAGGATGAGCGAGCCGAGGAACAGCAGGTAGGCGTTGACGACCCACTGCTGCCCCGCGAGCCCGCCGCCGAGGTCCTGCTCGATGGCCGGCAGCGCGACGTTGATAACGGTGGCGTCGATGCCGGCGACGAACGTGCCCATGATCGCCGCGACCAGGGTCAGGCGCTTGGCGGCGTCCATCGCCGCCTCAGTCGCGCACGATGAGGAACACCCCGGCGCCCAGCAGCGCGATGCCGGCCACCCGCACGGCGGTGAGCGGCTGGCGCTCGACGCCGAGCAGCCCGAGGTGATCGACCGTCGCCGAGGCCGTGAGCTGCCCGGCGATCGTCGCGGCGGTCGCACCGCCCGCGCCCAGCGAGCGCACGGTGACGAGCACGACCGTGACGTAGATCGCGCCGAGGACGCCCCCCGTGAGGTAGTACCACGAGACGTGCCGGGCCTCGCCGACCGCGCCGAGGCCGCCCCGCGCCAGCGCCGCGATGACGACGAGCACGGCCGTCCCGATCGTGAACGAGACGAGCGCGCCCTGGAACGTCCCGACCGCCCTGCCGAGCGTCGAGTTGATCGGGGCCTGCAGCGCGATCAGCCCACCGGCGACGGCGGTCACGACGACCGCCGTGCCGCGGTCCACTACTTGGCCTCCAGCCAGCTCGCCCCCACGCCGATGTCGACCGCGAGCGGTGGGGTGCGCTCGCCCCACGGCGCGATCATCGCGCGCTGCACGAGGGCGCGCACGTCGTCGGCCTCCTCCGGCGGGCCCTCGAACAGCAGCTCGTCGTGGATCGTGAGGATCATCCGCGTCGTCAGCCCGGACTCGCGCAGCGCCTGCGCGCAGCCGATCATCGCCAGCTTCATGACGTCGGCGGCCGTGCCCTGGATGACGGTGTTGACGGCGAGGCGCTCGCCGAGGGAGCGCACCTGCCAGTTGCGCGCCTTGAGCTCGGGGATCTGTCGCCGGCGCCCGAAGAGCGTCGTCACGTGGCCCTGCTCGGTGGCCTGCGCGATCGTCGCGGCGATGAACGCCGCGACGCGGGGAAAGCGCTCGAGGTAGGCGTCGATGAACGCCTTGGCCTCCTCGCGCGGGATGTTCAGGCGGTCGGCAAGGCCGAAGTCGCTGAGCCCGTAGACGATGCCGTAGTTGATCATCTTCGACTTCGAGCGGTCCATCGGCGTCAGCTCGGAGGGCGCCTTGCCGAAGACCTGTGACGCCGTCGCGGTGTGGACGTCCTCGCCGCGGACGAAGACCTCCTCGAGCGCGGGCTCGCCGGCGATGTGGGCGAGCACCCGCAGCTCGACCTGCGAGTAGTCGGCCGAGACGAGCACGTTCCCCGGGGCGGCCACGAAGCACCCGCGGATCTCGCGGCCGAGCTCGGTGCGCACCGGGACGTTCTGCATGTTCGGGTTCGTCGAGGCCAGGCGGCCGGTCGTCGCCCCCGTCTGCAGGAACGTCGTGTGGATTCGCGACTGCGCGTCCGTGAGCTGCGGCAGGACGTCGAGGTAGGTCTTCTCGAGCTGGTTGAGCTCGCGCCAGCGCTCGATCCGCGGGACGATCACGTGCTCCTCGCGGATCGCCTGGAGCACGCGCGCGTCGGTCGAGAAGCCGGTCTTGCCGCGACGCTTGCGCGAGAGCCCGAGCCGCTCGAAGAGGACCGCGCCGAGCTGCTGCGGGGAGCCGATCACGAACTCCTCGCCCGCGAGCTCCCAGATCTCGCGCTCGAGCGCGCCGATCTCCTCGCGCACGCGGGCGTCGACGAGCGCGAGGCGCGTCTTGTCGAGCCGCACGCCGGCGAGCTCCATCTCGCGCAGGACGGCGACGAGCGGGAGCTCGACCTCCCGCATGAGCCACTCCAGGCCGCGCTCGGCGACCTGCTCGCGCTGCCACGACGCGAGCGCCTGGACGAGCACGGCGTCGGCGCCCGCGCGCGGCGCGACGTCGGTGGCGAGGCCGCGCTCCTCGGTGATCTCGCGCAGCGGGAACCCGCGGCGCGCCGGCTCGAGCAGGTAAGCGCCCAGGAGCGTGTCGTGCACGAGGCCGGGCGGGACGGCGCCGAGCGCCTTGGCGTCGTGGGCGACCACGGGCCGGTCGCCGAGCGCGGCCACGAGGTCCTCCGCGCGCGGGCAGGCCCCCGCCAGGACCGCCTCGCCCGCGGCGACGCCGAAGCCGACCTCGGGCTCGCCGGCGACGAGCTGGCCCTCCGGGATCTCGGGTGCGACGACGGCGATCGCAACCTCGGCGCCCGCCGGGGCGAGGGCCGGCAGGTCGGCGAGCGTCCCCGTCCGCAGGCGCGCGGGGAGGCGCTTCTGCGCCACCGGCGCCGGCGCCGCCGCGTCGGCGTCGCCGAGCGCCTCCTCCAGGCGCTGGAGCGGCGCGCGCAGCTCGAACTCGCGGAAGACCTCGCGCAGCCGCGAGCGGTCGGGCGGCTGGGCCGCCTCGGCCACGGGATCGACCTCGACCGGGACGTCGCGCTTGATCGTGGCCAGCACCTTGGACAGGCGGGCGGCCTCGGCGTGCTCGACGAGGTTCTGCTTGCGCTTGGCCCCCGAGATCTCGTCGACGTGGGCGAGCACGGCCTCGAGCGACCCGAAGCGCTGCAGCAGGTCGGACGCCGTCTTGTCGCCGATGCCCGGGACGCCGGGGATGTTGTCCGACGTGTCGCCCTTCAGCCCGTAGAAGTCCGGGATCAGCTCGGGCGGGATCCCGTAGCGGTCGACGACGCCCTGGTGGTCGTAGACCTTCGTGTCGGTGATGCCGCGGCCGGTGGCCATGACGCGCACGCGCGACTCGGGATCGATGATCTGGAAGGCGTCGCGGTCGCCGGTGACGACCATGACCGGGACGTCCTCGCCCCGCGCGCGCTCGGCGATCGAGGCGATGACGTCGTCGGCCTCGAAGCCGTCGACCCTGACGTTGCGGTAACCGAAGGCCTGCGCGAGCGGCTCGAGGTGCGGCCACTGCTCGCGCAGCAGGTTCGGGCGCGACGTGCGCGTGGCCTTGTAGTCGGCCGAGACCTCCCGGCGCCCCGACGAGCCCGCGTCCCAGACCACCAGCGTCGGGCGCGACCCGTACTCGGTCAGGAGCTTCACGAGCATCGACGCGAAGCCGAAGATCGCGTTGGTCGGGAAGCCCGTCGACGTCGCGATCGACTCCGGCAGCGCGAAGAAGGCCCGGTAGGCGAGCGAGTTGCCGTCGATGAGGAACAGCTCGCGGGGCCCGCTCGCTCCGTTGCCCGTCGTCGCCGCCACGCCGTCCACGCTACAGGCCCCCCCCACCCCGGCGGGAGATGCGCCCGACCACCTCCGCCACCACCGGCACCCCGTCCTGCTCGGCCGGGACGTCGTCGGCGGGCGCGCTCAGGAGGACCTTGACGACGTGCAAGCCGCGCTCGTCGCGGGCCACGCCGACGCCGCTGACGAGCGGGTGGTCGGCCAGGGCGGCGGCGAGGCGGTCCTTGGCGGCGCGGGCGCTGCGCAGGTCGCCGGTCACGTCCGGATCGTCGCATCGAGCGCGTCGAGGACCGCGTCGATCGGGTTGCCGTAGGTGACGCCCTCCTCGTTGCCGGCGAAGAGCAGCGCGACGGCGTCCAGCGAGTCCGCGGCGACGATGAGCGCGCCGACCCGGTCGGCCGGGTCGCGGCCGCCGTCGGCGGGCCCCGGCTGGAGCACGGCGGCGCCTGGCCGCGCGCGGTCCTCGTTGGCGAGCACGTGGTTGTTGGAGAGGATCCGCGCCTCCCCCTCCACGGTCACGAAGCACCCGAGCGTGCCCGCCGTGACGTCGACCTCGGCGACGGAGACGCCGACCTGCAGCGGACGCACGCGCGCGGTCCTCTCGAACGCGCGCACCATGCCGATCTCGCGCACGTCGGCCTCGCCGTCGGCCGCGCGCACGAAGGGCTCGGTGTCCGCGCCCGGGCGCTGCACGCGCACCCCGAGGCGGAAGCCACCCCCGGGCGCGGGGTTGACGCCGAGCGCCACGCCCGCACCACGACGGCGCGCCACGGCGCTCTCCGCGGGGCGGGCGAGGAGCCGCCGCTTGAGCGCGCGGACGTCGTCGAGCTCCATCCCGCGAACCATATGCTGCGGCCATGAGCGCGACGCCTCGGCCGTGGCCGCTCCGCCTACCACCCCGCATGAGCACCCGCCCCCTCACCGCATGAAGGTCACGCTCACCGGCGCCACCGGCCTGATCGGCTCGCGCGTGGTCGCGGCGCTCGCGGCGCGCGGCGACGAGGTGACCGTGCTCTCGCGCAGCCGGGAGCACGCCGGGCGCGCGCTCGGAGTGGCGGCCGAGGCGTGGAGCCCGACCGAGGGCCCGGCGCCGGCGGCGGCGCTCGCGGGCCGTGACGGCGTCGTGCACCTCGCGGGCGAGCGGATCGACCAGCGCTGGACGCCCGAGAGCCGTCGCCGGATCCTCGAGTCGCGCGAGCTCGGGACCCGCAACCTCGTCGAGGGGCTGCGGGCGGCCGACCCCCGCCCCGGCGTCCTCGTGTCCTCGTCGGCCGTCGGCTTCTACGGCCCGCACGGCGACGAGCGGCTCACCGAGGACGCGCCGGCCGGCGACGACTTCCCGGCGCAGGTCTGCGAGGTCTGGGAGCGCGAGGCGGCACGCGCCGCCGAGCTCGGCCTGCGCGTCGTGCAGATCCGCACCGGCGTCGTGCTCGCGCGGGACGGCGGCGCGCTGGCCAAGATGCTGGCGCCGTTCAAGCTCGGCGTCGGCGGCCCCGTCGCCGGCGGGCGCCAGTACCTGCCGTGGGTCCACGTCGACGACGTCGTCGGGCTCTACCTCGCCGCGCTCGACGGCGGCGACTGGTCGGGGCCCGTCAACGCCACCGCTCCCGAGCCCGTGACCAACCGCGACTTCTCCAGGGCGCTGGGGCGCGCGCTGCACCGCCCCGCGATCGCACCGGTGCCGGCCTTCGCGCTCAAGCTGCTCTACGGCGAGATGGCGGAGATCGCGCTCACCGGGCAGCGCGCCGTGCCCGCGAAGGCGCTCGAGCGCCGCTACGCCTTCCGCCACCCCGACCTCGACGAAGCGCTGCGCAGCGCGCTGTAGGGCGACGCCGCGCGTTCGCGTCCGGCGCGCGAGCGTCCGGGCCCTACCTACGTATCGGTCTTGAGGAGCATGTCGAACACGAGGCGGCCGTTCTCGACGCGATACGCACCGTAGTCCGAGAGCGTCGTGTCGCCGTTCTCGTCGATCGAGTACTTCCCCAGCGGCGAGTCGCGGTCCGTGATCAGCAACATCGCGTTGACGACCGCCGCCGGGTCGTTGCCCCGATCGCCGGCGTTCTGGATCGCCTGGAGCGTCACCTTCATCGCCTCGTAGCCGAAGATCGCCCCCGGCTCCGGGGCCTTTCCGAACTTCCGGCGGTAGCTGCTGACGAAGTCCTGCCCGGCCGGCGGAAGCAGCCGCGTGTCGAGGTCGGGACTCGTCAGGTAGGTGACCCGCTGCACCGATGCGGGAAGGGCCCGCGCGAAGCTCGTGTCCGCGACCGCGGAGGCCGCGAAGAGCTTGACGGCCGGGTGGGAGGCGTGGACCGCTTTGAAGATCCCCACCGCCGAGTCCTCGGCGGCGCCGCCGTAGAGCACGCAGTCCGCGCGCGACGACCCGACCCGGCGCGCCACCGCCTTGGTGGCGGTCGCACCGCGAACGAACCGTGCCCGCTCGACGATTGCCGGACCCTTGGCGCTGGCCGCGAGGGTGAACTGCCGCAACAGCCCCGTCCCGAAGACGCCGCCGTCGTCGACGACGAAGGTCGTCGTGCACCCCTGCTCGGTCTGGTAGGAGGCCTGTGCCGCCGCCTGCACGTTGTCGGGCGGCACGACGCGGGCGAACGTGCGCTTCCCGGACGGGTAGTACCGCTCGGGCTCGCCCTTGTCGGCGCCCTCGCGGCGTGTGAGGCCGGCCGGAGTGTCGAGCGGGGAGACCTGGAGGATCCCGGCCTGGTTGAGGAGCGGGATCGACGCCGCGGACGCGCCGTCACGGCCTTCGCCCAGGTAGGCGATCGTCGACGCGTCCTGCGCCGCCTTGCGCGCGCCGGCGGAGGTCTGCCCAGGGTCGGACCCGTTGGCCGCCGCGGTGGCGTCGTCGAGGGCGACATACCTGATCGTGAACCGTCCGACGCGGCCACCGACCTCGGCGAGTGCGAGCTTCTCGGCGTCGACGACGGCCTCGGACTGGGCCTGGGCCGGCCCCTGCAACGGCATGCTCGAGTAGATCGTGAGGGTCGTCCTGCCGCTCGATCGGCCGCTGCCGGCGCCCTTGCCTCCGCAGGCTGCGAAGGGGACGGCGGCGAGCAGGAGGCAGGTCGAAGTGAGGGCGGCGGCGCATCGCACGTCGCCGTCGCTCAGCTGTCGCGGTTGCCCGGCAGGTGGGCGGCGATGATGCCCGCCGTGGCGCCGAGGAGCACTACGACGACGGTGATCATGAACGAATCGATCGCCTTGACGCCCAGCGCCCACATGACCAGCCAGATGACCAGGCCGAAGGTGGCGGCGACGACGAGTCCCATCCGGCGGCGGACTCTAGCGGAGGGCCTCGGCGAACTGCGACACCAGCGCGCGGACCGCGGCCGGGGCGTCCTGCGCGTCCGCGGCCGCTCGCACAAGCCGGCTGCCGACGATGACACCGTCGGCTCCGGCGTCGGCCGCCTCGCGCGCCTGCTCGGGCGTGGCGATGCCGAAGCCGAGCGCCACCGGAACATCGGTACATGCCTTTGCCCGTCCCACGATCGCGGCGACGGCCTCCGAAACCGTGGCGCGCTCGCCCGTCGTCCCGGTCACGGAGACCGCGTAGAGGAACCCGCTAGCGCGCGCGCCGATGCGCGCCATGCGCTCGTCGGGCGTCGTGGGCGCCACCAGCGGCACCAGCGCCAGACCGGCCGCCTCGCACGCCGCGAGCACGAGGTCACTCTCCTCGAGCGGGAGGTCGGGCACGATCAGGCCGGCCACGCCGTGCGCCGCGAGGTCGTCGACGAAGCGCTCCGGGCCGCGCGCCATCACGAGATTCGCGTAGACCATGACCACCACCGGTACGCGCTCGGCCAGCGCCCGGCCGATCGCGAGCACGTCGTGCGTGGTCGCCCCCGCGCGCAGGGCGATCGTGCCCGCAGCGTGGATGACGGGGCCGTCGGCCAGCGGATCGCTGAACGGGACGCCGAGCTCGACGAGGTCGGCGCCGCCGTCGGCATAGGCCTCGGCGATGCGCCGCGACGTCTCCATGTCGGGGAAGCCGCCCATCATGTACGGCATCAGGGCCGCGCGCCGGCCGTCTCCGGCAAAGGCGGCCGCGATCGCATCGGGACCGGCGGCGCCAGCGCGCCGCGACTCGCTCGGCGCAAGCGGAGCTCGCCGATCGCCGGTCCTCGCAGTCATGCCTGCCCGAGGACCTCGGCCAGGTCCTTGTCGCCGCGGCCCGAGCAGCAGACGACGTCGAGCTCGGAGTCGGCGGGCGCCAGCGCGTAGTGCAGCGCGTGCGCGGTCTCGAGCGCGGGGATGATCCCTTCCAGACGCGTGACGCGCCTGAACGTCTCGAGCGCCTCGGCGTCGCTGACGGCCAGGTAGCGCGCCCTGCCGGTGTCGCGCAGGTGCGCGTGCTCGGGCCCGCAGCCGGGGTAGTCGAGGCCGGCCGAGATCGAGTGCGCCTCGAGGATCTGACCCATCTCGTCCTGCAGGACGGCCGACAGCGAGCCGTGCAGCACGCCGGGGCGGCCGGCCACCGTCAGCGGCGCACCGTGGCGGCCGGGCTCGAGCGCCTCGCCGCCGGCTTCGACGCCGATGAGCTCGACGCCCTCGTCCTCGACGAATGCGACGAAGATGCCGATCGCGTTCGAGCCGCCGCCGACGCACGCGATCACGCGATCGGGCGGGCGTCCTTCGCGCTCGAGCAGCTGAGCCCGGGCCTCGTCGCCGATGACGCGCTGCAGGTCGCGCACCATCGCCGGGTAGGGCGCCGGGCCGACGGCCGAGCCGATGATGTAGTGCGACGTGCCGACATTGGTCACCCAGTCGCGGATCGCCTCCGAGGTGGCCTCCTTGAGCGTGCGCGCGCCGGAATCGACGGGCGACACGGCGGCGCCCAGCAGCTCCATGCGCTGAACGTTGGGCGCCTGGCGGCGCACGTCCTCGACGCCCATGTAGACCACGCACTCGAGGTCCATCAGCGCGCAGACGGTCGCGGTTGCGACTCCGTGCTGGCCCGCGCCGGTCTCGGCGATGATGCGGCGCTTGCCCATCCGCCGGGCCAGCAGCGCCTGGCCAATCGCGTTGTTGATCTTGTGGGCGCCGGTGTGATTGAGGTCCTCGCGCTTGAGGTAGACGCGCCGCCCCGCCGCCTCGCTCAGCCGCCGGGCGAGATACAGCGGCGAGGGGCGCCCGACGTAGTCGCGCAGCAGGCCGTCGAGCTCGGCGCGGAAGCCGGCGTCGTCGCGGGCGACGACCCATGCCTGCTCGAGCTCGGCCAGCGCGGGCGTGAGGGTCTCGGGGACGTATTGCCCGCCATAGGGGCCGAAGCGGTGCTCGACCGCGCTGCTCATCGCGCGACCTCCTCCAGCACCGTCGCGTTGACCGCCTCGACGAACGCCGCGACCTTGGCCGGGTCCTTGACCCCCGGGCTCGCCTCGGTGCCGGTCGCGGTGTCGACCGCGAACGGGCGCTTGGCGGCGATCGCCGCGGCGACGTTGTCCGGCCGCAGCCCGCCGCTGAGCACGAGCGGGACGGACGAGCGCCGCGCCCGCAGGAACTCCCAGTCGAACGGCTCCCCCGTGCCGCCTCGCATCCCGTGGCGATGGGCGTCGACCAGGTGGAAGTCGGTGTGGAAGGCCTCGAGCGCGCGGACGTCGGCCTGGCTGCGCACCGGCGCGGCCTTCACGACCTTCGCGCCCGTGCGGCGCGCGACCTCGCCACAGAAGGCCGGGCCCTCGTCGCCGTGCAGCTGGACCATCGTCAAGCCGAGGCCGTCGACCAGGCCCGTCACCTCGTCGAGGTGCTGATTTACGAACACCCCGCAGACGAGGACGCGCCGGCGCACCGCGGCGGCGATGCGCGCCGCCTCGGCGGCGTCGCAAGCGCGCGGCGACTGCGGCCACAGGATGCAGCCGATCGCCCAGGCGCCCGCCTCGACCGCCAGCCGGGCGTCGTCGAGCGACGTGATGCCGCAGAACTTGATGCGGGGGGCGACGATGGCCATACCCCCGCATCGTAGGGCCGGCCACCGCCTTCGGGCCTAGGGCTCGTTCGGCGCCCGCGCGGGCTGCTCGGCGAGCTCGACCTCGACGGTGCGTGTCTTGTCGCCGCGCACGAGCGTGACCTTGACCTTCTCACCCCGCTTGAGGTCCGCCACGGCGGCCGCGAGGTCGTCGTTGGTGCGGATGGCCTTGTTCTCGATCCTGGTGATGATGTCGCCGCCGAGCTGGATCGGCTGGCCGTCGAGCTGGGCGGTGATGTCGCCGGCGCGGATGCCCGCCTTGTCGGCCGGGCCACCGGGCGTGACGCTCTGTACGAGCGCGCCGTGCTGGACGGGCAGGTTGAGGTCCTTGAGCGACTTGTCGACCGTGGCCGCGGAGATGCCCACGTACCCGCGGTTCACCCGCCCGGACTTCTTGAGCTGCGGGATCACCGCCTTGGCCGTGTCGATGGGCACGGCGAAGGCGATGCCGACGTTGGTGTTGCTCCCGTTGCCGCCGGTGGCGATCTGCGAGTTGATGCCGATGACCGTGCCGGTGGCGTCGATGAGCGGGCCGCCGGAGTTGCCGGGGTTGATCGGCGCGTCGGTCTGCAGCGCGTCGTCGATCTGGAACTTGTTGGGCGCCGTGATCGTGCGCTTGACCGCCGAGATGACGCCGGTGGTCAGCGTGCGCTCGAGCCCGAACGGGTTGCCGATGGCGATGGCGGGGTCGCCAACCCTGACGCTCTTGGACGAGCCCAGGCTGAGCGGCGACAACTCGAGGCCACTCGGATCGACCTTCAGCAGCGCGAGGTCGGTCGATGCGTCCTTGCCCAGCACCTTGGCCGCGACGCGCTGCTTGTCCTCGAACTGGACGCTGACGTGCGTGGCGCCGCTGACCACGTGCGCGTTGGTGAGAATCGTTCCGTCCTTGTCGATCACGAAGCCCGAGCCGGTAGCCTCGCCCTGCTGCTCCTGCGGCAGCCCGAAGTCGAACGGTGACGAGGTGCGCTGCACGATCTGCGCACGGACGAAGACGACGCCGGGAGCGTCGCGCTTGTAGATGTCGCCGGCGGTGAGCCCCGTGCCGCCGCCGTCGCTCGTCGTTTCCAACACGGCCTGCGGGGGTGACCGCACCACCGTGGTCATCTCGCCGCCGCCGACGTCGAGGACCGCGACGAGCCCGACGGCGACGCTCGCACCGAGCGCGGCCGAGAGCAATCCGACGGGCAGGAGGCTCCGTTGCATGGGGATGAGGATGAGATCCCGCGCTTAACGCGCCATGAATTCCGGGTCCACGGTTCCTAAATCCGAGTCTCGTGACGTTTCCGCGCGTCGCGTGACTGTGGAAGCCGGAGGCGGGTCGGGTGATCAGGCGGATCTGGGTGCGGTCACAGCGCGCCTCGCTCCAGCTCGGTCAGCGCGCGGCACGCGGCCTCGACGTCCGGCGCGCGCATGAGCCCTTCGCCGATGAGCACCGCATCGACGCCGACGCGCTCGAGGTCGTCGAGCTGCTCGCGGGTGTGAAAGCCGGACTCCGACACGACGGTCTTGCCGGCAGGCACGTCGCTCAGCAGCTCATAGGTGCGCTCGACGTCGACCGAGAAGTCGGCGAGGTCGCGGTTGTTGATGCCGATCACGTCGGCGTCGACGATCGCCAGCGCGCGCTCGAGCTCGTCCTCGCCGTGGACCTCGACGAGAACGTCCAGGTCCAGCCCGAGCGCCTCGCGGTGCAGGACACCGAGGTCGTCGTCGTCGAGGGCGGCGACGATGAGCAGGATGGCGTCGGCGCCCGCCACGGCCGACTCGTAGACCTGATACGGGTCGACGACGAAGTCCTTGCGCAGGATCGGCAGCACGCTGGCGGCGCGCGCTTCGCGCAGGTCGTCCAGCGAGCCGCCGAAGTGGCGCTCCTCGGTGAGGATCGACAGTGCGGCCGCGCCCCCGCGCTCGTAGGCGCCGACGATCTCGATGACGCTGGCGCCGCGGCGGATGTCGCCGGCGCTCGGCGAGCGGCGCTTGTGCTCGGCGATGACCGAGATGCCCGGTTGCATGAGCGCCTCGGAGAACGGTCGATCCTCGCGCGAGCCGGCGGCCTGCTGCTCGAGCTGCGACAGCGGCACGGCCTGCCGTCTGCGGGCCAGATCCTCGCGCGTGGCCTCGACGATGCGCTCGAGCACGGTCATGAGGCGAGCCGTCGGGACAGCTCCACGTAGGCCTCGGTGGCGCGCCGCGCCGCGCCGGAGTGGACGGCCTCGCGAGCGGCGTCGATGCCCTCCTCCAGGCTGTCGGCGACCGCGGCGGCATAGATCGCCGCGCCCGCGTTGAGCACGGCGAGGTCGGCGCGCGGGCCCGGCTCGCCGGCCAGGATCGCGCGCGCGGTCGCGGCATTGGCGTCGGGCGTCCCGCCGGCGACAGCGTCGGGGGTCGCGACGTCCAGCCCGAGATCCTGCGGCGCGACGACGTAGCGCTCGATGGCGTCGCCGTTGACCTCGACCACGTACGTCGGGGCCGACGTGCTCATCTCGTCGAGACCATCCTCGCTGGACACTACCAACGCACGATCGACGCCCAGCCGCGCCAGCGCGCCCGCGATGCGCTCCAGGTAGGCGGGCTCCGACACGCCGATGAGCTGGCGACGCGCGCCGGCGGGGTTGGTCAACGGGCCGAGGAAGTTGAAGATCGTGCGCACCGCCAGCTCCCGGCGCACCGGGACGACGAAGCGGGTGGCCTGATGGTGGACGGGGGCGAACATGAAGCCGAACCCGGCCTCGTCGATGCAGCGCGCCACGGCGTCGGGGGGGAGATCGATGCGCGCGCCGAGCGCCTCGAGCACGTCGGCGCTGCCCGAGAGCCCGGTCGCAGAGCGGTTGCCGTGCTTTGCGAGCGCACAGCCGGCCCCCGCCGCGATCAGGGCGGCCGTCGTGGAGACGTTGAAGGTCGGACGGCCGCCGCCGGTCCCCGCGGTGTCCACGAGGTCACGGCGAGCGCAGGGCACCGGCGTGGCCAGCGCGCGCATGGTGGCGGCCAGCCCGGCGAGCTCGTCGACCGTCTCACCCTTGGTGCGCAGCGCGATCAGGAAGGCGGCGATCTGCACCTCTGAGGCGTCGCCGGCCATGATCTCCGCGAGCACGGACGACGCCTCCTGCTGGGCGAGGTCGCGGCCGGACGCGAGCGCGTCGATGGCCCGCGTCAGGGTTTCGCTGGGCAGTTCGTCAGTCCCGGTTGGCATCGACCGCAACGAGGCCCTTCTCGCGGCCGAATGGTCCCAGGCGCTTCCATTTCGACCCGGCTCGGGCGGGAACGAGGAGCCAGATCACGGGCGCCAGCACGGTGAGGAGCAGGCCGGTGGCCAGCCCCGGCTTCTCCCCGTAGCCCTTGCGCTCCGACAACCACGACGCCCCGATGGCGGAGGCCAACCACGCAAACGTGAGGTACAGGGCCTTGGCCCCCAGCAACGCGAAGACGACGGTCATGTTCCCAGGTAGGCCTTCTGGACGTCCGGATTCTCGCGCAACGCCGCGGAGCGGTCGGCAAGCACCACGCGTCCGGTCTCCATCACGTACCCGCGACTGGAGGCGTCCAGCGCGAAGTTCGCGTTCTGCTCCACGAGCAGGATCGTCATCCCCTGACGGTTGATCTCGGCGATCGTCTCGTAGATGCGCTCGACCAGGATCGGCGCGATGCCCATCGACGGCTCGTCGAGGAGCAGCAGCTTGGGACGGGCCATCAGCGCGCGCCCGATGGCGAGCATCTGCTGCTCGCCACCCGACATCGTCCCCGCCTTCTGGCGCTCGCGCTCGTGCAGGCGTGGGAAGAGCGAGAAGACGCGCTCCATGTCCTGCTCGATGCCCGGCCGGTCGTTGCGCAGGTACGCGCCGAGGTCGAGGTTCTCGCGCGCGGTCATGCGCGCGAAGCAGTGCCGGCCCTCCGGCGCCTGCGAGATGCCTAGGCGCACCACGTCCTGGGGCGCCGCGTGGGTGATCTCGCTGCCCGCGAAGCGGATCGAGCCCTCACGCGCCCGAGTCAGCGCGGAGATCGAGCGCAGCGTCGTCGACTTGCCGGCCCCGTTGGAGCCGATCAGCGTGACGCACTCGCCCTCCTGCACCTCGAGGGTGACGCCCTTGAGCGCCTCGATGTTCCCGTAGTAGGTGTGGATGTCTTCGAGCTCGAGCAGGGCCATCACTCGGCTCCCTGCTTGCCGAGGTAGGCCTCGATCACGCGCGGATCGCTGCGCACCGTCGCAGGTTTGCCCTCGGCGATCTTCTCGCCGTGGTCGAGGACGGTGACGCGCTCGGAGACGTCCATGACGACCTTCATGTCGTGCTCGATGAGCAGGATCGTCAGCCCGCGCTCGTCGCGCAGCCGACGTATGAAGGCGGTAAGGGCGCCGGACTCCTGCGGGTTCATGCCCGCGGTCGGCTCGTCGAGCAGGAGCAGCCGCGGGTCGGAGGCCAGCGCGCGGGCGACCTCGACGCGCCGTTGGTCGCCGTAGGAGAGGTTGATCGCCAGCTGGTCGAACGATCTCGTGCCGAGCCCGACGTAGGCCAGCATCTCGCGTGCCTTCTCGCGCACCCGCCGCTCCTCCCTGCGCACCGACGGCGGACGGAAGATCGAGCCCGCGAGCCCGGCCCGCATGCGGCTGTGCTGGCCGACGAGGACGTTCTCGAGCGCGGTCATGGTGGCGAAGAGGCGGATGTTCTGGAAGGTCCGCGCGATGCCGGCGGCGGTGATGAGGTCCGGACGCGTGCCGGTGATGTCACGGTCGGCGAAGCGGATGCGGCCCGCGCTGGGGTTGTAGAGCCCGGTGAGCACGTTGAAGAACGTCGTCTTGCCCGCGCCGTTCGGTCCGATGATCGAGACGATCGCGCGCTCGGGGATGGCGAACGAGACCTCGCTGACAGCCACGAGGCCGCCGAAGATCTTCGAGATCCCCTCGGCCGCCAGCAGCGCGGACGCCGAGACGGGCGCGTCCGGGGTGCCGCTCTCGGTCGACGCGCTCACGTGCGCACCTCGAAGGCCGACTCCTCGCTCCCGATGCCCTCGGTCAGCTCGATCTGCCGTCGGCGCTCGGGCAGCAAGCCCTCGGGCCGCAGGACCATGACGATCACGAGCAGGAAGCCGAAGATGCCGAAGCCGAGGTCGGTGAGGCTGAAGTCCAGGCCGAGCTTCCCCGGCAGGCTGTTGAGCACGTCGGGGATCAGCCGGTTGTTGACGAACGAGAGGACGATCGCACCGAGCACCACGCCCCGGACCGAGCCCAGGCCGCCGAGGATCACCATGGCGAGCACGAAGATCGAGAACGAGAAGGCGAACTGGTCGGCGTTGACCGTGTTGAGGTAGGCGGCCAGGAACGCGCCCGACACGCCGCCGATCGCGCCGCCGACGGTGTAGGCCAGGAGCTTGGTCTTGACCAGCGGCACGCCCATCGAGGCTGCGGCGACCTCGTCCTCGCGGATGGCGATCCAGGCGCGGCCCAGGCGCGAGTCGCGCAGGCGGATGACCACGAAGAGCACGACGAAGACAAGCCCGAGGCACAGCCAGTACCACGGCCGCAGGTTGAGCTGGGTGAACGGATCCAGGAACGGCAGCTTGAGCTGGTCGACCGGGGTGATGCCCTGGCGCCCGGCCGTCAGGTGCGCTCCGCTGGCGATCGTGATCGTGTCCCCGTTGACGGCGAAGACGCGGATGATCTCGCCGAACGCGAGCGTGACGATCGCGATGTAGTCGCCTCGCAGGCGCAGAGTGGGCAGGCCGATGAGCGTGCCGGCGAGGGCGCAGAGGAACGCCGCGATCACCAGGACGAGGATGAAGTTCACGTGGATCCCCGGCAGGTCTTGCACGGGCCCACTGACGAGCAGGTGGATGTTGGCGTCGACGAAGAACCCCGACATGAACCAGCCGACGGTGTAGGCGCCGATGGCGAAGAAGGCGACGTAGCCGAGGTCGAGCAGACCCGCGAAGCCGACGACGACGTTGAGCCCGAGGGCCATGATCACGTAGGCCAGCGCGACGACCGCATCGTCCACGAAGCCCGAGATCGGGTCGAAGAACAGGGGCAGCACGATCGCCAGCAGTCCGATCACGACCGCGAGCGCCCGATCGGCCCCCTGCGGCGGCGCGAAGCGGCTCGTGCGCGACAGCATCGAGGATGCGGTGCTCATCCGGCCTCCCTCGTCTCCTCGCCGAGCAGGCCCTGGGGCCTGAACACCATGATCAGGACGAGAAAGGCGAACACGATCGCCGGGGTCCACTGCGTGCCGATCCGGTTATCGGAGATCTGCTGGATGCAGCCGATGATGAGGCCGCCGAGGACGGCGCCCTTGAGGTTGCCGATGCCGCCCATGACCGCTGCGGTGAAGGCGATGAGACCGCCCTGGAAGCCCTGGAAGAACCAGATCGTCGTTTGGTAGAGCGCGTAGATCAGCCCCGCGGCGCCGGCCATCATGCCGCCGATCAGGAAGGTCAGCGAGATCGTCGTGTCGACGCTGATGCCCATGAGCCGGGCGGCGTCGGGATCCTGCGCGGTGGCCCGCATCGCCTTGCCGAGCCTGCTGTAGCCGATGAAGAGCGTCATCGCCGCCACCAGCGGCACGGTGACGCAGATGGCCAGCAGGTCGGCGCGCTGGACGGTGACGCCGAACACGGTGAAGACGTCCTGCTGGGCGTGGATGAGGTCCGGCACGCTCGCCGGCGAGCCGCCCAGCCAGAGCAGTCCGACGTTCTGCAGGATGAACGAGAAGCCGACGGCCGTGATCAGCGGCGCGAGCTTGGGCGCGTTGCGCAGCGGCCGGTAGGCCACGCGCTCGATCATGACGTTCAGCGAGCCGCAGACGATCATCGCCACGATGAGCGTCACGATCAGCCCCACGACGACGCCCAGGGTCCCCGTCGCGAGCGTCAGGCCGAGCGTCCCGAAGAGGCCCGCCGCCGTGAACGAGCCGATCATGAACACCTCGCCATGGGCGAAGTTGATGAGCTCGATGATGCCGTAGACGAGCGTGTACCCGATCGCGATCAGGGCCCAGATGGATCCGTTCGAGATGCCCGCCACGAGGTTCTGCCCGAGGCGCGAGAGGTTGCCGGGCCCGGTCAGGTCCTTGATCGCGTAGAAGACCGGCAGCGCGAGGAGGATGACGAGCAGTCCCCACCGCTGGGCGAGCCGGCGCGCCGTGCGTATCGCGCGCGGCGCAGCCGGCGCAAGCGCCTGGGTGTCCGGGCTGGTGGTTGCCATTCGGGCGTCCGGGCCGGCGGCTGGGGAGGGGAGCGGCGGGCGCGCCGCCCCCTCCCATGCGGGTTGCGATCAGGCGCTGCCCTGCGCCTTGAGGGTCGCCACGTACGTTGGGTTGCCGTCCGATCCGACCTTGTAGAGGCCGTAGTCGGTCAGGGTCGTGTCACCGTTCTCGTCGATCGAGTAGGTCCCGAGGACCGAGTGGCGATCCTTGGTCTTGTACAGCTGCGCCAGGAAGCCGTCCCTGGTGGTCCCGGCGGGGCCCGCGGCCTTGATCGTGTCGAGGACGAGCTTCATCGCCTCGTAGCCGTAGATCGCGTACGGGTCGGGCGGCGACGAGGTGTTGTACTTGGCCTTGTACGCCGCGAGGAAGTCACGTCCGCCCGGGTACGCGGTCAGGTTCAGCGTCGCGACAGTGCACTTGAAGCGCTTGCCGAGGGCCGCGGGAATGCCCTTCTGCGACGGGTTGGTGAGGGCCCCCGAGCAAACGCCGTCAGGCCCGTAGAGCTTTGCGTTTGGCAGCGCCGCGCCGACGTCCTTGGTGATCTGGACCGCGCCGTTGGCGGTGATGCCGCTGAAGATGAAGCAGTCGGCGCCCTCGCCCTTGATCTTCTGCGCATAAGAGCGGAAGTTCGGGGCGTCCTTCTGGATCGGCGTGTTCGAGACGATGTTCACGCCCTGCGCCTTTGCCTTGATCCCCAGCACCGTCGCGAGCCCCGCGCCGTAGGTCTCCTTGTCGTTGGCCACGGCGACCTTGGTGCAGCCGTCGCTCTTCACCTGGCCGATCAGGGCCGCGCCCTGGATCGTGTCGCGCGGCACGATGCGGGCGTAGGTCCGCTTGCCGGTCGGGTAGAACTTCTGCGGCTCGCCCTTGAGCGTGCCCGGGTCGCTGGTGGTCAGGCCGGGGTAGGTGTTCGCCGGGCTGATCTGCGCGAGGCCGACCTGGTTGAGAAGCGGGATCGAGATCTCGCTCGCGCCCGAGTTGAACTCCCCCATGTAGGCCACGGCCTTCTTGTCCTGAGCGGCCTTGCGGGCGTTGGACGCAGTCTGCTGCGGATCCCAGGCGCCCGCCTGCGCGGTCGAGTCATCAAGCGACGTGTACTTGACGGTCACGTTGCCGGCCTTGCCGTGGGCTTCGTCCAGGGCGAGCCTCATGCCCCGGACCATGGGGCCGGTCTGTGGCTGGTTCGCGCCCTGGAGCGGCAGGCTCGAGTACACGTCGACCGTGCCGCTTGCCGATCCGCCGCCCGTCGAGGTGCTGCTCTCGTCGTCCGAGCCGCAGGCAGCGACCCCCAAGGCGAGCACGACCGCGAGGCTGCCCGCCGTCGTCCTGATGTGAAACACGGTGCGGTCCCTCCTCTTGGAACTACTAAGCAGGCGCGCGATCCTAGCGGGAGCCGCCGACCGATGCGGAGGATCCACACCGACCACGGATCTGTTAGCCGATGAAATTGGCCAGCAGGCGCTTGCCGTCGTCGGTGAGGACCGACTCGGGATGGAACTGGACGCCCTCGGCCGGGAGCTCGCGGTGGCGCAACCCCATGATGACCCCGCCGCCGCGAGCGGAGACCTCCAGGTCGGCCGGCACGGAGGCCTCCTCGACGACGAGCGAGTGGTAGCGCCCGACCGTGAGCGGGGCCGGGAGTCCGGCGAAGATCGTGCGGCCGTCGTGCTCGATCGCCGACGTCTTGCCGTGGACGGGCTCGTGGCGCACGACGCGGCCGCCGAAGGCCTGGGCGAGGGCCTGGTGGCCGAGGCAGACGCCCAGGGTGGGCACGCCGGCCCCCGGGAACCGCCGCACGGCCTCGAGCGAGATGCCCGCCTCGTCGGGCGTGCACGGGCCGGGCGAGACGACGACGCGGTCGAAGCCCCGCGCGAGCAGCTCGTCGACCGTCGCCCGGTCGTTGCGCACGACCTCGAGCTCGGCCCCGAGCTCGCCGAGGTACTGCACGAGGTTGAACGTGAACGAGTCGTAGTTGTCGAGCATGAGCACCCTCACGGCCAGTCGGGCTGCTCCATCGCCATCTCGACCGCGCGCAGGACGCCGCGGGCCTTGGCCTCGGACTCGGCGAACTCGTAGGCGGGCTGCGCGTCGGCCACGGTGCCGCCGCCCGCCTGGACGTGCGCGACGCCGTCCTTGACGACGACCGTGCGGATGTGGATGCACGTGTCGAGGTCGCCCGTGTAGCTGAGGTAGCCGACCGCCCCGCCGTACCCGCCGCGCTTGACCGGCTCGAGCTCGTCGATGATCTGCATCGCGCGGACCTTGGGCGCCCCGCTCAGCGTCCCGGCCGGAAGCACGGAGCGCAACGCGTCGATCGCGCCGACATCGGCCCGCAGCGTGCCCGAGACGTTCGAGACGATGTGCATGACGTGCGAGTAGGTCTCGACGCCCATGAACGAGTCGACCCGGACGCTTCCGTACTCGCAGACGCGCCCGAGGTCGTTGCGACCGAGGTCGACGAGCATGACGTGCTCCGCGCGCTCCTTCGGGTCGGCCAGCAGGCCGTCCGCGATCGCGGCGTCCTCGCGCGCGTGGGCCCCGCGCGGGCGGGTGCCGGCGATCGGCCGCGTGGTCACATGGCGCCCCGCGACCGTGATCAGCGGCTCGGGCGAGGCGCCGGCGACCTGGAAGTCGCGGAAGTCCAGGAAGTACATGTACGGGCTCGGGTTGACGACGCGCAGCCCCCGGTACACGGAGAACGGGTCGACGTCGAGCTCGGCGCTCCAGCGCTGGGAGGGGACGACCTGGTAGGCGTCGCCGGCGCGGATGTACTCGACGATCCGCGCGACCATGGCCTCGAAGGCCGCGCGCGGCAGGTTCGAGCTGAAGGCCGGGCGCTCGCGCGCGGGCGTCGGGGCCGCGGACGGCACGGGCCCGGCGAGCAGGCGCCTGGCCTTGGCGATCGTGGCCAGCGCGTCGGCGTAGGCCGCGTCGAGGTCGCCGTCGTCGGCGTACACGTTCACGAGGATCGTGATCGTGTGCTTGAGGTGGTCGAAGACCACGAGCACGTCGGACAGCATCAGCGCCATATCGGGCAGGCCGACCGGGTCCGGGTTGGGCGGGCCGAGCGGCTCGACCGCGCGCACGAGGTCGAAGCCGAAGAACCCGACGGCGCCCCCGGCGAACGGGGGCGCCTCGGCGAACGGCGCCTGCGAGAACGCTCCGACCTCGGCTGCGGCCAGCGCGTAGGGGTCGCCGCCGTCGGACAGCGACCAGCGCACGACCTTGCGCGGGCGCACGCCGATGAACGAGAAGCGCCCGACGCGCTGGCCCTGCTCGGCGGACTCGAGCAGGAAGGCCGGGAACTGCGGCTGGGAGCCGCGCAGCTTCAGGAAGGCCGAGACCGGGGTCTCGAGGTCGTCGATGAAGCTGTGGCGCAGCGGCACGAGGTTGTGCTCGCCCGCGAGCGCCCGGACCTCGTCGAGGCCCGGCTCGACGGGCAGCGCGGAGAGGTCAGCGGCGACGGCCATTCAGGCTGTCCTCGGCGTCGGCGAGCGCGCGCCCCCGGCTGCGCAGGAGCACGGCGAGGTGGTAGAGCACGTCGGCCGCCTCCTCGTCGACGCGCTCGTCGGACTCCCCGCGCGCGGCGCGCGCCACCTCCTCGGCCTCCTCGCGGACCTTTGCGCCGATGCGCGGCGGGTCGTCGAGGAGCTCGACGGTGTACGAGCCCGCCGGCCGCTCGCGAGCGCGCTGGGCCAGCGTCCGCTCGAGCGCCGGCAGCGCCTCGTGCGGCGCCGGGGGCTCGAGCTCGCCGTGGTGAAAGCAGGTCCGCTCGCCCGTGTGGCAGGCCGGCCCGGCCGGCTCGACGAGCGCCAGCAGCGCGTCGCCGTCGCAGTCCAGGCGCAGGGCGCGCACGCGCTGGACGTTCCCCGAGGTGGCGCCCTTGCGCCAGAGCTCGCCGCGCGAGCGGCTCCAGAGGTGCAGCTCGCCGGTCGCGCGGGTGCGCGCGACCGCCTCGGCGTCGGCGTAGGCGAGGGTGAGCACCTCCCCCGTGCGCCAGTCCTGCACGACGACCGGGACGAGGCCGCGCTCGTCGAAGGCGATGTCCATCGCCACGGAGGCTACCTCCGCGGCGCGATCGCCCTCGCGGCCGGCGCCGCGCGCTCGTGTGCTCGGCCCTACCGGACCCTGAAGACCCGGTACATCCCGAGCTTGTTGTGCTCGGCGAAGAAGCAGACGAAGGCGTAGCGGCCGCGGCGCTGGAACCTGAACCGGTTGTCGTTCGTGGAGCCGGGGCTGATCACGTCCTGCACAGAGACGGGCGCTCCGGCGACGAGCCGCCCGATCGCCTTGTCGTCGCCTTCGCGCAGGGCGCCTCCGATGCGCTTGTCGCTCACGCCCCGACGCAGCGGAAAGGCGAGCGCGAAGTGCAACGCCGTTCCGCGGTTCGCGACGCGGATCGAGCCGTTGCGCGGCAGCGTCGACGGGCCGCGGAACCCGTAGTCGACCATGCGGATCGTCGCGTCGGCGGCGGGCGCCCGGGCGCCGGTGGGCGTCCCGGTCGTGAACGTGGCCAGCGCGAACGACCGGCCTCGCATCGACACGGCGACGTAGGTCACGTTGGGCCGGAGGTCGACGGTGAGCGAGCGGGTCGGCGTCGCGTCGGACAGCGACACGCTCGCCTCGATGAACACGAGCGCCAGCGCGGCGTCCTGGTTGCGCGACGACAGCGCGCGCCGCAGCTGGTTGGTCGTCACGCCGGCTCGCAGCGTGACGAGCGCCACCTCCACGTCGCCTCGGCCTCGCCGGGTGAAGTCGAAGCGCGTGGGGCCGCCGGCGATCGAGCTGGCGGGTTGCAGCGTGATCGACGACCCCCCGGCGCTGACCGCCACGGTCGGGACGGACGTCTGGGCCGCCGCCACGAAGGCGAGGACCCCGGCGAGGACAATCGCCCCGAAGACCAGCTTGACTGTGCGCATCCGCATCCCTTCCGCGTTCCCGGTCCCAGGCGAGCCTCTTCGACCGGCGCGGGGCCTGTCAAGGGCGGCGCGCTGCGAATCCCGGGTGCGCCTGGTCCAGGTACCAGCCGAACGCGCGGTCAACGAGCGGCTGCGGGCGCAGGAGCGCCAGCACGCCTGCGAGCGCGCGCGGCGGCAGCGCGGGGACGAGCCGCTGCAGGCGCTCGGCGCGGCGGAACGCGCGGCGGTGGCGCTCGTGGAAGGCCGCGTAGTCGGTCAGCGCACGCTCGCGGTCCTTCGCGCCCGCCAGCACCGCCCGCAGCTCGCGCCCGCACGCGATCCCGAAGTAGAACGCCGTCCGGATCCCCTCGCCCGACAGGGGCAGGCAGTGCCCGGCGCTGTCGCCCACGCAGAAGGCGCCGTCCTCGGTGGCAGCGCGCAGGCGGTGCGGGAACCAGTTGCCCTGGTAGCGCTCGGCGTCGGCGTCGAGGCGTCGCGCCAGAGCGACGGTCGGCGCCCTGACCTGTCGCAGCGGGTCGTAGGAGCCCACGCCGATGCGCGCCTCGCGCCCCGCGGGCACGCGCCAGCCGTAGCCGCGGCGGACGAGGTCGCGCTCGATCCACACGTCGAGCGCGTCGCCCGAGCCGTCGTGGCCGGGATGGACTTCGAGCCCGCGCGAGAGCGGCGCGTCGGGCGGCTGGACGTGCGGCTGGGCCAGCACGCGCCGCCAGCCCATCGCGTCGACGACCAGCGGGGCGCCCAGGGCGCCGCGGTCGCTGCGGACGCCGTCCGGCGCGCGCCCGTCGACCTTCGCCGTCTCGAAGCGCGCCGCGCCGCACTGGGCCCACAGCAGCCGGCAGAGCTCGGCGTAGTCGAAGGCCGACCAGCTCCAGGGCAGGCGGTAGCGGACGCGGCCGTGCGGCGTGGTGAAGGTCATAGCCGGCAGCTCGTGGCGGATCGACCCCGCGACGCCCATGACCTGCAGCCACGGCGTCGGCGCCGCGCACGCCGAGGTCGCGCGCTCGCCGATCTCGTAGCGATCGACGACAAGCACGTCGGCGCCCGCGCCGGCCAGCTCGCGCGCGACCGCGAGGCCCGCGAAGCTCGCGCCGCAGACGAGGACGTCGGCGCGCGCGCCGTCCAGGCTCGTGCGCTGCGCGCCCCGCGCGGTGGCGCGGAGCGTCACGGGCGCACGGCCGCCGTCGCCGCCTCCCACGAGCTCAGCCGCGCGCTGGCGCCGAGCACGTCGAAGCTGTTGCGCTCGACGCGGTCGAGCACCCGGCCGTAGACCGCCCGCGCGACCCGCACGCCGCGGCGCATCCCCGGGCGCAGCGACGCCGCGACCTCGGCGGTCTCGACGAAGAGCGCCCGCGCCCGCGCGACCTCCGACGCGACGCGCTCGCGCGTGCGGTCGCTCGCGCGCCCGGCCCGCAGGTCGCGCTCGGGGAGGCCGGGCAGGTAGATCCGGTCGAGCGCCCAGTCCGCGGGTACGTCGCGGATGAAGTTCGTCAGCTGGAAGGCGACCCCCAGGCGTGCGACCGCCTCGGGCTCCGGGGCCCGCAGGAGGGCGGCCATGATCCGTCCGACGACGGCGGCGCTGCCCTCCATGTAGTCATCGAGCTCGGCGCGCGTGCGCAGCCGCACGGGCTCGTCGCAGTCGACGCGCATCGAGTCCACGTAGCGGCCGAGCAGGTGCAGGGGAAGATCGTGGCGGGGGCCGGCGTCCACGAGCGCAGCGATCACCGCGTGCTCGGAGCGCCCGCGGCGCAGCCCCGACTCGAGCTCCGCGTGCCACGCGTCGAGCGCCACGCGGCGCGGCGGCCCCGCCGGCGGTCGCGCCGGCCCGTCGACGATCTCGTCCGCCCCGCGGACGAAGCCGTAGACCGCGTGGACCGCCGGCCGGACGTCGGGGGGCAGGCAGCACGTCGCCGCGTAGAACGTCGGGTCGTGGCGTCGCTGCAGCCGCCGGCATGTCCGGTAGGACGCGTTCGGGCGCGGGGTCGCGGCGGCGGCGGACACGATCGCGGAGCCTACGTGCTACCCCTGACGGGCGGATGACCTCGGTGTTGCAGCGCGAGCTGCTCTACGTGACGGGCAAGGGCGGCGTCGGCAAGACGACGGTCGCCCTCGCGCTGGGCCTCGCCGCGGCCCGCGCCGGCCGCCGCGTCGCGCTGTGCGAGGTCGGCGCGCAGGCCCGGGCGCCGCGCCTCTTCGGCGTGGCCGCCGCGCCGCCCGGCCTGGAGCTCGGGCTGGCCGAGGGGCTGTGGGCGACGACCGTCGACCCCCCGCGCGCACTCGAGGAGTGGGCCACGCGCGTCGTCGGCTCGCGCCGGCTCGTCGGCGTGCTCACCCGGTCGAACGCCTTCGGCGCGTTCGTGGCCGCCGCGCCCGGGGCGCGCGAGCTCCTCTCGATCACGAAGGCCTGGGAGCTCGGGCGCGCGGAGCGCTGGATCCGCCACGCGCACCAGTACGACCTCGTCGTCGTCGACGGCCCGGCCTCCGGCCACGGCGTCGGGCTGCTGCGCACCCCCCACACGTTCGCCGAGATCGCGCGCGTGGGCCCGATCGCGACGCAGGCGCGGCGGGTGGTCGAGCTGCTCGAGGATCCGTCGCGCAGCGCGATGGTCGCAGTCGCGCAGGCCGCCGAGATGCCGGTCGGCGAGACGCTCGAGCTCGAGGACCGCCTGCACGGCGCGCTCGGACGCGGCCTGGACCGGATCGTCGTCAACGGCGTGCTTCCGCGGCGCTTCAGCGCCCACGACGTCGAGCGCATCGCGAGCACCGACGGCGCGCTGCCCGCGGCCGTCGTCGCCGCCGTGCGCAGCCAGGCCGGCCAGGCCGCAGTGCAGCAGGGCCAGCTGCGGCGGCTGCGCCGAGCGGCCGAGGCGCCGATCTCGACGCTGCCGTTCCTCGCCGTCCCCGAGCTCGGGCCCGCCGAGCTGCGCGTCCTCGCCGACGCGCTGGCCGACCGCCTGGCGCCGTGAGGCCTCGCTCGCCGGGCTTACTCGATCCCGAGGCGGTCGAGCAGCGCGTCGTCGGCGCGCCAGCGCCGCACGCGCACGGACAGGTCGAGGTGCACGCGGGTGCCGAGCTCGCGCTCGAGCTCGCGCCGGGCGGCCGTGCCCACCGCCTTGATCATCCGCCCGCCGGCGCCGATCAGGATGCCCTTCTGGGAGTCGGCCTCGACCCACGCGTGGGCGCGCACGATCGTGAGGTCGTCGCGACGCTCGACGTCGTCGACGACGACCTCGACGGCGTGCGGGACCTCCTGGAACGTCCGCCGCAGCACCTGCTCGCGGACGAGCTCGGCGAGCTGGACCTCGAGCGGCTGGTCGGAGCGGTCGCCGGGGTCGAAGAGCAGCGGGCCCTCCGGCACGAGACCGGCGAGGTGCTCGACGAGCGCCGCGACGCCCTCGCCCGTCCGCGCGGAGACCGCGAACAGGTCGTCGGCGACGTCGAGCTCGGCGGCCTCCGTCAGCCCACGCGCCGTCCGCGCGCGATCGAGGCGGTCGACCTTGTTGAGCGCCAGGACGACCCGGACGCCGGCGCGGCGCAGCGCGGCCGCGATGAAGCGATCGCCCGGCCCGACGCCCTGCTCGGCGTTGACCACGAAGAGCGCGGCGTCGGACTCTCCGAGCTCGTGCTCGACGCGCCGCTGCATGCGCTCGGTCAGCGCGTCGCGCGGGCGCTGCACGCCGGGCAGGTCGACGAGCACGATCTGCGCCTCGCCGCGGGTGAGGACCCCGCGGATCGCCCGCCGGGTCGTCTGCGGCTTGTCGGAGACGATCGCCACCTTGCGGCCGACGATCGCGTTGACGAGCGTCGACTTGCCGACGTTCGGCCGGCCGGCGAGGGCGACGAAGCCGGCCCGTGGGCTCACCAGCTGAGGATCTCGGCCTGCAGGGCGAGCATCTCGCCCTCGTCGGACTCGTGATCCATGCCGGTGAGGTGCAGGGCGCCGTGGACGATCGTTTCGCGCAGGTTCGCCGTCTGCGCGGGGCAGATGACGATGTCGCCAAGCTCGCGGGGGCCGGCGGGCGCGCCGTCCCCGTCGACCGGGAAGGAGAGGACGTCGGTGGGGCCGGACCGGCCGCGGTGGCGCACGTTGAGCTCGGCGATCCGCGGCTCGGCGACGAACTCGACGGCGACGTGTCCGTCGTGGACGCCGGCCGAGGCCACGGCGAGGCCGACGAGGCGCTCGACCTCCGCGAGCGGCGGCGTGCTCGCGCCGCTGCAACCGAGCACCTCGACGTCGATGCCGCTCACGCCCGCCGGCGATCCGCCGGGCGCAGCTCGGGCGCGGCCCGCTCGGCGTGCGCGTCGTAGGCCTCGACGATGCGCTGGACGAGGCGGTGGCGGACGACGTCGGCACCGCCGAAGCGCACGAACTCGACGCCCTCGACCCCGCGCAGGATGTCGGCGACGACGATCAGGCCCGAGCGCTGATCGCGCGGCAGGTCGACCTGGGTCACGTCGCCGGTGATGACCATCTTCGAGTTGAAGCCCAGCCGCGTGAGGAACATCTTCATCTGCTCGGGCGTCGTGTTCTGGGCCTCGTCGAGGATCACGAACGAGTCGTTGAGCGTGTTTTTTAATCCTCTCACTTATACTTTTTCGCTTTCTCTGCTGCTCTCCTCGATGACGCATCGGTCGCTCGCCGCCTTGCGGCGTTATGGTCCCGCTTGCGGGTCGAGTCGGAACGGCTCGATACCTTTCGGGCTGATGTCGATGATGTAGCGTCGTTGCGGTGGTAGACGGGCGTGGCGGGCCGGTCGAGCGGCCCGTGGCTGGCGGTGCCGGTGTAGGCGACGCCGCCGAGAGAGCGGACAAGGAAGAGGACGTCGTCGGGGAGGGCGGCGAGGTCGTCGTGTACTAGATGCGGCAGGTGCTATTCGCTGCGTGACCGGGCCGCCGTGGTGTCGAGCAGGCCCTGCAGGATGGCCAGCCGCACGCTGTATGAGTTGTGCAGATACAGCTCCGGACGAACTTGGTGGTCGAGCGCGTGCCCATCAAACCGAGGCGGCTCGCCGCAGCGGTGACTGGGTTCGCCACGGTGATGACATCACCTAGCGACGTCATCTGGTCAGCTGGTAGTTCGGTCCATTCCTGTGCCGTAGCTCGATACCAGGCAGACGCCGCTCAGCTCCCACGCCAGTTCCGGGTCGCCGGTAGCGAAGGCCGGCGTCGTGGTCCCGGTCAGGCACCGTCGCCGAGCAGCAGGCCCAGCGCGTACGGGTCCATCGGCACCTCCCGGTCGGCCAAGCTCACCGGCGCGCTCTACAACGAGCTCGTACCGGTGCTAGTGATCGCGCGCAGGTGCCGATCATCTCACGCGTCTGAGCACACGCCAGCGGCTGACCGCTGCGTCGTCGGCGCGTGCACCAACCACAGGTGCTCACCGCAGCGAGCGTCACGCGCCATCCTGCGCCTCGACCCGGTAGACGTCCTGCTCCCCTGCGGGTACACCCCCACACCGGCGTGCGACCGCGAGCCGATACCAGATCGCCCACCCGAGCCCCACCCACCCCCTCAACCGGGGCACCTTCTCGCCCGCGCATGAAGGCCAGCGGCGCGACCTCGATGACGTTGCGCTCGAGGTGCGAAGCGACCTTCTCGGGGTCGATCATGTCGTGCAGCGCGTCGAAGAGCGGCCGCAGGTAGGGGTCGATCTTCGCCATCAGGTCGCCGGGCAGGAAGCCCAGCCGCTCGCCGGCCTCGACCGCCGGCCGCGTGAGGATGATGCGGCTGACCTCGCGGCGGCTGAGCGCCGCTGCGGCCAGCGCGACCGCCAGGAACGTCTTGCCGGTGCCGGCCGGCCCGATCCCGAACGTGATCGTGTTGGAGCGGATCGAGTCGACGTAGCGCTTCTGGTTGACCGTCTTCGGCGCGACCTTGCGGGCGCGGTGGCGCCAGACGACGTCCTCGAGGATCGCGGCCGGCGAGGCGTGCTGGTCGAGCGCACTCGTCACCGCGGCGATCGTGCCGTCGGCGATCTCATGGCCCTGGGCGATGAGCTCGGCGAGCTCGCGGACGACGATCGCGGCGGCGGCGACCGGCTCGGCGTCGCCGTCGAGGGTGACGACGTTGCCGCGCAGGTAGAGCTCGCAGTCGACGTGGCCCTCGAGCGTGCGCAGGATCTGGTCGCTCGAGCCGCTGAGGGCGGCCGCGACCTCGTTGGGCACCTCGACCTGGCGGCGCATCAGCCCCGCAACGCCTCCTGGGCGAGCGCCGAGACGCGGCGCCCGTCGGCCCGCCCGGCCACTTGGGCCATCGCGGCGCGCATGACCGCGCCCATGTCGCGCGGCGTCGACGCGCCGGCCTCGGCCACGGCGGCGGCGACGATGCCGCGGAGCTCGTCGTCGGAGAGCTCGGCGGGCAGGTAGCCCTCGATGATCCGGGCCTCGGCCTCCTCGGCGTCGGCCAGCTCCGGCCGGCCGCCCTCGCGGAAGGCTGCGGCGGCCTCGTGGCGGCGCTTGCGCTCGCGCCGCAGCACGGCGAGCTCGTCGCCCGTGCCGTCCTTGGCGGCCTTCTGGAGCTCGGATAGCACGAGGCGCAGCGTGCCCACGCGGTCCTTCTCCCCCGCCTTCATGCTCGTCGCGAGATCCTGCCTGAGCTCCTCGGCCAGCGCCATCCACGGTCAAGGATAGAACGCCGGGCGGCCGCCTCCGCGGTCCTCGAGCACGGCCCGCGCGGCGAGGTACCCGGGCGCGCCGGTCACCGCCCCGCCGGGGTGCGCGCCCGAGCCCGCGAGGTAGAGGCCCTCGACGCCGCCGAAGCGGCGCGGGGCGAAGCGGCGCTCCAACAGCTGCGGGCCGAGCATCTCGCCGTGGAAGATGTGCCCGCCGGTCAGGCCGAACCGCGCCTCGAGCTCGCGCGGGCCCAGCGCGAGGCGGTCCACCACGCGGTCGGGCAGCTCCGGGCAGGCCTCGGCGAAGCGCGCGATCGCGACGTCGGCCGCCGCCTCGGCGTCGGCGTCGGGCGGAAAGCACTGGCAGAACAGCGAGAGCACGTGGCGTCCCGGCGGCGCGAGGCCGGGGTCGGCCGCGGTCTGGCACGCGGCCTCGATCCACGGCCGCCGGGCGGGCAGGCCGTCGCGGGCGTCGGCCGCGGCGGCGCCGAGCTCCTGCATCGTGAAGCCGATGTCGATCGTCCCCTGCCACGGCTCGGGGCCCGGCCAGGCGGGGAAGTCCGGCAGCCCGTCGAGCAGCACCATGACCTTGACCACCGGCCCGTCCTGGCGCCAGTCTCGTGGGGCCGGCAGTCCGGCGAGCGCGGCGGTGCGAACCGGGTCGGCGTTCGAGAGCACGACCCGGGCGCGCAGCTCGCGCCCGTCGTCGACCAGCACCCCGGCGGCAGTGCGGTCGGACTCGTCGACGAGGATCCGCTCCACCGTGGCGTCGGTGTGGATGCGTGCGCCCGCGGCCACCGCCGCCGCGCGCAACGCCTCGGAGACCGCGCCCATCCCGCCGCGCGCGAAGCCCCACGCGCCGGGCGGCCGCGTCGCCTCGCCGAGGTCGTGGAACAGCGCGACGAACGCCGTGCCGGGGTCCTCGGGGGCGGCCAGCGTGCCGATCAGGCCCTGGATCGCGAACGGCACGCGCACCGGCTCGGAGGGCAGGGCGCGCACGTCGTCGGCGATCGAGCCGTCGAGCAGCTCCGGGCCGATCGCCTGCAGCCAGCGCTCGCGGTCGGGCGGCTCGAGGAGCAGCGGACGGGCGCGCGCCGCCGCGGCGTCGAGGCGCTCGGCCCGCGCCGCGTAGGCGTCGGCGTCGGCGGGCGACCAGTCGCGCGCGAGCTGCGCGTGGGTGCGCGCGCGGTCCGACCACGTCACGACGCGCCGGCCGTCGGGCGTCGGGGCGAATTAATCGACGGGGGCAGGTAGAACAAACAGGTCCGGGTCGGGGATCGCCTCGCCCGTGCTGGAGGTCTGGGCTGTCATGCGACTCGGTCATTGGCCTCCTCAGAGTCGGTTTACGGGCGGCCGGGCGGGACATGCCCGCCCGCGCGGCCCGCCCGGCAGAAGTAGCCGGTGCCCAGCACTAGTAGTGCTTTGGTGGGTCGTGGTCACTCGCGTTGGGGTGGCCTGCGGAGGGGCACGTCGGCGAGGTTGATCGGGCGTTGGCAGGTGTTGCAGCGGCCGGTCCAGCACTGAAAGACGGGCTGCAGCAGCAGCACCGCCTGGGGCAGTGTCAGCCCGGCCGCAGGCGATTTGGGTCTGCCCGTTCCAGGGTCAGAAAGCCGTGGGCGGCGGTGACCAGCGTGCAGTGGTGGTGAAAGCCGAGGTAGCTGCGGCCCTCGTAGTGGTCGAGGCCGAGCTCGCCCTTGAGCTGCTTGTAGTCCAGCTCGATCATCCAGCGCAGCCGGGCCAGCCGCGCGAGGCGCTCGGGCTCGGTGGCGGCGGGCAGGTTGGACAGCCAGTAGTCGCTGGGTTCGGCGTGGTCTTCGGGCCACTCGACGATCAGCCATTCCTCGCGCGGCGCCTGGCGGTCGCGGTCGACGGGGTGCGCGGCGATCACGCGCACGAACGCAAAGCGCGACGTCAGCTGCTGGCCGTCGGTGTCGCGGAAGGCGACCGTCTGGAAGGCCTCTGAGTCAAGGCCGGCGGCGAGCTCGGCGATCGACAGCGGCTCGCGGTCCGGGCGCGCCACGCTGGGCGCCGGGCCGCGCGACCCGGGCTTGCGCGGTGGGACGGCGAAGACGGTGTCGGGCTCGTAGACGTCGCACTCCGGGCCGACGCTCAGCACGTAGTCGATGCCGTCGTCGTGCAGGCGCGTGCGTAGCTTGGCGTCGTTGCCGTAGGCCTGGTCGCCGAGCACCGGCGCGCGGCGGATCTTCCAGCCCGCCGCGCGCGCGACCAGCTCGCCGCCCAGCGCCGGCTTGGTCGCAAACTCCACGCTCTCGGGGATCTTGGCCCGCTTGCGGCGCTCGGCATCGGCGCACCAGTCCTCGGGCAGGTACAGCCGGAACCCCAGCGGGACCGTGCCCTTGCCACCGACGGCATGCAGCGAGACCGCGATCTGGCAGTTGCCGATCTTGCCCAGCGTCCCGGAGTACTGGCGCTTGACCCCCGGCGAGCGCTTGCCGTCCTTGGGGATCCCGGTGTCGTCGAGCACCCACGCCTCGGGCTCGATCACCGCGCACACGCGCTCGGCGACCGCGCGATCGACGATCGCCGGGTCCCACGGGCTGTCTGCCAGGAAGTGCTGCAACGCCTCGTACTCGACCTTCCCGCCACCCAGCCGCGTGACGATCGGCTCAAGCGACTTGCGCGCCCCCGCCTCGATCAGCCCACGCGCGTACAGCTCCGCCGCACGCCGCTGCTCAGAGCGCCCCAGCGCCGACACGACATCGGCGAAGTACGCCGCCAGGCGATCCTTGACCTCCGGCGCGACCCCGACAAGCTCCTCATCAACCTCGACCATCGACGTGGCGGCAACCATGACAGCCCCAGTTCGCCGCCCAGCCACATAACCCTCCCGACACCTACCAAAGCACAACTAGGCGGCACGAGACGGACCGGCGGAACGCTCACAAGGCCGGCCGCTTAGCGTGACTTTTCGTTCCGATGTTCCCCACGGGCCTTAACGAAGTCTGCAGGAACCAGAGATGGCCATGACTTCATCGCGCACGCTTCATGACGACATCGGTCTGCTCGGCGGACTGCTCGGCGAGGTGATCCAGGCGCAGGAGCCCGCGGGCGCGTTCGTGCTGGAGGAGCGCGCCCGCATCTTGGGCAAGGCGCTGCGATCCGGTGAGGAGACTGCCGCCGAGCGGCTGGCCGCCCCTGGTGGCGGGCTTGTCGATCGAGGAGACGACCGTGTTGGTGCGCGCATTCACGAGCTACTTCAGGCGCTCCGGTCGTTTGAGTGGGCGGATCTGCGGTGTCAGGCGCAGAACACTCCTGCAAATGAGCTGGTTCAAGTCCGCGTTGGCCTCGACGGAAGTTGTGCAGGCGATGGGCGGCGCTCAGCGACCTCGGGCAGGCGACGGGCTATGGCCCAACCAACGGCACCGAGGGGGAAAGAGCCTGCAACTGGGAGCTGGCAACGTGTCGCCGATCGCAGCGGCACCCCACCGGACGAGCCAAGACCGGTTCCTACGAGATCCACTCAAACGCGAGGAGACCCCTACTTCAGCCTGGTGAATCTCGCCGAGGACAACGAGCGTGTTCGCCGCATCCGCGCCCGCGGGCGTAAAGAGCTTCCCGCGCCACGCCGCGGGTCGCTGCGCGAGGCGATCGGGATCATCGCCGCTCGCGGCACGAGCGCCGAGAGCCTGCAGGAGCTGCTCGCACAGGCCGAGATCCGCCTGGTGGTAACCGCGCATCCGACGGAAGCGCGGCGCCGCACGACGGTGGCCAAGCTGGCACGCGTGTTCGCTGTGATCCGCGAGCTTGACGATCGCGAGGTCGAAGCCGAGGAGCTCGCGCGCACGCGCGGACAACTGGCGAGCACGATCCAGGAGCTGTGGAGCTCGGATGAGATTCGCGCGGTCTCACCAACCGCTCTCGACGAGGTGCGGGCGGGCCTCGTCTATTTCCACTCGACGCTGCTCGAGGTAGTGCCGCGCCTTTACCGAGAGCTCGAAGACGCCGTCGCGGGTGACTATCCCGGTGCCGGCATCGTCATTCCCCCCTTGCTGTCGTTCGGCTCCTGGATCGGCGGAGACCGTGACGGTAACCCCAATGTCACCTCGGCGGTGACGCTGCAAACGCTGGGGCTCATGCGGCGAATGGCGCTGGATTTCCTTGCGCTGCGCGTCGGGCGGCTCGCCGAGCGTGTGTCGGCGGTGCCGGGTGACTTTTGGTTGGATTGGGGCCCGGTGTTGTATCGCGGTCGCCTCGACGGCTCGGCGCGTGTGTTTGCGTCGCGTCGGATCCCGGGCCGACGGAGCGGATCGCCGGGCGCGGCCTCGCGAAGCTCACGCGCCACACGCCCGACGATGCCGAGGCCCCGCGCCAGCGATTGTGAGCGGCGGCAGAGGCCGACGCTCCCGCCGCCGACCGTCAAGCGCGCAGCGTCAGCGCACGAACGCCGCTAGCTTCGAGCCCTGTCGCGGCTCGAAGCTGGTCGAGCGCACGCGCACCGGGCCGTCGCCGCGCGGGCCGAACGTCGTCCGCACGATGCCCTCGTTCGGCGAGGCCGAGCCGCACAGCAGCTCCTCGACGTTCCTGATCCGGATCGTGACCGCCTGGGCGCCGTTCGCCGCGTTGAGCACCCGCACCAGGAAGTCGTAGCCGATACCCGTGGGCGCGCGCACGACCTGGCACGAGCTCGGCACCGACGGCCGCGGCGGCGTGCCGATCGTTGCTGGCTTCTTGCGGTTGTCGACGAAGCTGTGCGGCAGCCGCCCGAAGCGCGTGTTGAACAGTTCCGGCCGCGACTGGTCGCCGGCGTCGGTCTGGATCACGCCGATCACGAGCGTGTCCGTGTCGTCCTTCGTCCTCACCCGCACGGTCCGCACCACGCGCCGCCCGCGGACCCTGACGCGACGCTTGACGCGCACAAACCTGTCGCGCTCGCCGCCGATGAAGGCGTCGCTGCCGTCGCCGGGCGCCCACAGGAAGGCGTCGTCGCCCTGCCCGCCCTTGGCGATGTCGAACGGCGGGAAGTTGACAACGTCGCTGCCGCCCTCGAGCCCGCCGACGATCACGTCGCCCTTGTCGCGGATGTCGTTGCGGCCCGAGATCAGCGTGTCGGGGCCGAGCCGGCCGATAAGCAGGTCGCGCCCGTAGCCGCCCAGCAGCTGGTCGCCCTTGCGCAGCGTCTGGTTAGGCGCCGGCACGTTCTGGATCGCCGAGTTGGCGGGCTCATCGTCGTCCCGTCCGATCAGGACCTGGTCGCGGAAGCTGTCCTCGTTGCCCTGCAGCGCCGCGAACGCCGACCCAACCGCGGCCAGCATCGCGAGCGCCGCCGCGCCCAGCGCGCACCAGAGCCGTACCCGTCTACCGTCCATGCGCCTCCTCCAAGTGACTCGCACTCGTTCCGCTATCGACAGGGCGGCACACTAACCGCACCGCACCCGCGCGGTCAAACCGCGCGCGAGCGGCTGAGCGGTTGCTCCGGGACCGCTCCTATTCGCGCGAAGCGGCGCTCTGCGGAGCGGACATCGCGCGCTCTGAACGAGCGCTGCCCTGCATGGAACCCTCTCTGTCAACGTCCGGCGAGACGCTCACCATCGAGGAATCTATGAACCTTGAGGGCGAGAACGGAGCACGCCGGAATGTTGGAGACGAGCACGAATGGAGCTGCTGGAGCCGCGGATGATGCTGCTGCTGCCGCCGGCCGCGAAGACCAGCGAGCCGTGGGCGAGCTGGGATTCGTGGCCGGCGGGCGCGCCGCGCCGGCGGGGGTCCCCGACCCCGAGCTGGTCGAGCGGGCCAAGCGACGCTCGTTCACCGCGACGTACAAGTTGGAGATCCTCGCCGAGGCGGACGCGTGCACGGCGCCGGGGGAGATCGGCGAGCTGCTGCGGCGCGAGGGGCTGTACACATCGCACTTGACGTACTGGCGCAAGCAGCGCAGGCCTCATCCGTTCATTTAGACGCCTGCGCCCCGGCTTGACCGGGGCGCAGAAACGTCCGCCTGAGCAGGGAGAATGCGGGTTGCACCTACTCGCTTTCGGCTGCCAGGAGGATCACCCAGATGGTGAACGACCGTGAAGGTCTGATCGACAACCTAAAGGTCACCGCGGACGGCACCGGCCAGGTAAGTCACGCGGGTAGCGCGCTGCTGGCAGGCGTGGCTGACCGGGTGGGCCTGACGCGGGCGCTCTCGAAGGCGATGGCGCCGACGCGCAAGCGACGCTCTGCCCACGACCCCGGTGTGGTCCTGCGCGATCTGGTGGTGACGCTGGCCGACGGCGGGACATGCCTGTCGGACCTGGGGACGCTGCGCGATCAGCCTGCCCTGTTCGGGGAGGTGGCCTCGACCGCGACCGCCTTCCGGGTGATCGATTCGATCGACGCCGAGGCTCTGGAGCGGTTGCGAGGGGCGGTGGCGATCGCGCGGGCGCGCGCCCGCAAGCTGGGCGCCCGCCCCCAGCCCAGGGGCGGTGGCAAGCGGCTAGGCGCCGCTCGCACGGTGATCGACATCGACGCGACACTGACCAGCTCGCACTCTGACAAGGAGGGGGCCGCCGGCAACTTCAAGGGCGGCTACGGCCACCACCCGCTGCTCTGCTACGAGGACGGCATCGGCGAGGCGCTCGCCGGGGAGCTGCGCGCCGGCAACGCGGGCTCGAACACGGCCTCCGATCACATCGAGGTGCTCGATCTCACCCTCGAGCAGCTCGACCAAGAGGCGCTGGATGGCGAGATCCTCGTCCGCGCCGACGGCGCCGGCTCCACGCACGGGCTCACCGTCTACTGCCGCGAGGCGGGGATGCGCTTCAGCGTCGGCTTCGATCTCAGCGAGGATGTGCGCGAGGCGATCGCGGAGCTGCCCGAATCCGCATGGGAGCAGGCGATCCGCGCCGATGGCTCCGCTCGCAAGCACTCCCAGGTGGTCGAGATCAGCAAGCACGTGGATCTCGCGGCCTGGCCGCAGGGCTCGCGGCTGATCGCCCGGCGCACGAAGCTGCGCGAGGGCGATCAGCAGTCGTTCGCCGACCACGACGGCTACCGGCTGGCGGTCTTTCTCACCGACCAGGATGGCAACGACGTCCCCGCCCTCGACCTCGACCACCGCGGCCACGCCCGCGTCGAAGACCGCATCCGCGAGGGCAAGGACTGCGGGCTTGCCAACCTCCCCTTCCAGAGCTTCCAGCACAACCGCGTCTGGCTATGGGCGGTGATGCTCGCCCAGGATCTCATCGCCTGGACCAAGGCGCTGTGCCTGGCAGGGCAGGAGCGCTTCCTGGAGCTCAAGCGGCTGCGCTACCGGCTGCTGCACCAGTCGGGGCGGATCGCCCGCCACGCGCGCCAGCGGTTCCTGCACCTCGGCCGCGGCTGGCCGTGGGCTGCAGCGCTCGAGGCCGCTTTCGCCCGCCTGCAGGCGCTGCCGCTACCGACCGCCGTCTGAGCGCCCCGGCGGCCCTCGCGATCACGATCACCAGCGGACCCCCCTTGGCGTCAGCTTGCCCCAATGCGGGGGCCCGCACCCCACGCTCGATCGCCCCAAGCTCCCCCGCGCCCTCGCGGGAGCAGTGGCGGGATCCGATCGGCCCCACACAGGCTCGCAGAGGCGGACTCGACATCGCGATCACCGTTACTGAAATCGTGGGCGATCTCGGCGCGGAGGACGGGGCGCTACTGGAAGATCGAGGCAGGGACGGCGCGCTGAAGGAGCTCGGCCGCCCGCGCGGGCGCAAGCCTGCCGATCGGCGTGACCAGCAGATCGTCGAGCTGACGCGGCGGACCGAGCGCCTGGAGGGCGAGCTCGCGAGGGCGCGCAAGGTGATCGAGATCCAGGGAAACGTGTCAGCGCTCTTGGAGCAGATGCTCGGAACCGGGAGCGAGTCGGGGAGCACCGAGCGATGATCGAGCGCACCGTCGAAGAGCTGACGTCGATCATCGGCACCAGGCCGGCGTGCCGGGCGCTGGGCGCCTCGCCGGCGAGGATCTACCGTCGCCGGCGGCCACCGCAACCCAGGCCGTCGCGGCCGCGGTCGGCGCCGCCCAGGGCGCTGTCGGAAGCCGAGCGCGAGCGGGTGCTGGGGCTGCTGCACTCGAAGCGGTTCGTCGACAGCTCCCCAGAGCAGGTGTACGCGACGCTGCTCGACGAGGGGACCTATCTGGCGTCGACGCGGACGATGTACCGGCTGCTGGAGGCCAAGCACGGCGGCGTGCGGGAGCGGCGCGACCAGCTCACCCACCCCGCCTACGCCCAGCCCGAGCTGCTCGCCGAGCGCCCGAACGAGCTGTGGTCGTGGGACATCAGCAAGCTCAAGGGGCCGGCGAAGTGGACGTACTTCTACCTCTACGTGGTGCGCCGAGACTGCTCCGGCGCTGTGAAGAAAGGATGATCGACATGACGTAACGGAGCGACAAGTTCAGGGCGGCCTGCCGGTGTGAGTCCGGTCCGGGGAGATGCCTGGATCCCTGGTAGCGATGCCCCCGTGCGTGGTCGAGAGGCCGGGTGCGAAGCGGGGCGGAGCGACCGTGCGGTCTGCAACGTGAGTGAAGCCTGAGCAAGCGTCGTCAGACCTAGTTCGGTGAGTAAGCGCGATTTCGGGCGATGAGCGGGCGGTGTCACTGTCAGGCGGCGTGGGTGATGCCGCTGACAGGCGTGACGGTCGGGGATGGACCCGCGTGAAGGGGCGTGGGTAGCGGCAGACGGGCTTGCCGGCGTGTTGCGGGCCGGCTGGTGGGTCGCCAGGCTGGGCGGTCGTGCTGATGCTGGTCTGTGGTGGCGCGCTGGCGGGGCTTTACGGGCCGGGGAGCGCGAGCGCGGCTTGGTAGGTGGCGTTGAAGGTCTCGACGTGCGAGAAGCCCTCGGGCAGGCGCACGGTGATCCGGCGGGCGGTGCGCACGATCCGTCCCGGGACGCAGAACAGGATCCGCCGCAAGGTCTTGGCGTGTCGGCGCAGCGGCGTGTCTTGGTCGGGCGCGTTGCCGGAGGCGCCGGCGGCGGGGCTGATGTCGCACACCCAGGCGCAGATGTTCAGCGCCAGTAGCGCGCAGCAAAGCCACAGGCGGTTGGCGGCGAGCTTGCCGGAGGGGAGGTGCCGCAGCGCTTGGCCGAGCTTGGCGTCCTTGAAACGCTCCTCGATCTGCGCGCGCTGGCGGTGAAAGTGCTCGACCTCCACGGTGGTCATCTCCTCGGTGGGGATGTCGGTGACGACGAACGAGTAGGCGAACGTGGAGTCGAGCTGCCCGTCGAGCACCATCTGCAGCTGCTCGGGCGGGATCGTCTTGCGCCGCCGCGCCTTCGGGCTGCCCGCAAGTAGCTCTTGGGCGGTGACCGGGACGCGGCGAACGATCAGCCGCAGCGGCTCGTGCTTCCAGCCGTCGGGGGTGAACGGCAGCTCGGCGACCTGCGCGCCGTGCATCTCGATCGCGTCCTCCCAGGCGCCCTCGGGGATCTCGCCGAGCTTTGCCCACATCAGCGAGGTGCGCGTCGCGGAGAACGAAAAGCGCATCTGGCGCTTGCGGCACCCGACCATCAGCTCGACCGAGTAGAAGCCCGAGTCGCCGCGGACCCTGATCTGTCCGTGCTCGGCGGGCAGCAGCCGCTTCGCACGGCCGAGCATCCGATCGGACTCGGTCGCCTTGATCCGCGCCTGGTTGCCGCCTTTGAGCTCGCTGGTCAGCGCGCGCCCGCGCTGCGCCCATGTCACCACGTAGGAGTTGTAGGCGAGGTTGCCGTGACGGCTACGCCCGGTGCCCTGCTTCTTGCGCCCGTACACCGGCGTGTCGGTCGCGTCCAGATCGAAGGTCACATCTTCAGTCGGGTCGCGACCGAGCCGGCGGTCAAGCTCGTTGCCACAACGTGCCACAGCCCGCTCGATCGCGCGGATGTGACCGAGGCGGAACCGGTGGGCCAGCTGCCGCGCGGTCGGTGCCGACGGCGCCTGCGCGACGGCCCGCAGGCTCGCGCCCGCCCGGTCGGCACGCACGTCCTGGATGTCATCAAAGCACTCCGCGCCCGCGAGCTGCGCCTCGGCGATCGCGACCGTGAGCGCGCCCGCAGACAGTCCCCGCCGGCGCTGCTTGACCGGCGCCACCCGAGCTGCCGCCAGCTCCGCGTCGACCACCTCCACCAGCCGCAAGCTGCGTGCCAGCTCGCCCGAGACCGCCAGCCCCGCGTACGGGGTCAGCGACGGATCATCCGCGCGGAACTCGATCCGTCCGGGGCCCCTGTCAGGGTTACGCGTCATCACCCTCTGGGTGAGCTCCACTCACACATCCTCGGCGGCCTCATTACCCGCCACCGTAAGCCACAGGTCGGACGGAAAGCCCCGTGTTAGCGGGGCTTTCCCACATCACCCGCCGGCGTTAACACGCGTCTAACCGCCCAGCCCCTCGGGGGACACCCCGCGCTACCCACCGATCTAGGTCAGATAGACCCGCCTGCGGGCGGGAGGAGAGGGAGCCGAGCCGGTCACGTAACGGCGAAGGCCACGGAAAGCGCTCTGGGTCCAGGAGCGGGCGCTGAGGAACCCTCCGGCGTATTGGGCGTTGAACGTGCGGATCTCGACTTTCGTGACCTCACGCGGCGGTGAGCGCTGACGGTGACGGGGCGGGGATGATTTGTGGTGTGCTGGTCGCGGAGGGTGCTTGTGCCCAATATTCGTGGCGGATGAGTTCGCGGCGTAGCGCGGCGAGCATGTCGGCGTAGCTGATCGTCGTCTTCTGGCGATACCACGGCGCGGCGCGGCGGCGGGCGTCGAGGTCGGCGTCGGGGTCGCCGTGCAGGGCGTACCAGGTGATCGTGATCGTCTGGGCGAGGAACCCGAAGGGGACTGTCCGCTCGACCGCGCGACGGACGCGGTTGCGCGCCTGGCCGACGCCGTGCGCCTTGGCCTCTTGGTGAGCGGTCTCGATCGTCCAGCGGCTGTCGTAGCGGGCGATCAACTGGCTCCTGGTTGCATCGACGTCGGTGGTGGCGATCGCGACGTCGAAGCCTTCGGTGCGGTCGGGCTTGCGGATCAGCATGATCGTGACGGGCCGCGTGTGGAACGGGCCGTACCACAGGCAGCGGGTGCTCCAGACGTGCTCGGCGCGGCTGCGGCCGTCGGGGCCGGTGATCGTGACCGGCTCGAACACCGCGGCCGCCGCGAGTTGGGCGAGGCTTCCCAGGCGGGCGCCCTTGAGCGCGGGGCGGCCGCGCTTGCCGGTGCGGGACGGCGCCAGCCTGAAGACGGCGGCGTTGGCGCGCATCCGGGTGGTGACGGTGACGTGGTCGGGCAGGCCGCGCCACGCTTTGGTCGCGTACGCGCCGTCCATGACCAGCTCGATGATCCGGTCCGGGAAGCGCTCCAGGACCATGTCGACCAGCAGCCGCCCGAGCTCGGGTTGGGATGGCTGGTCGGGGTGAGCGTCGTCTTTGGGGCGGAAGAGCCGGAAGAGGATCGGCAGGCCGATCGGTCGGCCGCCGAGGCAGGGCAGCTCGACGACCAGCACGACGATGACCCAGCAGTTGCCCCAGCGGGTGCGGCGCCCGGAGCCCTCGGGTTGGGCGCCGTCGTGGAGGTAGTGCGCGCCCCACACGCGCCGGCCCGAACGCCCGAACAGGGTGTCGTCGATGGTCAGCCGGATCGGCGCGCCCGGCTTGACGAACACCGACACCAAGAAGTCGGCCAGCCGCAGCCCGAGTTCGTCGGGCTCCCAGCGCGCGCGGGCGAAGAAGTCGTGCGCGCGGCTGTGATGCCAGCTGCCGGCCAGGCCGGCGGCCTGCAGCATGCCCGTGACGGTGCAGTCGCGGATCCGGCCGACGAACCCGACCAGCAGCATGCTGAAGGTCTGAAACGTCGGTTGCGTGAAGCACGGCGCGAGCAGGGACAGCAGACCGGCAAGCGAACTGGGCATGGCGGCGACTCCCGGTACAGGGCCGCGGGAACGTCTGAAGCGACCCGCGGCCAGATCGGCTTGACGCCCACCGGATTCGGGGTCGCCGCGCCCTCTCCCTGCCCGCTCGCGGCGCCGGGACGGCTGGCGCCCGCGGCTGCTGCGCTCAGGCGCCGGGGCTAGCGTTCGGCGCGTGGCTGACCTTCAGGCGATCGACCGCGAGCTCGATGTGGCCCGCGAGCGTGACGACAACCACGCGCGCGTGCGCCTGATCACGCGCGCGATCGAGCTGCCCGAAGCGCAGCCTCACCGCGCCGAGTACCTCGACGAGCTCGCTTACGCCTACCAGCAGCTCGGCCGCTTCGACGACGCGGTCGACGCGATGCGCCAAGCGCTCGCCGCGGGCTTCGACGGCGAGCTCGACGACCATCCCAGCGCGCAGGCGCTGATCGCCGAGCTGCTGCTGCGCGCCGGGCGCACCGCGGAAGCCGACGACGCCTGGCACAAAGCGCAGCGCGAGCGCCCACGCGACCCCTGGCTCTACCAGACAGCGGGCTGCGCCTACGCCGACATCGGGCTGCACGCCGAGGCGCTGCGATGGCAAACCACAGGGCTCGAGCTGGCGCTCGCCGCCGGCGGCGCCGCCGACGACGACATGATCTGGATGCTCACCGGCGAGCGCGCCGAGACCCTCGACGTGCTCGGCCGCCCACCAGACGACCTGCAACTGCGCGCCGAAGAGCTCGTCGAGCGCCAAGAACAGGAGGAGCAAGCGGGCATCGAGGCGTTCCACCGCGACCGCGCCACGACCAGGCCGCTCCCCCCGCACCGGGCGTCCATCGGCCTCGCCTGGTTCCCGGCCGACGAGTACGCCCGCGCGCTCGAGACCTGGCCAAGCTTCGCCGAGGACTACCAGCACGGACCCTACGCCGCCTACTGCGCCCGGCTGGAGCTACTGCTCCGAGACCTCAAAGCCCAAGGCGTCGCGCGCCTCGCGCTCACACCGATCGCGATCGACGAATACCTCCCCTGGTGCAGCGACCACGACCGCGACCCCGAACAATCCGACAGCCGCGCCAGCTACGCCACCGAGCTCATCGAACGCGGCGCCGCCCTCAAACCCTGGCCACCCGAACGCAACGAACCCTGCTGGTGCGGCACCAGGCGCAAGTACAAGAAGTGCTGCCTACGCGCAGGCTGACTGAGCTGAACTCACGCAGCTCCGCCGAAAACCCCGAAACTCGAGGCGGATGGTCGTCCTGGGAACTCGGGAGAGCCGTCTCGGCCCCGTCGCCTGCGGGGTGACGGGTAGCGATGCCCGCCTATAACCGGCGAACCCGGGAAGTGGTTAGGGCGGCCGAGCGGCAGTCGGAGCGGGTCGTAGTAGTGCTGATCGGCGGGACAACATAACCCGCCAGGAGCGAAGGGCCCGCGCTTCATCGATGCACGGGAAGGATGAGAAGGACTTGATGAGTGCCGAATCGGCTAGGTCCGTCAGCCGCGCCAAGGGCGTGGATCGTGTTCGTGCTCTCCAACGCGTGATCTACCGCTGTGCTAAGCAGGATCGTGATCGTCGTTTTCATGCCCTCTATGACAAGGTCGCCCGCAGCGACGTGCTCTGGAAGGCTTGGGGCGAGGTCCGTGCCAACCGCGGAGCCGCGGGCGTCGATGGCGTGACCATCGACGACATCGTGCGCTCCGGGGTGGGCGACTTCCTCGACGAGCTCGCCAAGAAGCTGCGCGCCGGTACCTACCGGCCACGGCCGTTGCGGCGGGTTTCCATCCCGAAGCCGGGCAGGCCAGGCCAGTTGAGGCCGCTCGGTATTCCCACTGTGGCCGACAGGGTTGTGATGGCAGCTACGAAGGCGGTGCTGGAGCCGATCTTCGAAGCCGACTTCCTGCCCAGCAGCTACGGGTTTCGCCCGCAGTTGTCGGCCCACCATGCGCTGGAAATGGTCAGGAGGACCGTGAACCGGCGCAAGGTGTGGGCGCTAGACGCAGACATCCAAAGCTGTTTTGACGAGATTTCGCATTCGGCGCTGGTCGCTCAGATCGAGCGGCGGGTGTCCGATCGGCGGATGTTGAAGCTGCTGAGGGGTTGGCTTCGGGCGGGGGTGTTCGAGGGCGGGATCGTGTCCGCGATCGAAGCGGGCACACCCCAGGGGTCGCCGATCTCACCGCTGCTCGCGAACATCGCTCTGCATCTCCTCGATGAGGCGTGGCAGGGCGCAGGGCAGCGGCTGGGGGTGCTGGTGAAGTACGCAGATGACCTCGTGGTCCTATGCGCCACCAGACAGCAGGCCGAACAGGCTCGTGAGCTGGTGGCGGCGACCCTCAAGACGCTCGGGCTGCGGTTGCATCCCGAGAAGACGGGGGTTGTGGGTCTCGCAAGAGGCGCCGAGGGCTTCATCTTCCTGGGCTTTGAGCATCGTATGCGCAAGTCCTGGAGGAGGACGGGGCACTGGTATCTACAGAAGTGGCCGTCTCCGCGAGCGATGGCCTCGATCAGAGGCAAGATCCGCGACCGGACCGACCGCCGCTACGCGAGGCTGCCGCTGGAACACGCGGTCGAGAACGTCAACCATGTCGTCCGTGGTTGGGGTAACTACTTCCGCTACGGAAACTCCGGGCAGAAGTTCTCAACGATCGACAGCTACGTCAACGAACGCCTCGCGATCCTCGCCAGCGCCAAGCACGGACTCCAAGGCCGAAACTGGGTGAGCCGCTTCAACTACGAATGGTGCACCAAGCTCGGCGTCTATCGCCTGACCGGAACGGTGAAACCCACGACTGCGTTTGCCCGCCGGTGAACGATGTCGGTGAGCCGTGTGCGGCAGAACCGCATGCACGGTTCGATGCGGCGGCGGGAGGCAACCACAGCCAGTCGGGCCAGCACGCGCCGTGCGGCCGCGGAAGCCTCCCGCCGACCCTACATCCTCGACGTGTTCAGCCGCTACGCGGTCGGCTGGACCGTCGCGCACCGTGAGAACGGCCAGCTCGCCAAGGCGCTGATCGAGCAGGCGACCGAGCAGCAGCAGATCGGCCGCGACGTGCTGACCGTGCACGCCGACCGCGGCGGCCCGATGCGCGGCAAGCCGGTCGCGTTCCTGCTGGCCGACTTGGGCGTCACCAAGACGCACAGCCGGCCGTACACCTCCAGCGACAACCCCTACTCGGAGGCACACTTCAAGACGCTCAAGTACCGGCCCGAGTTCCCCGAGCGCTTCGACGACATCGAGCACGCGCGCGCCCACTGCCGCGCCTTCTTCGACTGGTACAACCACCAGCACCGGCACTCCGGGATCGGGCTGATGACCCCTGCCGCCGTCCACCACGCCCAAGCGCACCAGCTCCACGACCAGCGCGCCCAGGTTCTCGAGGCCGCCTACGCGCGCAACCCCGAGCGGTTCGTGCGCCGACCGCCCGTGCCGCCCGCGCTGCCGACCGCCGCCTGGGATCAACAAGCCCGACACGAAGGAGGCCGCTCACTAAAAACGAACACGAAGCGTCTCACGAGCTTGACAGGCTCCGGAACGCGGCAGCGCGAGACCAGGCGCCCCACGGGTCCAGTCGCTGCTGCCTTCAGGCGTTATGTGGAGCGCGATCTGACGTGTCAGGCACGTCAAAGTAGGGGCGTCAGCAGCTCATCGTAGACATTGCATGTGGAGCGTGTCGTCGACGTCAACGACGTCATCCAAGAGGGCAGACGGCGGGATTGGCGTCCTCCTCGATGCGTCGCGGACATGTCAGCCACGCGAATCCTCAGCTTCTGAGCGGATTTGCTCTCGATGCTCGACATAGGAGCGAAAGCAGCAGCAACCGAGCTATACCCAGAAGTTGTGGACGGGCCTGAAGACGAAGGCGGCGTACCTTCCCGGTTGATCAAGACCGACCGCCGGAAGGCGGAGAAGGAAGGCACGCCATGCAAGATGTTTCGCAGGCTCCCCGTCGGGGAGGGCAACGAGATCGCGGTCACGCTGGACGACCTCGCGCGTGAGGGTGCTCGCCGGATGATCGCGGCGGCGCTGAGGGCCGAGGCCGACGAGTACGTCGCGTCGTTCGTCGACGAGCTCGATGAGCACGGCAAGCGGCTGGTAGTGCGAAACGCGTGACGGTCGGCTCGGGCACCGTGCCGATCCGCGCGCCACGGGTCAACGACAAGCGCATCGACGAAGAGACCGGGCAGCGGCGGAAGTTCAGCTCGAGGATCCTGCCCGCCTACGCGCGGCGCTCGCCGAAGGTCACCGACGTGCTGCCGATCCTCTACCTGCGCGGCCTGTCGACCGGCGACTTCGCGCCCGCGCTGCGGGACCTGCTCGGCGAGGACGCCTCCGGCCTGTCCTCGAGCTCGACTCGCGGCTGGCCGAGACCTGGCAGGCCGACCACGCCGCGTTCAAGACGCGCAGCCTGAAGTTCCACCGCTACGCCTACCTGTTCCTGGACGGCGTCCACGTCGAGATCCGCCTGGGCGAGGACGACCGGCTCTGCCTGCTCGTCGTGATCGGAGTCCGCGAGGACGGCGTCAAGGAGTTGTTGGCCGTCGAGGACGGCTATCGCGAGAGCACCGAGAGCTGGGCCGTGGTGCTCCGCGACCTGAAGGGTCGCGGCATGAACGAGCCGAAGCTCGTCTGCGGCGACGGCGCGCTCGGGGCGTGGGCCGCGCTCAGGGACGTCTACCCCAACGCGGGCCGTCAGCAGTGCTGGGTGCACAAGACGGCCAACGTGCTCGACGCGCTGCCCAAGCGCCTGCAGCCCCGCGCCAAGACGCTGCTGCACGAGATGGCCGAAGCGCCGTCGCGGGTGGACGCGACCGCGGCGCGGGAGCGCTTCCGGGCCGAGTTCGACGCCAAGTACCCCAAGGCGATGGACAAGCTCGATCGCGACTGGAAGCACCTCACCGCGTTCTATGACTTCCCCGCCGAGCACTGGCGCCACCTGCGCACGACCAACCCGATCGAGAGCAGCTTTGCGACCGTCAAGCTGCGCACCCGCGTCACGAAGGGCGCCGGCAGCAAGAAGGCCGCGCTGGCGATGGCCTACAAGCTGCTCATCGCCGCCCAGCAGCGCTGGCGGCGCTTCAACGGCCACGAGCTCGTCGCCGACGTGCTCAACGGCGTGAAGTTCAAGGACGGCATCAAGGTCACCGACGACGACCAGATGACAGACGAGAAGGTCGCCGCCTGAGCGTCTTCACGCCATGTCATCCACAACATTTGACAGTAGCTCGCAGCAACCCTCGGGCGACCGCTGCAGCGCGACCGGGGTTGAGCCGCATGGAAGGACGCGAGTCCGTCCTCGTGGAAGGTCACTGGCCGGCGCGGGGTTCGACCGTTGCGCCCGTGCGGTTCGAGAGGAGAGGATGCCGTTGAAACACATGACCAAGGGGGTCGGGTGATGCCGACGATCACGGTCAACGGTGCCGAGCTGTATCACGAGGTGCGGGGCGACGGTCCGCCGGTGCTGCTGATCATGGGAGGGACGGGCGATGCGGGCCACTTTGAGACGCTCGCCGAGTTGCTGGCCGACGAGTTCACCGTCGTCAGCTACGACCGGCGCGGGAACGGGCGCAGTCCCCGCCCGTCCGGGTGGGCGACGACGTCGCCGGAGGAGCAGGCCGACGACGCGGCCGCGCTGCTAAACGCCCTCGGCCTGACGCCCGCAGCGGTCTATGGCAGCAGCGCCGGCGGGGTCTTCGCGCTGTGCCTGCTGATCCGCCATCCCGAGGCGGTGCGCGGCGCGGTCCTACACGAGGCGGCGCTCGTGCGACTGTTCGATGAGCCGAAGGCACGCGGCGCAGTTACGGCGCTCGTGCAGGAAGCGTTGGCCGCCGGCGGGCCGCCGGCGGCGGCTGAACGGCTCTGGCGCTACATCTCCGGAGACGCCAGTTGGGAGCATCTGCCGCCCGCCCTGCGCCAACGGATACTGGCCACCGCCGCGACATTCTTTGACGTCGAGCTCGGCAGCTACGAGGGCTTTCTGCCCGACGACGAGACGCTCGCGGCCATCGCGGCGCCCGTCTTGGTGCTGGTCAGCGAGCAGAGCCTGCCTGTGTACGCGCAGGCGGCCGCCCGGCTTGCCGAGCGCCTCGGCGTCGACGTCCGGCGGACGCCCGGCACGCACTCCGCGTACGACGACCATCCCCACGAACTCGCGCAAACGATCCGACCGTTCCTGCGCCAGGTCAGCGAGGTAGCGGTGTAGCAGCCCACTGCCGCAGGCGCTCTGATCAAGAGTGGCAGCGCGGCGAGCGGCCCTGCACACCGCACTGCTGCTTCAGGCACAAGGAGCGGTGCCGGCGTGTCGCTGCGTCGCGCCTGCCTCGTAGGGTCGGCGGGAGGCTTCCGGGGCCGCGCGGGCTGGCCGACTGGCCGGGGTTGCCTCCCGCCGCCGCATCGAACCGTGCGAGCGGTTCTCCCGCACACGGCTCACCGACATCGTTCACCGGCTGGCATACGCAAGCGTTGGTGTCACCGTCCCGTTCAGGCGATAGACGCCGAGCTGGTTGACCCATTCGTAGTTGAAGCGGTCGACCCAGTTTCGGCCTTGGAGTCCGTGCTTGGCGCTGGCGAGGATCGCGAGGCGTTCGTTGACGTAGCCGTCGATCTGGGCGAACTTCCGCCCGGAGTTCCCGTAGCGGAAGTAGTTGCCCCAACCACGCAGAACGCGGTCGAGATCCTCGACCGCCCACTCCAACGGCAGCCTGGCGTAGCGGCGGTCCGTGCGGTCGCGAATCTTGCCTCTGATCGAGGCCATCGTCCGTCGAGACGGCCACTTCTGCAGATACCAACGACCCGGCTGCTTCCACGACTCTCGCATCCGATGCTCGAAGCCGAGAAACGTGAAGCCCTGAGCGCCTCTTGCGAGGTGCGCGATCCCGGTCTTCTCGGGATGCAACCGCAGCCCGAGCCCGTCCAAGAGCGCCGCCACGAGCTCGCGGGCCTGCTCGGCCTGCTCACGGGTGGCGCACAAGACCACCAGGTCATCCGCATACTTCACCAGCACCCCCAGCCGCTGCCCGCCACCCTGCCACGCCTGATCGAGCACGTGCAGGGCAACATTGGCGAGCAACGGTGAGATTGGCGACCCTTGCGGGGTGCCCGCCTCGATGGCGGACACGATCCCGCCCTCGAACACCCCTGCCCTCAGCCAACCTCTGAGCAGCTTCAACATCGGCCGATCGCACACCCGCCGCTCGATCTGAGCGACCAGAGCGTCGTGATCGATTTCGTCAAAACAGCTTCGAATGTCGGCGTCGAGCACCCACATCTTCCCGCGCCACGTGGCGGTCTGGCGGACCGTCTCCAGCGCGTGGTGAGCCGACAGCCCGGGCCGGAACCCGTAGCTGGACGGGAGGAAGTCGGCTTCGAACACCGGCTCAAGCACCGTCTTCGCCGCCGCCATCACCACCCTGTCGGCCACACATGGGATACCGAGCGGCCTCAGCTGGCCTGGCTTGCCCGGCTTCGGGATCTGAACCCGGCGCAGCGGCCGCGGCCGGTAGGTCCCGGCGCGCAGCCTCTCGGCGAGATCATCGAGGAAGTCGCCCACCCCGGAGCCGATCACGTCGTCGATGGTCACGCCATCGACGCCGGGCGCCCCGCGGTTGGCACGGACCTCGCCCCAAGCCTTCCAGAGCACGTCGCTGCGGGCGACCTTGTCATAGAGGGCGTGGAAGCGGCGATCCTGATCCTGCTTGGGGCTCGTAGCTAAATAACGCAAAGGAAACGCGCGGGTTATGTAGAACTGTGGGGGTGTGATCGATGAGGCGGCGATCGGCGAGCGGTTCAGGGCGCTGGCTCCGGAGCTCGATGAGCGCCGCCGTCGCCTGTGGGCCGCGGCCGAGGTGCGCTCGCATCCACGCGGCGGGGTGACGGCGGTGGCGCGCGCGACGGGCATCTCTGCGACGACGATTTACAAGGGGCTGCGTGAGCTGGAGTCCGGGGAGACGCTCGATCCTGGGCGGGTGCGCCGCCGGGGCGGCGGTCGCAAGCGACTTGCTGAGAAGGACCCGGCGCTCTTGGGTGCCCTGGAGCGCCTCGTCGACGCCGACAGCCGGGGCGATCCGGAGTCCCCGCTTCGCTGGACGGCAAAGAGCGTCAGGAAGCTCGCCGACGGCCTGCGTGAGCTCGGCCACGAGGCCCATTTCACGACGGTTGCCGGGCTGTTGCGCGGGCTCGGCTACAGCCTGCAGGCCAACGCGAAGACCAGGGAGGGCAAACAGCACCCCGACCGCGACGCCCAGTTTCGTCACATCAACGCCACCGTCAAGGCGGCGCTTGACGCCGGCCAGCCGGCGATCTCGATCGACACCAAGAAGAAGGAGCTGGTCGGCGAGTTCAAGAACCCGGGCTGCGAGTGGCGCCCGAAGGGCGCGCCCGCCGCGGTCCTGACGCACGACTTCCCCAGCGATGCAATCGGCAAGGCGATCCCCTACGGCGTCCTCGACATCGCGGCCAACCAGGGCTTCGTCAACGTCGGGATCACCAACGAGACCGCCCAGTTCTCGGTCGCGAGCATCCGCGCCTGGTGGCAGCAGCTCGGGCGCGAGCGCTATCCCGAGGCGCGCAGCCTGACGATCACCGCCGACTGCGGCGGCTCCAACGGCAACCGCACTCGCCTGTGGAAGACCGAGTTGCAGGGCCTCGCCGACGAGACCGGGCTTGAGATCGGCGTCTGCCACTTCCCGCCAGCAACGTCGAAGTGGAACAAGATCGAGCACCGCTTGTGGAGCTTCGTCAGCCACAACTGGCGCGGCAAGCCGCTGACCTCCTACGAGGTGATCGTCAGCCTGATCGGCGCGACCACGACCCGCACCGGTCTCGAGGTCTACGCCCGCCTTGACGAGCACGACTACCCGAAGAAGATCACGGTCTCAGACGCCGCGCTGGCCGCGGTCAACCTGACCGGCGACGACTTCCACCCGCAATGGAACTACACGATCGCGCCCGCGCCCGCCGACACCAACCCGCCACCTTGAACACCTACAAGCCCTTAGCGCAGCGGTAGAGCACGCGTTGGAGAGCACGAACACGGTCCACGCCCGTGGCGCGGCTGACGGATCTAGCCGATTCGGCACTCATCAGAGTCCTTCTCATCCTTCCCGTGCATCGATGAAGTGCGGGCCCTTCCCCATGCGGCCGGCTTTCCCGACCTCGGAGTACTACGACCCGCTCCGACTGCCGCTCGGCCGCCCTAACCACTTCCCGGGTTCGCCGGTTATAGGCGGGCATCGCTTCCCGCCACCCACAGTGGCGGGGCCGAGACGGCTCTCCCGAGTTCCCAGGACGACCATCCGCACGTTCAACGCCCAATACGCCGGAGGGTTCCTCAGCGCCTGCTTCTGGATCCCAGGCGCTTTCCGTGGCCTTCGCCGTCGCCTGACCGGCTCGGCTCCCTCTCTTCCCGCCCACAGGCGGTCGCTTGACGACGCTTGCTCGGGCTTCACTCACGTTGCAGACCGCACGGTCGCTCACGCCCCGCTTCGCACCCGGCCTCTCGACCACGCACGGGGGCATCACTACCGGGGACCCAGACGTCTCCCCGGACCGGACTCACACCGGCAGGCCATCCTGAACTTGTCGCTCCTTTACGTCATGTGGCTCTCCTTTTCCTCATGGCGCCGGAGCAGTCTCGGCGTCTCGGCGCACCAGGCGAAAAGCGACAGTCCCGGCTGGATCGCCGGGCGTGCTCGTCTCCCCGCGGAAGCGACATTGACGTCGGACGGCGAACGGCGCGCAGCCGCTGCGACGTCAGAATTCGTCTATGGCCAAGCGCAGGGACCACGTTGAACCCGCTCTCACCAGGCTGCAAGCGCTGATCCGCCGTCCGCTTTCCGACGATCCGGAGAAGCTGGTGATGACTATTGAAGTACCTGAGGACTTGCGGGCGGAGGACTTCAAGATGATCGGGTTACTGGTGGACGAGCGTGCGGCACTGGAGCACGTGCGGTCGCTCTTGTCCGCAGACCTGCGGTTCGAGTATCTGAAGGACCACGAGATCGAGCGCGTCACCGGGCGGTACGTCTGCCTCGCACGCCGGCGTCGGGACGATCTGGTTGCCGAGTTCGTCGCCGAGCACGCTCGGGATCCGATGGAGCGCACGTGCTTCTTCCCGGTCGAACTGCTGACGGTCAAGGAGGAGGTCGAGCTCTACGGTGTCCGGCTTATCCCACGAGACGCCGTCGAGCGCCCCCCGACGCTCTTTGGCCACGATCCCGGACCGACGATGGGGTCGGTCATCGCCGTCGCGTGCGCTGGAACGGACTACTGGAAGATGAGCATGCGGGCACGTCCCGTAGCCGCGCGTGCCCTACGGCTACTGCGAGCCACGTTACGTGAGGAGCCCTGGTTACCGGACCGTCAGCTGCGCTTTCGGCTGGGATCGGTCGTGTGGTTTGACGACAGCATCCGCGCGGGGTGGACGTCGCCGCTCGACGAAGGGTGGGAGCTTGAGCTCGACGACGGGCTGCTCCGTCACGCAACCTCGCAGGAGATCTCCGCATTGCCGGACGCGCCGAGAAACGATGTCGAGCGCCGTCTTGAGCTCGCGCTGGAGTGGTTCGAGCGAGGGCAGCTTGCGGTAGATCCGATCGTCGAGTTGCTCTATCTGTTCTTCGCGCTGGAGGGCATCCTCGGCGACAAGTCCGAGGGCCTGAAGGCACCTTCGCTGGCTGTGCGGCGTGCGATGCTCGGCCTCCTCACCAGCGGCAGGTTCGTCCATCCCAACCGCACGTACCTCTTGTACGACGAGGTTCGCTCTGCCGCTGTTCACGGAGAAGCGCCTCGCCGTCGGGTGATCGGCCAACGGGAAGTCGACAAGTTTGCCTGGGACGTGCGTCGAGCCCTCAATGAGTTCCTCGGATACGCACGGAGAGAGGGCTTCACCAAACGCGCCCAGGTGCGAAAGGCGCTAGACGGGCACGAGCGCCGGGCGAGCGTCGTTCAGGGGACTGCTCAGGGACGATCCCAAACTCTGGTGCGCCCTACGCAAAACCCCCTCATGATCGCTTTGCATCGCGACGCATCGCACGTAGCGATGCGCGCGTCGCGGCAAGCGACACGGCGGCGATCCTGTATCCGACTATCGCTTCGAGGCAAAAGCAGTCGCGCGGACGACGATCAGCCGTGCTCTCGCAAGGGACGGTGCGACGCGAGGTCGCACGAAACGAGTGAACTACCGATTGGAGGATCGACGGATGTGAGTTGAGCGAGTAGTTCCAGGTCCGTGCTCGATGGCCTGTCCCTGCCCTGGCGTGCGTCGTCGGCTCCTGGTCGGCGGGGTGCGAAGCTCGGGGGGAAGCCCAAGGGCGGCCCGTTCCATCCGGGCGGCCACAGGCGAGGGGAAGACCGGACGGGTGAATTGCTTGAACCCTCGTTGATGCCTCGTGAAGCGGAGCCCTCGTGATGGGATGTTGGAGCGGGGTGATAGGGACTGGCCGCTGCGAAGCGGCAGGCGCCGGCCGGGCACGTCGCCTCGGCCGGGAGGAGCACCGCCGTCCTCGGGGTATAGAGGGCACCCACCCCGGTCGTAGCTCATGCGTGCGGAACGCGGTAACCCCGTCGAGGTCCGGGCGGCCCTGTCGTGGCCGGTAAGCCGACCGTGAGGAGGGCCCAACTCCTCGGCGGGAATCGGATGACCGAGAAGCGAATGCCGGCAGCCGAAAGGCAACGGGAAACCGGGACATGATGGCCGCCTCCTCCAGGCGGTCGTCTCGGATAACCGGCCGGATACCGGGCCTGGTGCCCGGGCGCGAAAGCGCGCTGACGCGGTCAGGTGAGCCTGTGGAGAAGAAGATGACCGAAGCCCCAGAACCCGAGGACAAGTTGGACGCCACGACGGCAGGTCGTGGTGAACGGACCAGAGGACGCGCCCTTCGACTGGCGCCAGATCGACTGGCGGCGGGCCGAGGATGACGTACGGCGGTTGCGGCAGCGGATCTTCACGGCGTCGAAGGCGGGGGACCTGCAAGGGTCCGCAGCCTGCAGAAGTTGATGCTGCGGTCGCGCGCGAACACGCTGTTGAGCGTGCGGCGGGTGACCGAGCGCAACGCCGGTCGTCTGACGGCAGGCGTGGACGGCGAGGTGGTGCTCACCCCGGAGGCCAAGGCAAGACTGGCCGACAGGGTGCACCAGATGACCGAGCCGTTCAAGGCCCTGCCGGTCAGGCGCGTGTACATCCCCAAGGCGGGGAGCCGCACCAAGCGCCGTCCACTCGGAATTCCCGTGATCGCCGACAGCGCCACCAAGCACGGGTCGTCAACGCGTTGGAGCCCGAGTGGGAGGCGAGGTTCGAGCCGAGGTCCTACGGGTTTCGGCCGGGCCGCGGCTGCCATGACGCGATCCAAGCCGATCTACGAGGTCGTCAAGGGCAAGAGCCCGAAGCGCCTGTGGGCGCTGGACGCAGACTTGGCCGCAGGCGTTCGACAAGCTCGCCCACGACCACATCCTGGCCATGCTCGGCACGTTCCCCGCCCGGGGAATGGTCCGCGCAGTGGCTGAAGGCGGGCGTGGTCGAGCAGGGTAGGCTGCACCGCACCGAGGACGGGCGTTCCTCAGGGCGGCGTGGTCAGCCCGCTGCTGTTGAACGTCGCCCTGCACGGGATGGAGAGGCCGCCGGAGTCCGCTACACGACCGGGAAGTAGCCGGTCGGATCATGGAGGGCTGCCCGGTAGCTGATCAGATACGCCGACGACTTCGTCGTCCTCTGCCACACCAGGCAGGAGGCGCTCGAGGTCAAGGCCCGGCTCGCCGCGTGGCTGGCGCCCAGGGGTCTTGCCTTCAACGAGGACAAGACGCGCGTCGTCTCCCTCAGCGAGGGCTTCGACTTCCTGGGGTTCAACGTCCGCCGCTACGGCAGCAAGCCGCTGATCAAACCGAGCAAGGCGGCCCTCAGACGGATCCGGGAGAGGCTCCGCACCGAGCTGCGCTCCCTGCGCGGGACCAACGCTCAGGCGGTGATCAAACGGCTCAACCCGATCATCCGGGGGTGGGCCGCCTACTACCGGACACAGGTCTCCAGCGAGGTGTTCAACGCAGCTGGATCACTACCTGTGGACGGCTCACCTACAAATGGGCCAGGTACAGCCACGAGAACAAGCCGAAGTCCTGGGTCGTTCGCCCGGTACTTCGGCAAGTTCAACAAGTCCAGGCAGGACCGGTGGGTGTTCGGCGACCGCAACAGCGGCGCCTACCTCCACAAGTTCTTCTGGACCCAGTCCTCCGACACCAGATCGTCAGGCCGCGGCGTCCCCGGACGACCCCGCGCTTGCCGACTACTGGGCCTGGCGGCGGCGCAAAGGCGTGCCCCTGCCGATCAACAAGACCACCCAGGAGCTCACCAACGCCCAGGATGGTCGCTGCTCGATCTGCAGCAGCTTCCTGTTCGCCGTCGAGGACCAGCCGCAGAACCCGCGCGAGTGGGAGACAGTGGCTGGCCACCCGCACCGCGGTCATCACCACCGCGGTGCAGCCAGGCAGCCCGGAGGAGGCTGCACCCCGTCTGACACACGCCGAGTGCCGCCGCGGCCTCGGCCCGGAACTGCGGAACGCCTACGAGCCATCAGGGCTTGCTTGAGCCGGATGCGGTGAGAGCTGCAAGTCCGGTTCTTAGGAGGGCCTGGGCGCAGCAATGCGCCCGGGCCTATCCGACAGGAGGGGCTGTCCGCGTGGACGCTCGGTCGTGCCTGCTCTTGGGCTCGAAGCAGGAGTCGTGCGGGCGCAGAGCCAACCACGTCTGACGTGTAGCGGCCGTTTCGCGCCGTTGCTACCGGAACCTCGACCGGAGCAGCAGCCGTGCGGGTCGGGGGCCCGCCGCTTCTAGATCTGCGTGGGCTCGGTGTTCCGTCCGGTCCACTGCGCCGCGGCCCGCCGGCCTCTTCGTTCCCTTCTTCTTGTGTGCTACCGCCGTGCTGGACCGACCATGTGAGCCGGCGCTGTTCGTCGGGCCGCAGGGACGACGTCTGTCCGCGCGCGCGGTCGACCTTGTGATCCGCAACGCAGCACGGCGCGCCGGGCTGGCGCTGTCGGCGCATGTGCTGCGCCACACCCGCGTGACGAACCTCGTGCGTGGCGGCAACGACATCGCCCTGGTCGCCGAGCTGGCGGGGCACCGGCGTCTGGAGACCACGCGGCGCTACAGCCTGCCGTCAGCGGCCGACCGGCAGGCCGCGATGGACAGCCTCGAGATAGAGCCATGACTCCCGACGCCCGCGTGCTGCGCTCCCCATCGACGGTCGGCGCGATCGCCGCCGAGGACTGCGGCAGGTTGGGGCGTCGAGACGTTTCGTACGGGTATACGCGCCGGCGGCGTTCGCTGCGGTGGTGCCGGGAACCCGGTGAGCGCGGCGACCGTCGTAGTGGCGTGGTGAGGGAGCGCGACCCAACCGCCGGCCGCGCTCTTGCTCGCCGACCGCGGCACCAGCGACGTGTCGCGCGTCCGGCGCTGGCGTCGGATTGCTATTCGGGCAGCTTGTAGCCGCGTTCGGCCTTGACGACGTCCCCGGACTTGGCGAGCTTGCTCAGCGTCGTGCTCGCGCTCCCCCGTGAGATCCCGGTCGCGTCGGCGATCTCCGCGGCCGTCTTCGGGCCGTCCTTGAGCGCCTCGAAGATCCTCGCGCGCGTCTGACCGCGCGGTGTCGCCGCAGCCGCTCGGCGCCGCTTGGTCGCGCTGGCGGTCGGCTTCGCGGCCGCCGTCGTGCGCGGCGACGCCGTCTTGGCTTTCGCGCGGGCGCCGCGCACGCGCGCGTCGACGCCACGCTCGAGGCGACCCAGCGCGTCGCGCAGGCGCTCGAGCTCGTCGCCGAGATCGCGCTGCTGAGTGAGTTGCTCCTCGATCTCACCGATCCGTGACTTGATCTGCTCAACGATCGCGCCGACACCCGGTACCTCGGCCATTGCTCTCCTTCGTGGTTGACGTGCAATCGAAGCCTACGGCAACCGCACAGCGACTCCGGGGCGACTGTCTAACTCTTATGGATGATCGTTTGTCAATGGGCAGCTTCGGGTTTGCCGGGGTGAGTCGGGGAGGGGGTTGCGGCATGGCCGGCGCTTGTGGTCTTGCCGACCGGGACGCCCGCAACCACCACGCGAAAGCGAAAGCGCGGTGGCCCGAGGTAGCTCGTGGCGATCCGGGCGCCGGCTACCTTGCAACCGCACAGAGGCCCCGAGCAGCCCGTTGCAGATCGGCATCTCCATCCTCCACCACGATCACGACTACGTCGAGCGTCGTGGCGGCCACGTGTTCTTCAGCCACCTGCGCGGCGCGTCAGCCCGTGCCAGCTATCGCGAGGAGGCGCTGCGGCGTGGCGAGCGGCTTTATGACGACGCCGTTGCGACGGGCGGGACGCCGGAGCGGATCTGCGGTGCCGGTCTGATAGTCCTGCAGCGCGCCGCCCTGGCGGTCGACGATCTCGCCGTGCTGCTGCATGCAATCGCCGAGGACGACCCCGAGGCAGCCGCAGACTCGGCGTCCAATGCCGGCGCGGAGATATGGCCGCGCATGGTTAGCATGACGATCCCCGACGAGATCGCGCTCTTCCGCTCTATCGCCGAGGACCCGAGCCAGGCGCTTCACGCGTTCCGCCTGCCGCCCGATGAGGTGCTCGCCCGCGAGTCGCTCTCGCCGGCAGCGGACGCGGCGGCGCGCCGGCTGCGCAACCGCACCGCACGCCGGTGGGGCGTCATGCTGGTCCGTGTCGCGCAGTTCTGGCTGGTCTACGGCATCACCGCCAAGGCGACGATGCACGGATTCGCGGCGATCGCGGGACGCCAGATCACCGAGTCGCCGGGCGCGGGGTTCCTCGGGGAGCACGTGCGGCCGCCCGACCGCCCGTTCGTGGTCATGGTGAACTCGAACGTCGAAGGAACGAACGTCCAGACCCCGCAGCTCGTCGTCGCGATGAGCCGCGATCGAGTCCGCGACTTCCGGCGCCACGGAAGCACTGCAGTCAAGCTCGCCGCCGAGCTCTGCGCCACGCTCGAGGAGGGCATCGAGCGCGGCTACGCCTACGGCGTCCCAAACGTGCTGGCTGGCCGGCTCAGCCAAGCCGACCGGGATGCACTGGTCCAGGCGCAACGTGACCAAGCGGCCGAGGAGGAGCCGTGATCCGCTGGCCCGACCCGGAGACGCGTGCGCTGCCGACCCGCGCGTACCTACGGTCGATGCTCGAGCAGACCATCCCGGCGCGCAGGCTGGCGCTCGCGGACGGCATCGACCACTTCAAAGAGGCGCGTAAGTCCGACGCCCGCGGCTGGGTCGACATGGCTTTCCTCGGGGTCATCGCCGAGGCGATGCAGGCGCTGGAGGACTTGGCGTACGTCGGAGAGTCGTTCACGGTCAACCGATTCAACGGCCTGCCGTTCTACGTCGGCGCTATCACCTACAGCTCTCGGGTCCCGACGACGGTCTACACCCGTAAGCGCACGGACGACCAGCTCCGCGTCCTGGCCGGGTACGCGGTCCGCGATCCGCAGTCCGGCGCGGTTGTCAGCGTGCTCGACCAGCTGATCGGCGTAACGCCGGAACTGCGCGCCGCTTGGGACAAGGCCGAGGAGGCCACGATCGGTCTGCTGCGGGGGGCGATCGCCGAATTGACGGACGCATGGCGCCGCTTCAGCAAGTACTTCCACGCCTTCAAGCACGGTGGCCTCGTCACGCACCGCCCCGACTTCGAGATCCTCGACTACGACGGGGAGGTGGTCGACCCCGCAATCGCCGTCTGGATGCGCAAGAAGAACGAGCCGCACGTGCATGGGGCCAGTGACGCCGCGCTCGACATCGACGCCGTGGTCGCCGAGCTCGAGCTGCACGCGCTGATCGCGTTCGACGTCCTGCAGCTGGTGATCGCCACCCGCCTCGGGATGGCGGAGCAGGCCGCCGAGGGCCCCCCGCCGACCGGCCAGGACCTCATCCGCGTCACCGTGCCGGTGCGGTTTCGCGTCGCCCACGACGCGCTCGGCGCCGATGAGCGCCGCGAGCTCGAGGCGGTCGGGATCCGTTTCGAGGATGCGCCGGGCTTTCCTTGAGCTCATCACAGCCCACGCCGTCGAGCGTTCTGGCTGAGGTCGCGCGCCATCTGACCTAGATCGGTGGGTAGCGCGGGGTGTCCCCCGAGGGGCTGGGCGGTTAGACGCGTGTTAACGCCGGCGGGTGATGTGGGAAAGCCCCGCTAACACGGGGCTTTCCGTCCGACCTGTGGCTTACGGTGGCGGGTAATGAGGCCGCCGAGGATGTGTGAGTGGAGCTCACCCAGAGGGTGATGACGCGTAACCCTGACAGGGGCCCCGGACGGATCGAGTTCCGCGCGGATGATCCGTCGCTGACCCCGTACGCGGGGCTGGCGGTCTCGGGCGAGCTGGCACGCAGCTTGCGGCTGGTGGAGGTGGTCGACGCGGAGCTGGCGGCAGCTCGGGTGGCGCCGGTCAAGCAGCGCCGGCGGGGACTGTCTGCGGGCGCGCTCACGGTCGCGATCGCCGAGGCGCAGCTCGCGGGCGCGGAGTGCTTTGATGACATCCAGGACGTGCGTGCCGACCGGGCGGGCGCGAGCCTGCGGGCCGTCGCGCAGGCGCCGTCGGCACCGACCGCGCGGCAGCTGGCCCACCGGTTCCGCCTCGGTCACATCCGCGCGATCGAGCGGGCTGTGGCACGTTGTGGCAACGAGCTTGACCGCCGGCTCGGTCGCGACCCGACTGAAGATGTGACCTTCGATCTGGACGCGACCGACACGCCGGTGTACGGGCGCAAGAAGCAGGGCACCGGGCGTAGCCGTCACGGCAACCTCGCCTACAACTCCTACGTGGTGACATGGGCGCAGCGCGGGCGCGCGCTGACCAGCGAGCTCAAAGGCGGCAACCAGGCGCGGATCAAGGCGACCGAGTCCGATCGGATGCTCGGCCGTGCGAAGCGGCTGCTGCCCGCCGAGC
>CAWDMB010000003.1:0-105768 GCA_963803375.1 uncultured Actinomycetes bacterium | reverse complement strand
TGCTGGTTGGGGCGCCGGTGGCGCACTTCGACGAGACCGGCGCGCGGATCGCCGGCCGGTTGGGCTGGGTGCACAGCGCCTCGACAGAGGCGCTGACGCGCTACACCGCGCACTCGCGGCGCGGCGGCGAGGCGATCGACGCGGCCGGCATCCTGCCCGGTTTCGCGGGGGTCGCCGTCCATGACGGCTGGGCGCCCTACCGCAACTATGAGGGCTGCGATCACGGCCTGTGCAACATCCATCACCTCCGAGAGCTCGAGGCGGCCGCCGAGGCCGGCCACACCTGGCCGCTGGCGATGAGCTGCCTGCTGCTGGACACCAAGGATGCAGTCGACGGTGTCCGCGCCGCCGGCGCCGATCGCCTCGACGATCGCGCGCTGGCCGAGCTGGCTGTCAGCTATCAGACGATCATCGCGATGGGCCACGACGAGCACCCGCTCGCCGCCGGCAAGAAGACCAAGGCGCACAACCTGCTGCTGCGCCTGGAGCGCTACCAGCCAGACGTGCTGCGCTTCGCGCACGACTTCCGCGTGCCGTTCGGAAACAACCAGGCCGAGCAGGACATCAGAATGGTCAAGCTGCAGCAGAAGATCTCGGGCTGCTGGCGCACTCATCACGGCGCCGAGCGCTTCCTGGCGATCCGCAGCTACATCTCCACCGCCCGCAAGCACGGCCACGACACGCTCGATGTCCTGGGCCAGCTCGCGGGCGGACGCCCGTGGCTGCCGCACGCCGCCCCAACCTGATTCGGTCCGCCCGCCCGTCGATCATCCCGACGGATGAGCAAGCGCGCCCGCCGCCGCCGCAACAACACCCCGACGCGACCCGCGCTGCCGGCGCCGCGACCCACCACCAGCCCACGGCCGGCACCCGCCGACCCCGAGCGGCTACTGCTGGACGCGATCGCCGACGGCGAGCTTGACCACAGCCTCCACGCGCTCGCCGACGCCGTCGATGCCCGCCTGCACCTGCTGCACACGGTGCAAGCCGCCACCGCGCTCGCCCAGCTGTGCATCGGCGACGAGGTCCGCATCAACCACACCGTCAAACCGCGCTACCTACACGGCGCCCACGGCCGCGTCATCGACCTCGACGACCACACCGCCACCGTCTGCCTGCACCGCCCGATCGGCCGCTTCACCAGCGGCCAGATCCGCTGCCCCCCACTGGCGCTGGACCGCCTGAACCCCGCCGCCACCAAGGTCGCGTCATGAGCCCAACCCGCCGCGCCGATACCGACCTCGACGACCTGATCGCCGAGATCACGATCGACTGCTACGACGAAGACGAGGTTCTCACCGGATTCGAGAACGCCTTCGACGAAGCCGTCTGCCTGCCGTGCCCCGCAGTCGTCGTCGGCGAGGACGTTCAACTGCTGTCCGTCTTTGCGGCCAACGGCCGCCGCGAGCTCACCGCCACCTGCCAACGCGCCGACCGTCGCCACCAGATCGCGATTCTGGATATCGAGATCCCGGTCGAGCAGCCCGCCTCACACCTGCAGGCCGCCTACCGACGCTGGCTCGGCGCCGACCGCGAAACCACCTGAACAGTTACCCGTGGGATTGGGCGCCTCAGGAGTCGCCGGGGCCGGTCTTCCAGTGCGCGACCTGAGTCAGTCGTTTCCGTACGCTGTCTGTGTCCCGACCCGCCGTGGGCCGGGTCCTCGTCCACAGGATCGCAAGCCACGCCCCTGCGATGCTCCCTCGCCACGCCTGCCGTGATGAATGCTAGGAGCACGCCTTCGTGGTCCGCGATCAATTCCGGGGGTTGGATGCCGAGCTCGATCATGCGGTCGCGTGGGGCCGAGCCCTACGACGTTCCATCGTGCAGGGAGCTTTGGAAAACAGATAACGAGGCGGCAACCCGCGAAGCGATCGCCTACGTGTCACGCGGGACGCGTGCCTCGAGGAGATGCGTCCCGTCATGAGCGCGCACCTGCGGGACGCTTGAGTCCAGTGCGTCCAGTAGCCGCACGCGATAGGCCTCGGGCATTCGGGCTAGCTCATCGGGCGCCAGCCACTGGATGTCGTCCACCTCCGCCGGCGGGTGCGCTGCGTGTCCGATGATCCTGCATCGAAAGACGAGCGCAACGATGCCGCGCTCCATGTTCTTGTAGACGCCGGTCAGTGCGACGGGCTCGACCCGCAGGCCGGTCTCTTCGGCAACTTCTCGGACGAGCCCGTGCTCTATCGACTCGTCCAGCTCTAGAACCCCCCCGGGGGGTTCCCAGCGGCCGTTGTCGGCGCGCCGGATGGCGAGGAAGCGGCCGTTGTCGTCGACGATGGCGGCGGCGACGCTGACGGAGTGCTTGGCCGGCGGTTTGGGGGCGCGCATGCGGGCGGGTAGGCTTGGGCGTTGTCTAGACGAGTGTAGGTGTTGCGCGTGGTCGTGGCCATCGATCCGACAGGCGACCGGCCGGTCTTCAAGCAGATCGCCGATCGTCTGCGCGCGGCGATCGAGACGGGCGACCTCGCGGCCGGCGCGCGACTCCCGAGCGAGCAGGAATTGATCGACACACACGGGGTGGCGCGAGGCACGATTCGCCAAGCGGTGAACCTCTGCGTAGCGAGGGGCTGGTGCGCACGGAGCATGGGCGGGGCAGCTTCGTGCGCGATCGACCTCCGGTGCGACGGCTGGCGCACGACCGGTTCGCACGACGTCATCGGGAGCGAGGCAGGGCGGCGTACCTCGCCGAGCTGGAGGCCGAGGGCCGGCTCGCCGACGTCGAGGTGCTCGACGTCGCGCGCATCGAAGGCTCCGGATGAGGTGGCGGTCTGGCTTCAGCTTGCGACTGGGCGCCGACGTGTTGCTCCGCCGCCGGCGGTACCTGGCCGACGGCGAGCCGATGGAGCTCGCCACGTCCTATGTCCCTTGGGAGCTCGCCGACGGGACGCAGATCACGCGGCGGGACACGGGCCCGGGCGGTATCTACGCGCGGCTCGAGGAGCGCGGGCACCGCCTCAAGCGCTTCTCCGAGGAGGTCACGGCGCGGATGCCGACCGTTGATGAGGCCCGCGCACTCAGCCTGCAACCTGGCGTTCCGGTGTTCCGACTCGTCCGCGTGGCCTACGACACGGACGAGCGACCGGTCGAGGCGTGCGACACGCTGATGGCAGCGGATCGCTACGTGCTCAGCTACGAGCTGCCGGCGCGCTGACCGGCCTGCTGCTCGCACGCTGCGAAAGCTGTCTTGACAGACGCGCAGGAAGGCGTACTCTACTGCTCGTCTATACGAGTAGTCGACTGGAGGAGATCATGAGGCTTCCGATCGATACGTCGGGGATGACGTTCATGTGCGCGGCGCCGGCGCGGCCGGTGACGGACTTCGATACCGGTCAGCACAAGGCCGACGTGAACGGCGAGCTGCTGTTCAACGTCCAGGTCGTCGCCCTGGACGATGACGGCGCGCAGATCATCTCGGTCAAGGTGCCGGGTGATCCGAAGCTGGGTCAGGGCGCGATGCTGCGCTTCGAGGGCCTTGGTGGCGATGCCGTGGTCGATGAGCGACCGGTCCGGGGTGGCGTTCCGGGCGAACCGCGTCCACTCGGAGGGTGTGGCCGGTGGTTCGGCCTCGCAGCGACAGACGGCCAAGGTCGAGTCGTAGTCGGAGTCGAGCGAGGTAGCGGCGAGGCGTGGTCGTGTCTGCCGGTGCGCTGATGCCGGGGCGTGGACGGCCAGGAGCGCGGTCTGACGGCGAGTTGGCGCTCGGCGTGGTCTGGGCGTTGTGGTCGTGGCGGCTTGAGCTCGCGCTCGTGGTGGTCGTCGTTCTCGCCGAGGTCGGGCTGGCGCAGGCGACGGGCGATGCGGTCGCGATCGTCGGCGTCTGCGCCGTCGTGGGTTCGGCGTCGCTGGCTGGCGGGCCGCGGCGATGGTTGCTGCGGTGGTTGTACGTCGCGCGTGTGCGGCGGGCGGTGGGTCGCGCGGCGCTCGATGCCGGGTTGGCGGCGAATCCGTGGTCGGTTCCGCGGGTGCTGTCGGCGGGCCGGGTGGCCGCCGGTGACCGTGTGCGGGTCCGTGTCGGGCGCGGGCGTTCGGTCGCCGAGCTCGAGGCGCGCTCGGAGCAGCTGGCGGCGTGTCTTCGCGCGCGAGAGGTGCGGGTGCTGCGTGAGACCGCGAACGCGGCGGAGGGGACGGTGCTCGTGGTGCGCCGCGATCCGTTCGAGGAGGTGTCGCCTCTGCGCTGGCCGCTGGCGCAGGCGCAGGAGTTCTCGCTGTGGGATCCGGTTCCGTTGGGGGTGGACGAGCAGGGCGAGACGGTGTCGGTGCTGCTGCCCGAGCGCAACGTGCTGATGGGCGGCGAGCCCGGCGCGGGGAAGTCGGCGGCGCTGTCGGTGCTGGTGGCCGCGGCGGCGCTGGATCCGGGCGCACGGTTGTGGTTGCTGGACGGCAAGCTCGTGGAGCTCGCGGCGTGGGCGCCGGTCGCGCAGCGGGTGGTCGGGACGAGTGGCCGGGAGGCGATCGCGGCGCTGCGCGAGGTCCAAGCGGAGATGAACGACCGCTACCGCGAGCTGCTCGCCCGCGGGCTGCGCAAGGTCAGACGCGAGGACGACCTGCCGCTGCATCTCGTCGTCTGCGACGAGCTGGCGTTCTACCTGTCGCTGCCGGACAAGAGCGAGCGCCAGGAGTTCACCGAGCTGCTGCGCGATCTCGTGGCGCGCGGTCGCGCGGCCGGGGTGATCGTGTGCGCGGCGACGCAGAAGCCCGGCTCGGATGTCGTACCGACGGCGCTGCGCGACCTGTTCGGGTTCCGGCTGGCGCTGCGGTGCAACACGCCGCAGGCGTCGGACACGATCCTCGGCCAGGGGTGGGCGTCGGCCGGCGCGGACGCGTCGACGATCCCCGGCGGCCAGCGCGGCGTGGGCTACCTGCTCACGGAGGGCGACCGCCCGACCCGGGTCAAGGGCTTCTACCTGGGCGACGAGGATGTCCGCGCGATCGCCGAGCGCGCGGCCGCAAGGCGCGCCGATGCGTGGCTTGCAGCCGCGTCCACCGACCGAGCCAACAGCGAACCGGCGGGCCGGGAGTGAGGCGCGGTGACGACCGCGGTCCAGAGCACGAAGGATCCGGGTCCGGTGGTGGCGCAGCTGCTCGACCGCGCCGCGGATCCCGAGCGGTGGGAGCGCCTCGAGCAGCAGATGCGCTCGACCGGCTTCTGCCGGCGGCCCGTGCGGCTGCGCGGGCAGGTCGACGCCGTCGATCTCGCCACCGGCGAGTGCCGGACGGTCTACTCGACGGAGCCCGAACCGGATCGCACGCTGCTGAAGTGCTGCGGCAACCGCCGCGAGGCGGTCTGCCCGTCGTGCGCGCAGACCTACCGCGGCGACGCCTACCAGCTCGTCGCCGCCGGGCTGCGCGGCGGCAAGGGCGTGCCCGAGTCGGTCTCGGGGCACCCGATCGTGTTCGCGACGCTGACCGCACCGAGCTTCGGGGCGGTGCACTCGCGACGGGTGACGGGCGACGTGGCGCAGCGCTGCCGACCGCGCCGACGGGCCGATGTGTGCCCGCACGGCGTGCGGCTGTCGTGCGGGGCGGTCCACGACGAGGACGACCCGCGGCTGGGCGAGCCGCTGTGCCCGGAGTGCTTCGACTACGAGCACGCGGTGTTGTGGAACGCGCTGGCGCCGGAGCTGTGGCGGCGCACCGCGATCCAGATCCCGCGCGAGCTCGCCCGCCTGGCCGGCCTCTCGCACCGCGAGCTGCGCCGGCGGGTGCGCGTCTCCTACGTCAAGGTGGCCGAGTACCAGCGCCGCGGCGCGCTGCACTTCCACTGCGTGATCCGCCTGGACCGCGCGCAGCCGCGCGCGACGGCGCAGCTCGTCGAGCCGCCGGGCGCCGGGTTCTCGTGGGAGCTGCTCGACGAGGCCGTGCGCGCCGCGGTCGCCCACGTGACGGTCCCCTCCCCCGCGCCCGACGACGAGACCGTGGGCTGGCCGTCGCGCGAGATCCGGTGGGGCCTCGAGCTTGAGGTCCGCCCGCTGGACCCGGGGTCGAGCGCGGCGGAGTCGGGAGCGTGCGCCGGCTACATCGCGAAGTACGCGACGAAGTCCACCGAGGTCGTCGGCGGGCTCACCAGCCGCGTGGGCACCCGTGATCTGCCGGGTCTGCGCGTGCGCGATCACGTCCGCCGCTACGTCGACTGCGCGTGGCGGCTGGGCCGCGAGCCGCATCTGCACGCCCTGCGGCTACGGCGGTGGGCGCACACGCTCGGATTCCGCGGGCACTGCTTCACGAAGAGCCGGCGGTACTCAACGACGTTCACAGCGCTGCGCCAGGCGCGCCACGAGCACGTGCTGCGCCGCCTGCATCCGGACGGCCGCCGCGATCCTTGGGGGCGGCCGGTAAGCGAGGGCGCGAGCTGCGAGCAGCGACGGTTCCGGTTCACCGGGATCGGCTACCGCACGCCGGGTGACGCGTGGCTTGCGGAGTCCGCGGCCGCCAGGGCAAGAGAGCAGCGCCGGGTCGCGCGTGAGGAGCTTCGCACCGCGCCGCCAGGCGTGGTGCTGGAAGGCAAGCGTCCATGAGGTCTGGAGGTTGAGATGGTCCAGGAGCGATACATCACGGCCCGCGAGGTCGCCGAGCGAGTCGGGCTGTCGCCCGACACGGTCCTTCGCTACTACCGCGAGGGCCGCATCCCGGGCCGACGGCTGCACGGCCGATTCGGCCGGTCCGGTTTCTGTGGAGCGAGGTCGAGGCGGCGTGGGATGGCAACGCGCAGCTGAGCATCGAGGATCGAGTGGCGTGAGCCACCAGCGCGGACAGATCTACCGGCAGCCGGGTGGGCTCTGGGCGATCCGGTACCGCGACGCGCACGGCCGGCGCCCGCAGAAGACCGGCTTTCGCACGAAGGGCGAAGCGCGGGAGGCGCTGGAGGAGGCATTGCGTCGTGTGCGGCTCGGACCGTTGTATCGGCCTAGGGCGACGCTGCGCGAGCTCGTCGACGCGTACCTGGCGCAGTACGAGGCGGCGCCGTCGACGGTGAAGTGGATGCGTTACAACCTCGACGCATCGCTGGCGCGCTTCGCGGATCACCGGATCGGCGAGCTGACGGCGCAGCAGATCGGGGCGTGGCGGGCGTCGCTTCCCGAAGGTCGCCGGCATCCGGCGCATCGGGCTCTGCGGCAGGTGCTTCAGGCGGCGGTGCGTTGGAAGTGGATCGAGGACAACGCCGCGGGGCTGGTGAGAAACCCGGCGCCGAAGGCGGGCGAGATCGATCCGTTCGAGTCGTGGGAGGAGATCGAGGCGATCGCTGCGGAGCTCGACGACGGTCTCCGGTCCGCTGGCGATCTTCCTTGCGGGGACGGGCGTGCGTCCGGAGGAGGCGTTCGGCGCTGAGTGGCGCGACGTCGATCTGGAGCATCAAGTCGTGACGGTCCGCCGCGCGTTCGCGAAGGGCCGGTTGAAGGAGTACGTCAAGACGGCGCGCTCGCGTCGGCGCGTGCCGATGCGGGGGAGGGTGCGCTGCTCGGTGGAGCGGCTGGCGCGCCGCGGAGGGATCCTGTTTCCGGCCGGGCGGGGCGGACGCATCGACCTGCACAACTGGCGTAGCCGGCACTGGACGCCGGCGCTCGAGGCGGCGGGCGTGAAGCCGCGGCGGGTCTATGACCTGCGCCACACGTACGCGACGTGGAGCCTGGCGGCGGGGATCGACATCTTCACGCTGGCCCGGCGAATGGGTACGAGCGTGCAGATGATCGACCGCACGTACGGGCACCTGGCGGCGGGTGCGGATGAGTACGAGCGGGAGCTGCTGGATGCATTCGACTCCAGCCGCCCCGGCTCGCTTGGACGCTATTTGGACGCGACGGTCCGAGAGGAGGATTCGAAAAATGACTGATTTGCTGGGATGGGCGGTGTCCGACTCGAACGGACGACCCCCTGCTTGTAAGGCAGGTGCTCTGGCCAGCTGAGCTAACCGCCCGCGCCGAAGCCTAGACGAGGGCGGCTCGGCCGGCGGCGGCCGACGCGACGGGCCCCGTAGGGCACAATGGCGCGATGGACCGGTCGCTCGTCCGACGCGCCGGGCGGGAGCGCCCGTCTGACCCGACCGCTCGCGCCGCGACGGGCGGGTAGTGCGGCCGCTCGTCGTCACATGGCTCTTCAACGTCGTCGCGCTCTACGTGGCGACGTGGCTGTTGCCGGGCGTCAGCTACGGCGACCGCTGGTGGTCGCTGCTGCTCGCCGCGATCGTCTTCACGCTCGCCAACCGCTTCGTGCGCCCGGTGGTGACGGTCCTGGCGATCCCGGCGATCGTGCTAACGCTCGGGATCGCGCTCTTCTTCGTCAACCTGCTGATGCTCTACGTGACCGACTGGATCGTGCCGGACTTCGAGATCGACACGTTCTGGTGGGGCGTGCTGGCCACGATCATCGTCGCCGCCACCAACGCCCTGCTCGCGCTCGCCTTCGGGCGCCCCGACCGCCGCGACCGCCGCGACCGCCGGCGCTAGCGCAAGCCCCATTTCTCGCGGTCGACGATCCGCCGTCCGGAAGCCGAAGTCGCGCGGATCCTCACCCAATGCGTCTTCACGCCGGGCGCCCAGGGCTCGAGCTCGAAATCCTCGAGCTGGTCGATCTCGGCCGGGTCGGTTACTTCCTCGGCCTCGCCAACGATGATCACGCTCCACCCGGCCCGATCAACGGGATCGCTGCCGTCGATCTCAAACGCCGCGGTCCCCGAGGTCAGGCCCTCGCGGAGCTTGGAGCCCAGCGCCGAGCGGAACACGACGGACTGCGTTTGACCATCGAACGCGAAGTTGACCGGACGGATCACCGCCGGCGACGCGGTGAGGGCGATGCGCCCGACGCCACCGCTGGCCCCGGCGAGCATCGCCATGCACCCGTCCCGGTCGATCTCGAGGAACTCGATCATCCGCTGGTGGATGTCGCGTCCATATCGACATCGTACACGGCCCCTGCGGCAAGCGACTGCCGGACCTTGAGGCGTAGATCCGCCGCGCCCGCTCGACAGCGGGGCCGATCGTAGGGCCTCGGCGTGGCCCCCGGGCACCGCGGTGTGGGACGCGGGCAAGTGGACGGCTGCCCACCCACGATGACGCGCAGCGGTCGCCGACGTGCTCTGAAGCGTCGCTACGGCACAATGGGGGCGATGGACCGCTCGATCCTGTGGCGCGCGGCGCTCGTCCAGCTGACCTCGGTGGCCGTGCTCTCGATCGCCCTCGGCCTCGCGTTGCCGCACAGCTTCTTCGAGTCGTGGGGCTGGGTGGCCGGACCGCTCGCCTGGGCGCTGTGCGCGCTGCTCACCGCAGGCGTGCTCGATCTGCCGGCGGTGCCGGTGCTGGTCGGCGCGGCGCTCGCCGGCGTGCCGAGCCTCGCCGCGGTCATCATCGGCTTGCACTGGCTCGGCGCGCTGTGCGCGGTCGTCCTCTTCGCGCTGTGGTGCGCGCGACTCGCGCGCGACCGCGGGCTGACCGCCGGCGCCGTGTAGCGTCCGGCCATGGACCTCGGGATCGCCGGTCGCCGCGCGCTCGTCATGGGCGCGTCGAAGGGGATCGGCCGCGGCATCGCCGCCGAGCTCGCCGCCGAGGGCGCCCGCGTGGCCGTGAGCTCGCGCGAGCGCATCGAGGGCGCCGCCGCCGCGATCGGCGCGACGCCGTTCGTCCACGACAGCGCCGACCTCGACGGCGTCGGCGCGCTGCTGGACGCCGTCGGCCCGCTCGACCTGCTCGTGACGAACACCGGCGGGCCACCGGCGAGCCCGGATCCGCTGAGCTTCGGCCGCAACGCCTGGGAGGAGGCCTACCGCACGCTCGTGCTCGCGCCGATGGCCGTCGTCGAGCGCACGCTGCCGGGCATGCGCGAGCGAGCGCGCTGCGGCCGACGCGGTCCCCGCGGGGCGCCCGGGCACGGTCGAGGAGCTCGCGGCCGCCGTCGCCTTCCTCTGCTCGGCGCGCGCGAGCTACATCACCGGCGAGATCCTCACCGTCGACGGCGGGCTGACGCGCTCGGTGTTCTGAGCGGCGCTCGTCGTGGCGGATGAGGGTCATGCGCCCCCTGGGACTCGAACCCAGACCGCCGGCTTAAAAGGCCGGAACTCTACCCGTTGAGTTAGAGGCGCGGCGGAAGTGTCGCACCGCAGCGCCGGACGCTTGCTGCCGCGTCGGCGCCGCGAGGTCGTGGCATCAATCATCCAGGGCCGCCGCCGCGTCGAGCAGCACGTGGAGGCGCTCGGCCGGCGCCGGGCGTCGGACACGAGCCACCGGCGCGCGTCGTGATTGGTACCCCCAGGGGGAATCGAACCCCCACCTCGAGCTCGAAAGGCTCGCGTGACTAGCCGTTACACCATGGGGGCCGGCCTCGCGAAGTGTAGGCCTCAGGCCTCGGCCGGCACGGGCGACGCGCGCAGCGCCTCCGGATCGCGCGCGCGGACCCGTCCGAGGCCGAGCGCGAGCGCTCCGGCCGCGAGCCCCGCGAGCGCCTCGAGGCGCCAGGCGTCGTGGAAGGCGCCGAGGGCCGCGCCGGGCGCCGGCGTCCCGACGACCGCCACGAGCACGGCGATCCCGAGCAACGCGCCGATCTGGCGTGACGTCGCCGAGATCGCGCTGCCGGTCGCAAAGCGCGACGGCGTCAGCTCGGCCACGGCCGCGCTGCCCCACGCCGCGAAGCTCAGCCCGACGCCGCTGCCGGTCAGCGCCATCCACGGCAGGAACTCCGTGACGTAGTCGGGCGTCGCGTCGACGGTCACCGTGAAGAGCAGGCAGCCGGCGGCGAAGAGCAGGCCGCCGGGCGCCGCCACGACGCGCTGGCCGAAGCGGTCGGCCACGGCGCCGCCGAGCGGCGCCGTCACGGCGGCCATGAGCGGGCCCGGGGTCAGCGCCACGCCGGCCTCGAGCACCGACCAGCCCCAGACCTGCGTGAGGAAGAGAACGTTGCCGAGCAGCAGCGCGTAGAAGCCGAGCGCGAAGGCGAAGACGCCGGCGTTGGCCGCGGCGAAGGAGCGCACCCGGAAGAGCCCGAGCTCGACGACCGGCGCGGGATGCCGCGCCGATCGCGCCACGAAGGCCGCGAGCAGGATCACGCCGCCCGCGAGCGCGCCGACCACGCGGCCCCCGCCCCAGCCCCAGCTCTCGCCCTCGACGATCGCGAGCGAGAGCAGGCCGACCCCGGCGATGAGCAGTCCCGAGCCCACGACGTCGGGCAGCGGACCGGGGTCGGCCTCGCGCGTCTCGCGCAGCAGGCGGCGCGCCGGGACGAGCGCGGGGAGACCGATGGCGAGGTTCACGAGGAAGACCCAGCGCCAGCTCGTCGCGTCGACCAGCACACCGCCGAGCGACGGCCCCGTGGCGGCGGCGACGGCGCCGGTCGCCCCCCACAGCGCGGTGGCGGTCGCGCGCTGCTCGAGCGGGAACTCGGGCAGCAGCAGCGCGAGCGAGGCGGGCACGAGCGCGGCGCCCCCGGCGGCCTGCACCACCCGCGCGGCGACGAGGACCTCGACCGACGGCGCCGCGGCGCAGACCAGCGACGCGGCCAGGAACACGAGCACGCCGCCGAGAAACATCCGGCGGCGCCCGACGCGGTCGGCGATCCGCCCCGCCGGCACGAGCAGCGCCGCGAAGACCACGTTGTACGCGTTGAGGATCCAGCTCAGCCCGCCGAGCGAGGCGTCCGGGAACGAGCGCTCGATGTCGGGAAAGGCGATGTTGACGATCGTGACGTCGAGGAAGCTCATGAAGACCGCGACCGCGGTGACGAGCAGGATCTGCCAGCGACGAGCAAGTTGCATGACGCAACCAACGTACCTGTGTCGGTTGCGTCATGCAACCCCTGCGGCTACACTCGGTCGCACCGGCATGCTCCCCCGCGCCTACGAAACCCAGAACTGCTCGATCGCGCGGGCGCTCGAGGTCCTGGGCGATCGCTGGACGCTCCTCGTGATCCGCGACGCGTTCCTCGGGGTGCGGCGTTTCGAGGACTTCCAGCGCGACCTCGAGGTCGCCCGCAACGTGCTCACCGACCGGCTCGGGCGGCTCGTCGAGGAGGGCGTCCTCAAGCGCGTCCGCTACCAGGAGCGCCCCGAGCGCTTCGAGTACCGCCTCACGGCCAAGGGGCTCGATCTCTGGCCGGTGACGATGGCGCTGCTGCGCTGGGGCGACGAGCATTACCTCGGCGCGGGCGGGCGGCCGCGGGTCGTCCGCCACCGCGACTGCGGCGGCGAAGTCACGCGCGGGCTCACGTGCGATCGCTGCGGCGCCGAGCTGGGGCCGCGTGACGTCACCGCCGAGCCCGGGCCGGGCGCCCGCGCGGCGGCCTAGACGAGGCGTTCAACCGGGCGCCGCGCCGCCGGACCGGCCGCCGCCGCGTCAGCCGGCGACGTAAGCGTCGGCCTCGATCTCGACGAGCATCCGCGGGTCGAGCAGGGCGCTGACCTCGAGCATCGCCGTGACGGGCCGGACCGCGCCGAAGACCGCGCCGTGGGCGCGGCCGACGGCCTCCCACTGCGAGATGTCGGTCACGTACAGGCGCGTGCGCACGACGTCACGCACCCGCGCGCCCACCTGGGTCAGCGCCGCCTCGAGGTTGCCCAGCGCCCGGGCCGCCTGGGCGCCCGCATCGCCGAGACCCGCGATCGCGCCGTCCGCGGTCGTCGCGGTGCAGCCGGCGACCCAGACGTGCGGGCCGGCGCGAACGACGCGGCTGTAGCCGACGATCGGCTCCCACTCGACCCCCGAGCCGTGGCGCTCGACGCTCATCTAATGCCGGAAGTGCCGGCGGCGGGTGAGCACCATCGCGATCCCCGCCGCGTCGGCGGCGGCCACGACCTCCTCGTCTCGGACCGAGCCGCCCGGCTGGATGATCGCCCGCACGCCGGCTTCGATCGCGAGCTGCGGGCCGTCGGCGAACGGGAAGAACGCGTCGGAGGCCAGGACCGTGCCCGTCGGGTCGTCGAGGCGGCACTTCTCGACCGCGAGGCGCACGGCGTCGACGCGGCTCATCTGGCCCGCGCCGATGCCGACGGTCGCCGCGCCGCGCACGAGGACGATCGCGTTGGACTTCACGAAGCGGCAGACCCGCCAGGCGAAGAGGAGGTCCTCCCACTCGGCGTCGGTGGGCCCGCGGCGGGTGGCGATCTCCATCGTGTCGGGGTCGGCGACGACGGCGTCGCGGTCCTGGACGAGCAGGCCGCCGCTGACCTGGCGCAGGTCGAGGTCGTCGGGCGCGCGCCGGCGCTCGGTGTCCGCGAGGAGGCGGACGTTCGGCTTGCGCCTCAGGATCTCGAGCGCGTCGTCGTCGAAGCCGGGGGCGAGCAGGACCTCGACGAACTGCTCGGAGAGCGCCTGCGCGGTGTCGCGGTCGACGCGCTCGTCGAGCACGATCACGCCGCCGAACGCGCTCAGCGGGTCGCAGGCAAAGGCGCGGCGATAGGCGTCGAGCGCGGTCCCGCCGGTGGCCGCGCCGCACGGGTTGTTGTGCTTGACGATCGCGCACGCCGGGCTCGGCAGCTCGCGCACGAGCGCGCGCGCGGCGTCGAGGTCGAGGAGGTTGTTGAAGGAGATCGCCTTGCCGTGGAGCCGGCGCACGCGGCTGAGCAGGTGCGAGCGCGTCCCGGCCTGCGTGTAGTAGGCCGCGCGCTGGTGCGGGTTCTCGCCGTAGGAGAGGTCGATCACCTTCTCGTACGCGCGCAGCTCGAGCGGCGCGAGGCGGTCCTCGCCCGCCGCGAACCAGCGCGCGACGGCGACGTCGTAGCGCGCGGTGGCCGCGAAGGCCTGCGCCGCGAGCCGGCGGCGGGTGGCGGTCGAGAGCGTCCCGCCGGACGCGCGCAGCTCGGCGAGCAGCGGCTCGTAGTCGTCCGGCCGGCAGACGACGGCGGCGAACGCGTGGTTCTTGGCGGCCGCGCGGAGCATCGTCGGACCGCCGATGTCGATGTTCTCGATGACCTCGGCGACGTCGGCTCCGGGCCGGGCGACGGTGCGCTCGAACGGGTAGAGGTTCACGCAGACGAGGTCTACGGGCTCGATCTCCTGCTCGGCGGCCTGGCGGACGTGCTCGGGGTCGTCGCGGACGGCGAGCAGTCCCGCGTACAGCCGCGGGTGCAGCGTCTTGACGCGCCCGTCCATGATCTCGGGAAAGCCCGTGAAGCTCTCGATCGAGCGCACGTCGACGCCCGCCGCCTCGAGCTCCCGTGCCGTGCCGCCGGTCGACACGATCTCGACCCCGAGCCCGGCCAGGCCCCGTGCGAAGGCGGCGATGCCGCGCTTGTCCGAGACCGAGAGCAGCGCCCGCCGGACCCGGACATCACCGGGCGCGGTGGGCGGCTCGCAGGCGCCGGTGGAGGCTGGCTCGGCGATGGTCCTGAGCATAGGCCACCGCCCGCGTGTCGGGACCCCGGCCGAGGGGAACACCGGGCGCACCCGAGCGGACCCGAGGAGCACGACATGCAGCGCAGCACGAGCGACGACGTCGAGCTGGACCTGGAGCGCAGCGGCGACGAGCCGCAGGAGCGCCTCGACCGCCTCGACGAGCACATCGACGACGCCCGCCACGAGCCGACGGCCCACCGTGAGGACGCCGATGAGTCCGAGAACGTCGCGGGCGACTGGGAGGACTCCGACGACGCCTCCGGCGGCGATGACCCCGCCGCGCTCGACGACCCCGAGGAGCTCGACGACGACGAGGAGAGCTAGCGCCGGCTCGGCGCGCGCTCCGCGACCGCGTCCACGATGATCCGCCGCGGACGCGCGGGGTCGCGCCGCACGGCGCCCGCCGCCATCAGAGCGACGGCGCGCGGGAGCAGCGTGTGCTCGAGCGGGCGCAGCGCGGCGAGGACCTCCTCCGCGCGGGTCGCGTCCGGGAGCTCGACGGCGCCCTGGAGGATGATCGCGCCGGTGTCGACGCCCTCGTCGACGAGGTGGATCGTCACGCCGAAGACCTTGACCCCGTGCTCGAGCGCCCGCTCGATCGCCCGCACTCCCGGGAACGCGGGCAGCAGCGACGGGTGGACGTTGACGATCCGGTCGCGGAAGCGCGCCACGAAGCCGTCGTCGAGCAGCGCCATGTAGCCCGCGAGGACGACGAGCTCGACCTCGTGCGCGTCGAGCCACTCGGCGATCGCGGCATCGCGGGCGCGGCGGTCGGCGAAGCGCCCGCGCTCGAAGACGGCCGTCGGCACGCCCGCCGCCCGGGCGCGCTTCAGCGCGCGCGCCCGCGGCTGGTCGGAGGCCATCGCGACGATCTCGACCTCGCGGCCGTGGACGGTGTCGAGCAGGGCCTGCAGGTTCGTGCCCTCCCCCGAGGCCAGGACCGCGACCCTCATGCCGCCCGCGCCCGGGCGACGCGGAGCTTCGGGTAGGCGCCTCCGGTCGACTCGAGGCGGCCGCCGTCGAGCAGCGCGTCCACGCGCGCGAGCACGTCGTCGGCCCGCAGGTGGGCGAACGTCCCGTAGGCCGGCAGGCCGTCGTAGGCGTGCTTGACCACGACCTTCGAGCGCCCGCCACGCAGGATCTCCACCGTGCGCGTGCGCCCGACGGACGGGTCCGCGCTCGAGACGAGCTCGACGATCGCCGCGTCGAGGTCGCCGGGCGCGGGCGCCTGCGCGCCGCGCCGGCCCACGGCCCGCTCGGCCGCGGCGGGGACGAGCTCGGGCGCGCAGACGTCGCAGCACGCCACGGCGGGCGCCGGCGGCGAGGCGTCGCCGAAGTGGTGCAGGATCGCGGTTCGCCGGCAGCCGTCGCCCTCCACGAAGGCCCACACCGACCGGTACTGGCGCCAGCGCGCGCGCTGGGCGTCCTGCGCGGCCGCGCGGCAGGCGACACGCGCGCGGGCGTCGAACGACGCGAGGATCCGCCCGCGCAGACGGTCCACGGGCGCGGGCGCGGGCTGGAGGACGCCGGCGCGTGCGAGGTGCCCGACGACCGCCCGCACCCGGTCGGCGTCGTCGCCCGCGGCCTCGACGGCGAGGTCGTAGCGCCCGTCGACGACCGTGCGCCCGATCGCCCGGGCGACGGCCTCGAGCGCCGCGTCGTCGACCTCGGCGCGCTGGATGAAGAAGACGTGCAGGCCCTTGTCGCGACCCTCGGCGAACAGCAGCGCGCGCGCCGGGCGCCCGTCGCGCCCGGCCCGGCCCGCCTCCTGGTAGAAGGCCTCGAGCGACCCGGGCACGGTCGCGTGGGCGACGGTCCGCACGTCGGCCTTGTCGACGCCCATGCCGAAGGCGTTGGTGGCCACCACGACCTCGACCTCGCCGGCCATGAAGCGCCGCTGGGCCTGCGCGCGCTCCTCGCGCCCCAGCCCCGCGTGATAGGCGACGACGTCGACGTCGAGCGCGCCCGCGAGCGCCTCGGCCAGCGTCTCGGTGTCGGCGCGGGTCCCCGCGTAGACGATGGCGGGGCGCGCTTGCGGCTCGGCCAGAGCGGCGGCGAGACGGGCCCGCTTGTCGGCCGCCGTGCGACACGGCACGACCGCGAACGAGAGGTTCGGGCGGTCGAAGCCCGTGGCCACGCGCACCGGGTCGCGCAGGCCGAGGCGCTTGACGACGTCCGACGCGACGTGCGGGGTCGCCGTCGCGGTCGAGGCCACGATCGCCCGCGCGCCGAGCCAGCGCGCGGCGTCGGCGAGGCGGAAGTAGTCCGGGCGGAAGTCGTGGCCCCATTGCGAGACGCAGTGGGCCTCGTCGACGACGAAGAGGCCGATCGGGATCTCGCGGAGCGCCTCGAGGAAGCCGGGCGAGGAGAAGCGCTCGGGCGCGACGTAGAGCAGCCGCAGCGACCCCGCCGCCGCCCGCGCGAGCGCGAAGCGGTTCTCGGCCGCGTCCTGCTGGGCGTTGACGAGCGCGGCGGCGCCCGGCGCGACGCGCTCGAGCCCCTGGACCTGGTCGGTCATCAGCGAGACGAGCGGCGAGACGACGAGCGTCAGGTCGTCGCGCATGAGGGCTGGCAGCTGGTAGCAGAGCGACTTGCCCGCGCCGGTCGGCATGACCACGAGCGCGTCGCGATCCGCCAGCGCGGCGGCGAGCGCCTCGGCCTGCCCGGGGCGGAAGGCCTCGAAGCCGAAGTGCTCGCGGAGGGCGGTCAGGGCGCGGTCCATGGCGGGCGCCCGACCATAGCGGCGCGCGCGGCGGTGACCGCCGCGCCGGCCGGTCGCCGTGGCCGTTGCGTCACAGAGCGGGGGTCGGCCGGCGCAGCTCCCACAGGCCGAGGCGCCCGAGCGAGCGGTAGCCCAGGCGCGCGTACACCGGCTCGCCCAGCCTGCTGCCCTCGAGCGTGGTCGTCGTACACCCGTCCGCGCGCGCCTCGCGCAGCGCCAGGCGCATGAGCCCCGCGGCGAGGCCCCGTCCGCGCGCCGCCGGGACCGTGGCCACGAGCGTGATCTCGCAGTTGCCGTGGGCGGGGATCGCGATCGCGCACGCCGCGGGCGCGCCGTCGGCCCGGGCGACGTACGTGCGCCACCCGGGCGGGCCGGCCTCCAGCGAACCGGCGAAGCCCGACCCGGGGGCGAAGCCGTACGCGCGGTCGTTGAGCTCGAGCGCCGTCGTCAGCCCCGCCGCCTCGTCGAGCTCGAGCGCGGCGGGCGCGTCGAGGTCGATCTCGTCGAGCGGCGCCGCCATCAGCATCGGTTGCGAATCGCGCACGTGGCGTGCGGCCGCGAGCGCCGCCGCGGCGGCGTCGTCGCCCGGGCGCGTCCACACCGCCCACGCCTGCACGCCGGCATCGTCGTACCAGCGCGCGAGCTCGTCGCGGGCGGTCAGCAGCGCCCGATCGTCGGCGGTCACGACCGCGTTGAGCGCCGAGCGCTGCGGGCGTCCGGCCACGCGCGCGGCGACGACGCCCGGCGCGGGCTCGAGGACCGCGCCGCCGGTCGCGTGGGCGCCGAGCTCGCGGTAGAAGTCGGCCTGCGCGCGCTGCTGGACCGCGGCGAGATCGGCGTCCTGCACCGCCCGCGGCCGCTCAGGCCCGGACGAGCGGCAGCGCGCGCTCGAAGGCGAACTTGTCGTTGGCGTCGTCGGAGCCCGCCAGCGGGTACTCGCCCGAGAAGCAGGCGTCGCAGTGGCGCCCGCGCTCGCCGCCGATCGCCTCGTAGACGCCCTCGAGCGAGAGGTAGGCGAGCGTGTCGACGCCGAGCTCGGCCGCGACCTCCTCGACGGTGCGCTCGTGGGCGACCATCTCCTCGCGCGTGGACATGTCGATGCCGTAGTGGCAGGGGTGCTTGATCGGAGGCGCGGAGATCCGCATGTGGACCTCGCGCGCGCCCGCGTCGCGCAGCATCTGGACGATCTGGCGCGTCGTGTTGCCGCGCACGATCGAGTCGTCGACGACGACGAGCCGCCGTCCGCCGACGATCTCGGGCAGCGGGTTGAACTTCAGCCGCAGGCCGTGCTTGCGCAGCTCCTGGCCGGGCTGGATGAACGTCCGCGCCACGTAGCGGTTCTTGATCAGCCCGTCGTCCTGGGGCAGCCCCGAGGCGCGGGCGTAGCCGCGAGCGGCGGCGTTGCCCGAGTCGGGCACCGCGATCACGAGGTCGGCCGCGGGAGCGGGCGCCTCCCGCGCGAGGATCTCGCCCATGCGCCCGCGCGAGGCCTGCAGCACCTCGCCGCCCATGCGCGAGTCCGGCCGCGCGAAGTAGATGTGCTCGAAGACGCAGAAGGCCTCGCGCGCGCCCTCGACGACCTGGCGCGAGCGCAGGCCGTCGGCGCCGATCGACACGAGCTCGCCCGGGAGGACGTCGCGCAGCCGCTGCGCGCCGATGATGTGGAACGCGCACGTCTCCGACGCGACGCAGAAGCGGGCGCCGAGCGTGCCGAGGACGAGCGGGCGCACGCCGGCGGGGTCGCGGAAGGCGAGCACGCGATCCTTCGTCATGACGACGGTGGAGAACGCGCCCTGGAGGCGCGGGAGCACGTCGGCGACCGCGTCCTCCACGTCGCCCGCGGGATGCTCGGCCAGCAGCGCCGCGATGATCTCCGAGTCCGACGTCGAGCTGAAGCTCACGCCCCGCTCGCGCAGCTCGGCGTGCAGCTCGACCGCGTTGATGAGGTTGCCGTTGTGGGCGAGCGCCAGCTCGCGGCGGTTGCCGCCTGGGCCCGCGCTGCGGTGCACGGGCTGCGAGTTCTCCCACTCGTTCGAGCCCGTCGTCGAGTAGCGCACGTGGCCGATGGCCAGATCGCCGCCGAGCGCGCGCAGGTCGTGCTCCTTGAAGACCTGCGAGACGAGCCCGAGGGCGCGCTGCGTGATGATGTAGCCGCCCGCCTCGGCAGCGGCGATCCCCGCGGACTCCTGTCCGCGGTGCTGTAGCGCGTAGAGCGCGAAGTAGGCGAGGCGCGCGACGTCGTGCTCGAGACCGTAGATCCCGAAGACGCCGCATTCGTCACGCGGCCCGTCGCGCCCGTCGGAGTGCAGCGACCCAGCCACGCGGCCAGCGTAGCAGCGGCTATCGACGACGCCAGGCCGCCGGCGCCCGCAGGCGCAGGACCGTGTCGGTGCGCCGGCGAGGGCGCTGCGCCGGGCGCAGGTCCAGGATGCAGAGCACGCGCAGCGCGCCGCGCGCGCGGAGCTTGGCCCGAGCCGACCGGCGGAGCCTGAGCTCCACGCTTCTCGTCGCGTGGGCCGGGATCCGCACCGACGCACGAGCGAGCGTCGCGGTGCGCGAGCCGAGCGGGCGCAGGACGAGCGAGCCGGGGCACGGGACGTCGGCGGGGCAGCGCGCCCGCCAGCGCAGCGTGCCGTCGCGGCGGACGACGACCGCGTGCCCGAGCCGCACGAGGCGCGCGATCGTGCCGGCCACGGCCGGCGGCTCGACGGTCGCTGGCAGCTCGACCACAGGCGCGGGCGGTCCGGCGCCGGGGGCGCCGGAGCCGTCGCCGGCAGCCGACCCGCCGCCAGCGCCCGAGCCGCCGCTCGGCGCGGCAAAGCGGGCGACGAGCGTCGTGTCGGCCGTCGCCACGACCTGGTGAACGGCAGCGCCGCCGTCCGACCACCCGGCGAGCTCGAGGCCGCCCTGGGGCGAGGCCGCGGCGACCGAGTTGGTCGAGCCCTCGATGACGGTCCTCGTCAGCGGCGCGGCGCCGGCGGCGTCATCGAGGGCCACCTGCAGCCCGGCCGGGTCGCTGGCGACGGTGAGCTGGACCGTGCGCGGGTCGAGCCGCACGCTCGCGGTGTCCTGGAGCCCGCCGCTGTCGGTGACCGTGAGCGAGAGCGTCAGGTAGGACGGGAAGTCGTGGTCGGGCGCGGAGAACGAGCCCGAGGCCACGCCCGCGAATGTCTGCAGCGGGTGGACGTGGCAGCCTGACGGGCAGTGGTGGACCTCGAGCGACCACGTCAGACCCGAGGCGGGGATCGCGCCGTCCTGGGGGTCGCTGCCCGATCCGCTGAAGCCGATCGCGTCGTCGACCGCCCACCGCGTGCTCGCGGCCGGCGTCGCGATCGTCGCCGTCGGCGTCGTGTTGCCCGCCCGGACCGTGACGACGGATGAGAGCGCGGTGACGCCGTTGGCATCGGTGACCCTGAGCCGGACCTGGTAGGTGCCGGGGGCGTACGTCCTCGTCGGCTTCGCGGCGGTCGAGTCGTCGTACTGGCCGTCGCCGTCGAGGTCCCAGGCGAAGCTCAGCCCAGCTCCGGTCGAGCTCGAGCCGTCGAAGTCGACCGCGAGCGGCGCGACGCCCTCCGTCGGCGTCGCCGTCGCGACGGCCGTGGGCCGCTGGTAGGTGATGCGCGTGACGTCACCACCGTTCAGATCGGGCGCGTACAGGGCGCCGTCGGGCCCGAGCTCGAGCTCGACCGGGTGCAGGCCGCCCGAGGCAAACGTCTTGACGGTCGTCGGGTCGGGCAGGCCGTTCGCGCCCCTGCGCAGGAACCACACGCAGTCGCGCGAGTAGTCCGAGACGAAGAGGCCGCCGGCGTACTCGGCCGGGAAGTCGCCGCCCGGGTAGAAGGCCAGGCCCGACACCGACGAGCCCCCGGAAGCGCACGTGTCCACCCCGCTGCCGTGGCTATACGTCCAGTGCGGCTTGACCCAGGCGCTCGCGCCCTCGCCGTAGAGCGTCTCGCAGAGCGGCTTGTTGAGCGCGTCGTAACCGCCCTGCACCCCGTTGCCCTCGTAGCAGGGCCACCCGAAGTTCTGCTGAGCCGGCGTCGCCGTGTCGAACCGGTCGACCTCCTCCCAGGTGTTCCAGCCGACGTCGCCGACCCACAGCTCGCTCGTCCCGGGTCGGTTGGAGATCCGGAACGGGTTGCGCAAGCCGTAGGCGACGGTCTCGTGCGCGGCGGTGTCAGGGTTCACCCGCAGGACCGAGCCGTCCTCGGAGAGCGGATCGCCCGGCGTCCGGACGTCCTGCGCCCGCAGCGCGCCGCCCTCGTCGGCCGGATCCCCGCAGGGGTTGACCCCGTCGGCCAGCGTCTGGCCGTAGTCGGCGTAGTTGAAGCTCGCGCCGTCGCCGGCGCTCGCGTAGAGCAGGCCGCCGACGAAGCGCAGGTCGCCGACGGAGTGGCTCGGGAACTGCTGGCACCAGCCGTCGACGAGCGTCGTCGGCGCGCCGACGGCCCGGTCGGTCGCCGGGTCGATGGTCAGCCGCGCGAGGCGCCCGGTCGCCACGCAGCCGGCGCCGGTCGCCCCCGGCGGGGTCGGGCACGAGTCGCCGTCCTGGTTCGCGGCGCCCCAGCGCGGCGCGGCTCCGCCGGGCAGCGCGTCGCGCGTGTAGAGGACGTAGAGGTACGGGCGGGCGGGATACCCGGGGTCGACGGCCAGGCCGAGGAGCCCCCCGGTCCCAGAAGTTGTAGGTCTCGGTCCGCAGGTCGACGACCTGCGTCGGCGTCGTGTCCTCGGGATCGTCGAAGGCCTCGACGGTTCCGCGCTTCTCGGCGACCCAGAGCTTCGTGCCCGAGGGCGCGAAGCGGATGCTCGTGGGCTCCTTGACGCCGGACACGATCGACGTGGCGTGAAAGCCCGGCGGGAGCGCCGCTGCGGGCGCGGCGAGGACGGACAGCGCGAGCAGCGCGGCGAGCGGGAGCAGGCGGACCAGGCGCATGGAGGCCGGTAGTGTCGGCGTCCCAGGCACGAAGCCCGACCGCGGTTCGTCCAGGTTCTTCGAACCGCCCGTCACGGAAAGAAGGCCGTCAGCGCCGCGTGAGCGTCGCCCAATGCGTCGAGGCGCCAGCGGTGGCGCTCGCCCGCGATCGCCACCTCGAGCGCGTCGCCGCCGACCGTCCCGAAGACGTCGAGCGCCACCCGCAGGCCGAGCTCGTCGAGCACCGCCCGCGAACCCGAGACGACGAACCCGCCGGGGCGCTCGCCGAACAGCTGCGTCCACGGGTCGCCACTGGGGCCGAGGTCGAGCGCCGCGCCCACGCCGCCCGCGAGGCAGGCCTCGGCCACCGCGACGAGGAAGCCGCCGCCCGCGACGTCGTGGCACGAGCTCAGGGCGCCCGCGCGCACGATCTCGCGCACCGCGGCGAGCGTCGCGCGCGAGCGGTCGAGCGCGACCGCCGGGAGCCCGTCGGGCAGCGGCTCGCCGCGCAGCTTGGCGAGCTCGCCGGCGGCCAGCGCCGGACTCGCGTCCCAGCCGGCGAGCGCGACGAGGTCGCCCTCGCGTGCGAAGCCCAGCCGCCCCGCGCGCGCAGCGTCGGGCAGCCGCCCGACCATGGCCACGACCGGCGTCGGGTAGATCGGCCCGGCCGCGCCCTCGTTGTAGAGCGAGACGTTGCCGCCCGTCACCGGCACCGCGAGCGCCCGGCAGGCCTCGCTGAGCCCGCGCACGGACTCCGTGAGCTGCCAGGCGACGTGCGGCTTCTCGGGGTTGGCGAAATTGAGGTTGTTCGTGAGGCCGAGCGGCTCGGCGCCGACGCAGGCGAGGTTCGCGGCGCACTCGAGTACGGCCTCGATCGTGCCGCGGTAGGGGTCGGCGGCCACCCGGCGCCCGTTGCCGTCGATCGAGACCGCCAGCGCGCCGCCGTCGGGCAGCGCGAGCACGGCGGCGTCGGCCTGCTCCGGCCGGCGCACGGTGCGCGACTGCACGAGGCAGTCGTACTGCTCGAACAGGGGGCGGCGCGAGGTGAGGTTCGGCGCCCCCAGCAGCGCTAGCAGCGCCGCCTCGACGCCGGCCCCGGCGCCGAGCGCCGGCTCCGGGGCGGCGTACATCGGACCGCCGGGGGGCTCCGGCGCGAGGTCGTAGAGCGGGCAGTCGTCCACGAGCGCGGCCACCGGCACGTCGGCCACGAGCTCGTCGCCGGCGAAGATCCGCATCGCGCCGCTGCTCGTGACCTCGCCGATCGCCGTGCCGCGCAGCTCCCAGCGCGCGCAGACGGCGAGCACGTCGGCGACGCGCTCGGGCTCGACGACGCAGAGCATCCGCTCCTGGGACTCGGAGACCATGATCTCGAAGGGCTCCATGCCGGCCTCGCGCAGCGGCACGCGGGCGACGTCGAGATCGACGCCGACCCCGCCCTTGGCGGCCATCTCGGCGGCGCTCGAGGTCAGGCCGGCAGCGCCGAGGTCCTGCAGCGCGACGAGCAGGCCTCGCTCGAGCAGCTCGAGCGAGCACTCGAGCAGGAGCTTCTCGGCGAACGGATCGCCGACCTGGACTGTCGGGCGCCTGTCCTCGTCGGCCTCGCCGAGCTCGGCGCTCGCGAGCACCGACGCCCCGCCGATGCCGTCGCGGCCCGTCGAGGCGCCGAAGAGCACGATCACGTTGCCGGCCCCCGCCGCGGCGCTGCGGATCATCCGGTCGCGCGGCGCGAGCCCGAGCGCCATCGCGTTGACGAGGCAGTTGTGCTCGTACGGCGCCTCGAAGGCGACCTCGCCGCCGACGGTGGGAACGCCGATCGAGTTGCCGTAGTGCGCGATGCCCGCCACCGCGCGGTCGAGCAGGTAGCGCGAGCGGCCCGACGCGGCCGGCTCGCCGAAGCGCAGGGAGTCGAGCACCGCGATCGGCCGCGCGCCGAGCGCGAAGATGTCGCGGACGATCCCACCCACGCCGGTGGCGGCGCCCTGGAAGGGCTCGACCGCGCTCGGGTGGTTGTGGGACTCGACCTTGAACGCGCAGGCCAGGCCGCCGCCGACGTCGACCGCGCCCGCGTTCTCGCCGGGGCCCATCACGACGTGGCGGCCCTCGGTGGGCAGCGTCCGCAGGAGCCTGCGGGAGTGCTTGTACGCGCAGTGCTCGCTCCACAGCAGCGAGAACATCGCGAGCTCGACCTGGTTGGGCGCGCGTCCGAGCTTGCCGGTGGCGAGCGCGTACTCGTCGCGCGTGAGCCCGAGGGCCACGGCCTCCTCGACGCCCGGCAGCGTGCCGGCGTCAGGCATACCCATGTCCGCCTGCGGCGGACGGGCACGCGCGGGCGAGCGCCATCGAGGCGAAGAGCGCCAGCCCGTCGGCCGAGCCCGTGAGCTCGTCGACGGCGTGCTCGGGGTGGGGCATGAGCCCGAGGACGTTGCCGGCCTCGTTGCGCACGCCGGCGATGTCCCGCTCGGAGCCGTTGGGGTTCTCCCCGGGCGCGTAGCGCAGGACGACCTGCGCCGGGTCGAAGCCGGGCGGCGCGTGGAAGCGGCCCGTCGTGTGCTTGACCGGGATCGAGAGCACGTCGCCCGGCGCGCACGCGCGCGTGAACGGGGTGTCCGCGTCGACGACCTCGACGCCGACCTGACGGCAGACGAAGCGTAGCCCGAGGTTGGGCAGCAGCGCGCCCGGCAGCAGCCCGGCCTCGCAGAGCACCTGGAAGCCGTTGCAGATCCCCAGGACGAGGCCGCCCTCGCGGGCGAACCGCGACACGGGCTCCATGATCGGCGCGAAGCGCGCGATCGCGCCGACGCGCAGGTAGTCGCCGTAGGAGAAGCCGCCGGGGACGACGACGGCGTCGACGTGCTGCAGGTCGCGCTCGGCGTGCCAGAGCAGGACCGCGTCACCGATCCGGGACGCGGCGAGCTGGGCGTCGACCTCGTCGCACGAGCCGGGGAAGCGGATGACGCCGAACTTCACGCCCGCCCTACGCCTGGATCTCGTAGTCCTCGATCAGCGGGTTGGCCAGCAGCCGCCGGCACATCGCGTCCAGCTGCGACGGGTCCTCGACGTCGAGCTCGACGAGCCGGCCGACGTGGACGTTCGCTACCCCCTCGAAGCCAAGCGCGGGCAGCGCCCGCTCGACGGCGATCCCCTGCGGGTCGAGGATGCCGGCCTTGGGGCGGATCAGGACGCGGGCGCGCATCAGTACCCGGTCCGGCGCAGCCACGCGTCGAACGGCTCGCCGGTGATGCGCTCGTAGGCCTCGACGTAGCGGGCGCGGGTGCCCTCGACGACGTCGGCCGGCAGCTCCGGCGCCGGCGGCGTCTTGTCCCAGCCGCCGGCCGCGGCCCAGTCGCGCACGTACTGCTTGTCGAAACTCGCCTGCGCGTGGCCGGGCTCGTAGTCGTCGGCCGGCCAGTAGCGCGAGGAGTCGGGGGTGAGCACCTCGTCGCCGACGACGAGCTCGCCGGCGACGTCCAGGCCGAACTCGAACTTCGTGTCGGCGAGGATCACGCCGCGCTCGAGCGCGTGCTCGGCGGCGAAGCAATAGAGCGCGATCGACGCGTGGCGGACGCGCTCGGCGAGCTCGCGGTCGCCGCCCAGCAGCCCGACGACGCCGTCGAAGTCGACGGGCTCGTCGTGGCCGGTGTCGGCCTTCGTCGTCGGCGTGAAGATCGGCGTCGGCAGCCGGTCGGACTCCCGCAGGCCCGGGGGCAGCGCGACGCCCGAGACGCGCCCCGTGGCCTCATAGTCCTTCCACCCCGAGCCGGTGATGTAGCCGCGCACGACGCACTCGACGGCAAGCATGTCGAGGCGCCGGACGGCCATCGCCCGCCCGCGCACCTCCTCGGGCACGGCGTCGATGGCCGAGAGGAAGTGGTTGGGCACGACGTGGCCGGTGCGCCCGAACCAGAACGCCGACAGCCCCGTCAGGACCTTGCCCTTGTCGGGGATCGGCGTCGGATGCACGACGTCGTAGGTCGAGATCCGGTCCGAGGCGACCATCAGGATCCGGTCGCCGAGGTCGTACATCTCGCGCACCTTCCCGCGCGCGAGCAGGGGCAGGTCGGCGACCGGCGACACCGGCCGCAGGCTAGCAGCGGCGCCGGCCGGTCCGGGACGCGCGGTCGTTGCCGAAGACGACCCGGCGGTCGGCGGTCCTGACCCGGTAGTGCCAGTCGCGCGCGCGACGAAGTCGCCTGAGCCCGCGGCGGGCGTGCGCCGCGCGGTTGCCGTAGAACTCCGGGGCATGGCCGCATCCGAGGCCACCGTCATCGACGCCGGTGGGCGCGACCTGCGCGTGTCGAATCCCGATCGCGTGATCTTCCCGATGACCAAGCGCTCACGTGCGGTCACCAAGCTCGACGTCGTCGAGTATTACCTCGCCGTCGGGGACGGGATCCTGCGCGCGCTCGAGCGACGACCGACGACCTTCGAGCGCTGGCCGAAGGGCGTGCACCCGGGCATCGTCGTGTCGACGCGGGAGCAGGGCGGCGGCGACGCCTTCTTTCAGAAGCGCGTCCCCCGTGGAGCTCCGGACTACGTGCAGACGGCGCGGATCGAATTCCCGTCGGGTCGCCATGCGGACGAGGTCTGCCCGACGGAGCTGGCGGTTGTCGGCTGGGCGGCCCAGATGGGCACGATCACGTTCCATCCGTGGCCGGTTCGCCGGGACGACGTCGACCATCCGGACGAGCTGCGCATCGACCTGGACCCGCAGCCGGGCACGGACTTCGCCGACGCCGTGCGCGTCGCAGCCGAGGCGCGCGTGCTCCTCGACGAGCTCGGCTACAGGGGCTTCCCGAAGACCTCGGGGGGCCGAGGCGTCCACCTCTACGTCCGGATCGCGCCACGCTGGGCGTTCACGGACGTCCGCCACGCCGCGATCGCCTTCGGGCGCGAGCTCGAGCGGCGCCTACCGGGCGAGGTGACGACGAAGTGGTGGAAGGAGGAGCGCGGCGAGCGCATCTTCGTCGACTACAACCAGAATGCGCGCGATCGCACGATCGCCTCGGCCTACAGCGTGCGGCCGAAGGCGGGTGCGCCGGTGTCCGCACCGCTGACGTGGGACGAGCTCCCCGAGGTCGCGCCCGAGGACTTCACGGTCGCCACAATGCCCGCGCGCTTCGCCGAGGTGGGCGATCGCCACGCCGCGATCGACGACGCCGTCCACTCCCTGCAGCCGCTGCTCGACATGTACGAGAACGACGCCGCCGACGGACGGGGCGACATGCCCTACCCGCCCGACTATCCGAAGATGCCGGGAGAGCCCAAGCGCGTTCAGCCCTCGCGCGACCGCGACCGACCGCGGCGGTGAGGACTGCGCGCCTGGCGGGAGTGAGCGTCACGGGGTCTGCGGCAGCTTCTTCGCGCCGCGCCTCGCGGCCGGAGCGGAAGGCGGCGGAACGACCGGCCCGATGTCCCCGTCGGGCGCCTCGTCCAGATCGACGATCACCGGCGCATGGTCGCTTGGCCCACTGCCCTTGCGGGCCTGCCGGTCCACCCATGCCGCCTCGACGCGGCCGACGACCGGCGCGCCGACCAACACGAGGTCGATCCGCATCCCGAGGTCCTGATGGAACATCCCGGCCCGGTAGTCCCAGTAGGTGAAGACCCGCTCGTCGGGCCAGCGCTCCCGCACGACGTCATGCAGGCCGAGCGCCTCCACCTCCGTCAGCGCCGCGCGCTCGGGCGGCGTCACGTGGGTCTGGCCGACGTAGGCGTCGGGATCGAACACGTCGTCATCGGTGGGCGCGATGTTCATGTCGCCACACACGACCGTCGCCTCCGGGCCGGCGGCGACCGTCTCGCGCAGCGCAGCGAGCCAGGCGAGCTTGTACTCGTAGTGCTCGGAGCCCGGCGCTCGCCCGTTCGGCACGTACACCGAGACCATCCGGATCCCGCCACAGGTGGCGGACACGGCGCGCGCCTCCGGACGCGGGAACCCCGGCGCGCCCGCGAGGCCCGTGACGACGTCGTCCAGCCCCACGCGCGAGAGGATCGCGACGCCGTTCCACGTCGCCTCACCGTGGAGCGCGACCGCGTAGCCGCGGTCGGTGAGCTCGCCGCCGAGCAGATCGAGGAACGCGTCGTCGGCGAGCTTGGTCTCCTGCAGGCAGACCACGTCCGGCTGGCGCTGATCCAGCCACGGCAGCAACCGCGGCACGCGCTGCTTGACCGAGTTCACGTTCCAGGTCGCGATTCGCACGAATCTCACGGTAACCGAGCCGCCTGCGTCCCGGGTTGGCCTCGCGCGCCACCGTCGAGTACCCGCAGGGCTTGGGCTCGGCGCCGGTCTGCTACCCCTTGGCGGATGACCGTGCCGATCGATGCAACGACACCCACGCAGATCCGCGCCGAGGACTTCCCCGATCTCGGCGACGAGGTGATGTACCCGCGGATGTCCGCGAGGAAGCTCGAGCGGCTGGCGGTGCTGGGCACGCGCCGCTCGTTCGCGGCCGGGGACACGCTGTACGAGCAGGGGCGGCGCGACGCGCCGTTTCTCGTGATCGAGCGCGGCAGGGTGCGGGTGCTCGACCGCAAGCCGGGCAAGGAGGTGTGGGTTGCCGAGGCGGACGCCGGGACGTTTCTCGGCGACATCGCCACGTTCACCGGCGAGCCGGCGATCGCCGCGTGCGTCGCCGACGAGCCGACCGACGTGATCGCGTTCGACCGCCCTGAGCTGCGGGCGATGCTCGCGTCGTGGCCCGAGCTGGCCGAGCTCGTCCTGCGCACGATGATGGCGCGCAGGGAGTGGCACGTTCGGCACGGGCACGGCGTGCTGCGGCTGATTGCGCCGCGCGGTTCGCGGCGCGCGTTCGAGGTTCGTGACCTGCTCGAGCGCAATCTGATCCCGGTGCGGTGGTACGACGTCGACACCGACGACGAGAGCGCGGCGATGCTCGAGTGGCTGAAGATCGGACGCGAGGAGACGCCGCTGCTCGTGCGCAACACCGCCGTGCTGCGCAACCCCTCGGCCGCCCAGGTCGCCCGCGAGCTCGGCCTGCGCGCCGAGATCGACGGCGAGCGGTTCGATCTGGTCGTGCTCGGCGGCGGCCCCGCGGGGCTCGCGGCCGCGGTCTACGGCGGGTCCGAGGGGCTGCGGACGCTCGTGGCGGAGGCGTGGGCGCCCGGCGGCCAGGCCGGCACCAGCACGCGGATCGAGAACTACCTCGGCTTTCCGACGGGGATCTCGGGAACCGAGCTGACGCGCAAGGCGACGCTGCAGGCGCGTCGCTTCGACGCGGTGCTGTCGAGCTTTCACCGCGCGGTCGAGCTCGCGCGCGGCGCCGAGGGGCTCGTCCGCGTCGACCTCGACGACGGACAGCACGCGCTCGCCCGCACGGTCGTCGTCGCCACCGGTGCGCGCTGGCGCGAGCTCGCGGCCGACAACGTCGAGCGGTTCGTGGGCGCGGGCGTCTACCACGCCGCGATGGCGAGCGACGCCGAGCGCTGCCGCGGCGAGGACGTGATCGTCGTTGGAGGCGGCAACTCGGCCGGCCAGGCGGCGGTGCACCTGTCGCGCGCGGCGCGCAGCGTCCGCGTCGTGATCCGCGGCGCAGGCCTCGCGGCGACGATGTCGCGCTACCTGCTCGAGCGCATCGAATCGCGCCCGAACATCGAGATCATCACCGGCACCGAGGTGAGCGCCGTCGACGGCGACGGCCGGCTCGAGCACGCGGATCTGCGCAGCCGCGCGGACGGCAACGTCGAGCGCGTCGCGGTGTCGGCCGTGTTCGTGATGATCGGCGCCGAGCCGCGCACCGAGGCGGTGCACACGATGCTCGAGCTCGACGAGGCCGGTTACATCAGGTGTGGCGACGGCGCGGTGGCGCGTGCGGGATCCAACGGCTGGCCCTCGAGCGACCGTCATCCGCATCTGCTCGAGACCGTCCGGCCCGGCGTCTTCGCCGCGGGCGACGTCCGCGCAGGCGCAACGAAGCGCGTCGCCGGCGCCGTCGGCGACGGCGCCCTGGCCGTGCGCTTCGCCCACGAGGTGCTGCAGGCCTGAGCTTATGCCTCGATGCGCAGCTCGCGGCGCCCAGATGGCTGTGCCACTTGGGCGCGAGAGCTGCCGATGGGGATGCTCAGACCGATTCCGGGCGCACCGTGAAGTTCCAAGCCGCCAACCGACGCCCGAGCCGGAAGAAGCGCACGGCCCAGTGGCCGGGACGCAAGTTCACGAACCGTGAGAAGCCCAGGCGGCTGACGCCGTGGCTATTGGTCCGGCCGACCTTGCATCGGACCACGTTGTGCCCATCGAGGAAGATCACGCACGCGGCGTACCTCACGCGGCCGCGCGCGTGCTCGATGAAGCGCGACTGCCAGATCGCGCCCTGCTCGCCCGAGTGCACCGCCCGGCTGTCGCCGTTCGTCATGAAGCCGCGATACACGCGGCCCGACGCTGACGTCGCGCCAGCCGTCAGCAGGGCCAGAACGGCCAAGATCGCCACGCCTTCGCGCACTGCAGCGGAGCATAGAGCGTGGCTCAAGCGCCCGGGGGCGCGCCTGAACCCAGGCTCCTCTCTAAGCTGAGCCCGAGATCGCGACGCCACGCGATCTGCGAGGGGACGGCGCTCAAGCGATCGCGTCGAGGCGCCCCACGATCTCCACGGCGTGACGCGTGAACGCCCCGAGGTCGAAGACGGCGTCGAGGTCGAGGCCGAGGTCACGCGCCGCGAGCAGGCCGCGCAGCGGCGTCCCGGCGTCCCACGCGCGCTGGGCGTCCTCCTGCACGATGCGGTAGGCCTCGTCGCGGGCCATCCCGCCCGCCACGAGCGCGAGCAGGGCGCGCTGGGAGAAGAGCGCGCCGTGCGTCAGCTCGAGGTTGGCCCGCATGCGGTCGGCATGGACGACGAGGCCGCCCACGACGCGAGCCGCCAGCGCCTGCATGTAGTCGAGCAGGATCGTGGCGTCGGGCAGGATCACGCGCTCGGCCCCGGAGTGGGAGATGTCGCGCTCGTGCCAGAGCGCGACGTCCTCGACCGCGGTCTGGGCGTGGCCCCGCAGAACCCGCGCGAGGCCGGTCAGCCGCTCGGTCATGATCGGGTTGCGCTTGTGGGGCATCGCGCTGGAGCCCTTCTGCAGGCCGGCGCGGAAGGGCTCCTCGGCCTCGCGGACCTCCGTGCGCTGCAGGTGGCGGACCTCGGTGGCCAGGCGCTCGATCCCCGCGCCGGCGAGCGCGATCGCCTGCACGAGCTCGGCGTGGCGGTCGCGCGGCACGACCTGCGTTGAGACCGGCTCGCGCGCCAGCCCGAGGCGGGCGAGGACGCGCGCCTCGAAGGCCGGGCTCGTCGCCGCGTACGTGCCGACCGCGCCCGAGAGCGCGCCCGTCGCCGCCTGCGCGAACGCCCGCTCGAGGCGATCTGCGTTGCGGGCGGCCTCGAAGGCGAGGCCCGCGAGCTTGATCCCGAACGTCGTCGGCTCGGCGTGGACCCCGTGCGTGCGCCCGACGCAGACCGTGTCGACGTGCTCGCGCGCCCGCGCGGCGAGGGCCTCGACGAGCTCGCGGGCTCCGGCCACGACGAGCTCCCCCGCCGCGCGCAGCTGGAGCGCGAGCGCGGTGTCGAGGACGTCGGAGGAGGTCAGCCCGAAGTGGATCCAGCGCCCGCCGGCGCCGGCGCTCGCCTGCAGGACGTCGACGAAGGCGGCGACGTCGTGGTCGGTGACGCGCTCGCGCTCATGGACCGCCTCGACGGTGAAGGTCGCGGCGCGGATCGCCTCCAGCTCGGCCGCCGTCGGGCCGTCCAGCTCCTCGCAGGCGGCGACCTCGACGCGCCGCCACGCCTCCATGCGCGCCGCGTCGGTCCACAGCGCGCCGAGCGCGGGGCGGGTGTAGCGCTCGATCACCGCTCGCCGCCCAGCACGGGCTCGCGCGCGCCCGACCAGCGGCGGGCGCGCAGATCGAAGAAGAGCAGCGTCCCGAAGAGCGCGGTCAGGGAGAGCACGAGCGTCTGCTCGGCGATCAGGAGCGCGACGTAGAGCAGGCCCGCGCCGGTCGCGTCGATCACGGCCTGCAGGAGCCCGCCGAGCAGCCCGAAGACGAGCCCGGCCACCACCAGCAGGCCGGCGACGCGCCACCACGAGCCCTCCACGAGCTCGCCGCTGCGCGTGAGCGCCGCCCGCGGCGCGAGGCCGTCGACGACCGCGGCCTGCGCGCTGAAGTACCAGCGCACGCCGAGGTAGAACCCGGGGATCACGAAGGCGACGAGCCCCGCGGCGACGCCGAGGATGTAGAGGACCACCGCGCCGACCGCCGGCAGAACGCGGTCCGCCGCGGCGTCGAGCGCCTCGCCGATCGTCGGCTCCTCGCCGCGGCCCAGGCGCTGGACGATGATGGCGTGCAGGGCCGTGACGAGCGTCGGCACCACGACGGCGCTCAACCCCAGGCCCGCGACCATCGCCCCGAGCGGGACGTCGGCGTCGGCGCCGTCGGCCAGCCGCCGCCCCCAGACGCCGTCGACGACGAGCGTGACCGGAGCGACGACGAGCAGCGTCACCCCGAGGAAGAGCCCGGCGTGGCGCCCGAAGAGCGCGAAGGCCGTGCCGAGGAGCTCGCCGAGGTTGCGATGCGCGTCGAGGTCCAGACGCCGCTCGGGCACCTAGTGGTCCGTTTCGTCACGATCGGCACGAAGGCTCGGGTCGACGGTTGCGAGACGGGCCACGTGATCAGGCCTCGAGGATCCGCGCGGCGAGGTGGCCGGCGTTGCGGGCGTTGTCGAGGCCCACGGTCGCCACCGGGACGCCCGGGGGCATCTGCACGATGCTCAGCAGGGCGTCGAGGCCGCCCATCGCGCTCAGGCGGCTCGTCAGCGGGACGCCGATGACCGGCAGGTCGCTGTGGGCGGCGGCGACCCCGGGCAGCGCCGCGGCCAGGCCGGCCCCGGCGATGATGACCTTCAGCCCCCGCATCCGGGCGTTGCGGCAGTAGTCGGCGACGACGTCGGGCTCGCGGTGCGCCGACATGACGCGCGTCTCGTAGCTGATCCCCCGCTCGGTGAGGACCTCGCCCGCCTTCTCCATCTCGGGCAGATCGGACTTCGAGCCCATGATGATCCCGACGCGCGGCGCGTCGACGTCGAGCTCCTCGAAGGCCGCCTCCGGATCGGTCTGGGTCAGGGCGCCGCTCTCGGGCGCGGCTTCGCTCATGGCGTCGGCCTCACGGCCCGCAGCGCGATGTCGGTGCGCAGCTGCCGGCCCTCGAAGGTGATCAGGTCGGCGGCAGCATAGGCGGCGGCGCGGGCGGCCGCCGGGCCGGCGCCGAGCGCGGTGACGTTGAGCACGCGACCCCCGGCGGTGACCACGCGCCCGGCCCCGTCGAGCGCCGTCCCGGCGTGGGTGACCTCGACGTCGCCCGGCACGTCGTCGAGGCCCGCGACGAGGTCGCCGCGCGACGCCGACGCCGGGTAGCCGGCGCTCGCCAGCACGACGGTGACCGCCCAGCGCTCGTCCCAGGCCAGCGTGGCGCCCTCGAGCCCGCCGGGGCGGGTCGCGCGCAGCGCGAGGTCGAGGAGGTCCGAGCGCAGCCGCGGAAGCACAGCCTGCGTCTCGGGGTCGCCGAAGCGCACGTTGAACTCGAGCACGCGCGGGCCCGAGCGCGTGAGCATCAGGCCGGCGTAGAGCAGGCCGTGAAACGGCGTGCCGTGGCGGCGCAGCTCGTCGACGACGGGCTGGTGGACGACCCGGGCCAGCTCGGTCGCGTCGTCGGCGGTGAGGCCTGGCACCGGCGAGTAGGACCCCATGCCGCCCGTGTTCGGGCCCCGGTCGCCGTCGAAGATGCGCTTGTAGTCCTGCGCCGGGGCCATCGGCACCGCCGTGTCGCCGTCGCACAGCGCGAGCAGCGAGACCTCCTGGCCCTCGAGCAGCTCCTCGACGACGACGCGGCCCGTTCCGAAGACGCGCTCCTCGAGGAACGCGTGGAGCGTCTCGCGCACGGTCGCCTCGTCGGGGGCGATGACCACGCCCTTGCCCGCGGCCAGTCCGTCGAACTTGAGCACGACCGGGTAGCGCTCGACCGCGCCCATGCCCTCCTTCACCGTCGACACCGCGCGCCAGGTCGCGGTCGGGACGCCCGCCGCCTCCATGACCTCCTTGGCGAAGGCCTTCGAGCCCTCGAGGCGCGCGGCCGCGGCGGTCGGCCCGAAGGCGACGCGCCCGGCGGCGTGCAGCGCGTCGACGAGCCCGGCGACGAGCGGCGCCTCGGGCCCGACGACGGTGAGCGCGGCGTCCTCGCGCTCGGCCAGCGCGACGAGGCCGTCGAGGTCGTCGACGGCGACGCGCTCGACGCGCGCGTTGTGCGCGATGCCGGGGTTGCCGGGCGCGCACACGACCTCCGGGCGCTGGGGCGAGCGGGCGAGCGCGCGCACGATCGCGTGCTCGCGCCCGCCGCCGCCGACCACGAGGACCCTCACGTGCTAGAGCGAGGCGATGAACTCGTCCACGGGGATCGCGACGAGCGTCTCGTAGCGCGCCGTGCCGCGCGAGCCGAGCTCGAGCGAGACGCGCGCCATCGTCCGGTCGTCGGGTGCCTCGACGACGTTGATGAAGTCGAACTCGCCGAGCGTGGCCCACTGCGCGCGGACGGTCGCCCCGAGCTGCTCGACTTCCTTGTTGACCTCGCGGATCCGCTGCGGGTTGTTCTTGACGGTCTGGACGCCCTCGGGCGTGAGCGTCGAAAGCATGATGTAGGTCGGCATGGGCCGGTTCTATCCCATTTCGCCGTCCCTCACCGAGGCGGTGATGCGCCCGACGCCGCCGATGATCGGCGCCGGGGACGAGAACCGCGCCGTGGCCGACGGCGGCGGGCCTACGCGACGACCGGCTCGGCGGCCTCGACGCGGGCCAGGAAGAGGTCGCCGTCGCCGGCGTCGACGCGGACGGTGTCACCCTCGCGGAAGTCGCCCTCGAGGATGGCCAGCGCGAGCGGGTCGACGAGGCGCTTCTGGATGACGCGCTTGAGCGGGCGCGCGCCGTAGGTCGGGTCGTAGCCGAGGTTGCCGAGCAGGATCCGCGCGGCGTCGGTGAGCTCGACCTCGATGCCACGCGCCCGGACCCGCCGGACGAGCCGCTCGACCTGGAGGTCGACGATCGCGCCGATCTGCGCGCGGTCGAGGCTCTCGAACTCGACGATGTCGTCGAGGCGATTGATGAACTCGGGCTTGAACTGCGCCTCGGCGCCCACCCGGCCGCCGGGGATGTTCGAGGTCATGATCAGCACGACGTTCTTGAAGTCGACAGTGCGCCCCTGGCCGTCGGTCAACCGCCCGTCGTCCATGACCTGCAGCAGGATGTTGAAGACGTCGGGGTGCGCCTTCTCGATCTCGTCGAGGAGCACGACCCCGTACGGCCGGCGGCGGACGGCCTCCGTGAGCTGACCGCCCTCGTCGTAGCCGACGTAGCCGGGCGGCGCGCCGACGAGGCGGCTGACCGCGTGCTTCTCCATGTACTCGGACATGTCGATGCGGACCATCGCGTCCTGGGCGTCGAACATGAACTCGGCGAGCGCGCGCGCGAGCTCCGTCTTGCCGACGCCGGTCGGCCCCAAGAAGAGGAAGACGCCGATCGGGCGGTCGGGGTCGCTCAGCCCCGCGCGCGAGCGGCGCAGGGCGTTGGAGACCGAGCGGACGGCCTCGTCCTGGCCGATGACGCGCCGGTGCAGGCGCTCCTCCATGTGCACGAGCTTCTCGACCTCGCCCTCCATGAGGCGCGAGACCGGGATCCCCGTCCAGCGGGCGACGACCTCGGCGACGTCCTCGGCGTCGACCTCGTCCTTGAAGAAGCGCATGGGGCCGTGGTCGCGCGCCTCGAGCTCGCCCAGCCGGCGCTCGAACTCGGGGATGCGCCCGTACTGCAGCTCGGCCGCGCGGTTGAGGTCGGCCTCGCGCTGGGCGCGCTCGAGCTCGACGCGGGCCTCCTCGAGCTCGGTCTTGACCTGCGAGACCTCGTCGATCGACTCCTTCTCGCGCTGCCATTCGGCACGCATGCCGGCGGCCTGCTCGCGCAGCTCGGCCAGCTCGCGCTCGATCGCTTCGCGGCGCGCGGCGGAGGCCTCGTCGGTCTCCTTGCTCAGCGCCTGGTGCTCGATCTCGAGCTGCATGACGCGGCGCTCGACCTCGTCGATCTCGGTCGGCACCGAGTCGACCTCGATGCGCAGGCGCGAGGCGGCCTCGTCGATGAGGTCGATCGCCTTGTCGGGGAGGAAGCGGTCGGTGATGTAGCGGTCGCTCAGCGTCGCGGCGGCGATCAGGGCGGAGTCCTGGACGCGGACCTTGTGGTGGTTCTCGTAACGCTCCTTGAGCCCGCGGAGGATCGCGATCGCGTCCTCGACGGACGGCTCGCCGACCAGGACGGGCTGAAAGCGGCGCTCGAGCGCCGCATCCTTCTCGATGTGCTTGCGGTACTCGTCGAGCGTGGTCGCGCCGACCGCTCGCAGCTCGCCCCGGGCGAGCATCGGCTTGAGCAGGTTGGCGGCGTCGACCGCGCCCTCGGCGGCGCCGGCGCCGACGATCGTGTGCAGCTCGTCCATGAAGAGGACGACCTGGCCCTCGGAGTCCTTGATCTCGGCCAGCACGCCCTTCAGACGCTCCTCGAACTCGCCGCGGTACTTCGAGCCGGCCAGCAGCGCGCCGATGTCGAGCGCGATCACGCGCCGGTCGCGCAGCGACTCGGGCACGTCGCCGGAGACGATGCGCTGGGCGAGGCCCTCGACGATCGCGGTCTTGCCGACGCCGGGCTCGCCGATCAGGACCGGGTTGTTCTTCGTGCGCCGGCTGAGGACCTGGATCACGCGGCGGATCTCGTCGTCACGGCCGATGACGGGATCGAGCTTGCCCTGCTCGGCCGCCTGCGTGAGGTCCCGGCCGAAGCGCTCGAGCGCCTGATAGCGCTCCTCGGGCGACTGGTCGGTGACGCGGTGCGGTCCGCGGATCTCCGTGATCGCCTTGACGAGCCCGTCCTTCGTGGCCCCCGCCGTGCGCAGCGCGTCGCCGGCACGCGACTGGTGCTCGGCGAGCGCGAGCAGCAGGTGCTCGGTGGAGACGTACTCGTCGGCGAGGTCGCGCATCTCCTCCTCGGCGAGGCGCAGGACGCGCACGAGCTCGGAGGAGGGGCCGGCGGCCTCGCCGCCGGCGCTCAGCGTCGGGAGCGTCTCGACGGCCGCGTTGGCCTGGGCACGCACGCGCGCGACGTCCGCGCCGAGCTTCTGGAGCACCGGCGCGACGACGCCGCCCTCCTGCTCGAGGAGGACGAGGAGCAGGTGCTCTGGGGTGACCTGGGGGTTGCGGCGGCGCTCGGCGAGCGAGGCGGCGGCCGCGATGGCCTCCTGGGTCTTGATCGTGAAGCGGTCTGGCTGCATCGAACCTCGTGGAGAAATCTCAGTCGGTGAGACGTAGATCTTAGCAGCCGAAACCAGGCCCTGATGCGACCCGGCCCCTTCCCGCCGGCCATCCGCGGCGGAATCTCAGGGGGTTCCCCCGATGTCGGCGCGCGCAGACAGGCAGATAGTCTGGCCCGTCGAGCGTCCCGTCACCAGCAAGGAGAGTCGTGTCGCAGCCACGCAACGTCGCCGCACGGGCCGCCCACTGGAGCGCCGAGCACCGGAAGCTCGCGATCCTCGGCTGGCTCGCGTTCGTCGTGGCGGCCGTCTTCCTCGGCCAGGCCGTCGGCCAGAGCAAGATCCACGGCGCCGACGCCTTCTCGGGCGAGTCGGGCCGCGCCGAGCGCACGCTGGACGACGCCGGCCTGCGGCCCAACGACGAGCACGTGCTGATCCAGAGCTCGCGGCTCACCGTCGACGACCCACGGTTCCGCGCGGCCATCGCCGGCACGGCGGCCCGCCTGCGGCGGGCGAAGGACGTCGAGCACGTCGTCACGCCGTTCACGGGCGCTGCGCTCGTCTCCGCCGACAAGCACTCCGCGCTCGTGGACTTCGAGATCACCGGCGACGACCTCCAGGCCGCCGAGCGCCTCGACCCGGCCAAGGACGCCGTTGCCGCCGTCCAGGACGCGCACCCCGGGCTGCGGATCGAGCAGTTCGGCAGGGTCAGCTCCAACAAGGAGCTCAACGACACGTTCTCCAACGACCTCGCCAAGGCCGAGCTGCTGTCGTTCCCGCTCACGCTGCTCATCCTCATCCTCGCCTTCGGCTCGCTCGTCGCCGCGCTCGTGCCGCTCTCGCTCGGCATCACGACGGTGGTCGCGGCGCTCGGCCTCGTGGCGCTGCCGAGCCAGCTCTCGCCGATCGACAGCAACCTGCAGTCGGTGATCCTCCTCATCGGCCTCGCCGTGACGGTCGATTACGCGCTCTTCTACCTGCGGCGCGAGCGCGAGGAGCGCGCCGCCGGGCGCAGCGAGCGCTCCGCGCTCGAGGTCGCCGCCGCGACGTCGGGGCGCGCGATCCTGATCTCGGGGCTCACCGTGATCGCCTCGATGGCGGGGATGTTCCTGAGCGGCGACAAGACGTTCGTCTCGTTCGCCGAGGGCACGATCCTCGTCGTCGCGATCGCGATCCTCTCCTCGCTCACGGTCCTCCCCGCGGTTCTCGCCTGGCTCGGCGACCGCGTCGAGAAGGGCCGGATCCCGTACCTGAGCCGCCTGCGCCGCCCCGCGGGGCAGTCGCGGTTCTGGTCGGCGATGGTGGACCGCGTCATGCGGCGCCCGTGGGTGGCGATCGTCCTCGCCGGCGGCGCGCTCGTCGCGCTCGCGATCCCGGCCCTGGGCATGAACATCGCGGTGACGAGCGTCGACGACCTGCCGCAGGACCTCGCGGTGATCAAGACCTACGACCGCCTGCGCGCCGCCTTCCCGTCGGAGGGCGTGACCGTCGACGTCGCGGTGAAGGCCGACGACGTGCGCACCGGCGCGACGGCCGCCGGCATCGCCGCGCTGCGGCGCGAGGCGACGGGGGCGAAGAACGCGCTCGGCGGGGGCGACGTCGAGATCAGCGGCGACGGCAGCGTCGCGCTCGTCACGATCCCGACGAAGGGCAACGGCAACGACGATGTCTCCACCGCCGCGCTCGACGACATCCGCAACCGCGTCGTCCCGGCCACGGTCGGGAGGGTCGACGGCGCGACCGTCGCCGTGAGCGGCAACGCCGCGCAGTCCAAGGACTTCCGCGACCTGCTGGTCAGCCGGCTCCCGCTGATCTTCGCGTTCGTCTTCGCGCTCGCGTTCCTGCTGCTGCTCTTCACGTTCCGCTCGATCGTCATCCCGATCAAGGCGATCGTCCTGAACCTGCTCTCGGTCGGCGCGGCCTACGGGGTGCTCGTGCTCGTCTTCCAGGACGGCCACGGCGAGGGCCTGCTCGGCTTCACGTCGAACGGCGGCATCACGTCGTGGCTGCCGCTGTTCTTGTTCGTGATCCTGTTCGGGCTCTCGATGGACTACCACGTGTTCATCCTGTCCCGGGTCCGCGAGGCCTACCTGGGCGGGATGAGCACGAGCAGTGCGGTGCGCCACGGGATCTCGACGACGGCCGGGACCGTGACTAGCGCGGCCGTGGTCATGGTCGTCGTCTTCTCCGTCTTCGTGACGCTGAGCTTCCTCGACTTCAAGGAGATGGGCGTCGGCCTCGCGGTCGCGGTGCTCATCGACGCGACGATCGTCCGCGGGGTGCTGCTGCCGGCGACGATGAAGGTCCTCGGGGACTGGAACTGGTACCTGCCGCGGTGGCTTCAGTGGATCCCCGGCTCGCGGGAGGAGCGTCCCCGACCGCCCGAGCGGGCGCCGGCGCCGTCCGGCGAGGCGCGGGCATGAGCGCGCCCACCGGCGATCTGGCAATCGGCCCGGCTCGCGCCATTGACGGCCCGGCGTCGCGGGCGTGCGCGAGCTGCTCGGCCAGCGCAGCCGGCGCCGCGGCGACCGGCGGCAGCGCGGCGATCTCCGGCGGCTATCGGCCGTCGCGGCTCGCGCGCACGGAGTTCCCGCCCGCCTACCTGCGCATCTACATGGAGGCGGGGCGCCGCTACGGCATCGACCCGTGGGTCCTCGCCGGGATCGGCTCGATCGAGACCAACCACGGCCAATCCACCGCCCCCGGCGTCCACTCGGGAGTGAACGGCTACGGGTGCTGCGCGGGACCGATGCAGTTCTCGATCGTCGGGTCACCGAGCACCTGGGACACCTACGGCATCGGCGGCGACACGACGGCCGCGCGTCCCCGTATGACCCCGCCGACGCGATCCCCGCCGCCGCGCGCTACCTACGCGCATCGGGAGCGCCGCGGGACTACCGCGCCGCGCTGTTCCCCTGACGCATGGAGCGGCCAATGGCCTGGTGAGCCGAGCACGGCGTCGTTGTGCTCATGTTCGCGCTGCTCCGCCCGTGAGATGATCGGCGCCGACAACCCTAAAGCGCACCGGGGGACGTATGAGCGGCAACGGCATTGACGGCTTCGAGGGCGCCGTGTTCACGCCTGACGACGCCGGCTACGACGAGGCACGGACGATCTTCAACTCGATGATCGACAAGCACCCGGCGTACGTTGCGCAGTGCGCGGACGCGGCGGACGTGGTTTCAGCGCTCGCATTCGCACGCCGGCGGGGGTTGCCGATCTCCGTGCGGAGCGGGGGCCACAGCGTCGCGGGCAACAGCCTCGTCGAGGACGGGCTCGTGGTCGACATGCGCAAGGTCAATGCCGTGTCCGTCGATCCCGACGCCCGCACCGCCAGCGTCGGCGGCGGAGCGACTTGGAGCGACTTCGATCGCGCTGCTGAGCCGCACGGGCTCGCGACCACCGGCGGGCGGGTCTCCACCACCGGCGTGGTGGGTCTGACCCTGGGCGGCGGCTCCGGCTGGTTCGAGCGGAAGTTCGGGTTCGCGTGCGACAACCTGATCTCGGTTGACCTCGTGACGGCGGACGGGCGCCAGGTGACAGCGAGCGAGGGTGAGAACTCCGAGCTCTTCTGGGCGCTCCACGGGGGCGGCGGCAACTTCGGGATCGCGACGTCTTGCAAGTTCCGTCTCTATCCGTTGCCGATCGTGACGCTCGCGCTGCTGCTCTTCCCGCCCGACCGTGGGCCCGAGGTGATGCGGCGCTATCGCGACTTCTTCGAGGAGGCGCCCGACGAGGTCGGGGGCGGCGCGCTCTATCTCACGGGCCCGCCCGAGGAGTTCGTCCCCGACCACATGCAGGGGCAGCTGGTACTGGGGGTGGGGGTCATGTACGCCGGCGGCGAGACGGCGGCGCGCAAGGTGGCGGCGCCCCTGTTCGAGCTCTCACCGGAGGGCCAGATGATGGCCGAGATGCCCTACGCCGAGCTGCAGTGCGCTCTCGACGACCCGCCCGGATTCCGGAACTACTGGTCGGCCGAACATCTGGAGGAGTTCCCCGACGAGGCGCTCGAACTGTTCTGTGCGCGCGCGGAGGACATGATCGTTCCCTCCCCGTCCCAGCAGATCGCCTTGCCATGGGGCGGTGCCGTCGCACGCAACGCGGATGACTGGCCGCTCACCAGCCGGCAGGCCCGCTGGACGGTGCATCCGTTCGGCCTCTGGGACGACCCCGCCGACGACGAGCGGGGCAAGGCGTGGGCCCGCGCCACTTGCGCCGACGTGAAGTCCTACGCGACCGGCGGCGTCTATCTCAACTTCACCGGCGACGAGGGCGAAGACCGGATTCAAGCCGGCTTCGGCGCTAAGTACGATCGCCTCGCGGCGGTCAAGGCTGAGTGGGACCCGGACAACGTCTTCCGACAGAACCACAACGTGAAGCCGCTGGCCGACGCTGTGTAGCGGCGGCTCAGGCCGCGCGCGGCAGCGCGAGCTGCTCGGCCAGCGCAGCCGGCGCCGCGGCGACCGGCGGCAACGCGGCGATCTGCGCCTGTACGCGCCTGGCGACCGCGCGCGGGCCGGGGTCGTCGAGGAGCCGACGGATCGCCGGGCCGAGCCCGGTCGGCCCGGCGGGCAGCGCGATCCCGGCCCCGAGGGCTGCGAGGCGCTCGGCGTTGCGGGGCTGGTCGGCGAACGCGGGCACGATCACCGACGGCACGCCGGCGGCGAGGGCCAGCCGCGTGGAGCCGGCGCCGCCGTGGCTGGCGATGACCGCCACGGAGGGCATGATCGCCGCCTGCCGGACCCAGGGCTCGACGCGCACGTGGGCGGGGACGGGGCCGAGCGCCGCGCGATCGACCTCCTGGCCGATCGTGAAGAGCACGCGCGCGGGGACGTCGGCGAGCTCGTCGACGACGGCGCGGAAGAGCTCGCCGAAGGACGGCAGCCGTGGCGTCACCGTGCCGAAGGTGACGTACACGAGCGGGCGCCCGTCGCCGCCCCACCAGTCCGGAGGCGCTGCGGTGGCCGGCGTCGGCTCACGGAAGCGCAGCGCGTGCGCCGGCCCGCGGTCGTCCGGGTCCTCCATCGCCTCCGGCAGGATCGTCAGGTAGGGGCTGTCTGCGACGGCGCGCGCGGCCGGGTCGGGGCGCAGGCCGAGCGCTCGGCGGTGGCGGTCGAGCACCGGGGCGACGACCGGCACGCCCCACGTCTCCGTGGCGCCGGCCATGATCGCCACGCGGCCGTGGGGCACGCCGTGGCGCTCGGCGGCGAGCAGGCCCGAGACCTCCGTCGGCTCGCGCAGGACCAGCCGCGGCCGCAGCTCGCGGACGAGCGCGAGCATCGCCGCGAGCGTCGCGCGCACGTTGACGCCGGCGAAGACCTCGCGCACGAAGTGGGCGCTGCGCTCCTCCTCGGGCAGCTCCGCGTTGCCGGCCACGATCGCGTCGACCTCCGCCTCGTCGCGGTCGGGCAGGGCGTGGAAGCGCAGCCCGGAGCGCTCGGCCTCGCGGCGGGCGCCGGCCGGCGCCGCGAGGCGCACGTCGTGGCCCACGTCCGCGAAGGCGCGGGCGAAGGGGACGAGCGGCTCGACGTGGCCGGGGCCGCGGTTGGCGGTCATGAGGATGCGCACGCGTCTGCAGACGTCGGCGCCGCCAGATCCTTCCCGGCCGGCGCCCGCAGGGCGACGACGACCGCGCGGACGGCGATGACGGCGCTTAGCTAGGCGCGCGACTCGTCGTCGCGCTCGACCGGGATGCGGCGCCGCGACAGGGGCGGCGCGACGTCGCGCGCGCGGACGAGGTCGCGCGAGGCCTGGCGCAGCGGGACGAGCTCGGCCCGAAACGAGCGCCGGACGCGCTCGACCTCGGCCTCGAGCTCCTCGCGCACGCGCGCCGAGCGCCGCTCGAGCGCCGCGAGCCGGCTGGTTGCGTGCTCGAGCTCCTCCTCGAGCTCGAGCACCCGCTCGACGCCCGCGAGGTTGAGCCCCAGCTCGTTCGTCATCTCCTGGATGCGGCGCAGGCGCTCGACGTCGGCCTGGGAGTACAGCCGCGTGCCCTTCGGCGAGCGCTGCGGCTCGATCAGCCCGCGCGCCTCGTACATGCGCAGCGTCTGGGGATGCATCGCGGCGAGCTCGGCGGCGACGGAGATCATGAAGACGCCGCGCTTGACGTCCACCCTGACGCGGGTCTGCCGGCGCGCGGCCATCACGAGCCCCGCCCGGCACGCGCGAAGAGCTTGGCGCGCGGATCGCCGTTCATGACCTGCGAGAGCTTGTCGACCGCCTCGGACTGCTCGCTCGAGAGCGAGGCCGGGACGTCGATGACGAAGCGGTAGTGGATGTCGCCGCGCCCGCGGCCCCCGGTCCTCGGCACGCCCTCGCCGCGCAGGCGCTGGACGGTGCCGTGCCGGGTGCCGGCGGGCACGCGCAGGCGCTTGCGCCCGTCGAGCGTGGGCACCTCGACCTCGGCGCCGCGGATCGCCTCGGGGATCGTCAGGGGCACCTCGACCTCGAGGTGCTCGCCCTTGCGCGCGAAGACCGGGCTGGGGAGCACGCGCGTGACGACGTAGAGGTCGCCGGGCGGACCGCCGGCACGGCCGGGCTCGCCCTTGCCGGCCAGGCGCACGCGCGAGCCGTCGCGCACCCCGGCCGGGATGTTCACGCGGTACTTCTTGACGGTCCGCGTCGAGCCCGCGCCGTGGCACGTCGGACACGGGTCCTCGATGATCGTCCCGGCGCCACCGCAGCGCGAGCACGGCTGCGAGATCGAAAACAGGCCCTGGCCCTCGGACTCGATGCCGCGGCCCTGGCAGCGCGGGCAGACCACCGGGCTCGTGCCGGGCCGTGCGCCCGTCCCGTGGCACGTCGCGCACCGCTGCGCCGTGGGCACGGTCACCGGGATCTGCGCGCCCGCGACGGACTGCTCGAAGGAGATCGTCGCCTCGGCCTCGAGGTCGCGTCCGGGCTCGGCGCGCGGGCGGCGCGGGCCGGAGGCGCCGCCGTCGCCGCGGCCGCCGCCCCCGCCGAAGAGGTTCGAGAGGATGTCCGAGAACGATCCGGCGTCGAAGCCGCCGCCGGGGGCCGGCCCGCCGGCGCCGCCGCCGAAGCCCCCGAAGAGCGAGCCGCGGTCGTACTGCTTGCGCTTGTCGGGGTCCGAGAGGACGTCGTAGGCGCCCTGAATCTCCTTGAAGCGCTCCTCGGCCTTCGCGTCGTCGGGGTTGCGGTCGGGGTGGTAGCGACGCGCGAGCTTGCGGTAGGCCTTCTTGATCTCCTCGGGCGAGGCCTTCTTCTCGACGCCGAGCACCTTGTAGAGGTCGGTGGCCACGCTCGCTCCTAGGCGGCCACGACGACCTTAGCGGCGCGCAGGACGTCGTCGCCGATGCGGTAGCCCTGGTTGTAGACCTCGACGATCGTGCCGCTCGGCGCGCCGTCGACGGGCTGCTGGGCGACGGCCTCGTGGCGGTGCGGGTCGAACGGCTCGCCCTGGGGCGAGTCGGGCTCGATGCCGACGCGCGCGAGCGCGCCGAGCAACTCGTCCTTGACGAGGCGGATGCCGTCGGTCAGGTGGTGGTCGCGGTTCTCCGGCTGGGCCTCGGCGGCCGCGAGCGCGCGCTCGAAGTTGTCGATCGCGGGCAGCAGCTCGCGCGCGAGCCGCACGACCCCGCGCGCCTCGGCGGCGGCGACGTCGCGCCGCGCGCGCTTGCGCACGTTGTCGAGGTCGGCGGCCGCGCGTAGCCACTGGTCCTTGAAGTCGGGCTCGGGCTCGGGCGCGGGCTCGGCCTCGGGCGCCGCGGCGACCGCCTCCGGCCGCTGCTCCGCGTCGTCGGCGGTGGCGGCCTCGGCGGCCGCCACCTCCTCGACGTCCGGGCGCTCTTGGCCCATGGCCTACTTGCCCTCGTCCACGACCTCGGCGTCGACCACGTCCTCCTCGTCGGAGGAGGCGGCCCCGCCGCCGTCGGTCGCCGCGCCGTTGGCGCCCTGGGCGGCGGACTGCTGCTGGGCGCGCTGGTACATCGCCTCGGAGACCGAGTGGAACGCCGTCTGCAGCGCCTCGGCCTTCGCGTTGATCTCGCTCGAGTCCTCGGACGTCAGCGACTCGCGGACGTCCTTGATCGCCGCCTCGATCTGCTCGCGCGAGGACGCGTCGACCTGGTCGCCGAGGTCGGCGAGCTGGCGCTCGGCCTGGTAGGCCGCGTTCTCGGCGGTGTTGCGCGCCTCGGCGAGCTCGCGGGCGCGCCGGTCCTCGTCGGCGTGCGTCTCGGCGTCGGAGACCATGCGCTTGATCTCGTCGTCGGACAGTCCGCCGCCCGAGCGGATCTCGATCTTCTGCTCCTTGCCGGTGCCGAGGTCCTTGGCCGACACGTTGAGGATGCCGTTGGCGTCGATGTCGAAGCCGACCTCGACCTGCGGGATGCCGCGCGGCGCCGGCGGGATGCCGGTGAGCTGGAACTTGCCCAGCGACTTGTTGTAGGTCGCCATCTCGCGCTCGCCCTGCAGGACGTGGATCTCGACCGACGGCTGGTTGTCCTCGGCCGTCGAGAAGATCTCCGACTTGCGCGTCGGGATCGTCGTGTTGCGCTCGATCAGCTTCGTCATGACGCCGCCCTTGGTCTCGATGCCGAGCGTGAGCGGGGTGACGTCGAGCAGCAGCACGTCCTTGACGTCGCCGGCCAGGACGCCCGCCTGGATGGCGGCGCCGACGGCCACGACCTCGTCGGGGTTGACCCCGCGGTGCGGCTCGGAGCCCGTGAGCCCCTTGACCTTCTCCTGGACGGCGGGCATGCGCGTCATGCCGCCGACGAGGACGACGTGGTCGACCTTGGCGACGCCCTTCTCCTTGGCGTCGTCGAGGGCCCGGCGCACCGGCGCGACGACGCGGTCGAGCAGGTTGCTCGTGAGCTCGGTCAGCCGCGCGCGGGTCACGCGCATGTCGAGGTGCTTGGGACCGCTCTGGTCGGCCGTGATGAACGGCAGGTTGATCTGCGTCTCCTGCGCGGTCGAGAGCTCGATCTTGGCCTTCTCCGCCGCCTCGTAGAGACGCTGCAGGGCCATCGGGTCCTGCGTCAGGTCGATGCCCTGGTCGCGGCGGAACTCGCTCGCCAGCCAATCGACGACGGCCTTGTCGAAGTTGTCGCCGCCGAGGTGGTTGTCGCCCGCGGTGGCCTTCACCTCGAAGACGCCGTCGCCGATCTCGAGCACGGACACGTCGAACGTGCCACCGCCGAGGTCGAAGACGAGGATCGTCTGGTCGGACTCCTTGTCGAGGCCGTAGGCGAGCGACGCGGCGGTCGGCTCGTTGATGATGCGCTTGACGTCGAGGCCGGCGATGCGGCCGGCGTCCTTGGTCGCCTGGCGCTGGTCGTCGTTGAAGTACGCCGGCACGGTGATGACGGCGGCGTCGACGGTGTCGCCGAGGTAGGCCTCGGCGTCGGCCTTGAGCTTGCCGAGGATCATCGCGCTGATCTCCGGCGGGCTGAACTGCTGGCCGCCGGCGTCGACGCGCGCGTCGCCGTTGGGGCCGGAGACGACCTTGTAGGGGACGATCGCCTCCTCCTCGTGCACCTCGGCCTCCTTGCGGCCCATGAAGCGCTTGATGGAGAAGACGGTGTTCTGGGGGTTGGTGACCGCCTGGCGCTTGGCGACGGTGCCGACGAGGCGCTCGCCGCCCTGCGTGAAGGCGACCACGGACGGCGTGGTGCGACCGCCCTCGGCGTTCTCGATGACGGTCGGCTCGCCGCCCTCGAGGACGGCCATGCACGAGTTCGTCGTGCCGAGGTCGATGCCGATGGTCTTGCCCATACGGTGGTGGCTCCTTGCTCTGTGCTCGTCTGCGGGGGTAGAAATCTCAGTCGTACGCTAGCAGATGTTGCGCGATCGACCACGTCGTCCTCCCATCGCGCGCGTCGCCTGCGCGACCGTCGACGCGGGCTACCCCCGCTGCTCGCGCCGGACGACCCGCATCCCGCGGCGCTCGTAGTTGGGCAGCGCGGCGGGTGCGTCGCGCGTGTTCGTCGTCAGCCACACGCGCGGGGCGAGCGCGAGCCCGCGGCGCAGCGCGTGCGTGAGCAGGTGGCCGCCGAGGCCGGCCCCGCGGAAGGCCGGGACGAGGCCGAAGTACGCGACCTGGACCGCGTCGGGGCGCGCGATCAGCTCGTAGAAGCCCGCGCGCTCGCGGCCCACGGTGGCCACCCAGGTCTCCAGGCCCTCCGCCCACGCCTGCCAGTCGGCCCCCGAGCGCCCGAGGAGGTCGATCCAGCCGTGGTGGGCCCCCACGACCTCGTAGAACCAGCGGTCGACCGCGCCGTCCGGAGGTTCGACGCGGGCGATGCGGACGCCCGGCATCCGCGGCGGCCCGGCGGGGCTCAGCCGGGCGGGATCGGTCAGCTCGAGGACCGTGATGACGATCGGATCGCTCACGACTGGCGCTCGGGGCACATGCGCCGCAGCGGGCAGGCCGCGCACTCCGGCCGGCGCGCGTGGCAGAGCCGCCGGCCGTGGCGCAGGAGGTTCACGTGGAGCTCGAGCTCGGCCCCGGGCGGCGTGAGCGCGAGCATCTGGTCGTGCAGGCGCTCGAATGGCGCGGTGCGCTCGAGCAGGTGCAGCCGCGTGCCGACGCGCGCGACGTGCGTGTCGACGGGGACGTCGCGCAGCCCGAAGGCGAAGAGCAGCACGCACGCGGCGGTCTTGCGCCCGACGCCGGGCAGCGCGGTCAGGCGGTCGCGGCCCTCGGCGACGGGAGCGTCGCGCAGCCACCCGAGGTCGACGGGATCGCCGATCGCGCGGAGGATCTCCTGGATGCGCGCGGACTTCACCTTCGAGATGCCACCGGGGCGGATCGCCGCCTCGACCTCCTCGACCGGCGCGTCGCGCACCGCCTCCCAGGCCCCGAAGCGGTCCCGCAGGCGCCCGAAGGCGAGGTCGCGGTTGCGGTCGTTCGTGGACTGCGAGAGCACGGTGAGCACGAGCTCGCCGACGCCGTCGCCGTGCGGCGCCATGACGGGCAGCCCGTACGTCTGCCGCAGCCGCGCGCGCAGCGCCCGCACGCGCCGCGCGGGCGGCCGGGACCAGCTCACGCGAGTGCGCCCGGGGTCGGGGTCGGCACGGAGCTCAAGGTACCCTCCCGCGCCGGTGACGGCGGTGAGCGAGCACCTCGAGCAGCTCGGCGACCAGCCGCAGTTCTGGTTGCGCGCCCCCGGCGGCGACCCGCCCGTCCTCTTCCTGCACGGTGTGCCGACCTCGAGCGAGCTCTGGCGCCCGTTCCTGGAGCGCACGGGCGGCGTCGCGCCCGACCTGCCCGGGTTCGGGCGCAGCGGCAAGCGCGGGGACCGCGACCTCACGATGGCGGGCCTCGACCGCTGGCTCGACGCGTTCCTCGACCTCGCCGGGCTCGAGCGCGTGCGGCTCGTCGTCCACGACTGGGGCGCGGTCGGCCTGCTCTGGGCCCAGCGCGCGCCGGAGCGCGTCGAGCGCCTCGTCGTCCTCGACGCCGTGCCGCTGCTGCCCGGCTTCCGCTGGCACCGCGTAGCGCGCGCGTGGCGAACGCCCGGCGTCGGCGAGCTCGTCGTGGGCCTGATGACGCCGTGGACGGTCGGCCGCGCGCTGCCCGGCCCCGTCGGCGCCGCGACGTGGCCGTTCTTCGACCAGGGCACGCAGCGCGCGATCCTCAAGCTCTATCGCGCCAGCCCCGAGGACGCGCTCGCGCGCGCCGGCCTCGACCTCGCGAGCGTGACGAGCCCGGCGCTCGTCGTGTGGGGCGATGACGACCGCTGCCTGCCCGCGCGCTTCGCCGACGCCTACGCCGCGGCCCTCGGCGGCGGCGCGGCGACCGTCCACGTACCCGGCGCCGGCCACTGGCCCTGGGTCGGCCACCGCGATGTCATCGACCGCGTCGCCGCGTTCCTGGACGCTGCCTAGCGTCCCGGCCTGGGCGCCGGCGGCCGTCCTCGCCGCGCTCGTCGTCGTCCTCGGTCCGCGCAGCGCGGACCTCGCCGCCCAGGAGTACCGCGCCCACCTCGGCCTCGTGCTCTGGGACGACGGCTGGTACGGCGGGCACCACATCCCCGGCTACAGCGTGCTCTTCCCGCCGCTGGCCGCGCTGGCCGGGCCGAGGCTCGTCGGGGCGCTCGCGGCCGTGGCCGCCACTTGGCTCTTCGAGCGCCTCGCGGCCGAGCGATTCGGCGGCCCGGGCGCGCGCATCGGCGCGCTCTGGTTCGGGCTGGGGATGGTGGCGGCGCTCGTCAGCGCCCGCCTGACCTTCGCGCTGGGGATCGCCGTGGGCCTCGGGGCGATCCTGCTCGCCACGCACGGCCGGCACCGCTGGGCCTGCGCCGCCGCCGTGGCGACTACGCTCGCCTCACCGGTGGCCGGCGCGTTCCTCGCGCTCGGGGCGGTCGCGTGGTGGCTGGCCGAGCGCGGCTGGCCGCCCGTGGCCCTCGGCGCGGCCGCGCTCGGGCCGGCCGCCCTGCTCGGGCTCGCGTTCCCCGAGGGGGGCAGCTTCCCGTTCGTGGCCTCGAGCTTCTGGCCCGGCCTGGTGGGCGCGGTCGCGTTCGCGCTCGCCGTGCCGCGCGAAGCGCGCGTGGTCCGCCTGGGCGCCGCGCTCTACGTCCTCGTCGTGATCGCCTCGTACGTGCTCGACACGCCGATGGGCGGCAACGTCATGCGCCTCGGTGCGCTCGCGGCGGGCCCGCTGCTGGCCTGCCTGCTCTACAGCCGCGACCGGCGCGTCCTCGCGCTGCTCGCGCTGCCGTTCTTGTACTGGCAGTGGATCGCGCCCGCCGACGACTGGGTGCGCGCGGCCGAGGATCGGTCGGTGCACCCGGGCTACTACGAGGGCTTGAACGGCTTCCTCCGCGGGCGCCGGGAGGCCGTGGGACCGTTCCGGGTCGAGATCCCGTTCACCGACAACCACTGGGAGTCGCGCTGGGTCGCGCCGGTGGCGCCGCTCGCGCGCGGCTGGGAGCGCCAGCTCGACCTCGAGCGCAACGCGCTCTTCTACGACGACCGCCCCCTGACCGCGGCGCGCTACCGGCGCTGGCTCGACGACAACGCCGTGCGCTTCGTCGCGCTCGCCGACGCCCCCGTCGACTATTCGGCCGCGGCCGAGGCCGCGCTCCTGCGCGGCGGCCTGCCGTACCTGCGGCCGGCCTGGCGCGACGCCCACTGGCGTGTGTGGGAGGTGCGCCGGGCGCGCCCGCTCGCCTCGGGGGCGGCGCGCCTGACCGCGCTCGAGGGCGAGCGCGTGCGGCTGCGCGCGAGCCGCGCCGGGACCGCCGACGTGCGCGTGCGCTTCACGCCGTACTGGCGCCTGGCGCGCGGGGACGGCTGCGTGCGGCGGGCCCGCGGCGACTGGACGCGCCTGCGGCTGACGCGCCCGGGCGACGTGGTGCTGGAGGCGCGCTTCGACCTGCGGCGCGTGCTCGAGGGCGGCCCGCGCTGCACCTGACCGCGGCGGGCAGCGCCGTCAGGTGCGGTTAGCCACCCTGCCCGACCGCCGACCGCCCGGGTAGGATTGCTGGTTGAGATGTTGTCGCGCGCCCGTTCCGTGCAGGCGCGGCTCCTGCCCAGTGGTCCCCTCGACGTGCTCCGGCAGCTGCTGCTCTTCGCCGTCGCCTACTACGGCTACCGCCTCGTGCGCGGATGGATCGACGACCCCGCGGGCGCCTCCGTCGCCTTCCAGAACGCGCGCAACCTCATCCACCTCGAGCAGGCGCTCGGGCTCTTCGTGGAGCCGAGCATCCAGGCCTGGGCCTCGACGAAGCCCGCGGTCATCGACTTCGCGGCCTGGATGTACATCAACACCCAGACCTCGGTCACGCTCGGGGCGCTGGTCTTCCTCTACCTCTTCCACAACCGCTCGTTCTACTTCGTGCGCAACATGTTCATGGTCGCCATGGGTATCGCGCTCCTCGGCTACGCGCTCGTGCCGACGGCGCCGCCGCGCTTCTTCCCCGAGTGGGGCTTCGTCGACGCCGTCTCGGACTTCACCGGCGTCTCGCACGACTCGGTCGCCGTCAACGCGCTCTTCAACCCGTACGCGGCGATCCCGTCGATGCACGTGTGCTTCGCGCTCATGATCAGCGTCCCGCTGATCAAGCTCTCCAAGCACCGCGTCGTCAAGGTGGCCTGGGGCCTGTACCCGCTGCTCGTGACCTTCGTCATCGTGGCCACGGGCAACCACTTCCTGGCCGACGCGTTTCTGGGCGCGCTGACCGCCGCGCTCGCCGCGTGGGCCGCCGCCTGGCTGGCGCGGGCGCGGCCGCGCGCGTGGGCCTTCGGCCCGGGCTCGCCGGCGTCGGCCGCCCGATGAGCGGACGCGTCGGCTCGCCCCGCCCGGCGGGGCAGCGTCCCCCGCGGGCGCCGCTGGGCTCCGGCGTCCGCCGCGAGATGGTGCGCAACCGCCTGATCGAGTCGCGCCTGACGCCGAACGCGATCTCGCTCACCGGGTTTGTGCTCAACGTCGTCGCGGCGGTGCTCGTCTGGCAGGAGCTCTACGTCTGGGGCGGCCTGGCCTTCGTCGTCGGCTCCGTCTGCGACACGCTCGACGGTCGCTACTCGCGCATGTCCGGCAAGGGCACCCAGTTCGGAGCCTTCCTGGACTCCACGCTGGACCGCATCGAGGAGGGCATCGTCCTGACAGCGGTGGCCGCGGTCTTCGCCAAGGACGGCAACGACTTGGCGGCGGCGGCGGTCGTGGTCGCCGTGCTCGCCTCGCTGATGGTGTCCTACACGCGCGCCCGGGCGGAGGCGCTCGGCGTCGAGTGCAAGGTCGGCATCGCGACCCGGGCGGTGCGCGTCGTGATCCTCTCGGCGGGCATCCTGCTGGCCGACCTCGGAGCCCTCGAGCCGGCGGTCTACGTGCTCGCCGCGTTGAGCACGATCACCGTCCTGCAGCGGATCTTCCACGTCCGCAAGGCGCTCACGGCGCCTCCGGCGCCCGTCGCCGAGCTGTAACTGAGCCCTGGCTCCGGGGTTTGTGAGCCGGGACTGACACGTCACCGAGAGAGGGACCCATTGAACATCACCGGCAACGCCGGCGCGAACGTCGCGGAGGGACCGGCCACCAACGGCAAGGCCCGCTACCAGCACGACAAGGTGCGCGTGGCGATCATCGGCGTGGGCAACTGCGCGAACTCGTTCGTGCAGGGCGTCCACCACTACCGCGAAGCCGACCCGGCCACCCCGGTGCCGGGCCTGATGCACACCGACCTCGGCGGCTATCACGTCCGCGACATCGAGTTCACGTGCGCGTTCGACATCAACGCGACGAAGGTCGGCAAGGACCTCGGCGAGGCGATCTGGGCCGAGCCGAACAACACGATCGAGTTCACGAAGCTCCCGCGCACGCTCGGCGTGCCCGTGCTGCGCGGCATGACCCACGACGGGATCGGCAAGTACGCCGCCGAGCGGATCACGAAGGCGCCCGGCCCGACCGTCGACATCGTCTCGGTCCTGGAGGAGACGCACACCGACGTCGTCGTCTCCTACCTGCCCGTGGGCTCCGAGCAGGCGACGAAGTGGTACGTCGAGCAGGTGCTCGACGCCGGCTGCGCGTTCGTCAACTGCATCCCCGTCTTCATCGCGCGCGAGGACTACTGGAACCGGCGCTTCCAGAAGGCCGGGCTGCCGATCATCGGCGACGACATCAAGTCGCAGGTCGGCGCCACGATCACCCACCGGGTCCTGGCCCGGCTCTTCCACGAGCGCGGCGTGACGCTCAAGCGCACCTCGCAGCTCAACGTCGGCGGCAACATGGACTTCTTCAACATGCTCGAGCGCGAGCGCCTCGAGTCCAAGAAGATCTCCAAGACCGACGCCGTGACCTCGGTGGCCGGCGTCGAGCTGCCGGCCGACGACGTCCACGTCGGGCCCTCTGACTACGTGCCGTGGCTGACCGACCGCAAGTGGGCCCATATCCGCCTCGAGGGCGAGGCCTTCGGCGGCGTGCCGCTCTCGGCCGAGCTCAAGCTCGAGGTGTGGGACTCGCCGAACTCGGCGGGCATCGTCATCGACGCCGTGCGCCTGAACAAGCTCGCGCTCAACCACGGGCTCACGGGCCAGCTCGACGGGCCGTGCTCGTATCTCATGAAGTCGCCGATGCACCAACGCCCCGACGACGAGGCGCGCGCGGCGACCGAGGCCTTCATCGCCCGCTACGCGGGCAAGGGCCCGGGCACGACCGCCAAGGGCGGCGCGCCGCGCGCGTCCGAGCCGACGACCTCCTGACCGGGCACCACGCGGCACGGCGAGCGGCCCGCTTCGGCGGGCCGCTCTATGCTGGCGCCGGTGAGCCGCCGGCCGCTGCGCATCGCCCACGTGACGCCGTATCCGTGGGAGGACGAGCACGACGTCAACACGTACGCGCGGCGGGTGGCCGAGGAGCTCGCGGCCCGCGGCCACGCGCTGCTCGTCGTCGCGCCGTCGGGATCGCCGGGCCTCGTGCGCGCCGGGCGGCGGGCGGCCCGCGAGCACGAGCCGGCGGCGCCCGGCAAGGTCCGGGTGCTCGCGGTCGGCGAGGCGCTGCCGCCGCTGCCGGGGCGCAGCCGCGCCGCGCTGCCGATCGACGTCGCGCGCACGGTCTCCGATCTCTTCGAGACCCCGTCGGGAGTGGACCTGTGCCACGTCCACGAGCCGTTCGCCCCGAGCGTCGCCTCGGCCGCGCTGCGCCACTCGCGCGCGCTGAACGTGGGCACGTTTCACGCGCCGGCCGAGCGGGTGGTCGCCACGCAGGTCGCGCGCCGTGTCGTCGAGCTCGTGCTCGGGCGCCTGGACCTGAGGACCGCGAGCTTCGCCGCCACGCGGGAGCTCATGACGCGCTTCTTCCCGGCCGACTACCGCGTCGTGGCGCCCGGCGCCGACCGCGTCGAGCCGACGCCCGGCGCCGGGCCGCTGCGCATCGCCTTCCTGGAGGAGGAGGAGCGTGCCGCCGGGCGGCTCGTGCTCCGCGCGCTGCGCCGCCTGGACCCCGCGCTCGCCTGGGAGGCGGTCGTCGTCTCGGCCCGCGGACCGGCGCCGGCGGCGCCGTTGCGCGCGGCCCTGCGCGAGCGCGTGCGCTTCGCCGCGCGCGAGGAGGGCGGGCAGGTGCTCGCGTGGGCGGACGCCGTCGTCGCCGCCTCCGACGGCACGGCCCCCGCGCCGGGCGTGCTCGTGCGGGCGATGGCGGCGGGGGCGGTGCCGGTCGCCGCGCGCCTGCCGGTCTACGAGGAGGTCGTGCGCGAGGGCGCCGCCGGGCTGCTGTTCGAGCCGCGCGACGTCGAGACCCTCGCGGCGCAGCTCGCCCGCCTGGCCGCCGAGCCGGAGCTGCGCGAGCGCCTGCGCGCGGGTGCGCGGCCGCGACCGTGGAGCGCCGTGGCCGACGACCTCGACGCGCTCTACGACGCGCTCGCGGCGCGCCGGCACGACGGGCGCGGCGATCCCGCCGCGCGCCGGCGCTTGGCCGGCCGCCGGCTCATCGACGTCGACCTGCACATGCACACCGACCACTCGACCGACTGCGCGACGCCGGTCGAGGTCCTGCTGGCGACCGCCCGCGACCAGGGCCTCGGCGCGATCGCGGTCACCGACCACAACGAGATCTCGGGCGCGCTCGACGCGGCGGCCAAGGCCGACGCCTACGGCGTCAAGGTGATCGTGGCCGAGGAGGTCAAGACCGCCAGCCAGGGCGAGGTCATCGGGCTCTTTTTGTCCGAGCGGATCCCGCGCGGGCTCACGCTCGCCGAGACGGTGGCCGAGATCCGCCGCCAGGGCGGACTCGTCTACGTCCCCCACCCGTTCGACCGCATGCACGCGGTCCCCGACTACGAGCACCTGCTCACGATCGTCGGCGACGTCGACGCGATCGAGGTCTACAACCCGCGCGTGGCGATCGGGTCGTTCAACGAGGAGGCCGCGCGCTTCGCCGCGAAGTACCGGATCCCGGCCGGTGCGGGCTCCGACGCCCACGTGCCCCAGGGGCTCGGCTCGGTGCGGATCCGGATGCGGGACTTCGACGGGCCCGCCGAGTTCCTGGAGTCCCTGCGCGAGGCGGACATCGTCACGAAGCCCTCGAGCCTGCTCTACGTCCAGGCGCTGAAGTTCCTGCAGACGAAGGCGACCCCCGCCGGCGCCCGCGAGCGCCGCCGCGAGCGCCGCGTGCGCCGCGCGACCCGCAAGGCCTGATGCACGCGGAGGGGTCGGCGGGCGGGCCGTCGAAGCTCCCGGGACCCATGCCGGCGACCGACGACGAGATCCGCGAGAAGTACCTCGAGCGGGCGATCCGCGAGCTCAACACGCTCACGCGCGAGCTGCAGTCCTGCCGCCACTGCCCGCGCGGCAACCTCATGCCCGTGCTCGGCTCCGGACACCCGCAGGCCGACGTCTTCCTGCTGAAGCACGCACCCGCCCCGAGCGAGATCGAGGAGGGCGTCGCCTTCTACGGGCGCAGCGGCGCGGCGCTGATGAAGTCGCTCGAGCGCCTGGGCATCGACCCGCTGGCGGTCTACGGGACGCTGTGCGTGAAGTGCCCCGTCGGCGATCCCGCGCTGGCCGACCCGGCGTGCGTGGCCCGCGTCGCCGAGGAGCTCGCCGTCGTGCAGCCGAAGATCGTCGTCGTCATGGGCGAGGAGGCCCGCACGACCCTGAACGACCTCGACGTCGCGCTCGCCCGTGCGCTCGAGCCCGAGCCGGGGGTCGTGCAGCCGTTCACCCCGTCCTGCGAGGGGCTCGTCGTGCCCGACATCGACGCATCGCTGGACGAGGAGCCCGCCAAGCGCGCCTTCTGGTCGGCGTTCCGGGTGCTCGGCGAGTGGTACGCGGACCTGCCGCCCTACTAGAGGCTTGATGTGGGTTGGGTCGCGGGGCAGGTGGCGGCGTTGACATAAAGAAGAGGGCCTCCAGCCCTGCCAGCTCGTGATTGGAGCACGAGATGACCGCTTGTCTGGAGACCCTCGTTATCGCAGCCTACGTGTTCGCCGCGTCGGTTCGGATCCCTCGCTCGGGCCCTGCGGGCCTGATCACCGACGATGAGCTGATCGCGCTCGCCGCCGCGCAAGCAGCGACCGGCGTCTGCTCGGATCGCCAGTTCCTGGGCATGATCGAGCGGCTGCTGCCCGGTTGGTTTCCGCACCTGCCCGACCAGAGCCAGTACAACCGCCGGCTGCGGCGCCTGGCGCCGTGGATCGCCACCGTGCAGCTGCAGGTCGCGCAGCTGATCGCCGACGGCCAGATCCGGCTCGTCGACGGGACGCTGATTCAGTGCGCCAACTACCCCGGCTGCGCCTCCAAGAGCGAGTTCGCCGGGCACGCCAGCTACGGGTATTGCCCGTCCAAGAGCCTGTTCGTGTGGGGCATGCGCCTGGTCCTCATCGCCGACTGGAAGGGCACCCCGGTCGGCTATGACCTCGTCGGACCGAAGACCGGACAGGAACGCGAGTCCGCCTGGGAACTGGCCTGCGGGCACCCCGACAGCCTGCTGTTCGGCGACGGTGGCTTCTGGGGCGCCGAGTACCAGCGCACGATGAGCCTGATCGACGTCACGCTGATCACGCCCACCAAGCACAAGCTCGGTCAGCGACCACCGATGGAAATCGCCAAGGCCCGCATCCGCCTGGTCGCCGAGTCGGTCTTCAGCAACCTCAAGGGCCAGATGCGCCTCGACCAGCACCTCGCCAAGACCCTCACCGGACTGGTCCAACGCATCGCACAACGCCTGCTCGCCCTCACCCTCGGAATGCTCATCAACATCCTCACCGGCCGCCCGCCACGCGCCCTCGCCGCCTACGACGGACGATGAACCCACATCAAGCCTCTAGCCGCGGCGGCGCTGGCGCTCGCGTACGTCCTCGTCGCACCGTCGCTGCCGGAGCTGCGCTCGCCCGAGGCGTCGATCGCGATCGCCGGCTGCGTCGGCGTCACGCTCGTCGTCGCCGTCGTCGCCGCGCTCGTGGCCGTGGCCGACGCGCCGCTGGTGCTCGTGCCCGCCCTGCTCGGGGCCGGGCTCGTCGTCGCCGCGCTCGAGGCCGCCGACGCCGGCGCGGCGGCGACGCCGTTCGAGGCGCTGCTCTTCGGCTGCCTCGGCGTCGGCTTCGCCGTGCTCTTCGCCTCGCCGGCGCTGGCCGTCGCGCTGGCGCTCTTCGTCGGGACGCTCGACCTCGCCGGCGCGCTCGCCGGTGGCCCCGACGGCCTCGTCACCACGACGACGACGCGCGGCGGCGACGCGCTGGCGCTCGAGCTGCCCGACTGGGGCACCGGCCTCGTGGCCGTGCGCCTCGGGGTCGCCGACGTCGTCTTTCTCGCCGCCTTCGCCACGCTCGCGCGGCGGGGGCGCGCCCTGCGCGAGCGCGCGGCCGTCGCGGCGATGCTCGCCGCGCTGCTCGCAGCGGTCGTGGCCGAGGCCCTGTGGGACGTCTCGCTGCCGCCGCTCGCGCTCCTGGCCGCGGCGTACCTGGCGACCAACGCCGATCGGCTCGGCGGCCTGTTCGCGCCGGCCGACGAGGGCTAACGTGACACCATGGACCTCGAGGAGCACACGCTCGAGCCGCTCGGCGAGACCTGCGAGGAGTGCGGCGCCAGGCTCACCCCGAGCGAGCTCGAGGCGGTCATCGAGCGCGGCGGGCCCGCGCTCTGCACGATCCACGCCGCCGAGGCCGAGCCCGCCGAGGAGCAGGCCGGCCTCGACGAGGAGGCCTAGAGGCTTGATGTGGGTTGGGTCGCGGGGCAGGTGGCGGCGTTGACATAAAGAAGAGGGCCTCCAGCCCTGCCAGCTCGTGATTGGAGCACGAGATGACCGCTTGTCTGGAGACCCTCGTTATCGCAGCCTACGTGTTCGCCGCGTCGGTTCGGATCCCTCGCTCGGGCCCTGCGGGCCTGATCACCGACGATGAGCTGATCGCGCTCGCCGCCGCGCAAGCAGCGACCGGCGTCTGCTCGGATCGCCAGTTCCTGGGCATGATCGAGCGGCTGCTGCCCGGTTGGTTTCCGCACCTGCCCGACCAGAGCCAGTACAACCGCCGGCTGCGGCGCCTGGCGCCGTGGATCGCCACCGTGCAGCTGCAGGTCGCGCAGCTGATCGCCGACGGCCAGATCCGGCTCGTCGACGGGACGCTGATTCAGTGCGCCAACTACCCCGGCTGCGCCTCCAAGAGCGAGTTCGCCGGGCACGCCAGCTACGGGTATTGCCCGTCCAAGAGCCTGTTCGTGTGGGGCATGCGCCTGGTCCTCATCGCCGACTGGAAGGGCACCCCGGTCGGCTATGACCTCGTCGGACCGAAGACCGGACAGGAACGCGAGTCCGCCTGGGAACTGGCCTGCGGGCACCCCGACAGCCTGCTGTTCGGCGACGGTGGCTTCTGGGGCGCCGAGTACCAGCGCACGATGAGCCTGATCGACGTCACGCTGATCACGCCCACCAAGCACAAGCTCGGTCAGCGACCACCGATGGAAATCGCCAAGGCCCGCATCCGCCTGGTCGCCGAGTCGGTCTTCAGCAACCTCAAGGGCCAGATGCGCCTCGACCAGCACCTCGCCAAGACCCTCACCGGACTGGTCCAACGCATCGCACAACGCCTGCTCGCCCTCACCCTCGGAATGCTCATCAACATCCTCACCGGCCGCCCGCCACGCGCCCTCGCCGCCTACGACGGACGATGAACCCACATCAAGCCTCTAGTGGGCCTTCTCGTTCACGGCACGATCGCCAGGATGACCTTGCCGAGCTTGCCGCCGGCGCGGAAGCGCTCGTAGGCGTCGGCGGCGTGCTCGAGCTCGAAGCTGGCCGCGATCGGCACCCGCAGCGCGCCGCGCTCGAAGAGCGCCAGGACGTGACGCTCCATCGCCCGGGCGGTGGCGGCCTTGGCCTCGAGCGGTCGCGCGCGCAGCGTCGACGACCGCACGGTCGCGCGCTTGCTCATGAGCGCGCCGAGGTGCAGCTCGGCCTTCGCCCCGCCCCCGATGCCGATCACGACGATCCGCCCGTCGGTCGCGAGCGCCTCGAGGTCGGCGGGGAGGTTCGGAGCGCCGACGAGCTCGAGGACGACGTCGAAGGGGCCGTGCTCGACGAAGCCCGCCGGGTCGATCGCGTGGTCGGCGCCGAGCGCGAGCACGCCCTCGCGGAGCTCCGGCCGGCGCACCGTCGCGGTCACGCGGGCGCCGGCGGCGACGCCGAGCTGCACCGCGGCGGTGCCGACGCCGCCCGCGGCCCCGTGGACGAGCAGCCGCTCGCCGACGTCGAGCCCGGCCTGGGTGAAGAGCGCGTCGTGCGCGGTCGTGAACACCTCGGGGACGCCGCCGGCCTCGAGCAGGGTCAGATGCCCGGGGACGGGCATCGCCTGGCGCTCGTGGACGACGCAGAGCTCGGCCTGCCCGCCGCCGGCGACGATCGCCATGACGCGGTCGCCGATCGCGAAGCGCGTCGCGCCCAGGCCGGCCTCGACGACCTCGCCGGCGAGCTCGAGGCCGGGGATGTCGGGCGGCGCGCCCGGGGGTGCCGGATAGCGGCCGGCGAGCTGGTGCAGATCGGCGCCGTTGACGCCGGCGGCGTGGACGCGGACGAGGAGCTCGCCCGCGCCGGGCGACGGGTCGGGATGCTCCTCGACGCGGATCGCGCCGTCGCGGATGGTTGCGGCGCGCACGGGGGCCCGCAGTCTAGCCTTGGGCGGCATGACCGTTCCCGAGGTCGCGTTCAAGCTCGAGGGCATCTCGCCGCGCGCCTACCAGCACCCCGCCGACCGCGCCGCCACGGCCGCGCTGACGCGGGTCCCCTACCTCGACGAGGTCGTCCGGCGGCTCGTCGCCCTCGGCTACGAGCGCGCGCTGCGCGCGGCGTCGCTCGGTTCCTCGGTCCGCCTCGGCCAGCGCCAGCTCCCGCAGGTGTGGGTGCTGCACCGCCAGGTCTGCCACGCGCTCGACCTCGAGCCCGTGCCCGAGCTCTACCTGACCGCGTTCCCGATCGCCAACGCGGCCACGATCGGCACCGAGAAGCCGATCGTCGTCCTGCACTCCGAGCTCATCCGGCTGCTCGACGACGACGGCCGCCGCGCCGTCCTCGCCCACGAGGCCGCGCACGTGCACTCCGGGCACGTCCTCTACCAGACCGCGCTGCTCATCCTCCTGCGCCTCGGGTCGTCCGCGCGGCTGCCGCTGCTCGCGGGGCTGCCGCTGCTGGCGATCCAGCTCGCGCTGCTCGAGTGGTTCCGCGCGGCGGAGCTCAGCTGCGATCGCGCCGCCGCGCTGCTCACGCGCGACCCGCTGGCGATCTGCCGCTCGCTCATGGTCATCTCCGCCGGCGAGGCGGCCGCCGACCTGAGCCTCGACGCGTTCATCGCCCAGGCCACGGAGTACGAGACGGGCGGCCGGGGGACCGAGCGCCTCACCCGGCTGACCCAGGACCTGCGCCTGACCCACCCGATGCCCGTGCGCCGCGTGCGCGCGCTGCTCGACTGGGTTCGCGCCGGCGACTTCGACCGCATCGTCGGCGGCGACTACGTGCGCCGTGGAGAGGAGGCGCCGCTGCGCGAGGAGACCGACGCGGCGCAGGTGTACTACGCCGGGCGCATTTCCGACGCCTTCACCCAGGCCGGCTCGTCGCTCAACGACGTGAGCCAGCAGCTCGGCGACTGGCTGTCGCGCCAGCGCCGCTCGAGTGGCTGAGCGCCGGGACGCTCATGGCGCCGGCGTGAGCGGGAGGCGCGCCGGCGCCACGATCCCACTAGGCGGCCGGCAGCTCGGCCGCCGCGTCGGCGGCGCGTAGGCGCTCGACCCCGCGGCGCAGGACGCGGCAGACCTTCATCTGCGAGAGCCCGAGCCGGCGCGCGATCTCGCGCTGCGAGAGGTCGTGGCCGTAGGTCAGCACCAGGACCTCGCGTTCGAGCGGGTCGAGCAGCGCGCCGAGCCGCGCGAGCCACGCGCGCTCGAAGGCATGCCGCAGCCCCTCGTCCTCCATGCCGAGCTGGTCGCCCAGCGTGCGGTCGTCGGCGTCGGCGTGCACGGGCGCGTCGAGCGACACCGCCCAGCGCCCGCGCCGGGCGTCGAGCGCGGCGACGACCTTCTCGAGGCTGAGGTTGAGGTGGCGGGCCAGCTCGTCGGCGCTCGGCGCGTGGCCGAGGCGGGTGCTGAGGCGCTCGTCGGCGGCGACGACCTCCAGCCACGTCTCGGCGGCCTCGCGCGGCGGGCGCACGGCCCACGAGTGGTCGCGCAGCCAGCGGCGCATCTCGCCGACCATCGTCGGGACCGCGTAGCGCACCAGGTCTGTGCCGAAGGCCGGGTCGTAGCGCTCGAGCGCCTTGGCGAGGCCGAGCGCCGCCGCCTGCTCGAGGTCCTCGGCGTGGCCGCTGTGCCGGTAGCGGCGCGCGAGGCGCCGAACGAGCGGCCGCAGACGCGCGACGAGCTCCTCGCGGGCGGCCAGGTCGCGGCGCCCGACGTAGCGGCGCAGCAGCTCGTCCTCGACGTGACCGAGTCCTGAGCGCACCCTCGGGACAGCCGGCGACGGCGACCCGTCCGACGCGCGCCCGGCCGGGCGCCGGGCGGGTGCCTCCTCCAGAAGCATGGAACCGGTTCCGACCCTCGTACATCGGATCGTGCCTGTCAAGGCCCGTCAGCGATTTGACATCCTACACCCCGACGGCCTGCGCCCGGGCGAGCCGTCGCACCGTCCGGCGCTCGACGAGCGCGAGCCCCGGCAACTCGCCGCCCCGGCCCCCGCCGTCGCCCTCGAGCGCGCCCAGGAGCAGCGCGGCGCCCCGCCGGCCCGACTCGCGCAGCGGCTGGTGCACGGTCGTCAGGCCGATCGCCCCCGCCAGCTCGATGTCGTCGAAGCCGACGACCGAGAGGTCGTCGGGCACGTCGACGCCGGCGTGGGCGGCCGCCTCCATGACCCCGAAGGCCTGCACGTCGGAGGCCGCGAAGACCGCCGTCGGCGGTCGGCGCAGCTCGAGCAGCCTCCGGGTGAGCCCCCGGGCCACCACGCGGCCGAACGGGGCCCGCTTGACGTAGGCGGGGGGCATCGCCACCCCGCCCCGGGCGAGCGCCGCCCGCAGCCCGCGCAGCCGCCGCTCGGAGGAGACGAAGCCGAACGGGTTGTCCTCGAGGTCGCCGACGAACGCGATGCGCTCGTGCCCGGCCGCCAAGAGGTGCTCGCCGGCGAGGCGCCCCCCGCGGACGTCGTCGATGGCCACGTGCGGCAGCGAGCGATGAACGACGTCGACGAGCACGGTCGGGACGCCGTCGCGGTTGAGCGTCCGCACCTCCGCGTCGTGCAGCGGGAGCGAGATCACGAGCACGCCGTCGAGGCGGTCGCGCCGGGCGAAGCGCGCGAGGGCGTCGCGCCGCTGGTCGGGCGTCTCGACGTTGAAGAGCGTGAGGTCGTAGCCGCTGCGGCCGATCACGTCGTCGATCCCGCGCAGCCGTTCGACCACCGACGGCGAGGTGAAGAACGGCGCGATGACCCCGAGCGTCTGGGTGCGCCCGAGCGCGAGGTTGCGCGCGGTCGGGCTCGGGCGGTAGCGGAGCTCCTCCATGACCGCGCGCACGCGCGCACGGGTCTCATCGGCCACACCGGGGCTGTCGTTGAGGACCCGCGAGACCGTGCCGACGCCGACGCCGGCGCGGGCCGCGACGTCACGGATGCGCGGAGCGCGTGGCTGACCCTGCACGCTCGCCAAGGACCGGTGAGGTACCCGGGCCGGGCGGCGGTGACGCGGAGCGCTACCGCGCGACCACGCGCCGCAGCGCGAAGCCGCAGAGCACGGCGAGGACCGCCGCGAGGAGGGCGGGCCCCAGGCTCGTCACGCCGACGACGGCGAGCACGACGAGAACGACCGCGAGGACGGCGAGGCCACCCGTCGCGAGCACGAGGTAGTAGGCGCGCTGCTCGCGCTGACGGCGGCTGGGCCCGGGGCGGTTGCGGGGTTCGAGATCGGCCATGGGCGCTGCAGGCTACGCGTCGCGCTGCAGGAGCGCGACGGACTCGATGTGCGGCGTCTGCGGGAACATGTCGACGGGCGTCACCGAGCGCAGGGCGTAGCCGCCCTCGCCGAGCTGGGCGGCGTTCGGGGCGAGCGTCGTCGGGTTGCACGAGACGTAGACGATCCGCTTCGGCGCCGCTTCGAGGATCCTCCGCACGACCTTCGCCGACAGGCCGGCCCGCGGTGGGTCGACGACGAGCACGTCCGGGCGGCCGGCCCGCTCGACGAGCTCGCCCAGCGCGAGGCGCACGTCGCCCGCGTAGAAGCGAGCGTTGTCGATCTCGTTGCGCCGGGCGTTCGTGATCGCGTCGGCGATCGCCTCCTCCACGAGCTCGAGGCCCCGGACCTCGCCCGCGCGCGGCGCCAGCGACAGCCCGATCGTGCCGATCCCGCAGAAGAGGTCGAAGACGCGCTCCCAGCCGCGCAGCGCCGCAGCCTCGCCGGCGAGCGCGCAGAGCCGCTCGGCCATCTCGGTGTTCGTCTGGAAGAAGGCCTCGGCGCTCAGGCGCACCCGCAGCCCGGCGATCTCCTCGTCGATCGCGTCGCTGCCTGCGAGCACCTCGGTGGCGCCACCGGCGGTCGTCTCGGCGACGTTGGGCGCGCGCGTCCATAGCACGCTGTCGGCGCCGCAGGCGTCGGCCAGCCCGGTCGTGTCGAGCGGGGCGTCGGAGGTCACGAGGCGCACCTGCAGCTCGCCGGTGCGCCGACCCTCGCGGACGACGAGGTTGCGCAGCAGGCCGACCTGCGCGCGGCGGTCGTAGGCGCTCAGGCCGCGCTCGCGGGCCCAGCCGAGGACGGCCCGGCGCGCCGTGTTGCCGCGCTCGGACTGCAGCAGGCAGTCCTCGACGGGCTCGATCCGCTCCCACGACCCGGGCGCGTGGAAGCCGCAGACGAGGCCGGCAGCGTCGTCCGTGCCGAACGAGAACTCGAGCTTGTTGCGGTAGCGCCAGGTCGCGACGGCGGGGACGATCGGCTCGAGCGCGAAGCCGTCGAGGCGCCCGATCCGGCGCAGGGCGTCGTCGACCTGGGCGGCCTTGACCGCGAGCTGGCGCTCGTAGGGCAGGACCTGCCACGGCGCGCCCGGGTGGTCGGCGACCGGCGCGACGCGCTCGGGGCTCGGCTCGAGCAGCTCGACCGCGCGCGCCTCGGCGTAGGCGCGCTTGGCCTTCGTGACCTCGGCGCGGACCCGGTCGCCGGGCACCGCGTCGCGGACGAAGACGACGTAGCCCTCCGCCCGGGCGACGCCCGCGCCGCCGAAGGCGAGCGACTCGACGCGCAGGTCGAGGTGCTGGCCGCGCCGGGGACGCGGCGCGGTGGTGGGGACGCTCATGGCGCCTCAGGGTAGGGGCCGACGAGCAGGCGGTAGCCGAGGTCGAGCTCGGAGAGCTCGAGCAGGTCGGCGTGGCGGCGCGCCCACGCGCCGTCCTCGAGGTCCGCCCGCAGGCGCGTCAGGCCGGGTTCGAGCACAGCCGGGTCGAGCTCGGCGAGCGTCGAGATTCCCGCGCGCACCGCGGGTTCCAGGTACGCCTCGGGGCGGCGCCAGAACGCGCTGAAGAAGCCGTCGGCGCAGTCCCACGGCACGGGCACGACCTCGACGCGCGCGTCCAGCGCCGCGGCCTGGTCGGCGAGCGACGGGAACTCCACGACCTGGGCGTCGGTCACGCCCGGGAAGTACTCCGGGCCCAGCCAGAGTCTGTCGACGTACGTCGGATCCCAGGAGAGGACGACGACGCGGTCGCGCGCGACGCGCCGCAGCTCGGCGCAGCCCGCGCGCCAGTCGGCCCAGTGGTGCAGCGTGAGCACCGCGAGGGCGGCGTCGAAGCCGCCGTCGTCGAAGGGCAGCGCCTCCGCCCGGCCGTCGATCGCCGGCGCTGCGCCCGCAGCGCGCTGGGCGCGCATGACCGCCGACGGCTCGACCGCCACCACCTCGCGATCGGCCGGCTCGTAGCTGCCGGTCCCCGCGCCGACGTTGATCACCGTCCGCGCGTCCCCGAGCGCCGCCCGGATGCGCGCGGCGATGCGCGGGTCGGTCGCCCGCGTGGCGGTGTACGAGCGGCCTATCGCGTCGTAGCGAGCAGCCACTCGAGCAGCGCCTTCTGGGCGTGGCGGCGGTTCTCGGCCTGCTCCCAGATGCGCTGACGCGAGCCGTAGAGGACATCGGCCGTGATCTCCTCGCCGGGATGGGCGGGCAGGCAGTGCAGCGCGACCGCCTGCGGCGCGGCGCGGTCCAGCAGCGCGTCGTCGACCCGGTAGGGCGCGAGCGCGGTCCGGCGCTCGTCGGCCGACGCCTCGTCGCCCATCGAGACCCACACGTCCGTGTACAGCGCGTGGGCGCCGGCGACGGCCGCAACGGGGTCGGCCACCGGCGCCACGCCGTCGAGCGCGAAGCCGTCGGGCGAGGCCACGACGACTTCGACGCCCGCCGTCGCCCCGAGGAGCGCGAGCGAGCGGGCGACGTTGTTGCCGTCGCCGACGTAGGCCACCCGCAGGCCGTCGAGGCGGCCGAAGGCCTCGCGCAGCGTCATCAGGTCCGCGAGCGCCTGGCAGGGATGGTGCCCGGCGCTGAGCATGTTGAAGACCGGGATCGTGGCGGCGGCCGCGAGCTCGTCGAGCAGCGCGTGGTCGTGGGTGCGCACGCCCAGGGCCTGGAGGTGGCGGGAGAGCACGCGCGCGGTGTCGCCCGGCGACTCGCCGCGGGTCAGCTGCAGCTCCCCGGCGCGCAGGACCATCGGGTGGCCGCCGAGCTCGACGATCCCGGTCTCGAAGGAGACGCGCGTGCGGGTGCTCGGCTGCTCGAAGAGGAGCGCCACGACGGCGCCGTCCAGGGCGCGCGACGAGCGCGGCGACGCCTTGAGCGCCGCGGCGCGATCCAGGAGCGCCTCGAGCGCGTCGCGGTCGAGCTCGGCCCCCGTGAGGAAGTGGCGCGTCAAGTCGGACAGGATACGCGCGTGCGCGTGCTGACCTGGAACCTCTTCCACGGGCGCTCGGTGCCCGAGAGCGGGCGCTCGCTGCTCGCCGAGTTCGCCGCGGCGCTCGCGGGCTGGTCGTGGGACGTCGCGCTGCTGCAGGAGGTGCCACCGTGGTGGCCGCCCGAGCTCGGACGCGCGGCCCGCGCGAGCGCTCGCACGGCCCGGACGTCGCGCAACCTCGGCCTGCCGCTGCGCCGCCTGGCGGCCGAGCGCCGGCCCGACCTCGTGAAGTCAAACGGCGGCGGCGCCAACGCGATCCTGGTCCGCGGCGCGGCGGTCCGCGAGCATCGCGTCGAGACGCTGCGCTGGTGGCCCGAGCGGCGGGTCGTGCACGCGGTGCGCGCCGACGGGCGCCCGTGGGTGGGCAACGTCCACGCCCAGGTGCACTCCGAGCAGCGCGCCCAGGCCGACCTCGCGGCCGCGGCCGAGGCCGTCGCGCACTGGGCGTCGAGCGGCGCGGCGGTCTTGGGCGGCGACTTCAACACGCGCGCGCCGCGCGTGTCGGGCTTCGCGCCGGCCGGCGGACACGGCGTCGACTGGGTCGTTGCGCGCGACCTGCGGGCCGACGGGCGCGCCGAGGTGCTCGACCGCGGCGGGCTCTCCGACCACGCGCCCGTGCTCGTGACGCTGCGCTGACCGCAAGGACCCGCGCCGGCGGCCCGTGACCGCGTCCGTCGAGCTCGCCCCGCGCCGAATCCGCACGGAAGGATCGGCGAAGCGGTAGCGTCGTAGCAATCATGCGACGCCCCCTCGCCCTGCTCCCTGCGCTGGCCGCGACGGTCGCCCTCGCCGTCGGCTGCGGCGGCGACGACAACGGCGGCACGAGCGCTTCGACCGCGCCCGCCTCCACGCCGGCCGCCGCCGGCGGCGCCGTCGCCGTGAAGATGAAGGACATCCAGTTCGAGCCCAGGGACGTCACGGTCAAGGCCGGTCAGACGATCACGTGGACCAACGACGACAGCGTCAACCACAACGTCATCGCCCAGTCCGGCGCCAGCTTCAAGTCCAAGGACTTCGGAGAGGGCGGGAGCTTCAGCTTCAAGGCGGCGAAGGCCGGCACGATCAAGTACGTCTGCACGATCCACCCCGGCATGACCGGGACGATCACCGTCCAGTAGACGAGCGCGCGCGCATCCCGAAGCCGCGCAGCATCAGCAGCGCGCGCTCGCCGAGCGTGCCGCGCGCGGGCAGGACGCCGAGCTGGACGGCGGCGCCGTAGGCGTCGAAGAAGGCCCGCACGCGCCACAGGCGCTCGCGGGCGGGATCGAGCTCGGCGTAGGTGACGACGTGCACGACGACGAAGCGCCCGCTGGCCGGGAGGCCCTCGAGCTCGCCTCGGTGCGTGCCCAGCACCTTCGAGGGCGCAGCGAGGTAGCGCCCGTCGGAGAGCCGCTCGCCCGTGCGCTCGACGCGCGCGTCGGGGAACGCCGCCCAGAGGCGCGCCGCGTGGCCGGCGATCGCGTCGGGACCCTCGAGCGGCTCGCCGCAGACCGGGTCCTCGTAGTGGACGTCGGGGGCGCAGAGCGGGGCGAAGGCGGCGCGGTCGCGCCCCATCCACGCCGACTGCCAGCGGTCGACGAGGTCGTCGATCACGCGACGGGCGGCGTGAGGTCGGCGAGCCCCGCATCCGGCGAGGAGGCCGTCGCGTGCAGGCGTCGCGGGATGCGCCCGGCGGCGCGCGCGAGCCGACCCGCCTCGACGGCGCCGCGGATCGCGTGGGCCATGGCCACGGGGTCCTGCGCGCGCGCGATCGCGCTCGCGCACAGCACGCCGTCGCAGCCGAGCTCCATCGCCAGCGCGGCGTCGCTGGCCGTGCCGACGCCCGCGTCGAGGATCACCGGCACCGACGCCCGCTCGACGATCAGGGCCAGGTTGTAGGGGTTGCGGATGCCCATGCCCGAGCCGATCGGCGAGCCGAGCGGCATCACCGCCGCGCAGCCGACGTCCTCGAGGCGCCGGGCCAGGATCGGGTCGTCGTTCGTGTACGGCAGGACCGTGAAGCCGTCGTCCACGAGCTCCTCGGCGGCGAGCAGGAGCTCGGGCGCGTCGGGCAGCAGCGTGCGCTCGTCGCCGATGACCTCGAGCTTGACCCACTCGGTGCCGAAGGCCTCGCGCGCCAGCCGCGCGGTCAGGACGGCGTCGCGCGCGGTGTAGCAACCGGCCGTGTTGGGCAACAACTCGACGCCGCAGCCCTCGACGACGTCGACGAGCGATCCGCGCGCCGCCGGGTCGATCCGCCGCAGGGCGATGGTCACGAGCTCGGCCTGCGTGGCGCGGATCGCCGCGGCCAGCGTCTCGAGCCGCGGGAAGCCGCCCGTGCCGAGGATCAGCCGGGAGCGCAGCGTGCGTCCGGCGAGGGCGAACGGCGTGTCGGTCAACGGGATCTGCTCGGTGCTCACGGCTCAGCCTCCCTGCATGGCGGTCACGGCCTCGACGCGGTCGCCGTCGCCCACCCGGCGCGCGGGCCACGACGTCCGCGGGACGATCTCCCCGTTGACGGCGACCGCCACGCCGCGGGCGCGGTCCTCGACGCCGAGGTCGGCGAGCAGCTCGGCGATCGTCGCGCCGTCGCGCTCGGCGGGCTCGCCGTTCAGGCGGATCACGCCGAGGTCGCCTCGCTGGTCAGGACCGCGGGGCGTCCGGCCCCGCGGTCCGATGACGACGGCCGGCCCCCGGCCGTCCGCTGAAAGCGCTCGAGGCCGAAGCCGTGCTCGGCACGCTCCCCGGCCAGCGCGGCGACGACGAGCTCGGCGGTCACCGGAGTCAGGAGGACGCCGTTGCGGAAGTGGCCCGTGGCCCAGACGAGACCCTCGGCGCCCGGCGCGGGGCCGATCACCGGCGCGTTGTCCGGGGTGCCGGGACGCAGGCCCGCGATCAGCTCCTCGATCTCGAGCTCGAGCACGCCGGGCACGAGCTCGGCCGCGTCGCGCAGGAGATCGTGGACGCCGAGCGCGGTCATCGCCGTGTCGAAGCCGCGCTCCTCCATGGTCGCGCCCAGGACGTAGCGCCCGTCGCCGCGCGGCACCAGGTAGCCGCCCTCGAAGCGCACCACGCGCTCGAGCAGGCCGGGGCCGCCCGGATCGCGCAGGCGCAGCGACTGGCCCTTGACCGGGCGCACCGGCGGGCGTGCGGCCTCGGGCACGCCGGGCAGGGCGCCCGACCACGCGCCCGCGGCGACGACGAGCCGTGCGGCGCCGACGCTGGTGCCGTCGGCGAGCGTGACCCCCTCGCCGGGGCGCAACGCCGCGACCTCGGTCCCCGGGCGCAGGACGGCGCCGGCCCGCGTCGCGGCGCGAGCGAGGGCGAGGCAGACCAGGCGCGGGTCGACGGCGTGGTCGTCGGGGACGTCGAGCGCGAGGCGGATCGTCGGCGCGAGCGCCGGCTCCAGGCGCCGCGCGGCCGACGGCCGGACGCGCTGGACCGGGACGCCGAGGCGCTCGCGCAGCTCGAGCTCGCGCTCGAGCGCCTCGGCCTCGTCGCGGTCGCGCGCGACGACGAGCGTCCCGCACGCGCGCAGGTTCACGTCGACGCCGCTCGCCTCCTCGAGCTCGGCAGCGAACGCGGGCCAGGCGCGGGCGCTGCGCAGCCCGAGCTCGAGCAGCGCGCGCTCGCCGGCGTCGGCCTCGGTCACCGGCGCGAGCATCCCGGCGGCGACGTGCGAGGCGCCGTCGCCGAGCGCGCCGCGCTCGAGGACGCAGGCGCTCAGGCCACGCGCCCGCGCGCGCCATGCGACCGCGAGGCCGATGATGCCGCCGCCGACGACGACGACGTCGTGGTGGTGCTCGGGGGACTTGTGAACGGGATCTCCTCTCGCTTCGCCGGCATGACCCGGATCAGCTTCTGACGGTCGGCGGCCGCGCTGCCACCCTCTCAGCCCTCGTGTGTGGGCTCCCGTAGGCCCTCGATGGTAGCGCTCCCCCGTTGGCACACTGTGGGCGTGGACCGCCGTGCCCGCCTTCGGGACGCCCGCCTGTACCTCGTCGCCGACCGCGGCCGCCTCGAGCGCGCCCTCGACGGCGCGCTGGCCGGCGGGGTCGACCTCGTGCAGCTGCGCGACAAGCGCGCGGGCGACCGCGAGCTGCTCGAGGCGGCGGCGTGCTTCGGCGCGCGCTGCCGCGCCGCGGGGGCGCTCTTCCTGCTCAACGACCGGCCGGACCTCGCCCTCGCCGCCGGCGCGGACGGCGTCCACGTCGGCCAGGACGACGAGCCGGTCGTCGCCGCGCGCGCGCGCGTCGGGCCCGACCGGATCGTCGGCCTCTCGACGCACTCGGTGGCGCAGGCGCGACGAGGCGCCTCCAGCGGCGCGGACTACCTCGCGATCGGACCCGTCCACGCGACGCCGACGAAGGCGGGCCGCCCGGCCATCGGCCTCGAGCCCGTGCGCTACGCCGCGGCCCACCTCGAGCTGCCGTGGTTCGCGATCGGCGGCCTGGACCTCGAGACCGTCGCCGCCGCCGTCGACGCGGGCGCGCGGCGGATCGTCGTCGTGCGCGCGATCGCCGACGCCCTCGACCCCGAGGCGGCGGCGCGCGGGCTGCGCGCGGCGCTCGACGGAGGCCGCGTTGGGGCGACGTAGCCGCAAGGCGCGGCCGCCCGGCGCGGAGGGCCTGCGCCGGGGCTACGCGCGCGCCGAGGAGCGCAACGCCCGCGTGCGCGCGACGCTGACCCCGCTCGAGCCCGGCGAGCGCCCGCCGGCGCTCGTCGTGGCCGCCGCGCTGGCCGCCGTGCTGGGGGTCGCCAACGTCGCCGCCTGGGCGACGGGCCTCGACGTCGACGGGCAGCGCCCAGGCGCGCTCGGCGTGCTGCTCTTCGCCGGGCTCATGCTCGCCGCCGCGGTGGGCATGTGGCGGCGGCGCTACTGGGCGGTGCTCGGCTTCGAGGCGCTGCTGGGCATCACGCTGGCCGTCGCGGCGCTCTCCGCGCTCGTGGCCTCGAACGTCGTCGCGGTCCTGCTGTGCGGCGCGATCCTGGCCCTCGGCGGGTGGCTGTTCTGGAAGCTCGTCCGCGTCATGGGCAGGCTCCAGGCACCGCAACGCGTTCGTTAGGGTGGACCGTCGCCATGGCCAACCGCTCCTACGACTGCGTCGTCATCGGCTCCGGCCCCGGCGGCTACGTCGCCGCCATCCGCGCCGCCCAGCTCGGGATGTCCACCGCGGTGGTGGAGTCCGACCGGGTCGGCGGCCGCTGCCTGAACTACGCGTGCATCCCCGCCAAGGCCGTCCTGCGCGTGGCCGACGTGCTCGACGAGGTCCGCGACGCGGGCGACTTCGGCATCCGGGTCGTCGAGCCCGCGATCGACTTCGGAGCCGTGGGCGAGCGGCGCAAGAAGGTCGTCAAGACGCTGACCGGCGGTGTCTCGGGGCTCTTCAAGAAGAACGTGATCGAGGTCATCGAGGGCCATGGGTCGGTGACCGCGGACGCCAACGTCAAGGTCGGCGGCAACTTCGACGGCGACGAGATCGAGGCGGCGCGCTGCGTCGTGCTGGCCACCGGCTCGGTGAAGAAGCCGATCCCCGGCACGCAGTTCTCCGGGCGCGTCATCGGCACCGAGGAGGCGTGGGGGCTCGAGGAGCTCCCGGGCACGCTGGCCGTCGTCGGGGCCGGGGCCTCGGGCACGGAGATCGCCTCGGCCTACGCGCGGCTGGGCACCGAGGTGATGCTCTTCGAGGCCCTCGACCGCGTGCTGCCCACCGAGGACGCGGACGTCTCGAAGGTGGCCGAGCGCGGCTTCAAGAAGCAGGGGATCAAGGTCTTCACGAAGACGTTCGTCGAGGACGTCGAGAGCGGCGAGAGCTCGGTCAGCTTCCGCTACGGCGACGCGTCCGGCGAGGCCGACTGGCTCGTCATCGCCGCGGGCCGCGCGCCCGACGTCGAGGGCTTGGGGCTCGACGAGGCGGGCGTGAAGCTCGACGCTGACGGGCTCGTCGACGTCGACGGTCGCCAGCGCACGAGCGTCGAGCGCGTCTACGCGATCGGCGACCTCGTCCACGGGCCGGCGCTGGCCCACAAGGCCTCCGACGAGGGCATCATCGCCGTCGAGGACGCCGCCGGCGACGAGACGCACCCGATCGAGTACGGCGACATCCCGCGGGGGACCTTCTGCGCGCCGAACGTAGCGAGCTTCGGGCTCACCGAGGAGCAGGCGCGCGAGCAGGGCTTCGACGTCACGGTCGGCAAGCTCCAGTACGGAGCGGTCGGCGCGGGCACCGTGCTCGGCGACCGCACCGGCCTCGTCAAGATCGTCGGTGACAAGCGCTACGGCGAGCTGCTCGGCGGCCACATCGTCGGCTCGAAGGCGACCGAGCTGATCCAGGAGCTCGTCAACGCGAAGCTGCTCGAGGGCGGCTATCCCGAGGTCGCGAGGATCATCCACGGCCACCCGACGCTGTCGGAGGCGGTCATGGAGGCGGCGCGCGCCGCGGATGGCTGGCTCATCCACGGCTGAGCCGGTCGCGGGCCCGGCCTTCTTCTTCGACCTCGCCTCGCCCGAGGCCTACCTGAGCGCCGAGCGCATCCTCGGCCTCGTGCCCGTGGCCTGCGAGTGGGTGCCGGTGCTCGCCGCCCGGCTGCCCGCGCCGGAGCGCTGGGACGCCTTCCGCTGCGCCGAGGAGCGCGAGCTCGCGCTCGCGCGCGTCGAGCGCACCGCCGGGACGCGCGGGCTGCAGCCGCTGCGCTGGCCGGACCCGTTTCCGTTCGACAGCGCCGCGGCCATGCGCGCCGCGACCTACGCGAGGGGCATCGGCAAGACCGTCGCCTTCGCGCTCGCTGCCTTCCGCCAGGCCTTCGCCGGCGGGCGCTCGCTGCAGGACGCCGACACCCTCGTGCTCGCGGCCGCGGCCTGCGAGATGCACCCGTCGGCCGTGCTCAAGGCGCTCGACCTGCGCTCGGTCGCCGACGCGCTCGAGGCCGCCACCGCGCGGGCCGCGGAGCGCGGGGTGCGCGACGTGCCCGCCGTCCTGACGGCGTCCGGGCGCGTCTTCCACGGCGACGCCGAGCTCGAGCGGGCGGCGTGGGCGCTGGCCGCATGAGGGCGAAGGCGCGCTACCGGCTGATCGTCCGCCGCGGCTCGCCGGTGCCCGCGCGGCTGGATCCCGACCGCGTCGACCACGTCGAGGTCGTCGACGTCGACGGCGGCGAGGTCGTGCTCTTCTGGGACCTGCTCGCCCGCGACGCGCGGCGGGTCGTCACGCTCCTGCGCGCGGATCTGCTCGCGCTCGAGGACCGCGAGTTCCTCGAGCGCTGGGCGAGCTTCGAGGGCGACGCGGACCTGCACCCGCGGCGTCGCTGAGCGACGCCGCCGAGCTCGTCGCGAGCCCGACCGACCTCGGCTTGTCCGCCCCGCCGCGCTCCGCGACGCGGGCCGCCGGAGCGGGCCTGCTGGCGCAGCATCGTCAGGCAGGCTACGAGCGTCGAACGGTGACGGACGCACGCCGGTGCTGCGCTAACGTGGGCGCCATCATGGCCGCGCAGTCGCAGCTCCCCGAGCCCGACGTCGCCCGCGAGTGGCTGGGCACGATGATGCTCATCCGCCGCTTCGAGGAGCGCGCCGGCGAGATGTACGCCAAGGCCAAGGTCGGCGGCTTCCTGCATCTGGCCATCGGCGAGGAGGCGACGATCGTCGGCGCCGCGCGGGCCATGCGCGACGAGGACTTCCTGATCTCGACCTACCGCTCGCACGGCCACGCGCTCGCGCGCGGCACGTCGCCCGACGCCGTCATGGCCGAGCTCTTCGGGCGCGTCGACGGGTGCTCGAACGGGCGCGGCGGCTCGATGCACATGTTCGACGCAGAGCGGCGCTTCATGGGCGGCTATGGGATCGTCGGCGGCAACCTGCCGATCGCCGCCGGGCTGGGGATGGCCTCCGACTTCCTCGGCACGCAGGACGCGACGCTCTGCGTCTTCGGCGACGGGGCCTCCAACCAGGGCACGTTCGGCGAGACGCTCAACCTGGCGGCGCTGTGGAAGCTGCCGGTCGTCTTCATGGTCACCAACAACCAGTTCGGCATGGGGACGGCGCTCGCGCGCCACTCGGCGGTCACGGACCTCCACAGGCGCGGCGACGGCTTCGGCGTTCCGGGCATGAGCTGCGACGGCATGGACCTCCTCGACACGCACCGCGCCGTGAGCGAGGCGCTGCGCGTCGCGCGCGACGAGCGCCGGCCGATCCTGCTCGAGGCGATCACGTACCGCTTCCGCGGGCACTCGATGGCCGACCCCGAGGAGTACCGCACGAAGGAGCAGGTCGAGGAGTGGCTCAAGCGCGACCCGATCGTGCACTTCGGCGACCGCCTCGTGGCCGATGGCGTGCTCGACGACGACACCCGGGCGCGCCTCGACGAGGAGGCGATCGCGCGGGTCGACCGCGCCGTGGCCTTCGCGGACGCCTCGCCGCCGCCGCCGCCGGAGTCCCTCTACGACGACGTCTACGTCCTGGGCGGCCAGGTCCGCGGCTGGTACTCGGTCGACGCGCGCGCCGCCGGCGTCCACAAGGGCGAGGACGAACGGATGCTCGCGCAGAGCCGCGGCGGCGACGGCCGTCCGGCGACCGGCGACGTTCCCCAGGAGATGACCGCGGCCCTCGAGGCCGGAGAGGAGGCGTAGTGGCGGCGACGACCGAGCGCAGCGCGCCGGCCGGCACCGGCACGCGCCTGCTGCGCTACCGCGAGGCGCTCAACGAGGCGCTGCGCGAGGAGCTGCGGCGCGACGAGCGCGTCGTGCTCATGGGCGAGGACATCGGCGTCTTCAACGGCGCCTTCAAGGTCACCGCCGGCCTGCTCGAGGAGTTCGGTGACAAGCGCGTGCGCGACACGCCGATCTCCGAGAACACGATCGTCGGGATGGGGGTCGGCGCCGCCATGGCCGGGCTGCGGCCGGTCGTCGAGCTCATGACGATCAACTTCTCGCTGCTGGCGATGGACCAGATCGTCAACCACGCCGCGCACATCCGCTACATGTTCGGCGGCCAGGTCTCGGTGCCGCTCGTCGTGCGCATGCCGCAGGGCGCCGGCCACCAGCTCGGGCCCACCCACTCGCACTGCTTCGAGGCGCTCTTCCTCCACGTCCCCGGCCTGCTCGTGGCGGTGCCGTCGACGCCCGCGGACGCCAAGGGCATGCTCAAGGCGGCGATCCGCGACGACAACCCGGTCGTCTTCATCGAGCACGAGTACCTGTACGGCCAGCGCGGCGAGGTCCCCGAGGACGGCGACCTCCTCGTCGACTTCGGGCACGCGGCCGTGCGCCGCGAGGGCGCCGACGTGACGATCATCGGCGTCTCGCGCATGGCCGTCACCGCGCAGCGGGCGGCGCAGGTCCTAGCCGACGAGCACGAGGTCGAGGCCGACGTCATCGACCCGCGCACGCTGCGCCCGCTCGACCTCGACACGATCCTCGCCTCGGTGCGCAAGACGAACCGCTGCGTGATCGTCGAGGAGGGCTGGCCGCACGGCGGGGTCGGGGCGAACCTCGCGGCGCTCGTGCAGGAGCAGGCCTTCGACGACCTCGATGCGCCCGTCGGCCGGGTTACGGGCGCCGACCTGCCGATGCCCTACGCCCGCAACCTCGAGGAGATCGCCTTCCCGCACGAGCCCCAGATCGTCGAAGCGGTGCTCGCGACGTTCCGCGACGTCTGACGCTCAGGAGCCGCCTCGATGCCCGACGTCGTCATGCCGCGCCTCTCCGACTCGATGGAGGAGGGCACGATCCTCAAGTGGCTCAAGGCCGACGGCGACGAGGTCGCCCGCGGCGACGAGCTCGTCGAGATCGAGACCGACAAGGCGACGATGACCTACGAGGCCGACGCGGCCGGGACGCTGCATATCGTCGCGCAGGAGGGCGAGACGCAGCCGATCGGCGCGGTCATCGCCGAGCTCGCCGGGGGCGGCGAGGCGCCGGTCCAGGATCTGGAGTCGCCCGGCGACGCGATCGCAGCGGCCGACGCCACCGGTGGTGACGACGACGGCCGGGGTCGGCCCGCGGCGCCGGCCGCCACGCAGGCCCCGCCGCCCACCCCCGCGGAGCAGCCCGAGCCGGCGCCGGCACCGGCGGCCGAGGGCAACGGCGGGCGCCCCAAGGCCTCGCCTGTGGCCCGCCGGATCGCGCGCGAGCGCGGCGTCGACCTCGGCGGCCTGCGCGGCAGCGGCCCCGGCGGGCGGATCGTGAAGGCGGACGTCGAGGCTGCCACCCGCGGCGCGAGGGAGCCCGCGCCCGCAGCGGCGCGCGCCGCCGAGCCCACGCTGCCCGCGGCCCCGGCCGCCAAGCCCACGCCGCCCGCGGCCCCGGTCGCCGAGCCCACGCCGCCCGAGGCCCCGGCCGCCGCGCCCACGCCCGCCGCGGCTCCCCCTGCGCCGGCCCCGGTGGCCACGGAGGCCGGCGCGGCGAAGGGCGCGGTCACCGTCGTGGATCCCACCCGCACGCAGCAGGTCATCGCCCGGCGCATGGCCGAGTCGAAGGCGACCGTCCCCGAGTACACGATCTCGATGGTGGCCGACATGGAGGGCGCCGTCGCGCTGCGCGCCCAGCTCAAGGAGGTCGCGGAGACCTCGGGCGGGACGGTCCCTTCCTTCAACGACATGGTCGTCAAGGCGAGCGCGCTGGCCCTGCGCGAGCACCCGCGCGCCAACGGCTCCTACAGGGACGGCCGGTTCGAGCTCTTCGGCCGCGTCAACGTCGGCGTGGCCGTCGCCGCCCACGACTCCCTCGTCGTGCCGACGATCTTCGACGCCGACCGCAAGTCGCTGGGCGAGATCGGGCGCGACGCCCGCGCGCTGTCCGAGCGCGTGCGGGCCAACGCGATCACACCGCCCGAGCTCGGCGGCGGCACGTTCACGGTCTCGAACCTCGGCATGTTCGGGATCTCGAGCTTCACCGCCGTCATCAACCCGCCCCAGGCGGCGATCCTCGCCGTCGGCCGGATCGAGCCGACGCCGGTCGTCCGCGACGGGGAGATCGTCGTGCGCAACGTCATGAGCCTGACGCTCGTGTGCGACCACCGGATCCTCTACGGCGCCCAGGCCGCAGAGTTCCTCGGGCGCATTCGGGTGCTGCTCGAGCAGCCGCTCGCGCTCGCGCTCTGACCGCACACCGAAGGTTTGGCGCGTCCGCGCCCCCGGGAAGCCAGGTGGGCAGCCAGATGCCCGTCACCCCGGCCAACCTGCAGCTGCGTCGCGTCCTCCCCGCCCGGCCCGAGGCGGTCGCCCGCGCCCGCCGTGCCGTCGCCGCGTTCGCGCGCGACCACGGCGCGTCGCCGCGGCGTGCAGCCGACATCGCGCTCGTCACCTCCGAGGCGGCGACGAACGTCGTCCGCCACGCCTACCTCGACGCCGGCGCCCGGGGCCGGTTCGAGCTCCTAGCGACCCACCGCCACGGCACGCTGCTGCTGCGCATCGCCGACGGTGGGAGCGGGCCGCGTCCGCGCCCGGACAGCTCGGGCCTGGGGCTCGGCCTGGTGCTCATGCAGCTCCTCAGCGACGCCTGTGTCGTCTCCGACGCGCGGCCCGGGACGGTCGTCGAGCTGCGCTTCGCGCTCGATCAGCCGGACTGACGGCCGGGGTTGTCGGGCCCGGCGACCGTGGCGTTCGGCCGCTGGTCGGGATCGCGCGTGACGACCGGCGGATCCTGGTCGGTCGTGACCAGCACGCAGAAGTCGCGCCGCGGATCGGGCCCGGGCACGCACGTGCGGTAGAGCCCGGGGCCCTGCTTCCAGGTGTCCATCCGGTCGACGTTCGCGCGGAACGCCACCGGCGCCTGCGCGAGCACGAAGGCCCGCGCCTGCCGGGCCTGGGCGCCGACGGTGTCGCGCTCGGCGCTCACAGCCGGGCGATGGGCGATCCCGAGGCCGAGCAGGACGGCCGCGACGCCGACGAGGAGCACGGTGCCGGCGCGGTCGTCGGCCACGACCTTGGGCATCGTTCGCCGGCGCCGGCGCAGCCAAGAGCCGGCCAGCGGGGCGCCGACGGCGACCACGAGGAGGTTGAAGAAGCCGGCCAGCAGGAACGCCGGGACGGGCGCCGGCCCCTGGTCGCCGGCGACGGGCAGCAGGTAGAGCAGCAGCGTGTCGACCACGAGCGCGGCCGCGAACGTCGGCCACTGCCACGCTCCGCGCATCCTCCATCGCAAGCGGCTGCGCCAGAGCGCCTCGGCCATCGTGCCGACAGCGTAGGCGGTGGCCTATGCTCCCGGCGTGAGGTGAGAGGGCGCCCGTCCGGACCGGCGATCCCGGCCGCGGGTGCGACTGACGGGTTCACGGCGGCGATCCCGCCCGGGCCCCCGATCACGGAGGAAAGCATCAGCCCCATGGCCACCAACGCCACGGGCATCGAGGCCTCGGACGCACCCGGCGCCGCCGCGCACCTGACGCCCGACGACCGGGTCGCGCTCCTGCGCTACATGCTGCTCATGCGGGGCATCGAGGAGCGCGCGATGAACCTGTACCGCCAGGGCAAGGTCCCGGGCTCCTTCTACGACGGCTTCGGCCAGGAGGCCGTCTCGGTCGGCGCGGCCTTCGCGATGGCGCCCGAGGACCGCCTCTGCATCCTCCACCGCGACCTCGGCGCCCATCTGATCCGGGGTGTCTCGCCCGCCCGCATCCTCGCGCAGTACATGGGGCGCGAGGGCGGCGTCACCGGGGGTCGCGACGGCAACGTCCACTTCGGCGACCACCGCGTGGGCTGCGTCGGGATGGTCTCGATGCTGCCCGACATGATGCTCGTCGCCACCGGCATGGCGATGGCCTTCAAGCTGCGCGGCGAGGCGCGCTGCGCGATCACGTGGTTCGGCGACGGCTCGACCTCCCGCGGCGACTTCCACGAGGCGATGAACTGGGCGGGCGTGCAGCGCCTGCCCGTCGTCTTCGTGCTCGAGAACAACCAGTACGCCTACTCGACGCCTCTCGACCAGCAGTTCGCCGTCGATCCCGTCGAGCGCGCGCAGGCCTACGGCTTCCCGGGGCTGAGCGTCGACGGCAACGACGCCGAGGCGGTGTTCGAGGCCACCCGCCGCGCACGCGAGCGCGCGCTCGCCGGCGAGGGCCCGACGCTGCTGGAGGCCGTGACCATGCGCATGCACGGCCACGCCGCCCACGACGACATGAAGTACGTGCCCAAGGAGCAGGTCGAGGCGTGGCGGCGCAGGGACCCGATCGACCGCCAGGAGCGGCGGCTGGCCAAGCTCGGGGTGGACACCGCGCCGGTGCGCGAGGAGGTGCGCGCGGCAATCGACGCCGGCACCGAGCAGGCGCTGGCGATGCCGATGCCCGACCCCGCCACGGCGACGGACCGCCTCTTCCACGACGGCCGCGACGAGATCCTCCTCGGCGACGGCGAGGCGCCGTACAGCGCATTCGCGAGCACGCGCAGGGAGGCCGCCTGATGGCGACGATGACCTACCTGCAGGCGATCTCCGACGGCATGCGCGAGGAGATGCGCGCCGACGAGCGGGTGCTCGTCATGGGCGAGGACATCGGCGTCTTCGGCGGCGCCTTCAAGGTGACGGACGGCTTCATCGAGGAGTTCGGGCCCGCGCGGGTCATGGACACGCCGCTGGCCGAGGCCGGCATCATCGGCACCGCCGTCGGCGCCGCGGTCGTCGGACTGCGCCCGATCTGCGAGATGCAGTTCGCGGACTTCGTGGCCTGCGGCTTCGATCAGCTCGTCAACGTCGCCGGCAAGATGTACTACCGCCAGGGGCTGCCGGTGAACATCACGGTCCGGCTGCCCAGCGGCGGCGGCTTCAGCGGCGGGCCGTTCCACTCCCAGAACCCCGAGGCCTGGTTCATGCACGCGCCGGGGCTGAAGGTCGTCGCCCCGTCGACCGCGCCGGACGCCAAGGGCCTGCTCGTCTCCGCCGTCCGCGACCACAACCCGGTCGTCTTCCTCGAGCACAAGCACCTCTACCGGCGCGTGAAGGACGACGTCCCGGAGGGGCTCTACGAGACGCCGTTCGAGGCGCGCGTGGCGCGCGCGGGCACCGATCTGACGATCGTCGCCTACGGGGCGATGGTGCACACGGCGCTCGAGGCGACCGAGGACCTCGACGGGGCCGCGGTGGAGGTCCTCGACCTGCGCTCGCTCGTACCGCTCGACGGCGCGGCGATCCTCGCCTCCGTGCGCAAGACCTCGAAGGTGCTGATCGTCGACGAGGCCAACGCGACGTGCGCCGCCGGCGCCCAGGTCGCCGCGATCGTCGCCGAGCACGCGTTCGAGGACCTCGACGGGCCCGTGCGCCGCGTCGCCACGCCCGACGTCCCGATCCCGTTCTCCCCCCCGCTCGAGCAGGCGCTGCTGCCGAGCGTCGACCGCGTGGCGGAGGCCGCCCGTGAGCTCCTCGAATACTGAGGCCGGGACGTCCACGCTCGTCGACGTCGTCATGCCCCAGATGGGCGTCTCGGTCTCCGAGGGGACGATCGTCGGGTGGCGCAAGCAGGTCGGCGACTGGGTCGCCTACGAGGAGGCGATCTGCGACATCTCGACCGACAAGATCGACACCGAGGTCCCGTCCCCGGCGGCCGGCCGCCTGAGTGAGGTCGTCGTGGCGGTGGGCACGACGGTCGATGTGGGGACCGTGCTCGCGCGGCTGGCGACGGACGCCAGCCCCGGCGCGCCCCATGCCGCGGAGGGCGACGAGGAGCCTCCCACGAGCACCCGGTCGGCTGTGCCGACGGGCACGGGCGCGGCCGCGGCGGCCACGGGCGCGACGCCGGTCGAGTCCACGGCCGACCTCGCCCATGCGCCCGCGACGGCGACCCCCGCCGACGCGCCGCCGCGCCGCCGCTACTCGCCGGTCGTGACGCGGATCGCGGCCGAGCACGGGCTCGACCTCGAGCGGGTCCCGGGCACCGGTCGCGGCGGGCGCGTGCGCAAGCAGGACGTCCTCGCGTACCTGGAGGACGGTGGCGCAGGCGCGGCGCCGACCGAGGAGCCGCGCCTGCACATCGAGTCGCCCTACCGCCCCGAGCCGACCCCCGCTCCCGCCGCGGTCGTCGCCGGCGCCTACGTCCCTCCAGCCGCGCAGCCGCTCTCGCGCATGCGCCGCTCGATCGGCGAGCACATGAAGCGCTCGCTCGACGTCGCGGCCACCTGCACGACGTGGATCGAGGTCGACCTCTGGCGGGTCGAGCGGGCCCGCGCGGCCAAGCGCCTGACAGCGCTGTCGTACGTCGCGCGCGCGAGCATCGAGGCGCTGCGCGCGTTCCCGGCGCTCAACGCCTGGCTCGACGGCGACGAGCACACGGTCCACGAGGACGTGAACCTCGGGGTCGCCGTGTCGCTCGGCGAGGATGGCCTGATCGTCCCGGTCGTCCGCGCCGCCCAGGACCTGAGCATCGAGGGCCTGGCCCGGCGCATCCGCGACTTCGCGCGCGCCGCGCGCGACCGCCGGCTGACGCCCGACGACGTCCAGGGCGGGACGTTCACGATCACGAACCCGGGCCAGTTCGGCTCGATCATGGCCACGCCGGTCATCAACCAGCCGCAGGTGGCGATCCTCGACGTCGAGGCGGTCGTCAAGCGCCCGGTCGTCGTCACAGACCAGGACGGCAACGACAGCATCGCGATCCGCCCGATGGTCATCCTCGGGCTCTCGTGGGATCACCGCGCGCTCGACGGCGTGCTCGCGGCGCGGTTCCTCGCCGCGGTCAAGCGCGGGCTGGAGTCATTCTAAATCCCGGCCAGGCGTGCCGAACACGCTCCTCCTCACCCGCGCGCGCCGCGGTCGACCAGGCGTGGGGCGACCTCTGCCATCCTTGGTGGATGGCCGGTGAGCTGTGGACCGTCCACCTCGGCCTCGTCGAGTACCGCGAGGCGTACGCGCTCCAGGAGCGCGTACGCGCGGCGCGCCAGGCCGACGTCGTGCCCGACACGCTGCTGCTGCTCGAGCACCACCCCGTCTACACCCGCGGACGGCGCTCGCGACCCGGCGAGCTCGCGATGGGCGAGGACTGGTACCGGATGCAGGGCATCGACATCGTCGACACCGACCGCGGCGGGAAGGTCACCTACCACGGGCCGGGCCAGCTCGTCGGGTACCCGATCATGCGCGTCGGGGACGTCATCGCCTACGTCCGCACGATGGAGCAGGCGATCGTCGCCGCGCTCGCCGGCGAGGGCGTGCCCGGCGCCCGCGCGCGGCCGCGGGACGGCCGCGACTTCACCGGCGTCTGGCTCGGGGAGCGCAAGATCGCCTCGATCGGCGTCCACGTCGCGCGCGAGGTCACGACGCACGGCTTCGCGGTCAACGTCGACAACGACCTGCAGCCGTTCGAGTGGGTCGTGGCCTGCGGGCTTCCCGACGTCCGGATGACCTCGATCACCGCCGAGACCCGCCGCGGCGACCACCTCGCGTGCTTCCGCAGAGCGATGGCCTTCCGTTTCGCCGAGGCCTTCGGACGCCGCCAGCGGCTCGCCACGCCGGCCCGCCTCGAGCGCGCGCTCGCGGCGACGCCAACGCCGGCCTGAGCCTGGCCCGCGGCGGCGGTGCTCCAGCGCGAGGAGACGTGCGGTGCGGCTCAAGAGCTCCGCCGACGCCTCGGCAAGGAGGCCCAGCGAGCGACTACCCTAGGAGAAGGCTCATGCTGGCTCGCGTGGCAACTTTCGACTCCCTTCCGGACGACCTCGACGACGGCGCGGTCGACCTGCTGCGCCAGACGGTCAAGGAGGTGCCCGGATACGTCGCGGGTTTCCATCTCCGCGACCCGCGATCGCACAAGGCGATGTCCGTCACGATCTTCGAAGACCGCGCCGCCGTCGAAAGGGTGGGCGAGGCGTTGAGCCGGCGACCGGACGACCGCAAGGTGGGCATCGACCCCGATCGGGTCGAGTTCTTCGAGGCGTTCGCGTTCTGAAGCGTCCCGACGCCGGGCGATGGGCATCCCAACGCGCTGCCGGCGTGCTGCTCGCCGCCGTGCGCTCGCACGAGGTCGGGTGCGGCAAGGCCTTCGACAACCTCGAACGCACGCGGCGGTAACCCCTCGACACGGGGGGGTGGCGGCTGCTCACGCGCTGCCCCGCGACGCGAAGCGGCTGTCAGCGGCGCTCGCTGCCGCGACAGGTGAGCCATTCGCCGGTGCGCTCTTCGATCAGCGCTGACCGCCGCAGCAACGCAGCGACGTGCCGGAGCGCCGCTGGCACCCGAGGGCTCGACGCCGCCGGCCTGAGTCAACGGCGTTGCACCTAGCCGGGCAGATCCGGCGGCAGCGGGACCTCCGGCGGCGGCTCGGCGCGCTGGTCATCCCAGGACCGGAAGGCCTCGCCGTCGCGGCCCACGTGCTCGGTCGCGCCGCCGAGCGCCACGAGCACGAGGCGCTCCGGGCCGCGGTTGACGAGCTGGCGGCGCACGGACGGCGCGACGCGCGCGAGCTCGCCGCACCCGAGCGTCTGCTCCTCGCCCTCGACGACGAGCGTGAGCGTGCCCTCGAGGACGAGGTAGACCTCCTCCTGGCGCACATGGCGGTGGATGCGCCCGCGCTGGCGCGGCTCGAGGACGATCTGGTTGAGGCCGAACGTCGTGACCCCGAGCTGCCGGCGCAGCGGCACGAAGCGCTCCTGCGCCTCGGCGCTCAGGCGGGTGCGGCTGACGCCGTCCTCCATCGCCGCGGACCCTACGCCGTACAGGAGCCCAGCGCGCGGAGCCGGGAGCGGTAGGTCCGCATCGAGGACCGCACCCAGTCGCCGTGCGTCTGCGTTCGCAGCCGGGCGACGCGCTCGCGGTGGTAGGGCGAGGAGAGCGACTCGTTGTGGCCGATGACGTCGCGCAGCGGGATCCCGAAGCGGCAGCGCAGCCATCGCGTGAGGCGCAGCGACGCGCGCAGCTGGCGCGCACGGCCGATGACGTCCGCGTCGCGGAAGCCGACGTGCTCGATGCCGATCGCGGTGTAGTTGAGGCCCACGGTGTGGCGGCACATCGTCCCGAGCGCGACGAGCTGGGCGACCGTGCCGTCCGCGCCGACGACGAAGTGCGAGCAGGTACCGGGGAGCTCGTGCAGCTCGGGGTCGGGGACGTCGGGCGCGAACGCATTCAAGACCGCGCGCACGGTGCCGGCCACCGCGACGTGCTCGACGATGACCCTCGGCGCGCGCAGGCGCCACGTGTCGAGCCCGTAGTGGCGGCGCGCGTACGCGCGCATCTCGTCGCGGCGGCGCGCGGGGAACGGGATGAAGTCGCGCACGATCGGCGGGGGCGGCGGAGCGGCGAGGGGGAGCACACCCCGAGTTGTAACCTCAACGGTCGTGAGCGAGCAGCGCGAGCACGTCACGCGGTCGCGGTCGAACCCCGGCGGAATGGACGTCCTGGAGGTCCTCGGCGGCGAGGTGCGCCCCGTGCGCGAGCGCAAGCCGCCCTGGTTCAAGGTCCCCGCCCCGGGCGGCCGGCGCTATCGCGAGCTCAACGAGGAGATCAAGGCCGACAACCTCCACACGGTCTGCCAGGAGGCCGCCTGCCCGAACATCGGCGAGTGCTGGGAACGCGGCACCGCCACGTTCATGATCCTCGGCGACACGTGCACCCGGCGCTGCGGCTTCTGCAACGTCAAGACCGGCAAGCCGACGTGGAACGACCCGCTCGAGCCCGCGCGCGTGGCGCGCAGCGTCGCCCGCATGGGCCTGCGCCACGCGGTCGTCACGAGCGTCGACCGCGACGACCTGCCCGACCTCGGGGCGAGCGCCTTCGTCGGCGTGATCCGCCAGATCCGCCGCCAGGCCCCGGAGTGCAAGGTCGAGGTCCTCACGCCCGACTTCCGCGGCCAGGAGATGCCGCTGGCGAAGGTCATCGCCGAGCGCCCCGACGTCTTCAACCACAACGTCGAGGTGGTGCCGCGCCTGTACCCCGTGGCCCGGCGAGGCTCGGCGTTCCTGCGCTCGGCCCGCGTCCTGCGCAACGCGAAGGCGATGGGCGGCGACGAGGTCGTCACGAAGTCCGGCCTGATGGTCGGACTCGGCGAGTCGCACGACGAGATCGTCGAGGCCTTCGGGATCCTGCGCGAGCACGACGTCCAGGTCCTCACCGTCGGGCAGTACCTGCGCCCCACCGAGCGCCACCTGCCGGTCGTGCGCTACTGGCATCCCGACGAGTTCACGGCGCTCGAGCGCGCCGCCTACGAGCTCGGCTTCGACCACATCGCGGCCGGGCCGCTCGTGCGGTCGAGCTACCACGCCGACGAGCATGTCAAGCAGGAGCGTCCGGGCGTCGGTCCGCTTGCCACGGCGGCCGCCGGTTCCGCCTAGGCCGCGCGTGGGGCGCCGCGCGCTGATCGTCGGCGCGCCGGGTCTCTACCTCCTCTCGCTCGCGATCGTCGTCGCCAGCTGGGGGCTCCCGCTGGCGCGCGACCAGCTCTTCCTGTGGCTCGGGCTCGGCATGGCCGCGTTCAGCGTCGCCGCGTGGCGCAGTTGGGGGACGATGCTGCTCGAGTGGCTGCCGTTCTTCGGCCTCCTGGTCCTCTACGACTTCCTGCGCGGCGCCGTCACGGTCGCGCCGGAGCGCGCGCACGTCGCCCCCCAGATCGCGATCGACAAGGCGCTCGCCGGCGGCGAGGTGCCGACGGTCTGGCTGCAGCGCCAGCTCTGGGACGCCGCGCACCCGCATTGGTACGACGTCGCCGTCTGGGGCGTGTACATGACGCACTTCTTCGTCGTATGGGTCGTCGCCGCGGTCCTCTGGCGCGTCTCGCGACCGCGGTTCCGCCGCTACGCGGTGCTCACCGTGGTGCTCACGGTCGCCGCCTTCCTCACGTACTGGCGCTTTCCGGCCCAGCCGCCGTGGCTGGCGACCGAGCTGCAGCCCGTCGACCGGATCGTCCCGGCGATCTGGGAGCGGATCGGCGTGGGCACGATGCAGTCCGCCTACGAGGACGGGCGGCTCGTCAACACCGTCGCCGCGATGCCCTCGCTGCACGCCGCGTACCCGCTCATGATCATGCTCTTCTTCTGGGGCGCGGGTCTGCGCGTGCGCATCGGGCTCGGGCTCTACACGCTGGCCATGGCCTTCGCGCTCGTGTACGGCGGCGAGCACTTCGTCGCCGACATCGTGGCGGGCTGGGCGATGGCCGGCGCGGCCTACGCGCTCGTCGTCCTGGCGCCGCCGCGAGTCGCGGTCAGGCGGTGGGCCCGCCGGGTAGCCTCCCCGGCGTCCGACGCGCTGCCATCCTCCTCGTCGCCGGGATCGTCCTAACCGGCGGCCGATTGGCCCGCGTTGCCTCGGACCTCGCCGTTCGCTGAGTAGCCTGGCGCCCGTCCGTGTTCCCGCTGCGCGACAACCTCCCGACCGACCGCACGCCGGTCGTGACGATCGCGTTCATCGTCATCAACGTCGTCGTCTACCTCTTCTTCCAGCCGAAGACGGGGATCGACCTCAACGGCAACTCGCTCGACCAGGCCGATCTCTTCCGCTACGGGGCGATCCCCTACGAGCTCACGCACCCGGGCCAGCACTGCGACGTCGTCGAGCAGGGCTCCCAGGTGGCGTGCGGCACCGCGATCCGCAGCGACATCCCGACCGCGCTGACGCTGCTGACCTCGATGTTCACGCACGCCGGGCTCCTGCACCTCGGCGGCAACATGCTCTTCCTGTGGATCTTCGGCAACAACGTCGAGGACGCGATGGGGCCGGTGCGCTTCGTCGTCTTCTACCTCCTCGGCGGCGTCGCGGCGCTCGCGCTGCAGACCGCGATCAACCCCGACGCGGTCGTGCCCACGCTCGGCGCCTCCGGAGCGATCGCCGGCGTCCTCGGGGGCTACCTCGTCACGTATCCGCGCGCCCGCGTCCTGACCCTGATCTTCCTGATCGTCTTCTTCACGTTCATCGAGCTGCCGGCGATCGTCTTTCTCTTCATCTGGGTCGCCCAGCAGGCGATCTTCGCGGCGATCGGCCTGACGAACCCGACGGGGGACGGCGGTGGCGTCGCCTACTTCGCGCACATCGGGGGCTTCGCCTTCGGCCTGCTCGCCGTGCGGCTGTTCGCGCGCCGGCGCAGCGCGGCCTACCAGCGGCCCGGGTTCTAGTGCGCACGGCGGTCCTGGCGACCGCGCTCGTCTTCGTCGCCGCGCTGCTCGCGCTCACGGTCCACGCCGCCGTGACCGGCGGCCCCGACGTCCTCACCGTCCTCAGCGCGGTCGTCCTCGCGCTCCTCGGATTCGGCATCGTCGGCGCGCTCGGGCATCCTCCCGAACGATGACGTGGAGGGTCCTGGCCGGAGCGCTCGCCGCCGCCGCAGCGGCGCTGGCGGGCTGCGGCTCCTCGGACGAGCGGCCGGCGACCGCCCGCCCGACGCGGGCGGCAGCGGTGCCGCTGCAGGTGGCCAACGGCCCGCTCGCCGCGCCGCGCGACCCGGGGGCAGTGCCGCTGCGCCTGCGACTGACCGCGACCGCCGACCCCGTGCGCGTGCGCTTCCGCGACCCGCCGCGCGGCGGGCTGCTCTTCGACCTCGACACGGGCCGCGTGCTGTGGCGGCGCCACCCGCAGCGGGTGGCGCCGATTGCCAGCCTGACGAAGATGATGACCGCACTGCTCGTCGTCGCCGCGGTGCCGCCCGGAAGCCGCGTCGTCATCACGCGCGAGGCGGTCGACACGCCGGGCTCGAAGGTCGGGCTCCTGCCGAGGGGCAAGCGCGTCCCGCTCGAGCCGCTCCTCTTCGGGCTGCTGCTGCCCTCGGGCAACGACGCGGCGACCGCGCTCGCCCAGGGCGTGAGCGGGACCGTCACGCGCTTCGTGACACGCATGAACCAGCGCGCGCGCGACCTCGGCCTGCGCTGTACGCGCTTCTCCACCCCGAGCGGGCTCCTCGACGCGGGCAACCACTCGTGCGCCGCCGACCTCGCGGCGCTGGCGCGCGCCGTGCTCGACGAGCCGCGGCTGGCGCGAATCGTCCGCCGCCGGCGCGCGAACCTGCCGTTCCCGATCAAGGGCGGCCAGCTCGAGCTCTACAACAACAACCCGCTGCTGCGTGCGGGCTATCCCGGGGCGATCGGCGTCAAGACCGGGTACACGGTCGCCGCGGGGCACTGCCTCGTCGCCGCTGTGCGCCGCCGTGGGCGGCGCCTGGGCGTTGTGCTCCTCGGCTCCCCTGACACCGGCCGCCAGGCGCGCCGGCTGCTCGATCGGGGCTTCGCCGTTCAACCATAGAACCGCTCGAGCATCGCGGGCATCGAGTCGCGGAAGTTCTGCTCGACGATCGCGGCGGCGGCCTCGCGGTCGTTGCGCTCGAGCGCGGCGATCAGGTCCTCGTGCTGGGCGACGGAGCGCTCGACGCGCTCGCCCGCGCCCATGTAGCCGAACTCGTAGCGCAGGAGCATGCGCTTCAGCGGGCGCAGGGTCGCCAGCAGCTGCTCGTTGTCGCAATGGCGCGTGAGCTCCGCATGGAAGTCGTGATCGCGCCAGGCGCTGGCCATGGGGTCGCCCGCGGCGCGGGCCATCTCGGCGTTGAGCTCGCGCAGCCGAACGAGCGCCTCGGGCGTGAACGCCGGGGACGTGCGGACCGCGAGGCCCTCGAGCAAGAGCACGATCGGATAGGCCTCGCGCAGCTCGGCCTCGTCTAGCTCGCTGACCGCGAAGTGGCCGTCGCCCTCGGCACGGACGTAGCCGTCGCGCTCCAGGCCGCACAGCGCCTCGCGGACGATCGCCGCGTCGACGCCGAGGTCACCGGCGAGCGCGGACTCGTCGAGGTCCGTGCCGGCCTCGAGCTCGCCCCGCGCGATCCGACGCCCGATGGCCTCCTCGGCCCCGGTGCGCGCCTCGTGCCGCCCCATCGGTCCCAGGTTATCGAGCGTACGTGCGTCCTCGCCACGTCCGGTTTGGGCCGCACCCGCCGACCAGGTCAGGCGCACGGCGCTCAGCAGGTTGCCTCCGTCGCGCCCAGCTCTCGCGGCGGCTGCTGGGCGGCACGGCGACGCGACCGACCGGGTCGCCGGCGAGCCGCGCGTCGCGGCGGCCTGACGCCGGCCGTGCGCGATGGAGGCGAGGGGAATCGAACCCCTAACTCTGGCTTGCAAAGCCAGCGTGTTCCCGTTAGCACCACGCCCCCCGGAGCGCCGTCCGGAGCGATTCTACGTCCGTGGGACGCCGCTACGGAGCATCGGTGGTGGTGCGACGGGGTTACCACCTGCCTCCCGTGACCTGCGGCTGGCCGTCGGCGAGCCCCGTCCGTTGGGGGCTCGCCGGCGTGGTCGAACGGCCAGCTACTCCGTGACGCGCTCGATCAGGAACGACACGCGCACGTGCGCGCGCCACTCGGTGAGGTCATCACCGCGCAACCCCGTCGAGACGACGTCGACCGCCTTGATATTGCGCAGCGTCTGCCGCGCCTCGTTGAGCGCCTGCTGCACGGCGTCGTCGGAGCTCGTCGGGGAGCTGCCCACGAGCGAGATGATCTTTGTGACCGCCACCGTCTCCTCCTTCGGGTAGGGAAGCGTGCAAGCCTATGCCTTTAGAGGCGCCGCGTGCCGTCGGCCGGGATGACCACGCGAGGACGCTGACCTGAGGGACGCCCGTCGAGACGACGTCTCGCGCGCGACCTTTGGCATCGTCGCGTCGTCGAGGTCGTCGGCGGCGTGGACGACCGCCGGGCCGTTGCCGGCGAGCCGGCGCGACGCGAAGGCGTCGAGCCACGTCGGCCGGCGCATCACGGAGGCTAGAAGTCGAAGTCCTTCGGCGGCTTCTGCTCGAACCAGAGCCGGTCGTGCTCGGGCGTCTCCTGGAGGAACTCGGGCGTGTCCTCGAGCACGTCCTCGCGGCGCTCCTCCTCGCCTTCCGCGGTGGCGTCGGCTCCGTCCTCCGGCCGCTCCTCCTCGACGTCGAAGGCCCGCGTCGGCTGGTCGACGTCGACGATCGGCTCGTCCTGGGGCGCCGCGTGCGGCTCCTGCGTGGCGGGCTCGGGCGGCGCAGGCGCGGCCTCGGCGGCCACGGCACCCGAGCGCTCGCTCGGCGCCTCGGGCGCCGGCTCGGCGCCGGCGTCGTAGGGCGGCGCGGCCACCGGCTCGCGCCGCGCCGGCCCCAGCGCCTCGGACTCGATCCGCGCGACCTCGCCCGGGTCGGCGCCGTGCCGGCGCTTGAGATCGATGTGGTCGCGGATGGCGTCGTCGAGCAATCCCATGACCAGCAGAGCGTACTGGCAGGACGGCCGCGCTACAGCCGCGTCGAGGGCTCCGCGCGTATCGTGCGGTTCTTGCCGGCGCGCTTGGCCCGGTAGAGCGCCTCGTCCGCGGCGGCGACGAGCTCGCCGAGGTTCGCGGCCGAGGCCGGGAGCGTCGCCACGCCGAACGAGGCGGTCAGCTTGAGCGTCCCCTGTCCGTCGAGGAGCGGCAGCTCGAGGGCCTCGACCCCCGCGCGCACGCGCTCGGCGAGGTTGAAGGCGCCGGCGAGGTCCGTGCCGGGGAGGATGACCGCGAGCTCCTCGCCGCCGTAGCGGGCGGGCTCGTCGATCTCGCGCGAGGTCTCGCGCAGCACGCGCGCCACCTCGCGCAGGACGACGTCGCCCTGCTGGTGGCCGAACGTGTCGTTGACGGCCTTGAAGTCGTCGAGGTCGAGGAGCACGAGCGCCAGCGGCTGCCCGAAGCGCTTGGCGCGTCCAACCTCGGAGGCCATCACCTCCTCGAAGCGGCGGCGGTTCGAGAGCCCGGTCAGGTCATCGGTGACCGCCTGGCGCTCGACGGCCTCGTGCAGGCCGACGTTCTCGATCGAGACCGCGGCCTGGGTGGCGAGGTAGTGGAAGAGGTCGCGCTCGGTGTCGCCGAACGGCCGCCCCCGCCGCGCGACCGACACGACGCCCGAGATCACGACGTGGGCCTCGTCGGGGCGCAGCGGATGCGACAGCGCGCTGACGCCGTCGAGCGTCGCCTCGCTCGCCTGTCCGGTCTCGAGCACCTGGGCCTCGGCCGCGCCGACCGCCTCGGCGAGCTCGGCCGCGACCGCCGGCGTTGCCGACTCGGCATCGAGCTCGCCCGTGACCGCGGCGTGCTCGAGCGGCTGATGCGGCCCGGGACGCACGCTCGCCCGCCCGGCGTCGGCGCCCACGCCCTCGACCGCGGTGCGCACGACGATCTCGAGCAGCCCTTCGCGGTCGAGGTTGGACGCGAACGTGTCGCCGATGCGGCGCATCGCGTGCTGCAGGCGCACGCGCTCCTGGGCGAGCTCGTCGAGGCGCTGCTGCAGCTGCGAGGACATCTTGTTGAACTCCTCGCCGAGCATCGCCAGCTCGTCGTGGCCGGTCGTCGGGACCTTTGCCGAGAAGTCGCCCGAGCCCAGCCGGCGCGCGGCCTGGAGCAGCGACCCGACCTGGCGCTGCAGCGAGCGCGAGACGATCAGCGCGAACGTGAAGGCGAGGATGAAGAAGCCGCCCAGGAGCGCGCCCGCGATGACCCGGTTGCGCCTGACCGCGTCGGCCTCCTGGGCTGCCGGGGACAGCACGGAGACCTTGAGGCGGTCACCGAGGAACCCGGGCGGCTCGAACGACGCCGCGCTGAACTCGCGCCCGGCGACCTCGACCCGGCCGTGGCCGGAGGGCAAGCCGTCCGCGTCGACTCCGCGCACCGTCGAGGCGAGCACCGGGCCGCCCGCGCGCTGGACGACGACCTGCTGGCCCGTCGCCTTGCGCACGAGCGCCGCGTACTCGCCGGGCTCCTCGACGGAGACCTGGAGCATGCCGAGCTCGCCGCGCGAGCGATCGACGAGCGCCCGCGAGGCCGGGAAGGTCGCGGTCGAGCTGCCGACGTCGGCGAGCGGGCGGCCGTCGCGCGAAACGACGATCCGCCTGGCATTCCGCGTGCCGAGCAGCGCGCGCATCCGCGCCTCGAGGGCCGGGCGGTCGGCGGCGCGCAGGGCCTGAGCGAGCCCCACGTCGCGCCCGATCGCCAGCGCGGCCACGTTCGCGTCCTCGCGCACGGCCCCGGCGAGCGCGATCGCGGTCTCCTGGCGCGCGGCGAGCTTCGCGTCGGCCTTGCCGCTCTCGTTCGTGGCGATGAGGTGGAAGAGCACGAAGCCCACCGCGATCATCGGCACGATGACGATGAGCACGAAGAAGAGCGTGAGGCGGTTGCGAAAGCTCATGGGGCCGATCCTGTGCGGACTGTATCGGCGCTCACCCCGGCCGCACTGAGCGCGCTGGCTACACTTCGGCCTCCTCGGGGCTATAGCTCAGTTGGGAGAGCGCCTGGATCGCACCCAGGAGGTCGGGGGTTCGAGTCCCCCTAGCTCCATCTCGCTCTACAGAGCGCGACTTGGGCGAGCTTCTGGAAGGCGCTTGGTCGCGGCTGAGTCGGCTCCATGCCCGATTCATCATCCCCAAACCTCGCCGTACGGCGCCCGTCAAGGCCGCCTGTGTGGTGTGGGGGGCGCTCGGTCATTGTCGGAAACGTCGCTACTCCCGCATTTCGTCCGACCCAGCCGTCTCCGCTACCGAGCGCCGATGTCCGCTTCGGTCGCGGAGCGAGGCCAGCGGTGCGCTCACCCCGAGCGATGCGATAAGACGTTGACAACCGTGCCGCTCGGCTCGCGGAGCATGAAGCGCCGGACCCCCCACTCCTCGTCGCGGAGGGGGTAGATGATCTCGGAGCCCTGCTCGACGGCCCTGGCGTGCACAGCGTCCACGTCAGCCACCTCTACCGAGATGCCGGGGCCAGCCATGTCGTCATTGCCGACGATGGTCACCTGGGCGGAGGGGTTGGTCGGTGAGGCGACGGTCACGACCCACTCCATGTCCATCGCCACCTCGAAGCCCAGCAGGTGCACGAAGAAGTCGCGGGTCTCGGCGGGCCGCTCCGACTTGATGTTTGGCACCACCCTGCTGATATCCACTATCCGCGTTATATCGCGGTCATGCGCCACACGTCCGACGACCGTCACGGCTGGCGTGTGCGATGCACGGGCCAACTGCCGGTCGGACCAATGTCTGTATCACCGACGGGCCCACCCCGCGGGCGACCAGAATCAGGCGCCGCCGTGCGCGCCGAGTTCCGCCCGCTCGCCGCCAGCGCCGGCGGCCAGAAGATCTGCGCCATGGCCGTCTGCCACGGCGGCGACTCGCCGGCGTCGGTGAAGCCATCGCGCCGATCCGGGCGCTCGGCGATCCCGTCGTGGACCTGCTGCGCGAACGGCCCTACGTCGAGCCGCAGTCCTACTCGACATGCCGAACCCAACGGCATCCCGCACTACTGGAAGACCGAGTACCTCGCCGAGCTGAGCGACGACCTGCTCTCGACCATGCAGGACGTCGCCGCCAAGAGCGATCTCCCGGAAGGGAAGATCGGGGTGCTGCAGCTCGGCGGCGCACTTAACGAGCACGACGAGCACGACGGGGCCGTCGGCAACCGAGACGCGCGCTCTACGGAGGATGCGCCCGAGCGGCGCGCAGCTGTCGCCGATGAAGAGCGTTTGCACACCCCGCGGTGCGAAACCTGACCAAAATCGCCGGCGCGCTTGTCTCGGGCGACGCCGGCCAAGAGCGTCGGTCGCGACGAGACCGGATGCAGGCAAGCCGTTAGGGGACCGATGGGGCCTGGTCCACGCAGGGGTTCGAGCCACGGCGGCGGCGCGCCTCGCTGCGCCGCGCGCCGCGGGCCGATCCGGGTCTACCTCGTCTCGGGCACGCGCCTCTACCGCGACGGGCTGAGCGACGCGCTGGGCCGGTGGTTCGAGGTGGCCGGGAAGGCGGCCGACCCGATCGGGGCGCTCGCGGACATCGCGGCCGCCGGCGCGGACGTGGTGCTCCTTGACGGCGATGCGCCGGACAGCGTCGAGGCGGTGCGCGCGGTCGCGGCGGCCGTGCCCGGCGCGAAGATCATCGCGCTGGCCATGCCGGAGGTCGAGCCGCGGCTGATCGCCCTCGCCGAGGCCGGCATCTCGGGCTACGTGTCGCGTGAGGGCTCGATCGAGGACCTCGTAGCGGCCGTGGACAGCGTCTCGCGCGGGGAGATGCTCTGCTCTCCGCGCATGGCGGCGAGCCTGCTGCGCCGCATCACGGCGCTCGCCGCCGAGCCGGCGGGACCCCCGCGCGCGCAGCTGACGACTCGCCAGCTCGAGATCATGGCGCTCATCGACGAGGGGCTGACGAACAAGGAGATCGCCGCGCGCCTCTGCATCGAGCTGCCGACGGTGAAGAACCACCTGCACGAGATCTTCGCGCGGCTCGACGTCACCCGGCGCACGGAAGCCGCGGCGCGGGCGCGCGAGCAGCGGCTCGCGCGCCGCGCGAGGGCCGGCAGCTCCGCGGGGATTTAGTACTCCGGGACGCCGCGGCCGGGGCCGCGGCACCTCCACGGCCCGGTCCGGGACGCCGCGGAGTTTGGTCCGAAAGGACCATTCCCAACGGCTCGCCGGGCGAGCACGATCGGCGCGTTGTCCATCCGCGTGCTGCTGATCGACATGCCGCACATGCTCCGACAGATCATTCGCGAGGCGCTCGCGGATGATCCGCGGTTCGAGCTCGTCGGCGAGTTCACCGAGCACGTCGGCATCGACGTCGCCATCGACCGCACGCGCGCGGACTACGTGGTCATGGGCGCCGACGTCTTCGATTCGCGCGCCGTCCGCCGGCGCGTGCTCGAGGAGGGCCCGCAGGTCCGCGTGCTCGCCGTCGACTCCGGCGGCAGCCAGACGACGCTCTACGAGCTGCGCGCCCACGAGATCGCGCTCGGCGAGCTTTCGCCGCGACGGCTCGCTTCCACGATCGCCGGTGACTGGTCCGCCGCGGGAGAGCGCCCGGCATGAGCGAGTTCACGGCGATCCGCGCGGTCAGCCGGACGCTCCAGGCGCTCCTGCAGGCCCACATCACCAACAGCCCCGACCCGCAGCTGCGCAACGTCCCGATCGACCTCAGCTCACCGCGCGAGATGCGCGACGCCGCCGCGCCGAACACCGGGCCGAACGGGATCTCGCTGTGGCTGTACCGCGTGACCCGCAACGGCGACCTCCTCAACGAGCCCCCGGTCCCCGTCGACGACCAGCTCCCGCGCCAGCCGCTGCCGGTCGACCTCTTCTACCTCGTGGCGCCGATCACGCGCACGCCGGAGAACGAGCAGGCGCTGCTCGGCCGGGTCCTGCAGGTGTTCAGCGACCACGGCGTGCTGCGCGGAAGCGACCTCCGCGACGACCTTGCCGGCGAGCCGACGGAGTTGCGGCTCACGCTCGAGACGCTGTCGCTCGAAGAGCTGACGCGCGTGTGGTCGGCGCTCGAGGAGTCCTACCAGCTGTCGGCCTCCTACCGCGTGCAGGTCGTCAGGATCGACTCCGGCCACGAGCCCCTGCGGACCTCGCCGGTGCGCACGCGGCGCGCCCGGCACGACCAGGTCCTCGAGGTGCGCTGAGATGGGCGTGCGGGTCGAGGTCGAGGCGTCTGGGCGGACGTACACGGTCGTCGAGGACGTTACGTCGGTCTTCGGCGTGCTCGTGACCGGAACGGCCACCGACGACGTCACTGGCACGGCGCCGCGCACCGCGCTGGAGCTGCGGACGGACCGCGAGGGCGTGTTCGCAAAGGCGCTCGAGAGCGGCGCGTTCTGCCTGGCCGGCGAGCTCGAGCGGGTCCTGCCCGGGCACGCGACGACTCCGCACTCGTTCGCGCTCAGGATCCGCGCGGCGGGCTACGTCGCGCAGACAGTGACCGTGAGCGCGCCCGCGGCGAGCGCGATCCCGATCGTGCTCGCCCCGGTCGCGCTGCGCCCGCTGCCGATCCGCGTGCAGGGCCGAGTCGTGCAGAGCTCGACCGATCGCTCGCCCGCGCCGGGAGCCATCGTCCGCGTCGCGGACGATGGCGCGCAAGGCAGGCTCTCGCTGCGCACGCCGCTGCACGCCGACCACGCTCTCGGCGCGCCGGTGCAGGCACGCGCCGCCGCCCCGGTCGGCGCGCAGCGCACGCTCACGCGCGACGCGGCCGGCGGCGCCGACATCCTCGCCCTCAGCGGCGCCCCGGTGACGGGCACGCCGGTCCTCGGGCTCGAGCCTCAGCGCCGCCTCGAGTTCGTGCCCGTCGCGATGACGGGCCCCGCGCCGCGCGAGATCACGCTCACCCAGCGGCTCACCCGCAGCTACCCGGCGGGGACCCCGGTCGCGGAGTTCGCGTTCACCACGCCCACGCCGACGCCGCCGATGCGTCAGCTCACGCGCGGCGCGCGCGCCGGCGACGGACTGCTCCTGTTGAACGGCTCGGTGGCCACGGCGGCGACCGCCGTGCAGGTCGGCGACGCCGCCGCCGGTCCGATCGAGCTGCACTCGGTCGGCGCGGTCGCCGATCCGCAGGGCTTCTACGCGCTCGACGGCGTCGGCGGCGTGGCCACGATCACGCTGCGGGCGCGGCCGACGCCTGGCGGTGCCGCGGGCCCGGTGGTCCCGTGGACGCTAGATGCCGGCCGGTCCCCCAACCTCGTGAACCTCCAGCTCGCGCCGTGACCCGTAGCGCAAAGAAAGGGATCCGCCATGCCTGAGTACCTCGCGCCGGGCGTGTACGTCGAGGAGGCCGACACCGGCTCCAAGCCGATCGAGGGGGTCAGCACGAGCACAAGCGGGATGGTCGGCGTGACCGAGCGCGGTCCGGTGAACGATCCGACGTTCGTCTCGGGCTTCGCGGACTTCGCGCGCCAGTTCGGCGGTTTCCTGGACCGGCGCGCGTTCACCGGCGCCAACTGGCTCTTCCCGCACGCGGTCGACGGCTTCTTCACCAACGGTGGCAAGCGGCTGTTCGTCGTGCGCGTCCTCCCCGATGCGGCCACGCACGCCTCGCTGCGGCTCTTCGGCGAGTCGCCGGGCGGATTCGCCGGGGCGCTCGCCGCGAGCGCGGCCGAGGGCGACGGCTACCTGGTGGTGGACGACGCGGCCGGGCTCGCCGCCGACGACTGGGTGCTGATCGCCGACGACGACCGCACCGAGTACGTGCAGGTATCGGACGCGGACGCGCTCGCGCTGCGCGCCGCGCTGCCCGCGGCGCAGGCCGCGCAGACCGCGGTCGTCCCGGTCACGTTCGCGGCGACGCCGGCGCCCGGCGACCTCGCCACGAACCCGACGAACGATGTGGCGGCGGGCGCGACCGAGCTCGTCGTCGACGACATCGCCAACCTCGCGGTGGGCAGTGTGGTGCGGATCGGCGCGGGCGACACGACGGACTTCGCGGTCGTCGTCGACCCGCTGCCGGCGACCGCGGCCGACCCTGTCGCCGTGGGGGCGCGGCTCGGGTTCGACCACCCGGCCGCCGACGACGTCGTCCTCGTCGACCCGACACCCGACGTGGCGACGCCGCTCGCGCACGACGCCGACGAGGGCGCGCGGATCATCGTCGTCGAGGACGAGACCGCGCTGGCGGGCGCGGACGCGATCGGCTTCGGCGCGGCGCCGCACCGGTTCTACGTCACCGTCGGCCAGCTCGGCGTGACCGCGATCTCCCCGCCCGGGCTGGGGCTGCGCCAGACCGCCGGCGCGCTCGTGGTGCAGCCGACGCTCGACACCGCCGTCGCCGACCGCGCCCTCACCGCCGACGCGGACGTCGAGGCCACGGAGATCGAGGTCGACACCCGCGACAGCCTCGACACCGACACGTGGCTGCGACTCGAGGGCGCAGACGGCGTCGAGTACGTCCGGATCGCCGACGTCGACGCCGAGGCGAGCCCCGGCCCGGTCACGCTCGCGCGGCCGCTGCGCGCCGCCTACACGGTCGGCGACCCCGTCGCGCCGCGCAAGGACACCGACGCCGACACCGACCCAACGGCGCTCGCCCGCACCGCCGGAGCCGGGGAGACCGCGCTCGCGCTCGTGGAGGGCGGCGCCTACACGGGCGCGGGCACGCTGCGGCTCGGGCCGCTGGGCGGCGCGCGGACCGAGTACCTCGACTTCGTCGCCACGGCCGCCGACCTCACGAACCTGCAGGGGACGGTGCGCTCGCCGCATCGCGCCGGGATCGCGCTGGGCGAGCGCCGCCCGTTCCTGACGGTCCGGGCGATCGACCGCGGCGCCTGGGGCAACGCCCTGCGGATCACCGCCGAGGCCGAAGATGCGCCGACGCTCGACACGACAACGCCGGGGGGCAACGCGGGCGACGCCACGCTGACGCTCGCGACCGGCGTCGGCCTCGAGCCGGGCGCGGTGCTCGAGTTCTACGTCCGCGCCGCGGGCGCCGACACGATCCTCTTCCGCCAGAAGGTGGAGGCGGTCGCCGGCCGCGTCGTCACGTTCGGCGCGGCCGGGCTCGAGCAGTCGGTGGCCGCCAACACGCGCGTGCGGACAGGAGAGTTCAAGCTGACGGTCGCCGGCCTGCGCACGAACCCCAGGACGCGCGTCGAGGCCGTCGACCCGGCGCTCGCCGAGACCCTGCGCAACCTGTCGCTCGACCCGCGCCACAGCCGCTACGTCGAGCGCGTGGTGGGCCGGATCCCGCCCGGGGCGACGCCCCCGGCGCTCGACGAGCGGGGCGAGGGCGAGTCCCAGCTCGTCCGCGTCGACGACCTGTTCGCGGAGGCGGACGCGCTGGCCAGCGAGCGCACGGCGCCGGACCTGCTGACCGACCTGACCCCCGACGGCGTGCAACAGCCGTTCGGCCTGCGGCTCGAGGGCGGCGACGACCAGTTGCCCGCGCTCGCCGACGCGACGTTCATCGGCGCCGACGCCGTCGATCCGCGGGATCGCACGGGCCTGCAGGCGCTCAAGAACGTCGACGACGTGAGCATCGTCGCGATCCCCGGGCGTACCGCGCAATCGGTGCAGCAGGCGCTGCTCGCGCACTGTGAGCTGATGCGCTACCGGATCGCGGTGCTGGACTCCCAGCGCGGCTCGGACCCGTTCGGCCTGCGCCTGGAGCAGGTGCAGGCGCAGCGCAGCCTCTACGACTCCAAGTACGGCGCGCTCTACTACCCGTGGTTCGTCATTGACGACCCGTTCGCGCCGAACCCGAACGTCCCGCAGCCGGTGAAGATCCCGCCGAGCGGCCACGTGATCGGGATCTACGCCCGCACCGACGCCGAGCGCGGCGTCCACAAGGCGCCGGCCAACGAGGTCATCCGCGGAATCAACGACCTGCAGATCAACCTCGTCAAGGAGCAGCAGGACCTCATCAACCCGCGCAACATCAACGCGAGCCGCAACTTCCGTGACCGCGGGCGGGGCCTGCGGGTGTGGGGGGCGCGGACGACCACGAGCGATCCGGACTGGCGCTACGTCAACGTCCGGCGCCTCTTCAACTTCGTCGAGGCGTCGATCGAGCGCGGCACGCAGTGGGTCGTCTTCGAGCCCAACGACTTCCGGCTGTGGGCTCGCGTCACGCAGAGCGTGACGGCGTTCCTCACGGCCGTGTGGCGCGACGGCGCGCTCATGGGCCGCACGCCCGACGAGGCGTTCTACGTCAAGTGCGACGAGACGACGATGAGCCAGTACGACGTCGACAACGGCCGCCTGATCATGCTGATCGGCATCGCCCCGGTGAAGCCGGCGGAGTTCGTGATCATCCGCATCGGCCAGTGGTCGGGCGGCTCGCTCGTCGAGGAAGCGTAAGGAGGGAGTGAGCCGATGGCCACCGGCGATCGCAACGATCCGTTCCATGTCTTCGACTTCCGGTTCGAGCTCGACCAGACGGGGGTCGCCGGCTTTCGCGAGATCAGTGGGCTGAGCTTCACGGTCGACCCGGTCGAGTACCGCGAGGGCACCGACATCCCGCTGCACACGCGCAAGCTGACCGGCCTGCGCAAGTTCCCGAACCTCGTGCTGCGCCGCGGGTTCACCGACAACCGCGAGCTGTGGTCGTGGTACTCGAATGTCCTCAACGGCATCCCGGATCGCCGCGAGGGCGCGATCGTCCTCCAGGATGAGCTGCACGCCGACAAGTTGCGCTGGGAGTTCTTCGGCGGCTGGATCTGCAAGTGGGAGGGGCCGGCGATGAACGCGACGACGAACGACGTCGCCATCGAGGCGATCGAGATCTGCGTCGAGCGCGTGGAGCTCAAGTAGCGGGACCGCGGCGCCGTGCCGACCTACGTCACACCGGGCGTCTACTTCGAGGCCGTCGACGCGCCGCCGGCGGTCCGCGCGCTGCGCACCGACGTCGCCGCGTTCGTCGGGCTCGCCGCGCGAGGTCCGCTGCACACGCCGCTGCGCGTCGAGTCGTGGGAGCAGTTCATCAGCGCGTTCGGCGGGCTGCAGACGTACGCGTTCCTTGCCTACAGCGTCAAGGCGTTCTTCGAGAACGGCGGCCAGACCTGCTTCGTGGTCCGCGTCGCCGACGAGCGGGCCGCAGCCGCGACGGCCGTCGTCGAGGACGGCGTCGGCCCCGCGCTCACGGTGGAGGCTACGAGCCCCGGGACGTGGGCCGACGGGCTCGAGCTCAGGCTGATCCGCTCGAGCCCGCTCGCCACGCGGACGTCCGGCCCGCAGCCCGCGGACGGAGCGTCGTCGCGCGTGGCGTCGGTGGCGGGCTTCGCGCGCGGGACGCTGGTCCGCGCGTTCCAGCCCGGCGCGACGCCCGCCGCCCCGCTGCGCGTGGTCGTCGCCGTCGAACCCGCGGAGGGCGTGCTGCACTGGGACGCGCCGCTGGACGCCGCGCTCGCGCTCGAGGACGCGATCTCGCTGGAGTGCGTCGAGTACGCGCTGCGCGTCTTCGAGCGCAGGCGCCTCGTCGACGACTTCCCGCGGCTCGCCCTCGTCCCCGCGCTGCGCGCGCGGGGCGCGCCGATCGCCACCGGCGAGCGTGTCCGCGTCGTCGCCCACCCCGCGGCGTCGCCGCGCCGCGACGACCCGGCGGCGTTCCACCTGACGACCACGAGCGAGCTGAAGCCCGTCGGCGCCGGCGTGCTCGCCGGCGGCGTCGACGGCCTGCGCGACCTGCGGCGCGAGCACTTCACCGGCGACCCCGGCGCCCACGAGCTTCACGGCCTGCGCGCGCTCGAGCCCGTCGACGACGTGGCGATCGTCGCCGTGCCCGACGTCCTCGTGCGCCCGCTGCCGCCCGTCGAGATGAGCCCGCTGTCGCCCGCGCCTGTGGACCCGTGCCTGCCCGGCGCCGACCAGGCCCCGCCGGCGGCGCTCGCCGCGCCCGCGGCCGAGCAGCCGCCCGCATTCGCGCGCGCCGACGTCGCGGCGGTCCAGGACGCGCTGGTCGGCCACTGCCAGCGCCAGCGCGACCGCATCGCGCTGCTCGACCCCCCGGTCTCCGGCCCCGCCGGCGCCGACGGCGGCGAGATCGAGGCCTGGCGCGCGCGCTTCGACTCGAGCTACGCCGCGCTCTATCACCCGTGGACGCTCGTGTTCGATCCGCTCGCCGCGGCCCGGGTCCGGGCGATCCCGCCGAGCGGCCACGTCGCGGGCGTGCTGGCGCGCACCGACCTCGCCGTCGGCGTGCACGCGGCGCCGGCCAACGCGACGCTCGAATGGGCGGTCGGCGTCACGAGCGAGGTCGGACCCGAGCTGCAGGGGATCCTCAACCCGCTCGGCGTGAACTGCATCCGCACGCTGCCGGGGCGCGGCATCCGCGTCTACGGCGCGCGGACGGTCAGCAGCGACCCGGAATGGCGCTTTCTCAACGTGCGGCGCCTGCTGCTCATGATCGAGGAGGCCGTCGAGGAGGCGCTGCAGTGGACGGTCTTCGAGCCCAACGACGTTCGCGACTTCGCGCTGCGCCAGTCGCTGGTCGCGTCGGTCGCGACGTTCCTCGAGCAGCTGTGGGCGCGCGGCGCGCTCGCGGGTGCGATGCCGGCGACGTCGTTCTTCGTCAAGTGCGACGAGGACAACAACCCGCCCGACGCGGTGGCGGCGGGCCGGCTCGTCGCCGACGTTGGCGTCGCCGCGGTCCGCCCCGCCGAGTTCGTGGTCTTCCGCATCGGGCGCACGCGCGACGAGCTCGAGGTCCTCGAGTGAGGCCGCGATGCTGACGCCGAAGATCCTCTCGGGCACGGCGCGGGCGTTCCTCGACCCGTTCGGAGCATTCAACTTCACGATCGCGCTCGTGGACACGAGCTCGGTCGCGCGCGGCGTGGCGACGATCGCCACCGCGGCGGCCGAGGCGACGGTCACCGGCGGCTTCAACGAGTGCGGCGGCCTGGAGTCGAGCATGCAGCCCGAGGAGCACCGTGAGGGCGGGAGCATGACGACGCTCAAGTTCCCCCAGCGCGTGACGTGGTCGAACATCCGACTGCGGCGCGGGATGACGCTGTCAGACGACCTCTGGAACTGGTACTTCGCCTACGTCCAGGGCGAGGGCCGGCGCCGCAACGGGATCGTCACGCTCCAGAACGAGCTGCACATCCCCGTCAAGGCGTGGCTCTTCAAGCGCGGGATCCCGGTCAAGTGGTCGGGCCCGGCGATGAACGCCGCAGAGGGCCGCGTCGCAGTCGAGGAGCTCGAGATCGCGCACGAGGGCCTCGAGAACTACGCCCCGAGCGCGCTGCTGGCCCGCGTCACAGGCGGCGTCTCATTCTGAGGAGGCTCGGGGTGCAGCTCGACATCCGCCAGATCAGCACCACCGTGAGGCCGCTCGAGACCGCGAGCGACGGCCGCGCGCCGCGCGTCGAGGTGGCCGAGCTGGTGGAGCTCGTCGCGGCCGAGCTCGCGCGCGCGCAGGGCGCCGCCGCGGACCGCAGCCTGCGCTCCGACGACCCCGCCGGCGAGCTGGAGGCGCGCAGCTGACATGCCCGAGCCCGCGCAGTTCACGTTCGTTGACGAGAACGACAAGCCGATCGAGACCTTCTCGGTCCTCTTCAACCCGACCGAGTACACGCTCAACAAGGCCGTCCAGCTCGCCGAGCACCCGATCCCCGGGCTCGACTCGCCGGTCATCCAGTTCGTCCGCGGCCAGGCCGAGACGCTGGGCTTCGACCTCTTCTTCGACTCGACCGACGAGCGCGAGAACGGCCGGCCCAAGCCGGTCACCGAGTACACCGACAAGTTCTTCCGCCTCGTGAAGATGCGCGGAGACCTGCACGCTCCGCCCGTCTGCCGCTTCTCGTGGGGCGGGAAGGACTTCCCGGGCTCGCACCTCGACGAGGGCATCAAGTCCCAGCAGCGCGACTCGTTCAAGTGCGTCGTCGAGAGCGTGCGCCAGCGCTTCACGTTCTTCGACCCGACCGGCGTCCCGCTGCGGGCGATCCTCACGGTCGCGCTACGCGAGTACAAGACGCTGCTCGAGCAGCTCCGCCAGCTCGACCTGCACTCGACCGATCACACGCACGTCCACACGGTGCGCCAGGGCGAGACGCTCGCCTCGATCGCGGCCGACGTCTACGGCGACCCGAGCGAATGGCGCCGGATCGCCGAGCACAACGGCGTCGTCGACCCGCTGGCGCTGGCACCGGGCGCGCTGCTCGAGCTCGCGCCGCTGGAGGTGCCGGCGTGAGCGCGACGCCGATCCCGGTCCTCGGCAGCGAGCAGCCGCCCGAGGCCTTCTACGCGCCGGCGTTCGCGCTCACGATCCTCAGGGAGAAGGGCGCCCCGCGGCTGATCGTCGAGGAGGGCGACGTCGGCCGCGACGTCATCTACGACGTCGAGAGCGTCACCTACGTCGACAACGTCGAGGAGGCCGACACGTTCAGCCTCGCGATCAACAACTGGGACGCGCAGAAGGGCAAGCCCAAGTACGTCGGCTATCCCACCAAGCCCAGGAAGGACCCGCAGCTGACGTGGGCGACCCTGTTCGAGCCCGGCCGGCGCTTCGAGCTGGCTCTGGGCTACCGGGCGCCGGCCAGCCAGCGGCGGATGATGACCGGCCACGTCACGAACTTCGACGCGACGTTCCCGCAGAGCGGCCCGCTGATCCTCAAGGTCGACGCGCAGGACGCGGCGCGCAAGTTGGGCGAGGACACGTTCAGCTACCGCTGGGCCGACAAGCGCGACAGCGACATCGCCGGCGAGCTCGCCGGCAAGCCCGCTGGCGGGCGCCCCGGGATCGACTTCCCGATCCAGACGAACGCGCAGGCTGCGGGCCGCGAGGCGCGCCACCCGCGCGTCGTCATGCGCCGCAAGTCGGTGATGGACTTCCTGCTCGAGCGCGCCAAGCGCCACTGCTACTCGGTCTTCCGCAGATTCGACGGCGGCAAGGAAACCCTGTACTTCGGGCCCTCGGAGCTGCTCCCGGACGGCCCCTACACGCTCGAGTGGGGCCGGACGCTGCTCGAGTTCCACCCGACGCTGAAGGTCGCCAAGCAGGCCAAGCAGGCGACCGTCCGCTCGTGGGATCGCGGGACGCGCAAGGAGCTCAAGTCCACGGCGAAGCTGTCGGACTTCAAGCTCGCGGAATCGATCCCGACACGCTCGAGAAATCGATGTACGACGTGCTCGTCCACAAGGTCTCGATTCGCGAGGTGCTCCGCAAGCGCGAGATCGACGTCGCCTGCGCCTCGATCGACCTCGCCGGCGCGGAGATCGCGATGTCGACGATGATCGGCCGCGAGCGGTCGCTGCAGAAGGCCTCGAGCCGATCCTCGACGACTACGACTTCATCTGCATCGACACACCGCCGAGCCTCGGGCTGCTCACGATCAACGCGCTGACGGCGGCCGACAAGGTGATCGTCCCCGTGCAGTGCGAGTATCTGTCGATGCGCGGGCTGATCCAGCTGCAGAACACCCTCGCGATGATTCGCGAGAACCTCAATCCGGGCGTTGACATCGAGGGTATCCTGCCGACGTTGGTGGATTCCCGGACGATCCACGCCAAGGAGGCGATCGAGATCCTCGAGGAAAACTTCGGGGACCGGGTGTTCGCCTCGCGCATCCGCAAGACCGTCCGCTTCGCCGAGGCGCCCGTCAAGGGCATGTCGGTGCTCAAGTACGAGCCAGACGGGGTTGCAGCCCAGTCCTACCGGCAACTCGCGCAGGAGGTTCCCGACCATGGCAAACGCTAAACGCGCGAGCATGCGCGAAGGCCCGCTCGCGGCGCTGTTCCGCAAGACCGAGGGCGTCGAGGACGAGCACGGCGAGGGCCGCGATTCCCGCGGCCCTCTGAACGCCGGCCGCCGCGGGAACTCCCGCGGGCGCGCCGCACCCCGGCCGCCACCCACCCGCGCGAGAGCGGCGTGCCGCACCCGGGACTCGGCGCGTCCGCGCAGGCGCTGGGCGAGCCGGCGACCGCCGCGCCGCAGGAGCGCCTGCGCCACGCCTTCTCCTCGGAGATCCCCGAGAACGTGATGGAGCCGCCCGCGGCCCGCGGTGATGGCGGCCACGCGCGCGAGCCCGAGCAGGCCGGCACGTCCGGGCCGATCCGCCGCGGGCAGCCGGTGATCCGCGTCGTCGGCGTCGGCGGCGCCGGCGTCAATGCCGTTAACCGCATGGTCGAGGCCGAGGTCGAGGGCGTCGAGTTCCTCGCCGTCAACACCGACCTGCAGTCGCTGCAGCAGTCGACGGCCGATCTCACGCTGCACATCGGCGCCGAGTTGACGCGCGGGCTCGGCTCGGGCTCGGACGCGAACGTCGGCCGTCAGGCGGCGATGGAGGACTACGACCGCGTGAAGGCGCTCTTGAAGGGCTCGGACATGATCTTCATTACCGCCGGGGCCGGCGGCGGCACCGGCACCGGAGCGGCGCCGATCGTCGCGCGCATCGCACGCGAAGTCGGTGCGCTGACGGTCGCGATCGTGACCAAGCCGTTCGGCTTCGAGGGCTCGACCGCGCCCAGCAGGCCGAGCAGGGCGTCCAGCGCGCTGGCCCAGGAGGTCGACACGCTGATCGTCGTGCCCAACGACCGGCTGCTGTCGGTGCTCGACAAGCAGACGGCGATGGTCGAGGCCTT
>CAWDMB010000002.1:0-62251 GCA_963803375.1 uncultured Actinomycetes bacterium | reverse complement strand
AGACATGCGCTCCGGCACAGCAAGTTCGCCGCCTGGTCAGGCGCATCGGCCCGACGTGCCCCGGCGCGTCCGCTCGCAACGTCGGTCGACGGCGGCGATCAGGCTCGTGGTCGGCGCTGAGACAATCAGGCTCGTGCACGAGACACTCGAGGATCTCGCGGCGCTGCAAGCGGTTCTCGATCGCAGCTACGCCTCGGCCGGGCCGCATCTTCGCGCCATCATCACGCCCGAGCGGCGTCTGACCGCCGAGCAGGTCGCCGAGCGGCTCACCGGCATGCGCCTACTGGCCCTCGCGACGGTCACCGCCGACGGCCGTCCCATCGTCGGACCCGTCGACGGCGTCTTCCTGCGCGGGTCATTCCACTTCGGCTCGTCCCCCGATTCCGTCCGTTTCCGCCACATCCGTGCGCGTCCGCACGTCAGCGCCACGCACCTGCCGGGCGAGGAGTTGGCGGTCACGGTCCACGGTCAGGCCGTGCTCGTCGACGTCCAGAGCCAGGCGGGCGCCGAGCTGAGGCAGACCCTTCTGGACGTCTACGTCCCGCGCTACGGACCACGGTACGAGGAGTTCATCGACTCAGGCCCGCTGTATGCACGGATCGTCGCCGAACGGATGTTCACATTCCACATGGCCGCAGCCAGCGACCACGGCTGACGCGACGCCACGCCGCCGCCGCCGATCAGCACCGATTCCGAGGCAGTCGGTGTTCAGCGGGCGCCGGTCACGAGTCCCCCGGCATCGGCGCGTCGAGGAAGGGTGGGATCATCGCCAGCAGCCATTCGGCGCGGTCCAGGAGCCCGAACCCGGGCGGGACGAAGTGGGCGGTGCCGGGGAGCACGGCGAGTTGCGATTCCGGAAGGCCGGCGAGGTCACCCATCACCCCTCCTCCGCGCAGCCCGAAGAGTTCGACGGCGTGCTCGAGGCGGATGCCATCGGAGTCCCCCAAGACGATCAGCGTCGGCGCGGCGATCGCCCTGATGTCCTGCTCCGGCCAGGCGAAGGCGGTCATGTCGAGTTGCTTCAGCTTCTCGACCAGCTTGGGAAAGTCACCGGGGGTCGGCGCGGTTCGAAGATATGCCTCCTCGATCGGAGACCCGGCGAAGAGCTCGGGTGTGATCGACGGGAACATCTCGAGCGCCACGGCGTGCATGCCGTCGCTGGTGAAGGAGGTCGATGCGACGACGAGCTTTCGCACCAAGCCCGGGTGGCGGATCGCCAGCTGCAGGGCAATGCCGCCGCCCATGCTGTAGCCGACGACGTCGGCGTTGTCGATCTCCAAGTGACGAACCAGCGCCGCCGTGTCGTCCGCCATCTGCTCATAGGTGAGTGGGCGATCGACGTCCGCCGTGTGCCCGTGCCCCTGCTGCTCGACCGCGATCACCTGCCGGGCCTTGGCCAGTCCGGGCAGGAGCGCACCCATCATGTCGATCGTCATGTACGCGCCGTGCAGGAGGATCAACGGCGCGCCCGAGCCGTGGATCTCGTAGTACATGTTGAGACCGTCGACCAGCGCGTAGCCCGTCTGTGCGTCGGGGCTTGGCATCGCTTCTCCTTGGTCTGGTCGTCCGATCGAGCTACTCGAGTCGCGAACGGTAGCCGCCCGCAGGCGCGATCTGTGAGTGCGCGTCAGCCCCACTCGGGCGCGGGCAGACCGCCGCTTGGCAATCGGGGCGGATCATCGCCGCGGCGACCGTCTGGTTTGGCGCGGCCGTTCTCGTTCAGGGACCGGTCTCGTCGTCCTGGTCCGCCTCTGTCGACGACGCGCCATGCCGGCGAGGGGCCGGAAACGCGGTCGTGCTCGAGGGATGTCTTCCACGGGCCACGGCGTGGGCGTAGGCTGATCACCACGCGACCGCCGCCGGCGGGAGGGGGGTTCATGTCTCGCGAACACGTTGACGTCCTGATCGTGGGCGCCGGTATCTCCGGCGTCGGCGCCGGCTGTCGGCTGCAGGAGAAGTGTCCGGACAAGACGTTCGCGATCCTCGAGGCGCGTGGAGCGATCGGCGGGACGTGGGACCTCTTCCGCTTCCCTGGCGTCCGCTCGGACTCGGACATGTTCACGCTCTGCTACCCGTTTCGCCCGTGGTCAGGAGCGCAGGCGATCGTGGACGGCTCGTCGATCTTGGACTACGTCCGCCAGACGGCGCGGGCGCACGGCATCGACCAGAAGATCCGCTTCCACCACCGCGTCGTGGCTGCCGAGTGGTCCTCGGGCGACGCGCGCTGGACCGTGGAGGTCGAGCGCAGCGACACCGGCGAGACGGCTCACTTGACTTGCGGCTTCCTGTTCACGTGCACCGGCTACTACCGCTACGACGAGGGCCACACACCCGACTTCCAAGGCATCGAGCACTTCGGCGGCGAGATCGTGCATCCGCAGTTCTGGACCGAGGACATCGACTACACCGGCAAGCGCGTGGTCGTCATCGGCAGCGGCGCGACCGCCATGACGCTGATCCCGGCGCTGGCCCAGCGCGCCGGCCACGTCACGATGCTGCAGCGCTCGCCTAGCTACATCATCTCGCTGCCCGCGGTCGATCCGATCGCCGGCTTGCTCGGGCACGTCCTGCCAACAAGGCTCGCGTATCCGGTCGTGCGCTGGAAGAACGTGCTGGTCGCACTCGCGATCTATGGCTTCAGCCGCCGCCGGCCCGCGGCGATGAGGCGACTGATCCGCAGGCTGATCGAGCGCCGGCTCCCGCCCGGCTTCGACGTCGACACGCACTTCACCCCGCGCTACGAGCCGTGGGACCAGCGCATGTGCATCGTGCCCGACGGCGATCTCTTCGATGCGATCGGCGCCGGCCGCGTGTCGGTCGTCACCGATCGCATCGAGACGTTCACGAAGACCGGTCTCGCGCTCGCGTCCGGGTCCGAGCTCGAGGCCGACCTGATCGTCACCGCCACCGGGCTCAAGATGGTGCCGTTCGGCGGAATCCGGCTCAGCGTCGACGGGAGCGACGTCGAGCTGGACGAAGCGCTCGTCTACCGGGGAATGCAGATCAGCGGGGTCCCCAACATGGCGTTTGCCTTCGGGTACACCAACCAATCCTGGACGCTCGGGGCCGACCTCACGTGCGAGCGGGTTTGCAAGCTGCTCAATCACATGGACCGGTGCGGGCACACGGCGTGCACGCCGCGGAACCGAGATCCGGCGATCACCGGCGTACCGTTCTCCGACCTCACCTCGGGCTACGTGCTGCGGGCGCTCGACCAGTTCCCGAGGCAGGGGTCAAAGGACCCCTGGCGGAGGGAGCAGAACTACGCACGCAACCGGAGGTCCATGCGGCGCGCCCCGATCGACGATCCCGCACTCGAGTTCTCGCGGGCCGCTCCGACGGCCGGCGCGACGATGGAGATCGCCGTCTGAGACCGCCCGGCGAGCCTGCCGTGGGGATCGCGCGCGGCGCCGCTCAGGTGGCGTGGTCGGGGTCGTAGCGGCGCAGCTCGCGCCGCGCGATCGACATCTTGTGGACCTCGTCGGGCCCGTCGGCGAGCCGCAGCGTGCGCATGTGCGCCCACATCCACGCGAGCGGGAAGTCGTCGGCCACGCCGGCGCCGCCGTGGACCTGGATCGCACGGTCGATGACCTTCAGCGCCACGTTCGGCGCTGCCACCTTGATCGCCGAGATCTCGACCTGGGCGCCGCGGTTGCCGACCGTGTCCATGAGCCACGCGGTCTTCATCGTGAGCAGGCGGGCCGTCTCGATCTCGATCCGCGACTCGGCGATCCAGTCCTGCACGTTCGCGCGCGCCGCAATCGGGCGGCCGAAGGTCACCCGCTCGGTCGCGCGGCGACACATGAGCTCGAGCGCGCGCTCGGCCGCGCCGATCGCTCGCATGCAGTGATGGATGCGCCCCGGCCCGAGCCGGGCCTGGGAGATCGCGAAGCCGTCGCCCTCGCGTGCCAGGAGGTTGCCGACCGGGACGCGGACGTCCTCGAAGGTGATCTCCGCGTGGCCCTCGTGGTCCTCGTAGCCGAAGACGGGCAGCCCGCGCAGCACCGTCACCCCGGGGGTGTCCAGCGGCACGAGAACCTGGCTCTGCTGGCGGTGGCGCGCCGCGTCGGGGTCGGTCTTGCCCATGACGATGAGCAGCCGGCAGTTGGGGTGCAGCGCGTTCGAGATCCACCACTTGCGCCCGTTGAGCACGTACTCGCCGTCGTCGCGGTCGATCCTCAGCTCGATGTTCGTGGCGTCCGAGCTGGCGACCGCGGGCTCGGTCATCGCGAAGGCCGAGCGGATGTCGCCGTCGAGCAGCGGCCGCAGCCAGCGCTCGCGCTGCTCGGGGGTGCCGAACTCGGTGAGGATCTCCATGTTGCCGGTGTCGGGCGCGTTGCAGTTGCAGGCCTCCGGTGCGATCTGGCTTCGCCCCATGACCTCGGCCAGCGGCGCATACTCGGCGTTCTTCAACCCGGCGCCCCACTCGGGGTCGGGCAGGAAGAGGTTCCAGAGCCCGCGCTCGCGGGCGTCGTCCTTGAGCTCCTCCATCACCGCCGGCTGGGCGTGCGGGCCGCCGGCCTCGGCGAGCTGACGCGCGTACGCCTCCTCGGCGGGCAGGACGCGCTCGGCCATGAAGGCCTCCAGGCGCTCGCGCAGGTCGCGACAGCGGTCGGTCAGCTCGAAGTCCATCGGTCGGGGAGAATGCCGGACATGGAGGCCGAGGGCAGCGTGGCCGTCGTCACCGGCGCGGCGGGAGGGATCGGACGCGCGCTCGCGCGGGCGCTCGTCGACGGCGGCGCGCGCGGGGTGGTCGTCGCCGACCGCGACGGTGACCGCGCCGAGGCGGTGGCCCGCGAGCTCGGCCGGGCCGCGCTCGCCGTCCCCTGCGACGTCGCCTCGGCGGCCGCGAACGAGCGCCTCGTCGCCGGCGCCGAGGAGGTCTTCGGCCCGGTCGACCTCTTCTGCGCGAACGCCGGGATCGCGCCCATGGGCGGGGCCGAAGCGCCGCCGGAGACCTGGGAGCTCGCGCTCGGTGTCAACGTGCTCGCCCACGTGCACGCGGCGCGCGCGCTCCTGCCCGGGTGGCTGCAGCGCGGCCGTGGCCACTTCCTGGCCACGGCGTCGGCCGCCGGGCTGCTCACCCAGATCGGCTCGGCTCCCTACGCGGTGACCAAGCACGCCGCGGTCGCCTTCGCGGAGTGGCTGGCGGTGACCCACGGCGACCAGGGCGTCGGGGTGAGCTGCCTGTGCCCGATGTGGGTCAACACCGCGATGCTGCACGCCGGCGGCGACGAGCAGGACCGGCTCGTCGCGACGCAGGCCGGGGCGATCCTCGAGCCCGAGCAGGTGGCCGCCGAGGCGCTGCAGGCCGTACGCGAGGGCCGCTTCCTCGTCCTCCCGCACCCGGAGGTGCTCGAGTTCTTCCGGCGCCGGGCGGCCGACCCCGATCGCTGGCTGGCAGGCATGCGCCGCCTGCAGCGCCAGGCCACCTCCCGCAGCGCGTGAAATGGTGGCGCGCGAGACGCGCAGCTCAAGGAGGCGCGCGAGACGCGCAGCTCAAGGGCGTGCCCCGCCATTGGCCGCTCCACGCCATGCGGTCCTGACCCGCCCGCACGCATACCGGGCCAGGAGCATGGCCCAGTCGACCACCCCGCCCGCGAGGTGGCCGAGCGGTCCCGTGACCAGCCAGGCGGTCGCGCGGGTGGCCGGCGGGAGCCGCTGGGGGGCCATGGCCGGACGCTATCGTCCGGGCGGTCATGCCCGCCGACGTCAAGACGACCGTCACCGAGCTGCCCGAGTCGCGGGTGCGCGTCGAGGCCGAGGTCCCGCCCGCCGAGGTGCAGCGCCGCCTCGAGCAGGCCGCGCGCCAGCTCGGGCGCGACCTGCGCATGCCCGGCTTTCGCAAGGGCAAGGTGCCGGCGCCGGTGGTCATCCGGCGCATCGGCCGCGACGCCGTCCTCGACGAGGCCGTCCGCGGCACCCTCGGGCGCTGGTACGTCGAGGCCATCGACGCCGCGGGCATCCACCCGGTCGGCGCGCCCGACGTCGATCTCGGCGACCTGCCGCCCCAGGGCCAGCCGCTGACCTTCACGATCGAGATCGGCGTGCGCCCCACGGCGACGCTCGGGACCTACAAGGACGTCGAGGTCGGCCGCCGCGAGCCCGAGGCCGATCCCGAGGCCGTCGACGCCGAACTGCAGGCCCTGCGCGAGCGCTCCGCGCGCCTCGAGGCCGTCGAGGAGCCGGCGGGCGACGGCGACTTCGTCGTCATCGACTTCGCCGGCACCGTCGACGGCGAGCCCTTCGCCGGCGGCGAGGGCCGCGACCAGCTTGTCGAGCTCGGCTCGGGCCGGCTCGTCCCGGGCTTCGAGGATGGGCTGCGCGGGGCCGCCGCCGGCGAGCACCGCTCGCTCACGATCACCTTCCCCGACGACTACGGCGCCGCCGAGCTCGCCGGGCGCACCGCGCAGTTCGCCGTCGACGTCAAGGAGGTCCGCCGCAAGGACCTGCCCGCGCTCGACGACGACTTCGCCTCCGACGCGGCCGGCTTCGACACGCTCGACGAGCTGCGCGAGGACATCGCCGCCAAGCTGCTGGAGACCGACCGCCAGCGCGTCGAGGCCGAGTTCCGCGAGGCCGTGCTCGACGCCGTCGTGCGCGAGGCGACGGTCGAGGTGCCCGAGGGGCTCGTCGAGGCCCGCGCGCGCGAGCTGTGGGAGCGCATGGCGCACTCGCTCTCCCACCAGGGCATCTCGAAGGACGCCTACCTGCAGATCGCCGGGCGTGGCGAGGAGGAGGTCGTCGCGCAGGCGCGCCCCGACGCCGAGCAGGCGCTGCGGCGCGAGGCCGTCATCGCGGCCGTGGTGGCGGCGGAGGGCATCGAGCCCGCCGACGGCGACGTGCTCGATGCGCTGGCCGCGGCCGCCGCCCGCGAGAGTACGACGCCCGAGGCGCTGCGCGAGCGCCTCGAGACCGCCGGGCGTCTCGACGACCTGCGCGAGGACCTCGCCCAGCGCGCCGCCGTCGAGCTCCTCGCCGAGCACGCGAACGCGATCTCGGTGGAGCAGGCCAAGGCCCGCGACAAGCTGTGGACGCCGGGCTCCGAGCGCGCCGAGGAGGGCTCCCGGCAGCTCTGGACCCCCGGTTCGTGACGGCTCTGCGCGGCCGCGCGCGCGGGAGCCGGCAGCCCTCCGGGGGCTCGCCGGGCGATTGCTAGGCTAGCCCGACGGCTCGCCCGCGGCCCATCCCTTCGTGCGGGCAGGATTCGTCATCCCAGAGCGAAACTGAAGCGAGGACCATGAGCCCCCTTGTCCCCATGGTGGTCGAGCAGACGTCGCGAGGCGAGCGGGCCTTCGACATCTACTCGCGCCTGCTCAACGAGCGGATCGTCTTCTTGGGGACGCCGGTCGACGACCAGATCGCGAACCTCGTGGTCGCCCAGCTGCTGCACCTGGAGTCCGAGGACCCCGACAAGGACATCTCCGTCTACATCAATTCGCCGGGCGGCTCGGTCTACGCGGGCCTGGCGATCTACGACACGATGCAGTTCATCAAGCCCGACGTGCAGACGATCTGCGTCGGCATCGCGATGTCGATGGGCGCGCTGCTGCTGGCGGGCGGCGCGCAGGGCAAGCGCATGGCGCTGCCCAACGCGAAGATCCTCATCCACCAGGTCTCGTCGGGCTTCCAGGGCCAGGCGTCGGACATCGAGATCCACGCCAAGGAGATCATCGACGTCCGCCAGCGCCTGGACCACATCATCGCCAAGCACACGGGGCAGGACTACGACAAGGTCCGCACCGACACCGACCGCGACTACTTCATGTCCTCCGACGAGGCGCGGGAGTACGGCATCATTGACCGGGTGATCTCGGAGCACTAGCTTCGAGGGCTGCCGGGCGAGGAGGAGAGATCCAGAGATGGCGCGTCCGACCGACTCGAACGAACAGCTCCTGTGCAGCTTCTGCGGGAAGTCGCAGCGGCAGGTCAAGAAGCTCATCGCCGGCCCGGGCGTCTACATCTGCGACGAGTGCATCGATCTCTGCAACGAGATCATCGACGAGGAGCTGACCGCCCCGCCGTCGTTCGACATCGAGAACCTCCCCAAGCCGCGGGAGATCTACGGCGTGCTCGACGAGTACGTCGTCGGCCAGGAGGAGTCCAAGCGCACGCTCTCGGTGGCGGTCTACAACCACTACAAGCGCGTGCAGATGATGCAGTCCGACGACGCCGACATCGAGCTGCAGAAGTCGAACATCCTGCTCCTCGGTCCGACGGGCTGCGGCAAGACGCTGCTCGCGCAGACGCTGGCGCGGATCCTCAACGTCCCCTTCGCGATCGCCGACGCGACGGCGCTGACGGAGGCCGGCTACGTCGGCGAGGACGTCGAGAACATCCTCCTCAAGCTGATCCAGGCCGCCGACTACGACGTCAAGAAGGCCGAGACGGGCATCATCTACATCGACGAGGTCGACAAGATCGCCCGCAAGGCCGACAACCCGTCGATCACGCGCGACGTGAGCGGCGAAGGTGTCCAGCAGGCGCTGCTGAAGATCCTGGAGGGGACGACGGCCTCCGTGCCGCCGCAGGGCGGGCGCAAGCACCCCCACCAGGAGTTCCTGACCATCGACACGACGAACGTGCTCTTCATCTGCGGCGGCGCGTTCGCGAACCTCGACAAGGTCATCGAGCGCCGGGTCGGGCACAAGGGCGTCGGCTTCGGCGCGGCGATCGAGTCGCGCGCGCAGCGCGACACCGGCGAGGTCTTCGAGCAATGCCTGCCCGAGGACCTCCTCAACTACGGGCTCATTCCCGAGTTCATCGGCCGCCTGCCCGTCATGAGCGCCGTCCACCAGCTCTCGCGCGACGACCTCATCACGATCCTCACCGAGCCGCGCAACGCGCTCGTCAAGCAGTTCCAGCGGTTCTTCTCCTTCGACAGCATCGAGCTCGTCTTCAGCGACGACTCGCTCGTGTCGGTGGCCGACAAGGCGCTCGAGCGCGAGACCGGGGCGCGCGGCCTGCGGTCGATCATCGAGGAGATCCTGCTCGAGGTGCAGTTCGAGCTGCCCTCGCGCCGCGACGTCAGGAAGTGCGTCGTCACGCGCGAGACCGTCGAGCGCGGGATGCCGCCGACGCTCGTCACCGAGGCCGCGCCCGAGGAACCCGCGTCGCGGCAGCAGCGCGCCGCCGAGTCGGCCTAGCCGCTCCGAACGCCGCCGGTTGCTCGGCGCCCGTCGCGGGCGCTGACCGTCGTACCATCCGCGCGGCATGACGAGCTTGCAGGACCGCACCCGCTTCGACCCCGCCGAGGCCGAGCCCCGGATCGTGGAGCGGTGGATGGCGTCCGGGCTCTATCACCCCGAGCCGGAGGGGAGGGCGGGCGAGAACTTCTCGATCGCGATCCCGCCGCCCAACGTCACCGGCGCGCTGCACATGGGCCACGCGCTGAACGGCTCGATCCAGGACTGCCTCGTGCGCCGGCACCGCATGCTCGGCGAGCGCACGAAGTGGATCCTGGGCACCGACCACGCGGGGATCGCCACGCAGAAGCAGGTCGAGCGCGCGCTGCAGGCCGAGGGCACGAGCCGCGAGGCGATCGGCCGCGAGGCGTTCGTCGGGCGGGTGTGGGGCTGGCGCGCGCAGTACGGCGGCACGATCATCGACCAGTTCAAGCGCCTCGGCGCGACCTGCGACTACGCCGAGGAGCGCTTCACGCTCGACGAGGGCTACGTGCGGGCGGTGCTCGAGGTCTTCGTGAGCCTCCACCGCAAGGGGCTCATCTACCGCGACCACTACCTCGTCAACTGGGACCCCGGCAGCCGCTCGGCGATCTCCGACCTCGAGGTCGAGGAGCGCGAGGTCACCGACACGCTCTTCCACGTCGCCTACCCGCTCGCCACGGGGGGCACCGCCGGCGAAGCCGGTGGTCCGAGCGAGCTCGTCGTCGCCACCGTACGCCCGGAGACGATGCTGGCCGACACCGCCGTGGCCGTGCACCCCGACGACGAGCGCTACCGCCACCTCGTCGGCGGCGAGGCGGTGCTGCCCCTGCTCGGGCGCCGCCTGCCGATCATCGCCGACCCCCACGTCAAGCCGGAGTTCGGCACCGGCGCGCTGAAGGTCACGCCCGGGCACGACCCCAACGACTTCGAGATCGGTCGCCGCCACGGGCTCGACGAGGTCACGGTCATCGGCGAGGACGGCCGCATGACGCCCGCGGCGGGACCCGACTTCGCCGCCATGGGCGTGGCCGAGGCGCAGGCCGCGGTCGTCGCCGCGCTCGAGGAGCAGGGTCGGATCCGCCACCGCGAGCCCTACACGCACACCGTCCCCTTCAGCCACCGCTCCGGCGAGCGCATCGAGCCGCTCATCTCCCTGCAGTGGTTCATGGCCATGGACGGGCTCGCGGGACCGGCGATGGCCGTCGTGCGCGACGGCCGCGTGGGCATCCATCCGGAGTCCCAGCGCCGGCGCTATCTGGAGTGGCTGGCGCAGATCCGGCCGTGGTGCATCTCGCGCCAGCTGTGGTGGGGTCACCAGATCCCCGTCTGGTATCGCGGGGACGAGGAGACCTACGTCGGCGTGGAGCCGCCGGAGGGCGAGGGCTGGACCCGCGACCCCGACGTCCTCGACACGTGGTTCTCCTCCGCGCTGTGGCCGTTCGCGACGCTCGGCTGGCCCGAGCACACCGACGAGCTGCGCGCGTTCTACCCGACCGACGTGCTCTCCACGGGGCGCGACATCCTCTTCCTGTGGGTCGCGCGGATGGTGATGATGGGCCTCGAGTTCACGGGCGAAGTGCCCTTCGCCGACGTCTACGTGCACACGGTCATTCAGGCCCCCGACGGACGGCGGATGAGCAAGTCGCTGGGCACCGGGATCGACCCGCTCGACGAGATCGAGGCGCACGGGGCCGACGCCGTGCGCTTCGGGCTGCTGGCGATGTCCTCCACGCAGGACGTCCGCTACTCGCGCGAGAAGGTCGAGCAGGGCCAGCGGCTGGCCAACAAGCTCTTCAACGCCGCGCGCTACGCGCTGGCGAACGTCGACCCGGCGATCGCCCCGTCCCCGCGCCCGGCGACCGTCACCGACCGCTGGATCGTCTCGCGCCTGCAGGCCGCCAAGGCCGCCTTCGCCGCGCACCTGGAGGCGTTCGACTTCGCCAAGGCCGCGCTCGGTCTCTACGACTTCGTCTTCGGCGAGCTCTGCGACTGGTACCTCGAGTTCCTCAAGGGCCGCACGTACGACGAGGACCTCTCGGCCACCGTGCTGCACGTCCTGCGCGAGACGCTCCTGCTCGCCCACCCGGTGATCCCGTTCGTGACCGAGGAGCTCTGGGGCCACCTGCCGGGCTCCGAGGGCCTGCTCGCCCAGCAGCGCGTGAGCTCCGTCGACGAGCGCCTGCGCGACCCGCGCGCCGACGGCGAGATCGGCGCGGTGATGGAGGCCGTCCGCGCCGTGCGCTCGTGGCGCGACGAGGCCGGCGTCCGGCCGGGCGAGGTCGTGCCCGCGCGGGTCGTGGGCCTCGACGGCGGCGCCGCGCTCGTGGCGCGCCTGGCGCGCCTGGATCTCGAGCGCGACGGCGAGGCGACGGCGGCGCTGCCGTTCGCGGGGGGGCTGGTCGAGATCCGCGCCGGCGCCCTCGTCGATCCCGAGGAGGAGGCGCGCAAGCGCGCCGCCGAGCGCGCGCGCCTGGAGGGCGAGGTGGCCCGCGCCGAGGCGCGGCTGGCCAACGGCGGCTTCGTGGCCAAGGCCCCCGCGCACCTCGTCGAGGCGGAGCGCTCGAAGCTCGAGCGCCTGCGGCGGGAGCTCGAGACGCTGTGAGCCCAGGCGAGGCCGAGCGCTACCTGCTCGGGCTCGAGCTGTTCGGCATGCGCTTCGGGCTGGACCGCGTGCGCCGGCTCATGACGGTGCTCGGCTCGCCCCAGGAGCGCTTCGGGTCGATCCACGTCGTGGGCACGAACGGCAAGTCGTCCACCGCGCGGATGGCGGCGGCGATCCTGCGCCGCCACGGCGTGCGCACCGGCAGCTATCTCTCCCCGCACCTCGTCTCGTTCACCGAGCGGATCCGCGTCGACGACGCCGACGTGAGCCCGGCGCGCTTCGCCGCCGCCGTGCAGCGCGCGCGCCGCGCGGCCGAGAAGGTCGACCGCACGCTCGACGAGGGCGACCGCGTCACGCAGTTCGAGGCCCTCACCGCCGCCGCCTACGACGAGCTCGCCGCGGCCGGGGTGGAGGTCGCCGTCGTCGAGGCCGGGCTCGGCGGGCGCTGGGACGCCACGAACGTCATCGCCTCGCGGGTGCAGGTGCTCACGAACGTCGGCCTCGAGCACACGCGCTGGCTCGGGCCGACGATCGCCGACATCGCCGCCGAGAAGCTCGACGTCGTGCGGCCGGGCGGGACGCTCGTGGTCGGCGCCGGCCTGCACGCCGATGCGATCGCGCTCGCGCGGCGCACGTGCCGCGCCCGCGGGGCGCGGCTCGTACGGGCGCCGGCCGACCCGGGCGTGCCCGTGCTCGCGCGCGGCCCCTACCAGCGGCGCAACTTCGCCCTCGCGCGCGCCGCGGCGCTGGCCTACCTCGGCGCGCTCGACGAGGCGGCGGTGCGCGCGGCCGCCGCCTCGACGCTCGTGCCGGGACGGTTCGAGCTCGTCGGCCGCGCGCCCGACACGGTCCTGGACGGGGCTCACAACCCCGGCGGGATGGCGGCGCTGGCCGAGGCGCTGCGGGCGTTCCTGGAGGGCCGGGCGCTCGTCGCCGTGCTCTCCGTGCTCGACGACAAGGACGCGGCCGGGATGCTCCGCGAGCTGCTGCCGCTCTGCGCCGAGGTCGTCTGCACCCAGAGCTCCAACCCGCGCGCGCTGCCGGCGGCGACGCTCGAGTCGCTCTGCCGCCAGCTCGCCGGCCCGCCGGCCCGCGTCGTCGCCGACCCGCGCGCGGCGCTCGCCCAGGCGCAGGCCGCCGCCGGGCCCGACGGGGTCGCGCTGGCCACGGGATCGATCTACCTCGTCGCCGACCTCCTGCACCCGGCGGGCGCGGCCCGCAGGTCGTCGCTGTGAACGAGGACGGCCCCTCCGTGATGACGATGGTCGCCCTCGTCGCGGTCATCGTCGCGCTCGTCATCCTCCTGTTCTTCGCGCTGGGCTACGGGTTCGGCCGACTGTTCCTCTAGCGTGTTGCGCCCACCATGACGCACCTCGCCATCTTCGGGATCACGAACGACGCGCTTGACACGGTCGTCAAGCTCCTGCTGCTGGGGCTCGTCGTCGTCTGGCTCGCGCTCGTGTTCTACACGTACGCGGACGCCCGCCGGCGCATCACCGACCAGATGCTCGTCGCGTGCGCGACCGCCGCATCGTTCTTCCCCTTCGTCGGGACGCTCGTCTACATGATCGTCCGGCCCCCCGAGTACCTCGAGGACATCCGCGAGCGCGAGCTCGAGATGCAGGCGGCCGAGGCGCGACTGCACGAGCTCGGCTACATGCTCTGCCCGCACTGCAGCACGGAGGTCGAGAAGGACTTCCTGCGCTGCCCGTCGTGCCTGCGCAAGCTCAAGGACCCGTGCACGAACTGCGGGCGGCCGCTCGACCCGAGCTGGAACCTGTGCCCGTACTGCGAGGCCGAGATCCCGGGCGCCACGCCGACCGCGCGCCGGCGTCGTCGCCGCGAGGGCGAGCGCGAGCGCGACCGCGAGCGCGAGCCCGAGCGCACCGCGTCGTTCGAGTCGCTCGAGTCGCCGCCCTCATAACCCGACCGCCAGGAGCCCCACCATGGACCGGACCCTGATCCTGGTCAAGCCGGACGCGTTCGCGCGCGGCCTCACCGGCGAGATCATCGCCCGCTTCGAGCGCAAGGGCCTGCGCATCACCGCCCTGCGTCACATGACGGTCGCGCGCGAGCTCGCCGAGCGCCACTACGCCGAGCACGAGGGCAAGCCGTTCTTCGCCGAGCTCGTCGACTTCATCACCTCGGGACCGCTCGTGGCGATGGTGCTCGAGGGCGAGCAGGCCGTGATCGCCGCGCGCCAGGTCATCGGCGCCACCAACCCGCTCGAGGCCGCTCCGGGCTCGATCCGCGGCGACTTCGCCGTCGCCGTCGGGGAGAACATGGTCCACGGCTCGGACTCGCCGGAGTCCGCCGAGCGCGAGGCCACGCTCTTCTTCGGCGACCGGTAGGGCCACCGCGTGGCGCTGGTCCTCGCCAGCCGCTCGCCGCAGCGCGAGGCGATCCTCGAGCAGCTCGGCGTGCCCTTCGTCGTGCGCCCCGGCGACGTGCGCGAGCGGTCGGCGGGCGAGCCGCACGCCGTCGCCGCGGCCAACGCGCGCGCCAAGGCTGTCGCGGCGGCCGCGCGAGCCGGGGAGGTCGTGCTCGGGGTCGACACGCTCGTGGTCCTCGACGGCGAGCTCTGGGGCAAGCCGGCGGACGAGGCCGCCGCCCGCGCGACGCTGCGGCGCCTCTCCGAGCGCACCCACGAGGTCGTCAGCGGCGTGGCCCTCGGCCGTCCGGACGGCGACCTGCAGCTCGCGACCGCGGCCACCGCCGTGAGCTTCCGGCGGCTCGACGACGGCCTGCTCGACTGGTACGTGACGACCGGCGAATGGCGCGATCGGGCCGGCGGCTACGCCGTCCAGGACCGGGGCGCCGCGCTCGTGCGGCGGATCGAGGGCGACTACCTCAACGTCGTCGGGCTGCCCGTGGCGACGCTCCTCGACCTTTGGCCCGAGCTGTTGAGCACGTCCTGATGCGGGTGCGCTTGCAGGCCCTTCGGGCGCCGGAGGGCGCGCGGCGGCCGGGAGGTGGTCCGCTAGACTGGCACCCACGCGGCCGCCGCGCACCGCGCGCTCCGGACGGGCCCCGAGGGACCTGCGCGGCCGATCCTCGCATCCCCCATGGGCTTCTTCTCGTACCTCACCGGCTTCGGCGGCCGCGACATGGCGGTCGACCTTGGCACGGCCAACACGCTCGTCTACGTGCGCGGGCGCGGGATCGTGCTGTCGGAGCCCAGCGTGGTCGCCATCGACTCGCGCACCGGCGAGGTCCACGCCGTCGGCATCGAGGCCAAGCGCATGCTCGGTCGCACGCCCGGGACGATCCAGGCGATCCGGCCGCTGAAGGACGGCGTCATCGCCGACTTCGACGTCACCGAGGAGATGCTGCGCCACTTCATCCAGAAGGTGCACCAGAACCGCTGGGCGCACCCGCGCGTCGTGGTCTGCGTGCCCTCGGGGGTGACCGGCGTCGAGAAGCGCGCGGTCGAGGAGGCGTGCCTGAGCGCCGGCGCACGGCAGGCGTACCTCATCGAGGAGCCGATGGCCGCGGCGATCGGCGCGGGCCTGCCCGTCGGCGAGCCGACCGGGTCGATGGTCGTCGACATCGGCGGCGGCACGAGCGAGGTCGCGGTCATCTCGCTCGGGGGGATCGTCGTCTCGCAGTCCATCCGCGTCGGCGGCGACGAGCTCGACGAGTCGATCATCAACTACGCCAAGCGCGAGTACAAGCTGCTCATCGGCCAGCAGACGGCCGAGGAGGTCAAGCTCGAGATCGGGTCGGCGTACCCGATGGAGGAGGAGGTCCAGGCCGAGATCCGCGGACGCGACATGGTCTCGGGCCTGCCGAAGACCGTGGTCCTCACCTCCGAGGAGATCCGCCAGGCGCTCGAGGAGCCGCTGTCGCAGATCATCGACGCCGTCAAGGAGACCCTCGACCGCACGCCGCCCGAGCTCGCGTCCGACATCATGGACCGCGGCATCATGCTGGCGGGCGGCGGATCGCTCCTGCAGGGCCTCGACGAGCGCCTGCGCGAGGAGACGCAGATGCCCGCGCACCTGGCGGAGTCGCCGCTGACGAGCGTCGCGGTGGGCTCGGGCCGCTCCCTCGAGGAGTTCGAGGTCATCCACCGCACCAACAAGAATTCCCGCAACCGCCGCCGTGGTGCCCGTGACTAGGGCGCGCGCGGCGTAACCCCATGAAGCCTTCGGAGAACCTCTCCACGTGTACGACAAGACGGTCCGCCGGCGGCGGGCAGTCCTCGGACTGCTCGTCGCCAGCTCCCTGATCCTCCTCACCGCCTACTTCGGCGAGTCCGCCGGCGGCGGGCTGCACTCCGTCCAGCGCGGCGCGCTGGAGGCCGTCTCCCCGATCCAGGACGGGGCGAGCCGCGCGCTGAAGCCGGTGCGCGACCTCGTGGGCTGGGCCGGCGACACGCTCGACGCCAAGGGGGACGTCAAGAGCCTGCGCGCCGAGCGCGACGCCCTGCGCTCGCAGGCGGTCGCCAACGCCGCCGCGACCCGGGAGAACCGGCAGCTGCGCGGGCTGCTCGGCCTCGGCCGCAGCGCCGGGATCGCCGACGACGGCCCCGTCACCGCGCGCGTCATCGGCCAGGACCCGAGCCTGTGGTACAGCCAGGTCCAGATCAACGCCGGCACCGGCGACGGCGTCCGCGCCGACCAGCCGGTCGTCGCGGGCCCCGGGCTCGTGGGCGTCGTCTCCTTCGCCGCCTCCGCCTACAGCGTCGTGCGGCTCGTCACCGACCACACGACGAGCGTCCCGGCCCGAGTCAACGAGACCGGCGTCGGTGGGGTCGTGCAGCCCGAGGCCGGGCGCCCGACCGACCTCGTGCTGAACTTCACCTCGAGCAAGGACCGCGTCGACCCCGGCCAGACGATCGTCACCGCGGGGACGACCTCGAAGGTGCGCAAGCTCGCCTCGCTGTTCCCGGCCGACGTGCCGATCGGAAGGGTCACCCGGATCGACAACCCCGGGACCGACGACCAGCAGGTTCACCTCACCCCGTTCGCCGACCTGCGCCGCCTCGAGCGCGTGCAGGTCCTGACCAAGCCCGACACGCGGCCATGACCCCGAACTGGCCCCAGCTCGTGCTGCGCCTGGCCGTCCTGGGCCTCGCGACCGTGGTCATCCAGGTCTCGGCCGTCTCGCAGATCGAGCTCTTCGGCACGAACGCCGACCTCTCGCCGCTCGTCATCGCCTTCGTCGGGGTGCTCGCGGGCGCGCTGCCCGGGGCGTGCTTCGGCTTCGCCGTCGGCCTCTTCCTGGACCTCGCGCTCGTCCAGACGGTCGGGCTCTCCTCGCTGCTCTTCGTGGCCGTGGGCTACTGGAGCGGGCGCCTGCGCGAGCTGCGCGACCCGCAGGGGGCGCTCGTGCCGCTCGGCGTCGGCGCCGGTGCGACCGCGGTGGCGACGATCGGCTACTCGCTCATGCAGTTCCTGCTCGGCATCGACGCGCCCGTCTCGTTCCTGCTCTTCCGCGAGATCCTCGCGACGATCCTCCTCAACACCGCGATCGCCGTGCCCGTCGCCGCGGGCGTGCGCCGCCTGCTCGAGCCCGCCCTCCCCGAGGACCCGCGCCGGCGCCGCCGCCGCGCCTACACGACCGGCGGCCTGTCGCCGCTGCACCGCGCATGATCGAGCCCGTCGAGGAGCGCCGGCCGCCGATCACGCCGCAGCTCGCGCTGCGCGTCGCCGTGCTCGGCGGCGTCGCATTCGTGCTCTTCGCGATCATCTTCTTCCGCCTCTGGTACCTCCAGGTGCTCTCCGGCGACGACTACCTCGTCCAGGCCCGCGACAACCGCGTGCGCGCCGTCCGGGTGGCGGCGCCGCGGGGCAACATCGTCGACCGCAGCGGGCGCACGCTCGTCGAGAACCGCGTCGCCACCGTCGTCACGCTCGATCCGGAGGCGCTGCCCGCGGCCGAGCGCCTCGCCGCCGCGAGGTGGTTCGACGCGACGAAGGCGCGCCTGGCCCGCCCCAAGGCCCAGCGCGGCGGCCCGGTGCCGATCCCGCCGATCGCGACCGCGGCCCTGCGCGAGCGCTTCCGGGCGCTCGCCGACATCATCGGGGCCTCGCCGCGGACGATCCAGGACCGGGTGATCCGCTCGCTCGGGCTCGTGCCCTACTCGGCGGTGACGATCAAGGTCGACGTCCCCGAGGCGGTGCGCAACGTGCTGCTCGAGCGCGCCGAGCGCTTCCCGGGCGTCGACGTCGAGAAGCGCTACCTGCGCCGCTACCCCGAGCACGACCTCGCCGCCCAGCTCATGGGGACGATCGGCGAGATCAGCCCGGCCGAGCTGAAGGCCAAGCGCTTCAAGGGCGTCAAGTCCGGGACGGTCATCGGCCAGGAGGGCGCCGAGCGCGCCTACGACCAGTACCTGCGCGGCGTCGACGGCGCGACGCGCATCACCGTCGACGCGCTCGGGCGCCCGAAGGGCGAGGCCGTCGGGCGCGACCCGGTGCCCGGCCGCTCGCTGCGGACGTCGCTGGACCTCGGGCTGCAGGACACCGGCCAGAAGTACCTCGCGCAGACGATCGCGCAGGGCCCGGGCAGCGCCGGCGGCTTCGTCGCGCTCGACCCGCGCGACGGCCAGGTGCTGGCCATGGGCTCCTACCCGAGCTACGACCCCAACGTCCTCTCGCGGCCCGTCACCGACGAGCGCTACAAGCAGCTCTTCGGCGCCGAGGCCGGCTCGCCGCGCTTCAACCGCGCCGTCGGCGGCTCGTATCCGACCGGCTCGACGTTCAAGCCGATCACTGCGCTCGCGGGACTGTCGACGGGCCTGATCACGCCCACCGACGTCGTCAACGACACGGGCTGCATCACGATCGGCGCCAACGCCGAGCCGCGCTGCAACGCGGGCAAGGTCGCGCTCGGCGCCGTCGACCTGCGCTCGGCGCTCTCGAAGTCCTCGGACGTCTACTTCTACCTGCTCGGCGAGCGCCTCAACGGCGAGGCCGACCAGCCGCTGCAGCGCTGGGCGCGGCGCCTCGGGTTCGGGCACACGACGGGCATCGACGTGCCGGGCGAGTTCGGCGGGCTGATCCCCGACCGCGGCTGGCGGGCGGCGATCAACCGCAAGGAGGAGCGCTGGGAGAAGAAGACCGGCCGGCGGTGCTGCCTGTACTCCGACAAGCGCCCGTGGACGGTCGGTGACGAGGTCGGGCTCGCGATCGGCCAGGGCGACCTGCAGGCCACGCCGCTGCAGATGGCCGTCGCCTACGGCACGCTGGCCAACGGCGGGGAGGTCGTGCGCCCGCACCTCGGGCTCGCCGTCGAGGACGCCAACGGACGCGAGCTGCAGCGCATCGAGCCGGGTGCGTCGCGCAAGCTCCACTTCGACCCCGTCGCGCTGCAGGCGATCCGCGACGGGCTGCACCGCGCCACGATCGACGGCACGTCGGCCGACGTCTTCAAGGGCTGGGACCAGGCCCGCTTCCCGGTCTTCGGCAAGACCGGCACCGCGCAGCGCAACAGCCGTCCCAACGACCAGTCCTGGTACGTCGCCTTCGTCCCGGACGCCAAGCGCCCGATCGTCGTCGCCGCCACCGTCGAGGACGGCGGCTTCGGGGCCGAGGCCGCGGCGCCCGTCGTTCGCACGATCCTCGCGAAGTGGTACGGGCAGCCGGTCGACTACGTGACCGGGAGCTCGAAGACCTTCTGAGCATGTCCCCGCCGCTCTCCGCAACCGTCCCGATCACCGACGCCGACGACGCGCCGGTGGCCGCGCCGCGCCCGACCGGCCTGCGGCTGCCCTTCGATCCGCTGCTCGCGCTGGCCGTGCTCGGGCTCTGCGCGAGCTCGCTCGTCACGATCGCCTACGCCACGAGCGACGACGTCTCCGGCGACCCGCAGTACTACCTCAAGCGCCAGGCCGTCTTCTTCGCCGTCGGCGGGCTGCTCGCCGCCGGGCTCTCGCGTCTGGACGTCTCGCGCCTGCGCGAGGCCAAGTACGTGATCTACGGCACCCTCATCGGATCGATCGTCGCCGTCTCGCTGCTGGGCTCAGTGGCCCGCGGCTCGCGCCGCTCGATCGACCTCGCGTTCTTCTCCTTCCAGGCCTCCGAGCTCGGCAAGGTGCTGCTCGTCGTCGCGCTGGCGGCCTTCGTGGTCGACCGGTCGCGCCGGCTGCAGGCGCGCGACACGACCGCCAGGATCATGCTCCTGACGCTCGTGCCGGCGGCACTGGTCATCGTCCAGCCCGACCTCGGCTCCGGGCTGGTCTACATCGTCATCGGCCTGGCGCTGCTCTACGTCGCGGGCGTCGGCTGGCGCCCGTTCGCGGCGCTCTTCGCGCTGGCGGCGGTCGCGCTCACGCTCACGCTCGTCGCCGCCCCGAAGCTCGGCGTCGAGGTCCTCCACGGCTACCAGAAGGACCGCCTGACCGCGTTCCTCAAGCCGTCCGACAACCCCGCCAAGCAGGGCTACCAGCAGAACCAGTCGCGCATCGCGATCGGCTCGGGCGAGAAGACCGGCCGCGGCGACCGCGCGACGCAGACGAAGCTCAACTTCCTCCCCGAGCACCACACGGACTTCGTGTTCGCGGTGGTCGGCGAGCGCTGGGGCTTCGTCGGCGCGGCGTTCGTGCTCTCGCTCTACGCCCTGCTCATCTGGCGCGGGCTGCGCATCCTCACGCTGGCCAAGAACCTGTACGGCGCGCTCGTCGCCGGCGGCATCGTCGCGATGCTGATGTTCCAGGTCTTCGTCAACGTCGGCATGAACATCGGGATCATGCCGATCACGGGCATCCCGCTGCCGCTGCTCAGCTACGGCGGCTCCTCGGTGCTCACCACCCTCTTGGCCGTCGGCCTCCTGCAGTCGATCTTCGTGCACGGGCGCGAGGCGGCTGCGCTCAAGGGCCGCGTCCTCACCTTCTAGGAGACAACCAACCGTGAAGAAGCAAGTGCTCGTCAGCGTCGACCGCGGAGAGACCCGCGTCGCGCTGCTCGAATCGACCGGCACCCCCGGCCCCGCCAAGGGCGGCGCCCGCGGGCGCAGCCGCAGAAAGGACCCCGCCGCGGGCTACCGCGTCGCGGAGCTCTACCTCGAGCGCCGCGGCAACCGCTCGATCGTCGGCAACATCTACAAGGGCCGCGTCGACAACGTCCTGCCCGGGCTGGAGGCCGCCTTCGTCGACATCGGCCTCGACAAGAACGGATTCCTCCACGTCGACGAGATCGTGCTGCCCGGCCTCGAGACGCCGCGGCGCGGTCGTGGTCAGGACGGCGGCAAGAAGATCGGCGACCTGCTCAGGCCCGGCCAGGAGGTCGTGGTGCAGGTCGTCAAGGACCCGTTGAAGACGAAGGGCGCGCGACTCTCGATGGAGCTGACGGTCGCCGGGCGCTACATGGTCTACACCCCGACCGGGGAGGGCGTCGGCGTCTCCAAGCGCCTCGACGACAAGGAGCGCGAGCGCCTGCGCAAGGCGGCCAAGGGCCTCGACCTGCGCGGCGGCGGCGCGATCATCCGCACCGCGGCGGCCGGGGCCAAGCGCGTCGACTTCGAGCGCGAGCTGCAGTACCTCTTCAAGCTCCACGAGGTCCTGCAGAAGCGCGTGGCCGATACCGAGGCGCCCGCCATGGTCTTCCAGGAGGCCGACCTCTCCGTCCGCGTCGTGCGCGACATCTTCTCCGACCACTTCGAGCGCGCGGTCGTCGACGACCCCAAGCAGCGCCAGCGCCTCGTCTCGTTCTTCACCCGCACGGCGCCCGAGCTCGTCGAGCGCGTCGAGCTCTACCAGGAGTCCACACCGCTCTTCGAGGCCTACGGTGTCGAGGACGTCATCGCCGGCCTCGTCTCCAAGCGCGTCGACCTCCCCAGCGGCGGCTACCTCATGATCGACTACGCCGAGGCGCTGACGGTCATCGACGTCAACTCCGGCTCGTTCGTCGGACGCGGCAGGCAGGCGCGCCTGGAGGACACGATCACCAAGACGAACCTCGAGGCCGCCGAGGCGGTCGTCGACCAGCTGCGCCTGCGCGACATCGGCGGCATCATCGTCATCGACTTCATCGACATGTCCCGTGCCCGCAACCGCGACGCGGTGCTCAAGACGCTGCGCAAGTCGCTCGACGAGGACCGCACCAAGACGTTCACGGCCGAGATCTCCAAGCTCGGCCTCGTCGAGATGACGCGCCAGAACGTCACCGAGGGCGTGCGCGAGATCATGACGCGCCCGTGCCCCACCTGCCACGGCGACGGTGTCGTGCTCTCCGAGGAGACGATCGCGATCGAGTTCGAGCGCCGGCTGCGGGAGCTCGCCGCGCGGGCGCCGCGGGCGGTCGAGGCCTTCCTGCTGCGCATGAACCCGCAGGTGTCCTCGCAGCTCACCCGCGACGGCGCGCGCGTCCTGCGTGCGCTCGAGGACGAGACGGGCAAGCGCTTCCACTTCACCGGCTCCGAGGGGCTGCCGCTCGGTCACTTCGACGTCGTGCTCGAGGGCAGCGACGAGGACGTACGCGAGGAGGCGATCCCGTTTCGGGCCGGCGACGAGGTCCTCGTCACGATCGTCGAGCCGCACATGTACGCCGTCGACGACGCCGTGGCGAAGATCGACGGCTACATCATCTCGGTGGCCGGCGGCGGGCGCCACGTCGGCGAGAAGCGCCTGGTGCGGATCGAGGAGGCCGGGCGCACCGCAGCCAGCGCGGTCCTCGTCGGCGACGCCCCCAACGGCGACGGCGACGGCGCCGACGATGGCGTAGAATCAGGGGCTCGGCGCCGCGGCCGCAGGGGCGGACGGCGCCGTTCCGCTGCCAAGGCAGCAACCTCCGCAGACTGAGACCACCCATGTACGCGATCGTCAAGACCGGCGGCAAGCAATACCGCGTCGAGCAGGGCCAGACCCTGCTCGTCGAGCGCCTGCCCGAGGAGGCCGGCGCCGCGGTGAGCCTGCAGCCGATCCTCTTCCGCTCCGACGACACGATCTTCGACTCCGACGGCCTCGCGAGGGTCAAGGTCGACGCCCGAGTCGTCGAGCACCTGCGCGGCCCGAAGCTGCGCGTCTTCAAGTTCAAGCCCAAGCGCGGCTATCGCCGGCGCACCGGCCACCGCCAGGAGCTCACCCGCCTCGAGGTGACCGCCATCAGCGGGCCCGGATCGCGGGCGAGGTCCGGCCAGGAGAAGCAGGAGGCCTAGAGCTCATGGCGCACAAGAAGGGCCTCGGCTCCTCGCGCAACGGGCGCGACTCCAACGCCCAGCGGCTCGGGGTGAAGGTCTTCGCCGGGCAGGCGGTCAGCGGTGGCGAGATCATCGTCCGCCAGCGCGGCACGCGCTTTCGCCCCGGCGAGGGCGTCGGCCTGGGCAAGGACGACACGCTCTACGCGCGCGCCGCCGGCACGGTCGAGTTCGCCGCCGGACGTCGCGGCCGCGTGGTCTCCGTCGTGCCCGCCGCGCCCGCCGAGTGACGGCGCGCGAGCTCGCTCGCGCCTACGGCGCCGGGCGCGTCGCGCTCGGCGCCGGCCTCCTCGTCGCCCCGCGCCTGCTCGGGCGCCCGTGGCTCGGGCGGACGCGACGGAGCCCGCGGGCCAGGTCGTCCTGGCCGCATTTTGCCGCGGCTGGGACCCGCGACGGCTAGCGCTCGTCGTCGCGGTCGTCGCGCTCACGCATGGCGTCCTCGACCTCCTCGAGCCGGCGCTGCTCCTCGCCGCGCTCGTCCTCGGGCGGCTCGCCGTGGATGCGCGCGACCTCGGCCTTGGCCTCGCGGAGCGCGCGGCGCACGTCGACGCCGTCGCCGCGGTCGGATCGCTGAAAGCGTCCCATCGACGTATCGTCGCCGATGTCGGCTGCGCCGTGGGCCGGATGATCAGGCCGTGGACGTCGACGTGCGGCGGCTGGCCGACCCTAGCGAGCCCGCGAGCGCCCGGCGACCGGCGACCGAGCTCGTCAGGAGGATGTGGCCGCGACTCTCCTCGAGCGCCTCGAGGCTCGCGCGGATCGTGAGCGCGACGCCCAGCACGTTGGTGAGGACCATCGAGCGCCACCGCTCGGGCGTCTCCTCGAGAAAGCCGCGCCTGGCGCGGAAGCCGGCGGCGGCGCGCGCCGTGGCGGCGCCGATGCCGCTCGAGGCGCCGGTGATGAGGAAGACGGGGTCGTCGGTCGGCATTGGGGACGGAGGTCCTTTCCTAGAGTGTCGCGGGGTGCTCTACGACAAGGCCCGCATCTTCGTCCAGGCCGGCGGCGGGGGGGACGGCGCCATGTCGTTCCGGCGCGAGGCCCACGTGCCGCGGGGCGGTCCCGACGGCGGCGACGGCGGTCGCGGCGGCGACGTCGTCCTGCTCTGCGACGACTCGCTGCGCGACCTGCAGAGCTTCAAGCGCCGCGCGCACTACAAGGCCGCGCGCGGACGCCACGGCCAGGGCGCCCAGCGCCACGGCGCCGACGGCGCCGAGCTCGTCGTCCGCGTCCCGCCCGGCACGCAGGCCGTCGACTGGGAGGGCACGAGCTACGACCTCGTAGCCCCGGGCACGCGGATCGTCCTGGCCCGCGGCGGACCCGGGGGGCGCGGGAACAAGCGCTTCGCCTCGGCCGTGCGCCAGGCGCCGCGCTTCGCCGAGCGGGGGCTGCCCGGCGCGGAGGGCTGGGTCCGGCTGCGGCTCAAGCTCTTGGCCGACGTCGGTCTCGTCGGCCTGCCGAACGCCGGCAAGTCGTCGTTGCTCGCGCGGCTCACGCGGGCGGCGCCGAAGGTCGCCGACTACCCCTTCACGACGCTCGAGCCGGTCCTGGGCACGCTCGAGGCCGACGACCGCCAGCTCGTCCTGGCCGACATCCCCGGGCTGATCGAGGGCGCCAGCGAGGGCGCGGGACTCGGCCACGACTTCCTCGTGCACGTCGAGCGCACGCGGCTGCTCGTCCACGTCCTCGACCTCGCCCCGGTCGACGGCTCCGACCCCGAGGCGAACTTCGCGACGATCGAGCACGAGCTCCGGGCACACGACGGGGCCGGGTCGGGCCACGATGCCCGGCTCGCCACGCTGCCGCGGGTGCTCGCGCTCTCCAAGGCCGACCTCGTGTCACCGCGAGAGGCGGCCGCCGCCGCGGCGGCGTGGAGGGCGCGGCTCGGGGACGGCGTGCCGGTGCTCGTGACCTCGAGCGCGACCCGCGAGGGCCTCGACGCCCTGGCCGCCGCGCTGCTGCGCCGCGTGCCGGTCGCGCCGCCGGCGCCGCCCGCCGAGGCGCTCGCCGGCGAGGAGGCGCTCGCCGAGCATCGCGTCTTCCGTCCGGCGGCAGCCCGCGACTGGCGCGTCGAGCGGGTCGGGACGGGCGCCTTCCGGGTCAGCGGCGAGCCCGTCGAGCGCCTCCTGGCTCGCCACCGCCTCGACAACGAGGACGCGCTCGCGCACGTCGAGCGCCGCCTGCACCGGATGGGTGTCGTCCGCGCGCTCGAGGCGGCGGGCTTCGAGCCCGGCGACGACGTCGAGATCGGCGGCGTCGTCTTCGAGCTCGACCCGGGGTAGCGCCTAGAGTCCGCGGCCCGTGCCCCGGCTCGTCATCAAGCTCGGCTCGAGCATCGTCGCCCGCGACGACGGCGCCCTGCGCGCCGACGTCCTCGCGCGCGTCTGCGCGCAGGCGGCCGAGCGCCACGCGGCCGGCGACGACGTCGTTCTCGTCACGAGCGGGGCCATCGCCCGCGGCATGGAGGTCATGGAGCTGCGCCTGCGCCCGAGCGCGATCGAGGACCTTCAGGCCGCCAGCGCGGTGGGCCAGGGCAAGCTCTTCCGGGTCTACGACGAGCTCCTGCGCGAGCGCGAGATCACGAGCGCCCAGGTGCTGCTCACGTTCTTCGACCTGAGCGCGCGCTCGCACTACCTCAACGCACGGCGCACGCTGCGGCGGCTGCTCGACTGGCGCGTCGTGCCGGTCATCAACGAGAACGACACGACGGCCACCGACGAGATCTCGTTCGGTGACAACGACTTCCTGGCCGCGCAGGTGGCGATCCTCACCGGCGCGAGCCTCGTCGTGCTGCTCACCGACACCGACGGGCTCTTCACCGCGGACCCTGGCGCCGATCCGTCCGCGACGCTCGTGCCGGACGTCGACGACCCGGCCGAGCTCGACCGACTCCAGATCGGCCACGCGACGTCGCCGCTCGGGTCGGGCGGGATGCGCTCGAAGGTCGTCGCCGCCGAGATGGCCACGGCGGCCGGCATCCCCGCGGTCATCTGCAACGGCCTCGACCCCGGCGCGCTCCCCGTCGTCCTCGCCGGCGGACGTGCCGGAACGCGCTTCGCCGCCCAGCACGCGCGCTACTCGAGCTTCAAGCTGTGGCTGCGCTACGCCAAGCCGGCGCGCGGCACCGTGGTCGTCGACGCCGGCGCGGCGCGCGCGCTGCGCGAGGGCGGCACGTCGCTGCTGCCGGTCGGCGTCGTCGAGGTGGAGGGCGGCTTCGACGCCGGCGACGGCGTCCACGTCGCCGAGGGCGACGTCGTGCTCGGCAAGGGCATCTCCAACTACTCGGCGGCCGAGCTGCGCCGCGTGGCGGGGCTCAAGAGCGCCGAGGTGCGCGAGCTCCTGCCGCGGGCGACCGCCGAGGCGGTACACCGCGACTACTTCGTGCTCGTGTAGGCCGCCGCGCGGCGACGCCACTACCCTTCGCCCATGGCCACCACCGCCCAGTCGGTCGCCGAGCTGTGCCGTGGCGCCCGTGACGCCTCGCGCGCGCTGGCCGCCCTCGAGACGCGCGCGAAGGACGCGGCCCTGCAGGCCGTCGCCGACGCGGTCGTCGAGGCCACGCCCGAGATCCTCGAGGCCAACGCGCGCGACATGGAGGCAGGCCGCGACGCGGGGCTGGACGCCGCGCTGCTCGACCGCCTCGCGCTCGACGAGGGGCGGATCGCCGCGATGGCGACCGGCGTGCGCGCGATCGCCGCGCTGCCCGACCCGGTCGGCGAGCTGCTCGAGGGCTCGCGCCTGCCCAACGGCCTCGACGTGCGCAAGGTCCGCGTCCCGCTCGGCGTCGTGGCCGTCGTCTACGAGGCGCGGCCGAACGTCACGATCGACGCCGCCGCGCTGTGCCTGAAGGCCGGCAACGCGGTCGTGCTGCGCGGCTCGTCCAGCGCCGCGCGGTCCAACGCCGTGCTCGCGCACGTCGCCGCCGACGCGGCGACCGAGGCCGGCGTGCCGGCTGGCGCGATCGTGCTCGTGGCGGGCGGCGGCCGCGGCGAGCTCACGGAGCTCGCGACGCAGGAGGACGTCGTCGACCTGATCATCCCGCGCGGCGGCGAGGGCCTGAAGGCGGCGCTCAAGGGCGTCGCGACCGTGCCGGTGATCTACGCCGCGTCGGGCAACTGCCACGTCTTCGTCGACGCGAGCGCCGACCTCGAGGCCGCGCGACGGATCGTCATCAACGCGAAGACCCAGCGCCCGGGCGTCTGCAACGCCGCGGAGACGTTGCTCGTCCACGCCGACGTCGCCCCGGCCTTCCTGCCGGTCGTGCTGGCCGGCCTGCGCGACGCCGGCGTCGAGCTGCGCGTCGACGGGCGCACGCACGCCCTCGCGGGCGAGGGCCTCGTCGGCGCGCTGTCCGACGTCACCGAGGACGACTGGGATGCCGAGTTCCTCGCGCTCGTCCTTGCCGTCGGCGTCGTGGACTCCGTCGAGGAGGCGATCGATCACGTCAACGCGCACGGCAGCGGGCACTCCGAGGCGATCGTCACCTCGAGCCTCACAGCCGCGCGCGCCTTCGAGCGCGACGTGGACGCCGCGTGCGTCTACGTCAACGCCTCCACGCGCTTCACCGACGGCGGCGAGTTCGGCCTGGGGGCCGAGATCGGCAACTCGACCCAGAAGCTCCATGCCCGGGGGCCGATCGGCCTGCGCGAGCTGTGCACGACGAAGTACGTCGTCCACGGTGACGGGCACGTGCGCGCGTGAGCCCGACGGCGGCGGTCGGCATCCTGGGCGGGACCTTCAACCCGCCGCACCTCGGCCACCTGGTCATGGCCCAGGAGGCCGTCGACCAGCTAGGGCTCGACCGGGTGCTCTTCATGCCCGTCAGCGCCCCGCCGCACAAGGAGTCCGTCGACGATCCCGGCGGCGCGGTGCGCGCGGAGCTCTGCCGGCTCGCCGTGGCGGACGACGAGCGCTTCGAGGTGAGCCTGCTCGAGCTCGAGCGGGGCGGCGCGTCCTACACGGCCGATACGCTGAGGGAGCTGCATGCCCGGCATCCGGAGCACGAGCTGACCTTCATCGTTGGCGGCGACGTCGCCCTGAGCCTGCCCGCGTGGCGGGAGCCCGAGGCCGTGCTGCGCCTCGCGCTGCTTGCGGTCGCCGAGCGGGAGGAGGTGCGCCACGAGGACGTCGTGCGCCGCCTCGCGCCGCTGCACGAAGGCGACCGCGTGGTCTTCTTCGACATGCCGCGCATCGACGTCTCGTCCTCGGCCGTCCGAGAGCGCGTGGCCCGCGGGCGACCGGTGCGCTACCTCGTGCCCGACGCGGTCGCCGACGCGATCGCCGGAGACGGGCTCTATCTACATCCAGCCGCGGGGAGGCCTGCCGCATGACCCTGAGCCCCGAGCGGCTCGCCACCACGATCGCCGCCCTGGCGGCCGACAAGAAGGCGATCGAGATCGTCGCGCTCGACCTGCGCGCGGTCGCCGGTTACACGGACTTCTTCGTGGTCTGCTCGGGCGGCACCGACCGCCAGGCCAAGGCCATCCACGACGGGATCCACCAGGGCCTCAAGCAGCACCACGGCCTGCTGCCGCGCCGCGTCGAGGGCCTGCGTGAGGCGCGCTGGATCCTCATGGACTACCTCGACGTGGTCGTCCACGTCTTCACGCCCGAGACGCGCGACTTCTACCGCCTCGAGGCCCTCTGGGGCGACGTGCCGCGCACCGATCACGACCCGCAGGAGCTCGTCGCCGAGCTCCCGGCCGGGATGGCCGTGAGCTGACGAGGTCGGCTCGAAGGCGATGTCGGGCCGTAGTCCTCGGCCCCGGATCCGGACCCCGTCGATGGAGCTAGGGGGGCTCGAACCCCCGACCTCTTGCATGCCATGCAACGCCGGTAGTGGCCACGAACGCCGCCGTTCGGCACGTTCTGCCTGCTACCGGCACACTTCTAGAGCGCCGACGCGCGCGCGCCCACGATAGCTTCTGCGACCGCCGCTCGGGCGTTTGGGCCAGGGTTGGGCCACGGGGGCTCAGCGCTCGCGCCCGAGCGACTCGAGGATTGCCGCGAGCGAAGGCTCGTCCACGCCGCGCTGCGCCACGCTGAACGCCAGGTAGAGCACCACCGCGCGACGGATCAGCTAAGCTTCGCCCCCCTCACGCATCGCCGGGTCCATTCTGAGGCTGAGAATGATCCCGGAGATGCGTCAGCTCCGCGGGAGTGTGTCGGTCAGCGCAGAGACGCGATGCCACCGACATCGACGAGCGCGCGGCGGCCGATGGTGGGACGGCCCTGGTTGGCCTCGAGGCGGTCGCGGATGTGCCGGACGTTGGCGGTCATGTCGTCCTGGCGGTTGGCGTGCAGCTGCATGAGCATCAGCATCCGGTTGGTGCGGTCGCGGTTCTTCAGCCCGTAGGCGCGCGGGCGGATGGAGGCGCGGATCGGGTCGGTGAACGCGTCCAGCGGTGAGGTCGACAGTGGCATGTCGGCGGGTCGCCTCGGGCGCGGCCCGCGCCGGTTGAACTGGTCCTCAACGATCCGCCCTGTGGTGTTCAGCCACTCGCTCACGCGGGGGATGCCGGCGGCGTGGCAGCGCTCGACGAACGGCGTCCAGAACGACGGCCCGGTGAATGCCGCCTCGGCGTCGGGCAGCAGCTCGGCGATCGCCTCTCGGTGCCGGGGCTCCTCGGCGCGGATCTTGCCCATCAGCCGCTCCAGCGCGTGGCGCAGGTGCCACTCGCACAGGTACAGCTCGGCGTCGGGGAAGCGGGCGCGGACCGCGTTCGTGAGCCCATCGTCGTTGTCGCACACGACCCGCCGAGGCGCGCCGGGAAGCGCGCCGAGGAACGCCTCCCAATCGGGCTGGGACTTCGTCGTGAACGCCTCCACGCGCCAGAGCTTCGGGCGGCCGGCCTCATAGCCCATCGCGGCGAAGATCCGGAACGCGATCCGGGTGCTCCCCGTCTTCGGGTTGCGCACCCGGAACGGCAGGTCGTCCAGCAGCAGCGAGCCCGACTCAGGCCACGCCCGCGGACGGTAGGGCTCGAACACGACCGCAGCGAAGACCTCGACCCAGTCCATCACCAGCGACCCGTGCCGCGAGAAGCGTGGCTCGCCGGTCTCCGGATCGGCCCGCAGCCGCTTGGCCCGCTCGCGCGCCACCAGCGCCGCGTCGCGGTAGGTCGAGCCGGCCCCGACCGCGATCAGCGCCTCGGCGATCCCGCGCGCGACGAACTGGTACCTGCGCGCCGCATGCGGACCCTCATGGAGCCCGACATCGCGCTCGCAGAGATCGCAGTAATCTCGCCACGACTCCTCGCGCGGGAGCGGCTCGGAGAAGCGATGCGGGCCCTCCCCCTTGTCGGGCACGCACCAGTAGCGCTGCCGGCGGTGACCCGGCGGGCCATGATGGCCAGCGAACCGCACCCGCGAACCGGCGTGCTCGGCTCGCGGGCAGACGGCCGTGGCCTTGCTCCAGCTCTTGCCGGCCGACGACATCGATCGCCAGCGTAGCCCTACCATCGGACGACTAACGCATCTGCGGGTCCATTCTGCGCCTGAGAATCATCCCGGAGATGCGTGAGGGGGAGCTTCGCTAGCGCCGCGCCCGTGCGTCGACGTCCAGCCGCGAGCGCGAGCAGGCGACCGCAACCGGCGAGTAACGGGAGGAAAGGAGCGCAGCCGATGTACGCCCTCACCCGCGCCCTCGTCGCGGCATTGGCGGCTGCCGGCATGATCGCCACACCCGCCGCCTCGGGCGCAATCAGGATCACGAAGATCTACTACAACTCACCCGGCGTCGACACGCGCAGCAACGCGAGCCTAAATGCCGAGTGGATTCGACTGAAGAACACGGGCCGTTCGGCGCAGGAACTTCGCGGCTGGAGGATCAGCGATGCCTCAGGCCGCGTCTATCGCTTCGGAGCGTTCGTCCTCCGCGCCGGCCGCAGCGTCACGGTCCACACCGGCGACGGTTCCGACACGACGGCGAACCGCTATTGGGGCAGTGGCAACTACATTTGGAACAACGACAAGGACACGGCGCGGCTGCGCCGGCCGAATGGCAGACTTGCCGATCGCTGCTCGTACGACGACTCGTCCGCGAACTCGGCCACCTGCTAGGAGCTTGGGTCCGTAATACCGAGTCTCATCAAGCACGCCTTTGAGAACGCCCCGTGGGCGATCACCGCGGCTCCTGCCGGGTGGACCTCGACGCCGTGGAACCCGGGCGGCGTGACGATCGCCCAGAGCGCGAACCCGCTGACCGCCGCGGAGGAGGCTGCCGGTTCGAGAGGATGTCCGCGTGGGCGCCGCTGCGGCCTTCTACGAAGCGCCTTCCCGGTCGAGTCCCGATGCCGCGCCGACCGCTGGCGCCTAGCGTCGCCGATATCCCTTGCCCCTAATCGACCCAAGGAGACTGGACGATGGCCGGAGCTCTGACGCGTTGGGACCCGTTCGCGGAGCTGGCGGACCTGCGCACGCGCTTTGACCGCCTGTTCGGCGACATGACGCCCGCCCGCGAGCACAAGTGGACGCCCGCGATCGACGTCGTGCGCGAGAACGGCAACCTCGTGCTGCGCGCCGATATCCCGGGCATCAAGCCCGAGGAGGTCAAGATCGAGATCGAGGACGACATCCTCACCGTCTACGGCGAGCACGAGGAGCGCAAGGAGGAGCAGGAGAAGGACTACGTACGGCGCGAGCGCCGCTACGGGTCCTTCCACCGCTCGATGGCGCTTCCCGCCGGGGTCGAGGCCAATGAGATCAAGGCCGAGACCCATGACGGCGTGCTCGAGGTGACGATCCCGCTGCCCAAGGAAGCCAGGAAGGAGACTGTCGAGATCAAGCCGACCGCCGCCGACTGACGCTGCGCCAGCGGGGGGCGGCCCGCACCACCTGAGGTCGGCCCTTATGCTTCGACGCTCGCGCGGATTGGCAGCCTTAGCGCGCCGTTAGGGCGCGCCGTCATAGTGCGGGGCCATGCGTCATCTCCCCCGTAACCACGTGTTCTACTTCGGGCTCGACGTCGCGTCCGTCGTCGCCAGCGGGTTCGCGCTCTGGGCGATCGTCACGGTCGCGTCTGTCGCGCCATGATTGACCGCGTATCCTGATCCTGGAGTTGGGGTAAGTTCGCAGTGGTTCTCCTCCTCGCGGCCCGGGCGCACCATCGCCCGGGCCGTTCCTTTGGCGGTGCGCAACGAATCGCCGCGCGCAATGCGCCGCAGGTACAAATTTCGGCCGCTCGCGTCAACGTGGGTCAGCGGCCACGTTGATCGTCTGACACCCAGCCCAGGGGAGGACGACTTGCGCAGGACGCGCTTCATCACGATCTGCCTGGCGGCGCTGCTCGTCATGGCCATCATCCCGGCGTGGGCCACCGCGGGCCCGGCGGCGTTCGTCGACGACGACTTCGCCGGCGGCACGCCGGACGCGAACATCGACGTGTTCGCCCCCGGCTTCGTCACGCTCAAGCCCCTAGTGACCTTCGACGAGACCTTCGACGGCACGGCGCTGCCGGCGGGGTGGACCTCGACGCCGTGGAACCCGGGCGGCACGGCCACCGTGAGCGGCGGGGCCCTGCACGTCGACGGGGCCCGGGTCGGCCCGCCTGGGACCTTTAACGCAGGCCAGTCGCTCTCGTTCACCGCGACGTTCACGAACGACCCGTTCCAGCACGTCGGCTTCGGGGACACGTTTGAGAACGCCCCGTGGGCGATCTTCAGCACCGGCGCCACAGGACCGCCTGTGAGCCTCTACGCGCGAACGAACGTCGGAGGTACGACCACCGACGTCCTGATCCCGAACGTCAATCCGCTCCAACGCCACGACTACGCGATCCAGTGGTCGCCCGACGTCGTGACGTTCCGCGTCGACGGCACCCCGGTGTCCGTGCAGCCCGTCACGCTGCCGAACGGGCTGCACGTCGTGGCCAGCGACTTCACCGTGGGCGGCGGCGCCCTCTCCGTCGATTCGCTCCGCCTGCAGCCTTCCCCGGCCGCGTATCCGCCCGCGGGCATCTTCACGTCGCGCGTCTTCGACGCGACTCCGCGCGTGGACAGATGGGGCGCGCTGAGCGCGGCCGGCAACCTCGACGGGGTCACGTTCCAGACGCGCTCGGGGAGCTCGCCGGCTCCCGACGGCTCGTGGTCGGGCTGGCAGTCGCTCGGCGCCGGCGGCGCCCTCGCCAGCCCGGTGCGGCGCTTCCTGCAGTACCGCGCGATCCTGACCTCGGGCGGCACCGTGACGCCCGTCCTCGATCGCGTGACGATCGCCTACGACGTCGACGACACCGCGCCGTCGACCACGATCACCGGCGTGCTCGCGGGCGGGACGACCGCCGCGGTCGCGTTCTCGAGCCCGGACGCCGACGTCGCCCGCTTCGAGTGCAGGCTCGACAGCGGCGCATACGCGCCGTGCGCGAGCCCGAAGGTGTACGGCGGCCTCGCGGTCGGCAACCACACCGTCGCGGTTCGCGCGATCGACAGGGTCGGCAACGTCGGTGCCCCGGCGTCCCGGCTCTTCACGATCCCGCGGGTCGTGCCGCCCGATCACTCGGGCCCGAAGGTCGTCCCGTCGCCGCGCTCCGTTCGCGCGTCGCGCAGCGGCAAGGTCACGTTCCGCGTCCGCTGCCCGACGACGGAGCAGCGCTGCAAGATCACCCTTCAGCTCAAGCGCGGTCGCAAGGCCGCCTCGAGCAAGAGGACGGTGAACCTGCTCGGCGGCAAGCGGGCGCAGGTCACGCTGCTGCTGACCAAGAAGTACCGCACCTACCTGTCGACCCACGCGCGCCTGAAGGTCAAGGCCGTGACGGCCGCCTTCGACGCGGCGCAGAACCGCAGGACAACGCACGTGAAGGTCACCGTTCTCGCGCCGAAGCGGTAGGCACACCGGAGCGGCAGGGCGAAGCTAGGCGTGGCACACGAGGACGGAGCGCTAGAGGCCGGGTAACGGCCTCTAGCGCCCCCGTCCCGGCACTCCAGGCCGCTTGGCGCCAAGAGCAGACGCCGCCGCTTGCACGCCGGGCACGCTTCAGCACCGTCACCCTCACGGCCGATGGTCTGCCGCGACGGCTCGTGCACCACGGGTGTTTCGCGGTGCGACGCGATGGCGGCGTCACCACTCGGGCTCCACCAGGCACGCGAAGAGCCCCGCCGCCGCCTTCTCACGGCTCGTCGCGGACATGTCCCCGATGTAGGCGCCCTCCCACGACCACCGCGTCCGGTTCAACGCGTGGCGTGCGTGGCCGTCCCTCACGGAGCGCATCGCCGACTTCCACGCGACGTCGAAGTCAACGCCCTCGGCACGCGACCGCTCGAGCCGTTCGCGTATCCGCGCGATGTCGTTCATGCCGCAATCATCGGCGGAACCCCGGACTGACGCAGGAATCTGCGGCGACCGGTGCTAATAGACGTAGAATATTGCGTGTGAGTAGCACCGGACTTCCGAAGTTCGTAGGCATTTTCGGTCCGGTTTTGGGTTGAGAATGGCTCTGTAGAGCCGTTCTCGATCCGCGGAGGACGCGAATCCTGTAGGCACACGATTTGTGTCGTGCCCCTTGAGTTCGGCGTAGATGTGTGCTTAGGCTGTAGGCACGGTGTATCTGCGGGTGACGCAGCGGCGCAACAAGAGCGGCGACGTGGTGCGCTATGTCTCGCTGGCGCACAACGAGCGCAACGAGCGCGGCGTGCCGGTGGCGCGGATCATCCACACGTTCGGGCGCGAGGACGAGGTCGACCGCGAGGCGCTTCAGCGGTTGGTGGCGTCGATCTCGCGCTTCTTGGAGCCCGAGCAGGCGCTGGCGGCGGGGGCGCCGACGGGGTTCGACTTCGTGGAGGCGCGCGAGCAGGGCCGTCCGCATGTCGTGCAGGCGCTGTGGAGCGAGTTGGGGATCGGGCGGGCGCTGGGGCGCGTCGCCGGGTCGCGGCGCTACCGCCGCGACGTCGAGCGCTGGGTGTTCGCGATGGTCGCCCAGCGCACGATCGCGCCGGCGTCCAAGCTGGAGGCGACGCGCTGGGCGCCGCGGGAGGTCGTGCTGCCGGGGGTCGGTGAGCTGTCTGACGACGGCCTCTACAGCGCGATGGACTTCCTGCTGGAGTGCTCCGAGCGCGTGCAGGAGGCGGTCTTCTTCAGCGTCGCGAACCTCCTCAACAGCGAGGTCGACGTGATCTTCTTCGACACGACCTCGACGTACTTCGAGGTCGAAGTCGACGACGACGAGGCCGGCCTCGACGACGACGACGAGACCGAGCCGGCCGAGCCGCTCGAGGAGGCCGGGCACCGGCGGCTGGGGCACAGCAAGGACCACCGGCCCGACCTGCCGCAGGTCGTGATCGGGCTCGCCGTGACGCGCGAGGGGATCCCGGTGCGCGTGTGGGTGTGGCCGGGCAACACCAGCGATCAGACCGTCATCGAGCAGGTCAAGGCGGACCTCGGCGGCTGGAAGCTCGGGCGCTGCGTCTGGGTCGTGGACTCGGGCTTCTCGAGCACCGAGAACCTGCGCTGTCTGCAGCGCGCCGGTGGCCACTACATCGCCGGGATGAAGCTGAGCGCCGGCACCGCCGAGGCGCGGCTCGCGCTCCGCCGCCAGGGCCGCTACCGCACGGTCGCCGACAACCTCGCGGTCAAGCAGGTGATCGTCGGCGAAGGCGCCGCGCGTCAGCGCTTCGTGATCTGCCGCAACCCGCGCGAGGCCGAGCGCGACCGCGCCCGCCGCGAGCAGACGATCGCGCGCCTCGAGGCCAAGGTCGCCGCGCTCGAGCAGATCCGCGGCAAGGCGCACGAGAAGGCCGCCTGCAAGCTGCGCGCGCACCGCAGCATCGGCCGCTACCTGCGCCAGACCAAGACCGGCCGGCTGATGATCGACCGCGCCAAGATCCGCGACGAGCAGCGCCTCGACGGCAAGTACCTGATCACCACCTCCGACGACACGCTCAGCGCCGACGACGTCGCGCTCGGCTACAAGAACCTGCTCGAAGCCGAGCGCGGCTTCAAGGACCTCAAGGGCACGCTGCTGCTGCGCCCCGTCTTCCACCGCAAGCAAGACCGCATCCGCGCCCACGTGCTGATCTGCTTCCTCGCGCTGGTCATCGTCCGCGTCGCCGAGATCCGCGCGGGCGAGACCTGGCGCACGATCGGCGACCAGCTGATGACGATCAAGCAGGGCCGCTTCCGCTCACCCGACGGCGAGTTCACCCAACGCACCGAGCTCACCGCCGACCGGCGCCAGCTCCTCGGCGCGCTCGGCGTGCCCGAACCACCGCGCTTCGGCCACATCACACCCGCCGCCCACCGAACCACGTAGGCACACGACGCACAAGCGCACAAACCCCCGAGAACCCGCCTACAGAGCGGGTTCTCCGCTCTCAGACGTGCCTACCAACTTCGGAAGTCCGGTAGCAGTACACGAGCGTTTCCATCGGACTGGCTAACGATCAGCGAAGCGGCGATCGAGCTCGGCGTGGGCGCCAGCACCATCCGGCGCTGGATCGCGAAGGGCGACCTGCCGGCGCTCCAGCCGCACCACAACGGCGCCGTCCGCATTCCGACGAGGGCGCTGCAAGCCCGACGCAAGGAGACCACCGATGGCCGCTAAGCAGCAGCCCGTCACGATCGTCGCCGAATGCGCTCAGCGGGTGCGCAGCGCCGAGGCCGAGCTTGACGCCGCACGGGACGAGCTGCGACTCGCACTACGCGAGCACGGCTGGACCGAGCTTTACTCGCACACATCGACCGGCGGCCAGCTCCACGCCACGTATCAGCGCGACATCCCCGGCCAGGTAGACCCGCTCACCGGGCAGCCGTCCGGCAGCGTTGAGATCGCGAGCTTCGACGAGTTCGTGCGAGGCGAAGCCGCGTGAGCCGCGACATCGAGAGCGTGACCCCCGCGATGGCGCACGCGCTCGTCCGGCGGTTCGGCTCGACCTCCGCGGCTGCCGACGCGCTGACCGACTGCTCGGACGTCGAGCGCGAGCGGCTGCTCAACGAGGTAGACGAGCCGCTGCAGATCCGGCTGCGCCAGGAGCACCACGACGCCTACGTCGCCAGCGCCGGGGCGCACGGCGTCGTGCACCGCGATATCGCTGGGTTCGCGTACTTGGGCTGCGGCCACGAAGGCTGCGCCGAGCAACCGACCAATAGCTGGGGGAACCCCGAGCCCGTGAACATCCGCAAGTGGTTCTGCAAGCTGCACGCCGACGAAGCCGCACCCGGTGACAGCGACCCGTGGACCGCGCCGATCGGCATCGACCCGCGCAGCGGCGGGCTCATTGACCTCGAAGCGCAGGCGATCGAGCGCCAGCAGGCCGAACGCCAGGAACGCCAGCTCACCGCGCAACGCGAACTTGAGCGCCAGGACGCCGCAGCGCAACTCGCGCAGATGCCGCCGAGCGAAGAGCCCAACCCGTGGCCGACGGGTGCGGGATGGACGCAGTAGCCGCGCACGAAGCCGGCCACGCCGCGATGTGCGTGACGCTCGGCGTCCCCGTCCGTCTTGTTGACACCGTGCCCAACACCGTCCGCATGGGCTCCGTGCATCACGGGCTCAAGGCTGATGACCGCGAGTCCGCGCTGGCTCACATGATGATCGTCCTCGCCGGCCCGCTAATGGGTGACGACGAGATCCCCGCATGGCCGTTGCGTGACGACGCCACGCAGGACGAGCGTCACCTCCACGCCATGGCCAAGGCGTTGCGCATGGATATGTGTGAGTACGCCGACCTCGTGCACCGCACGATCAACGTCACGCTCACACGCGAGTTCACTCAATTGCACGCGGCGATCACCGGGATGCTCGACTACCAGCCGCAGCTTGGGCCCGACGCCATCGCCAGCATCGAGTCACTTATCTATTGGGACTAACCATGCGTTTCCGTTACGACCGTTTACCACCCGGCCACCCGCTCGAGGAGTACGACATGGACGACCGCCCCACGCACGACGAAGACGGAGTCGTCCTTGACTGGGTGCTTGACCACGCACTCGCCGTCACCCGGGCCAACGCCGAAGCCAAGGAGCGCGAGCACGTCAACGGCGACGAGCCCGAGTCCTTCGAGCAGATCAAGAGCGCCGCGTACAACGAGATCACCCGCGTCCTTCAACACACCGCACAACCCGCGTGAGGCCAAATAAGGCGATCTCAGCCCCTCACGCGCCATCCGCGGGTGATTGATTCCCACGCGCATGAGCGCGAACGCCCGGAGAAGGACCGCACGGGGGCACAGGGCAGGGTGCGATACGCCACCCGCAGCACCACACGACCGCCGTCTGGCACCACGCACACCGCGCACATGCTCGTAGGAAACGACCCTCCCGATGACGAACGTTGAGCAAGTCCAAGCCCTGAGAGAGTCGCTGCCGTCCAGCTACGAGTGGACGGGCCGCGATTTGGCGTTGCTGGACCTCGCTGAAGCTCAGGCCAGGGATCTCGACGCGCTCGAGGGTGACGACCGGATGGCGGCGGTCAGGGAGCGCCGTCAGGGTCGCGCGGTCCTCGGTCGGTTGCTCGGGCAGATCGATGTGCCGGCTGAGCCGTCCACGGGCGCGTTGCATGCCCGTAGGGCCGCTCAGGCGCGGTGGGGCGCGTAGTGGCGCGGCCGCGGGGCGACGCGCTGTCGGTGTTGTTCGATGAGTCACGTGACCCGGAGTCGATCGTCACCGATCGGGACTGGCATCCGGATCCGGGGTCGCCGCTGGCCGAACTTGACGGTTGCGACTCGGTCCGTCAGCGCCGCGCGTGGTTTCTGGCGTTGCGTGAGCGCGGGCTGGTGTAAAAGGACTTCGGGCGCGCCTGCGCTTCGCGCGCTCGAGGAACCCCGGCGATCCTTGGCGCCGGGGTTGGGCTGGCCGCCGCGGCTTCTGCGTGGGTCGCGGCGCCGCCCTCACCGGTAAGATGCGCGGCGGGAACATTCCATCGCTCCCTCCTTCACGGCGCCCGTCACTGTCACCGGTGGCGGGCGTCTCGCGTTCTGACGCCACCCCCGCGTAAGGTTCTGTCTGCGCGTGACGGTCACGCGCCGCGAAACATAAGGAGAGCGAGATGGAAAGAGGCACCCCCGACCTGCCGGAGAGCACGAAGGCGGTCCTGGAGCTCGCCGCGGCCGGGAACGCAGCGGGCCGCCCCGGCATGGCCGTGCTGGAGAGTGAGCACGAGGAGCGCTATTACCGCGAGCGCGTCGCGCATTACCGGCGGGAGCTTGAGGCCGCGAAGGCGCCGAAGGCCCCGCCGCGGGCCGCGCCGAGGGCGCCGCGGCGGCCGAACGGCTCCTCCGGCGCTCCGCGTGCCACCACCTCCTCGTCGCGTGGTGGGGATGGCGGCGACGACGGCCCATCTGATTTAGACGACGAACCCGGCGCCGCCGTTGACCTCGCGGTGGCGTCATGAGCCGCGGGGGGAGCCACCCCGCGCACGGGGTCAACCCGGCGGCGGCGCGCAACGAGGCCAGGCTCGCCGCGCTGGTCGCGTGGGCACGGCGATTCCCCACAGAACGCGCGCCGTGCGCGTACGCCGCTCATCGTGAGAGCGACTGGCGCCTGGCCTCTGGCGGTCCGCGGACGTGCGGGGTCTGCCATCCGCCAGCGCTTCGCGGCATCGAGGCGCGGTCATGACCGACGTAGACCGTGGCCTCGATGCGCTCGGCTACGACGAGCACGGCAACTACTCACCACCCCCCGACGCGGGGGTGCCGAAGGCCAGCCGCTACGCCGACCGCGTGCTCGACATGCGGGAGCTGCTCGCGGCCCCCGACGAGCCTCTCCCGTGGCGATGCCACAACCTGGCGTGCGATGGCTTCCTGACCGTCATCGCGGGGAAGGGCGGCGAGGGCAAGTCGTGGCTCGCGCTCGCGCTCGCGGCCGGGGTAGCACGTGGGGAGCGCGCGGCCGGCATCGCGTGCACGAAGGGCCGAGCGTTGCTATTCGACGCCGAAAACGGCCCGCGGACCATCACGAAGCGCTTCCGCAACGCGCAGGTCGGCCACGACCTCGCGGTGCAACCCGTCGAGTCGGGCGGGTTGACGATCCTCCGCGACCTCGAGTGGTTTCGGTCCACGATCGCCGAGCACCGGGCGGATCTCGTCGTCTTCGACAGTCTCCGCGTCCTGTCGTCGGGCGTGAAGGAAAACGACAGCGACGCGATGGAGCCCGTCATCACCGCGCTGAAGGAGATGGCGCGGAGCACGGGGGCCGCCGTCGTGCTCATCCACCACCGTGGTCGCAGCGACGCGAGCGACTACCGCGGCTCGTCCGTGATTCAGGACCAGACGGACATCATGTTTCGTCTGGGGCGCGTGAACGGGGACCCCGACGGGGCTCGTGGCCGACGCAAGCTCTCCACGGTCAAGATGCGCATTGAGGAGGAGCCCGCCCCGCGGTGGGTGCAGATCGTCGCGGACCGCTCGCGTGGGCTCGTGACGGTGGACGAGGCGGAGCCCTACGAGGAGGAGCACGAGGAGCGTCCGCGAGACTCGCTGCGCGGGCAGGTGCTCGGCGTTCTCACGGGCATCTCGCAGTCGGGGGCACGGATCGCCACGACGCTCGGGCGAAGCAAGACCGACGGCACCGTCCGGCGCGTTCTGGAGGACCTCGCGGCGGACGGGCTCGCCGAAAAGCGCCCCGACGGCTGGGGGGTTGCCAGCCACAACTCCTATAGGGTTGGCAACCCTGGCAACCCCCACGAAAACGGCTCTGGCAAGCCAAATATAGGGTTGCCAGGGGGGTTGCCAACTTCTGGCAACCCTGAGGCCGACGGCTGGAGGCCTCACCGCCCGGAGGACGACCGGCCGGACTGGTGGCCGTCATGACCGCCGCGTTCCGCCGCTGCCCGCGCTGCGGCAGGCGCCGGTTGATTTGGTGGACCGGGCTCTGCTTCCCATGCTCGCGCGCTGCGCCGCCGCTCGACCGCGGGGCAAGCTCATGACCGCCCTCCTCACCGCCCGCCACGTCGCCGAGGTGGTCGGCGTGTCGCCTGAAACGATCCTCAGATGGGTTCGTCGCGGCGACCTCCCGGCGATCCGGTTGCCGGGCGGCGCGGTCCGGTTCCGGCCCGATGAGATCGAGGCGTGGTTAGCCGAGCGCACCACCGCGAAGGTTGCGGACTATGCCGGGCCTATATAGACTGCAACCTATGCCGAGAGTGCCTGTGTCCGAACGGATTCTGGAGATCCTCAACGCCGCCGAGATCGATGAGCGCAACCGGCTGCCACGAAGCTACTCCGCCGCCGAGCTCGCGAGCGTCATCTACGCCACTGAGCATCCCAACCCTGCGCAGACCTCCGCCGTCCGCCGTGCGCTAGCGCGCCTGTACCAAGCGGACCGCGTCCGCCAGCACGAGCGCAGCTCCCACACCGGGACGGGAGCCCACTACCGCTCCGGCCCTTATGGGAGCTGGGTCGCGCAGAACCCCGCGCCGGTTCGGTACGCCCGCCCGATGACGGAAGCCGAGCACGCCGCTAAGGACGAGATGGTGCGCGATGCCCGCGCCGCTCTCGGCGCGTTGCGCTGATGCCCGCCGACCAGAAGGGCTCCGTCTACAAGCTCGGCAAGGGCCGCTTCGGCGTTCGCTGGTACGACCGCGATGGCAAGCGCCACCGCGCGAGCCCGTTCCCGTCCCGCAGCGCGGCCCTGCGCCATTACCGCGACGTCATCGAGCCGGAGCTGTCGGGCGCACCCGCACGCCTGCCCGACCTCACCCTCGCCGCGTTCGTCCCGGTCTACCTCGAGCGCCACGGCGCCGTCGTGCGCCCCGCGACCGTCACCGCGCTCCGTCATCGCCTCACGCGCGCCATCGCCGCGTTCGGGGACGTGGACCTTCGCGAGCTCGAGCGGATGGGCGGCGAGATCGCGTCGTGGCGAGCGACGCTGCCCGAGCGAAGCCGGTTCGCGTACATGGCCGCGCTGCGCCAAGTCCTCGGCGCCGCCGTGCGCTGGGGCTACATCACGCAGAACCCCGCGACCATGGCCGGGCGCAACCCGCAGCCGCCGCCGCGCCCGGTCCGTGTCTACTCGCCCGCTGAACTTGACGCGCTCGCCGCGGAGCTGTCACCGGAGGACGCCGCGCTCGTGCGGTTCGCCGCCGCTACCGGCCTACGTCCCGAGGAGTGGGCGGCGCTGCAACGCGCCGACGTGAACCGTGGCGGGCGTGTCGTGACCGTCAGGCGGACCGTGCGCGACGGCGACGTGGTGGAGCTCGGCAAGACCTCCCGCAGCCTGCGCGAGGTGCCCCTAAGCGCCCGGGCGCTTGGGGCGCTCGCGACCCTGCCGCCCAGGCTGGACACGCCGCTCGTGTTCCCCGCGCAGCGCGGAGGCCCCCGCAACCTCGATAACTGGCGGCGACGGGTGTGGGCGCCCGCCGTCGAAGCATCGGCGACGGCGACCCCGGCCAGGATCTACGACCTGCGCTCAACGTTCGCGAGCAACGCGCTCGCCGCGGGCATCACCGTGTTCACGCTCTCCAAGGTCATGGGCACGAGCGTGAAGATGCTCGAGCACCACTACGGCTCACTGCTCGACGGTCAGACCCCGGAGCTCGCGGCGCGCCTCGACGCGCACGACGACCGTTTGGGCCAGGATCGGGCCACGGCCGACCCGGCCACGGGCCCGGATTCCGCTCCGTAGCAGGTGGAGCTAGCGGGACTCGAACCCGCGGCCTCTTGCATGCCATGCAAGCGCTCTCCCAGCTGAGCTATAGCCCCATGCGCTCGGAGAGCAGTGTACCCCGCCCCCGACCGGGTGGACTGTCCCACCGGTCAGGTCCCGGGCAGCGACGGCTGTCCGCCCGCCGCCGACCCGAGCTTGGTCTCGATGCAGCCGAGCAGGTCGTGGTACGCGTCGCAGAAGGAAGCGACGCCCTCGCGCTCGAGGCGCCGCGTGACAGCGGCGAGGTCGAGGCCCGCCTCCTCGGCACGGCGGAGGGTCTCCTGGGCCGCGCCGGCGTCGAGACTGAGGGCGCGGCCCGCGTCGCCGTGGTCGCCGAAGGCGCGCAGGGTGGCCTCGGGCATCGTGTTGACCACGCCGGGCGCGATCAGCTCCTCGACGTAGAGGACGTCGTGATAGGCCGGGTCCTTGGTACCGGTGCTCGCCCAGAGCGGCCGCTGCGACCGCGCCCCGGCCGCGCGCAGCGTGGCCCAGCGCGCGTCGGCGAGGCGTTCGCGGTAGCGGTGGTAGGCGCGCTGGGCGTTGGCGATCGCCACGCGCCCGCGCAGGGCGGAGCCGGCCGGCAGCTGCGGGTCGGCCGCGGCGTCGACGCGGGAGACGAAGAAGGAGGCGACCGAGGCGATGGTGTCGACGGGCCGCCCGGCCGCCACGCGTCGCTCGAGGCCCGCGAGGTAGGCGTCGATGACCTGTTCGTAGCGCGCGAGCGAGAACAGGAGCGTGACGTTGACGTTGACGGCGCGGGCGGTGAGCTCTTCGATCGCGGGGATCCCGGCGTCGGTCGCGGGGACCTTGATCATCACGTTGGGGCGCGCGAGCCGGTCCCACAGCTCGAGCGCCTGCTTGATCGTGGCGGCGGTGTCGTCGGCGAGGTCGGGCGTGCACTCGAAGGAGACGAAGCCGTCGCGCTCCCCGCCCGCGTCGTAGGCGGGGCGAAGGAGGTCGGCGGCGCGGCGGACGTCGTCGAGCGCGAGCTCGAAGAAGAGCTCCTGCGGGTCGCGGACGCCGGAGGCGACGGCGGCGCGCAGCTGGCGGTCGTAGCGGTCCGACCTCGTGATGGCCTTGGCGAAGATCGTCGGGTTCGAGGTCGCGCCGGTGACCTCGTCGTCGGCGATCAGCCTCGCGAAGGCGCCGCTGTCGAGCAGCTCTCGCGAGAGCGTGTCGAGCCAGATCGAGACGCCGGCGTCGTGGAGCGCCCGGAGGCGGTTCATGTGCGGCTGCCTCCCTCGGCCGGGACGAGCTCCTCGATCGGGATGTCCGGGTCGGCGAGCCGGCGGTCGTCGACGGCGACGCGCGCGCTGACGAGGCGCTGGATGACGTCGGTGACGTCCCACACGTTGACGTTCATGCCGGCCACGACGCGATCTCCGGCCAGCCAGAAGGCGATGAACTCGCGCTCGGCGGGATCACCGCGAAAGACGACGCGGTCCCAGGTGGGGGCGTAGCCGGCGTACTCCATGCCGACGTCGTACTGATCGGAGAAGAAGTACGGCACGCGGTCGTAGACGACCTCCTGGCCGAGCATCGCGCGCCCCGCGACGGGCCCCTGGTGTAGCGCGTTGGCCCAGTGCTCGACGCGGATTCGCTCGCCGAAGAGCGGATGGTGGGCGTTGGCGACGTCGCCGGCGGCGAAGATGGCCGGGACGCTGGTCTGCAGGTGCTCGTCGACGACGATCCCGTTCTCGATGGTGAGGCCGGCCTGCGCGGCGAGCCGGGTGCGGGGCTGCACGCCGACGCCGACGACTACGAAGTCGCACGCGAGTTCGCGGCCGTCGCTGGTGCGAACGCGCCGCACCGCGGCGTCTCCCACGAATGCCTCGACGCCGGTTCCAGCAGCATCTGCACGCCGTGGTGGGCGTGGATGTCGCGGTAGGCGGCGCCCACTTCGGCGCCCAGCACGCGTTCGAGCGGCACGGCGGTTGGCTCGACGACAGTGACGTCGAGGCCGCGCTGGCGCGCGGAGGCGGCGACCTCGGCTCCGATCCAGCCGGCGCCGACCACGACGACCGCGCCGCCGGCGTCGAGTCGCTCGCGCAGGGCGTCGGAGTCCTCGACGCGGCGCAGGTACAGGACGCCGGGCAGGTCGGCGCCGGGAATCGCGAGCCGTCGCGGCGCGGCGCCGGTGGTCAGCAGCAGGCGGTCGTAGCGCAGCCGTTCGCCGTCGTCGAGCGCGAGCTCGTGGCCGGCCGGATCCAGGCTCACGGCGGTCCGGCCGAGGCGCAGCTCGATGTCCTGGTCGGCGTAGAAGTCCTCGTCGTGGACGTAGACCGCGTCGCGCCCGACCTCGCCGCGCAGGTAGTCCTTGGATAGTGGCGGGCGCTCGTAGGGTCGTTCGGTCTCGGCGCCGACGAGCACCACGCGCCCGTCGAAGCCCTCGGCGCGCAGGGTCTCGGCGGCCTTGGCGCCGGCGAGGCTGGCGCCGGCGATGACGAAGTTCTGCTCACGGGTCACGGGATGTCCTCCTCGGGTTGTCGCGGACCCGGCGCCGAACCGCAGCTCGCGGCGGCGCCGGTCAGGCACCGCGTCGCCGCAGCGGCGCGTCGTAGTGGAGGGCGAGGCGGGTGAGGGCGAGCGCGGCCACGAGCAGGCCGGCGTCGCGCAGGGCGATGTCGTACCAGCCCGAGAACGTCAGCAGGTTGACGATGATGCCCGCCAGCCACGCTGCCACGAGCGGCGCTCCGTAGCGCGGCTTCAGCGCTACCAGGACGCCGGCGAGGATCTCGACGCCGCCGACGGCGTACATGACGTCCTGTGAGCTCCCGGGTAGGAGGTCGTCGATCCACGGCGCGAGGTACTTCGGCCAGTCGGTCATGACGTTGAAGAACTTGTCGAGGCCGAAGGCGATCGGCGCGACGGCGAACGCCAGTCGCAGGATGACGAACGCCTGACGGCCCGCGTCGTCCCGAGCCGTGGGCAGCGGGCCCGACACGGCGGTGGCGGTGCCCGGAGGGCCCGACGGGCGCTGCGTGACGGTGTGCATACGCTCACCTTCCTCTTCTAAAACCAAATGCGCCTTCGGCACCATAGCCACGCGAATCGGGCTTGTCAACATCTGTTAGTGATAGAGTCGGGCGATGGCTTCGGGGTTCGATGACGTGGGTGCGCTCAGCGCACTGGACGATCCGGTGCGCCGGCGCTTGTACGACTACGTCAGCCGGCGCGACGGGCGCGTGGGGCGCGACGAGGCGGCGAGCGGCGTCGGCATCAGCCGCGGGCTGGCCGCCTATCACCTCGACAAGCTGGCGGCCGAGGGCCTGCTGAGCGTCGCCTACGAGCGGCGTTCGGGACGCACCGGCCCGGGCGCCGGGCGCCCCGCCAAGCTCTACGCGCGCGCCGATCGCGAGCTCGCGGTCAGCGTCCCGCCGCGCGACTACGGCCTGGCGGCCCGCCTGCTGGCCGACGCGGTGGCCGCCGACACCGCAGGGTACACGGGCCCGGCCCTCCGGGAGGCCGCCGCTCGCCTCGGCCACGAGCTCGCCCGCGAGGCGCCGGATCCGGCGCCGGCGCTCGAGGAGCTCCTGCACGAACGCGGGTACGAGCCCCACCAGGACGGCGACGGCGTCCTGCGCCTGGGCAACTGCCCGTTTCAGGCTGTGGCCCGGCGCCACCCCGACGTCGTGTGCGCGATGAACCGGGCGCTGCTCGGAGGCCTGCTCGCCGGCCTCGGCGGCCACGACCACGACGCCGTGCTCGACCCGGCGCCCGGGCGCTGCTGTGTGGTGATCGGCGAACGACCGCCGTCGCGCGCGCGGCGGGCCTATCCTTGACCGCCCGCCATGCCCGACCATCGCTACGACCCGAAGGAGATCGAGCCGCGCTGGCAGCGCGTCTGGGCCGACGAGCGCACGTGGGAGGTCTCCAACGAGCCCGACGGGCGCCCCGAGTCCTATGTGCTCGAGATGCTTCCCTACCCCAGCGGCGACCCGCACATCGGGCACCTCAAGAACTACACGATCGGCGACGCGGTCGCCCACTTCCACCGCCGGACCGGCCGCCGCGTCCTGCATCCGATCGGCTACGACGCCTTCGGCCTGCCCGCCGAGAACCAGGCGATCAAGACGGGGCAGCACCCCCGGGCGTCCGTCGATGAGTCGATCGCGGCGTTCCGGAGCCAGTTTCGCGAGTGGGGCATCTCGTTCGACTGGTCGCGCGAGTTCGGCACGCACGAGCCGGGCTACTACCGGTGGACGCAGTGGATCTTCCTGAAGCTCTTCGAGCGCGGGCTGGTCTACCGCAAGCACGCGGCGGTCAACTGGTGCCCGAACGACCAAACCGTGCTCGCCAACGAGCAGGTCATCGACGGCCGCTGCGAGCGCTGCGGGTGGGAGGTGGAGGTCCGCCAGCTCGAGCAGTGGTTCTTTCGCATCACCGACTACGCCGACCGCCTCGTCGACGACCTCGACACGGTCGACTGGCCCGAGCACGTCAAGACGATGCAGCGCAACTGGATCGGGCGCTCCGAGGGCGCCGAGGTCACGTTCCGGTGCGAGGAGCTCGGCGTCGACTACCCGGTGTTCACAACTCGTCCCGACACGCTCTTCGGGGCGACGTTCTTCGTCATGGCGCCCGAGCACCCCGACATCGAGCGCCTCGTCGCCGGCACCGGGCAGCAGGACGAGGTCCGCCGCTACGTGAACCACGCGCTGACCGAGTCCAGCGAGGAGCGCGGCGCGGCCGACACGGAGAAGACGGGGGTCTTCCTCGGCCGCCACGTCGTCAACCCGGTCAACGGCGAGCGCCTGCCGGTCTACGTCGCCGACTACGTGCTCATGGAGTACGGCACGGGCGCGATCATGGCCGTCCCCGCACACGACGAGCGCGACTTCGCCTTCGCCCAGCGCTTCGACCTGCCGGTGCGCCGGGTCATCGAGGATCCCGACGACGGCGAGCTCCCGTACATCCGGGACGGGCGGCTGGTCAACTCCGACCCGGCGTTCGACGGACTGCCCAACCGCGAGGCGCTGGCGCGGATCGTCGCCTGGCTCGATCGCGAGGGCAAGGGCCACCCGTCGGTCAACTACCGCCTGCGCGACTGGCTGCTCTCCCGCCAGCGCTATTGGGGCTGTCCGATCCCGGTCGTGCACTGCGACCGGTGCGGCATCGTCGCCGTCTCGCAGTCCGACCTGCCCGTCCTGCTGCCCGACGTCCGCGACTTCGCGCCGCGCGGGCGGTCGCCGCTCGCGGCGGCGGAGGACTGGGTCCGTGTTCGGTGCCCGGCCTGCGGCGGCGAGGCGCGACGCGAGACCGACACGATGGACACGTTCGTGGACTCTGCCTGGTATTTCCTGCGCTACTGCGATCCCCACAACGACGAACGGCCGTGGGACCTGACGGCAGTGCGCGAGTGGATGCCCGTGAACCAGTACATCGGCGGCGTCGAGCACGCGATCCTGCATCTGATGTACGCGCGCTTCTTCACGAAGGCGCTGGCCGACATGGGCCACCTGGACATCGAGGAGCCCTTCGCCCGCCTCTTCACGCAGGGCATGATCACGCGCGGCGGGGCGAAGATGTCCAAGTCGCGCGGCAACGTGATCTCGCCGCAGGCCTTCATCGAGCGCTACGGCGCGGACACGGCCCGCTGCTACATCCTCTTCATCGGCCCTCCGGAGCACGACGCGGACTGGTCGGACTCGGGCGTCGAGGGCGTGCACCGCTTCCTGGGACGCCTGTGGCGGCTCAGCGCCGCCGTCGCGGCCGCCGCGCCGGACGAACCGGTGCCCGCCGCGCCCGACGGCGCAGATCTCGAGCTCGTCCGCAAGGCGCACTGGGCGATCGACAAGGTCACCGACGACATGGTCGGGCGTTTCGCGTTCAACACCGCGATCGCGGCGATCATGGAGCTCACCAACACGATCTCCCGGCGGCGCGAGGCGGGCGCCGGGTCGCCGGGCGCACTGCGCTTCGCGCTCAGCACGGCAGCATCGCTGCTCTTCCCGTTCGCGCCGCATACGGCCGCCGACGCGTTCGAGCGGCTGACCGGCCTGCGCGTGTGGGAACAGCCGTGGCCGGCGGCCGACGAGGCCTTCCTCGAAGCGGACACGTACGAGCTCGTGTGCCAGGTCAACGGTCGCGTCCGCGACCGCGTGCAGGCGCCGTCGGAGGCAGAGCGCGACGAGCTCGAGGGGCTGTGCCTCGGCGCGCCGAACGTGCGCGCGCACATCGATGGCAAGGACGTGCTCAAGGTCGTCGTCGTCCCGCGCAAGCTCGTCAACCTCGTCGTCCGCTGATGCACGAGCCAGCCATGGCCCGCACGGCGTACATCGCGGTGGTGGGATCCGGTGAGGCATCAGCGCCGGAGCTCGCCCTCGCCGAGGAGGTGGGCGCGCGGCTGGGCGACGCGGGCGCCGTCGTCGTGACCGGAGGGTTGGGGGGCGTCATGGAGGCGGCGTGCCGGGGCGCCCGCTCGCGCCGTGCGACGACGCTCGGGATCCTGCCCGGGAGCGATCGCGTCGAGGCGAACGGCTGGGTCGAGATCGCGGTGGCCACGGGGCTCGGTGAGCTGCGCAACGCGCTCGTGGTGCGCGCAGCCGACGTCGTCATCGCGATCGGCGGTGGCCTCGGAACGCTCTCGGAGGTGGCGCTCGCGCTCAAGCTCGGGCGCCGGGTGGTGGGGCTGGGGACGTTCGACGTGCACGACGTCGAGCAGATCAGCACGCCCGAGGACGCGGTCGCTGCGGCCGTGCGCATTGCGGCGGGATGATTTTTCGAAGTCGTCACGGTCTCGGGGTCCCGTGGCACGCGAGGCCACCTAGCCTCGAGCCATGCCCGACCTCGCCCGTCCACCGCTCTTCGCCGGTGCTCTCCTCGCGGTGGTGCTCGCGGCGCTCGGGGTCCGCTACGTCAACGGCAGAGCCGCCGCCGAGCGGCGCCCGGCGGCGGCCGCTCAGGACCGCCCGGGCACAGCGGCGATTCGCGTCGAGACCGCCGGCGGGCGGACGGCGCTCGTGCACGTCGCCGGAGCGGTCCGTCACCCGGGCGTCTACCGGCTGGGCGACGGTGCGCGCGTGCAGGACGCGGTGCGCCGGGCGGGCGGCCCCCGGCGCGGCGCCGACGTCAACGCGATCAACCTCGCGGTCAAGGTCGCCGACGGCCAGCAGGTCGTCGTCCCGCGGCGCGGCTCGGCGCCCGCCGCGACCGCCGCGGGCGTGTCGCCCGGAGCTCCGCCGCCAGCGCCCGTCAACCTCAACAGCGCGACGGCCGAGCAGCTCGACACGCTCGACGGCGTCGGCCCGGCGACGGCGGCGAAGATCCTCGCCTGGCGCACCCAGCACGGCGGATTCCGGAGCGTCGACGACCTGGGCCAGGTGCCGGGCATCGGTCCCAAGCGCCTCGCGGCCCTCCGGGAGCGCGTGCAGCCGTGATGGCCGTCGTGAGGAACGCGATCGACGCGGGAGCCGGCGCGCTCGCCGAGCTTCGCGCCCGACCCTGGCACGCTCTCGCCGCGGCGCTCGTGGCGGGCCTCGCGGTCGGATCGCGCTGGCCGGTATGGACCGTCGCGCTGGTTGCGGCCGCAGTCGTCGTCGCCGGACGCGCCGGCCTCGCCGTGCTGCTGTCCGGCGCGGTGATCGCGGGCGCCGTGTTCGGGCACGCGCGGATCGCGGCGCTCGATCACACGCGGCTCGGCCCGCAACTCGGGCACGCGCTGCGCGCCGAGGTCACGCTGCTCGAGGCGCCCCGGCGGCGCGCGTTCGGCGTGCGAGCCGCCGTCGTCCGGCTGCACGGCGAGCGGACCCTGCTGCGCGCGGGCTCGCGCGTGCGCTGGCCGGCGGCGGCCGTGGGAGCCGAGCTGCGCGTCCGCGGCGCCCTCACGCGGCTGCGCCGACACGACGCGTGGCTGGTCCGACGAGGGGTGCACGCCGAGCTCTCCGCCGAGGGGATCGCGGCCACCAGGCGCCGTCGTGGCGGCCCGGCCGGCGCAATCGATGCCGTACGGACGCGGGCCGACCGGGCGCTGAGCACGGGCGTTCCCGCGCACGAGGCCGCGCTCGCGGGGGGCATGGTCCTCGGCGAGGACGACGCGCTGCCCGAGCGCCTGCGCGACGACCTGCGGGCCGCCGGGCTCTCGCACCTCGTGGCGGCGAGCGGGCAGAACGTCATGCTGCTCGCCGCGCTCGCGCTCGGCACGGCGGCGCTGCTCGGGGTCGGGCACGTCGCGCGGTGGCTCGCGGTGCTCGCGCTGATCGCCGTCTACGTCCCGCTCGCGGGCGCTGGGCCGTCGATCCAGCGCGCCGGGGTCATGGGCGCCGCGGGCGTGGTCGCGGTCCTGGCCGGGCGACCGGCCGCCCGCTGGCACGCGCTACTGCTCGCGGCCGCGGTCACGCTCGCGCTCAACCCGCGCGCGCTCGAGGAGCCGGGATGGCAGCTGTCCTTCGCGGCGGTGGTCTCGATCCTCGCGCTGTCCGAACCGATCCGGGCTGCGCTGCGACGGTCGCGGGTGCCACGCGGCATCGCGGAGGCGGTCGCGGTGACCATCGCGGCAACGCTCGGCACCGCGCCTCTGCTCGCGCTGCACTTCGGGACGACCTCCCTGGTCTCGCTACCCGCCAACGTGCTCGCGGTCCCGGCGGTGGCCCCCGTCATGTGGCTCGGCATGCTCGCCTCGGCGACCGGGCAAGTCAGTCCTGGGCTCGCTGCCATCCCGGCCGCGCTGGCGGCGCTCCCAGTCGGCTACGTCGCGTGGCTCGGTCACGTGGCCGCCGCAGTTCCCGGCGCCCAGGTCGCGCCGCCCCCGGCAGCGGTGGCGATCGGGTGCGCCGTCGTTGCGGCCGCGGTCCGCTCGCGGATCGCTCGTCGCGTCGCTCCGCTGGTCGCGGCGCTGGCCGTCGTCGCCGGGGTGGCGGTCGCCCGAGGACCGAGCGGCGTTCCGCCGCCCGCCGGACTGCGCGTCTCGTTCCTCGACGTGGGACAGGGCGACGCGACGCTGATCCAGCACCGCTCGCGCGCGGTCCTCGTCGACGCTGGCCCCCCCGACGGTCCGGTGCTCGCCCGCCTGCGCCGGGCGGGGGTGCGACGGCTCGACCTGCTCGTGGTCACCCACGCGCAGGCCGACCACGACGGTGGCGCCGCCGCCGTGCTGCGCCGGCTGCCCGTCGGTCTCGTGCTCGACGGCCGCGACGGCGTGCGTGACGCCGACGGTACCCGGCTGGCGGCCGCGGCCGCGGCCAGGGGCGTGCGCCGCATCGCGCCCGCGGCCGGCGAGCTCCTGCGCGTCGGACCGATCGCGCTGCGCGTCCTCTCGCCCGCGCGCGAGCCCGCAGCCGCGCACGCCGGAGCGGACCCCAACGAGCGCGCGATCGTGCTCGAGGCCAGCGTCGGGCGCGTCCGCCTGCTGCTGACCGCGGACGCCGAGTCCGACGTGCTCGAGCGACTCGACCTCCAAACCGTCGACATGCTCAAGGTGAGCCATCACGGCAGCGTCGACGAGGGCCTCCCGGCCGTCCTCGCTCGCGTGCGACCACGCCTGGCGGTCATCGAGGTGGGCGCCCACAACACGTACGGTCATCCGGCCCCGGCCACGCTGCGGTCGCTGGCCACGGCGGGGGCGCGCGTGGCCCGGACCGATCGTGATGGCACGGTGCGGGTCGACGAAGAAGCGGCCGGCCTGCGCATCCACACCCACGCCTAGACTCGTGGCGATGCCGGTGTTCAAGCCCGCCTATCTCGTTCACGGCGACGACCGCGGCCGCATCGCCGAGCGCCGTGGGCGGCTCCGCGTGCTCGCGGAGGCCGAGTCGGGCAGCGGTGGAGTCGAGCTCTTCGAGGGCGACGCCGCGACGCCCGACCGGATCGCCGGCGCGCTGAGCGCGATGACCTTCGCGCTGGGCCGTCGGTTCCTCATCGTCGACGGCGTCGAGCGCTGGAAGGACGCCGATGTCGAGCGCTCGCTGACCCACGCGCTCTCGGCGGGGGCGCCCGAGACGACGGTCGCGTTCTTCGCCCGCGAGGAAGGCCGCCAGAAGGCGCCGGCAAGCCTGGCCGAAGCGGTCCGGCGCGCCGGGGGAGATGTCGTCGCCGAGGCGGTGCTGGGCGCGCGCGAGCTGCCGAAGTGGGTCATCGGGGAGGCGGCCGGGCTCGGCCTCACGCTCGAGGGCGCCGCGGCGCGCGCGCTTATCGCGCACGTCGGGACGCGCCAGCAGCGCCTGCTGCGGGAGCTCGAGAAGCTCGCGATCGAGCACGGCCCCGGCGCGCGTGTGGGCGTCGAGGAGATCGACGCCGCCGCCGCGACGTCGGCCGAGCATCAGGTCTGGGGGCTGGTCGACGCGCTCGTCGCGCGCGACCGCGAGGCGGCGACGCGCGCCTTCCTCGAGTTGCGCGCGCAGGGCGAGGCGCTGCCCCGCCTCGTCCCGCTCGTGGCCCGGCGGCTGCGCGACGTCCATGCGATCGCCGCCCGGCTCGAGGCCGGGAAGACGCCCGCGCAGGTCAAGCCCACGCTGAAGATGGGCGGGTGGGCGGCGGACCGGCGCCTGAAGGAGGCGCGCGCGGCCGATCCCGCCGCGCTCCGACGCGCGCTCGAGGCGCTCAGCGCGCTCGAGCTCGCGACCCGCGGCGAGAGCGAGCTGAGCGAGGACACGGAGGCGCTGCTGACGATCGGCGCGATCACCACCTGAGACCGGCGCGGCCCGGGGTCGCGGTCCTCGCCCCCGGGGGTCAGTCGCCGCCCGACCAGGCCGGCGCTTCGTAGAAGCTCTGGCGACCGGGTCCCGCGCCTCGGCGCGGGGCTCGCGAGCGCGAGCCGCCCGGCTTCAGGACGCGCTGTCGACGGCGCGCAGCCGCGCCGCGCGGGACTTCTTGCGCGCGCCCGTGTTGCGGTGCAGCGCGCCGCGCTTGACGGCCTTGTCGATGGTGCGCACGAGCGTGCGGTGCTCGGCGTCGACCGTTTCGGCGTCGCCGCCGTTGACGGCCGCCTCCAGGCGCCGGAAGTACGTCCTGATCGCCGACGTGTAGCGCCGGTTCTCGAGGCGCTCGCGCTCGGCGCGCAGGATCCGCTTCTGCTGTGAGTGGATGTTGGCCATGCGGCGGCGATGCAGTGTAGCGGCCGGTCCGCGCCGGCGGCGGCCCCGTCCGGCCTGCCCGTAGCATGACGGCGCAGGTGAGCACCGACGCAACGGCGACAGCGCAGGCCGAGGGGCCCGATCCGCCGGCCGCGTCGGGGGCCGGTCACGCGATCGCCCGCAACACGGCGATCTTCTCGCTCGCGACGGGCGTCTCGCGCGTCGCCGGGCTCGTGCGCGAGGTCGTCGCGGCGCGCTACTTCGGCACGAGCGGCGCGGCCTCGGCCTTCACGATCGCCTTCCAGGTCCCCAACCTCGTGCGCGGCCTCTTCGCCGACGCCGCGCTCAGCGCCGCGTTCGTGCCGGTCTTCACCGAGCTGCTCGAGCAGGGCCGGCGCAGGGAGGCGGCCAACCTCGCGGCCTCGCTGCTGTTCGTGATCGTCGCGGCCCTCGGGGCGCTGTCGGCGGTCTTCGTCCTCGGGGCCGGGGTCGTGATGCCGCTCTTCACGGGCGACAAGTTCACCCCCGAGCTCGTGGACCTGACCGTCGGGCTGAGCCAGGTCCTGTTCCCGATCGTCGTGCTGCTCGGCGTCAACGGGCTCGTGGTCGGGATCCTCAACGCCAACGGCCACTTCTCGATCCCCGCGATCGCGCCGCTCGTGTGGAACGTGGTGATCATCGTGGCGCTCGTCGCGCTGCGCCCGCTCTTCGGCCCCGGCGACAAGATCTATGCCTACGCGGTCGGGGTTCTCGTGGGCACGGTGGTGCAGCTCGCGCTGTCGATCTGGGCGCTCGGGCGCATCCACTTCCGGCTGCGCATCCGCGCCGACTGGCGCGACCCGCGCCTCAAGCGCGTCTTCGCTCTGATGCTGCCCGTGACGATCGGCCTCGGGGTCATCAACGTCGACCTGCTCATCAACTCGAGCCTCGGGACGCTCGTGTCCGACGCGGCGCCGCGCGCGATCGAAGCGGCCTTCCGCATCTACATGCTCCCGCAGGGCATGTTCTCGGTCGCTGTCGCGACCGTGCTCTTCCCGGCGCTGAGCCGGTTCGTCGCGCGCCGCGACGTCGACGGGCTGCGCGCGACGTGCGCGACCGGGACGCGGCAGATCTGCCTGCTGCTCATCCCCGCCGCGGCGATCACGCTCGCGCTCGCCGAACCGATCACGCGTCTCGTCTACCAGCGCGGCGCGTTCGGCCCCAAGTCGACGAGCGACACCGCCACGGCGCTCTTCTGGTTCTCGTTCAGCCTGCCCTTCGCCGGCGTCAACCTCCTGCTCTCGCGCACGTTCTTCTCGCTCCAGCGCCCGTGGATCCCAACCGCCCTGGCCGCGTCGAACCTCGTGGTCAACGCCGCCATCAGCCTCGCGCTGTATCGCCCGCTGGGCATCGCGGGCCTTGTGATCGGCACGGCCGTCGCAAGCGCCGGGATGTCGCTCGGCCAGTGGTGGTTCCTGCGCCGCGAGCTCGGCGGTCGTCTCGAGGGCCGCCGGACGATGGCCGTCTCGCTGGCCATCACGAGCGCGTCGGCCGCCCTCGGCGCGGTCGCCTACGCGGTCTGGTGGAGTCTCGACGGTCTCGCCGGGCGCGGCTTCCTCGGCCAGCTCGTCTCCGTCGGGGGCGGCATCGCCGCCGGGCTCGCGGTCTACGTGCTGATCGTGCGCTGGATGCGCATCCCCGAGTTCGCGCAGATCGAGCGACTCTTCGTCGAGCGCCTCGCTCGGCGTCGCGGCTGAGGAGCGGCCGCGGGGCCCTATCCTGGCCCGGGGCCATGGACCAGGCGCACATCCGCAACTTCTCGATCATCGCGCACATCGACCACGGCAAGTCGACGCTCGCCGACCGGATCCTCGAGATGACCAAGACCGTCGACGCGCGGTCGATGCGCGCCCAGGTGCTCGACTCCATGGAGCTCGAGCGCGAGCGCGGGATCACGATCAAGGCGCAGGCCGTGCGCGTGAGCTACACCGCGCGCGACGGCGAGACCTACCAGCTCCAGCTGATCGACACGCCCGGCCACGTGGACTTCAGCTATGAGGTCTCGCGCAGCCTCGCCGCGTGCGAGGGGGCGCTGCTCGTCGTCGACGCCTCGCAGGGTGTCGAGGCCCAGACGCTCGCCAACACCTACCTCGCGGTCGACGCAGGCCTCGAGCTGATCCCGTGCCTGAACAAGATCGACCTGCCAGGGGCCGAGCCCGAGCGCGTAGCCGAGGAGGTCGCCGACCTGCTCGGCGAGCCCGCCGACACGATCCGGCGGATCTCGGGCAAGACGGGGGACGGCGTCGAAGACGTCCTCGAGGAGCTCGTGCAGCGCGTGCCGCCGCCGGCGGGCGACCCCGCCGCGCCGCCGCGCGCGCTCATCTTCGACTCCGAGTTCGACCAGTACCGCGGGGTCGTGGCCTACATCCGCGTCGTCGACGGCGTCTTTCGCAAGCGCTCCCCGATCCGCGCCATGGCCCAGGGGACCGAGGCCGACATCGACGACATCGGGTTCTTCACGCCCGCGATGATCAGCACCGACGCGCTGCACGCCGGCGAGGTCGGCTTCCTCATCACGGGCATCAAGGACGTCACGAAGCTGCGCGTCGGCGACACGCTGACCACGCGCGCCGGCGGTGCGGGCGACCCGCTGCCGGGCTATCGCGACGTCAAGCCGATGGTCTTCTGCGGCCTCTTCCCGATCGACTCCGACGACTACCCCGACCTGCGCGACGCGCTCGAGAAGCTCACGCTCAACGACGCCGCGCTCACATGGGAGCCCGAGACCTCCGACGCGCTCGGGTTCGGCTTCCGGTGCGGCTTTCTCGGACTCCTGCACATGGACATCGTCCGTGAGCGGCTAGAGCGCGAGTACGACCTCGACCTGCTCGCCACGATGCCCTCGGTCGGCTTCGAGGTCACGCTCACCGACGGCGCCGAGATCGAAGTCCATGCGCCGAGCGACCTCCCCGATCCGGCGCGGATCGCCGAGGTCCGCGAGCCGTACGTCAAGGCGACGATCCTCGCCCCCAAGGCGTACGTCGGCACGATCATGGAGCTCTGCCAGGAGCGCCGCGGCGAGCAGGCCGGCCTGCACTACCTCTCGGCCGACCGCGTCCAGCTCACCTACGACCTGCCGCTGGCCGAGATCGTCCTCGACTTCTTCGACCAGCTCAAGTCGCGCACCCGCGGCTACGCCTCGCTGGACTACGAGCTCGTGGGGCTGCGCCCGAGCGACCTCGTCAAGCTCGACGTGCTGCTGGCCGGAGATCCCGTCGACGCGCTCTCGATGCTCGTGCACAAGGACAAGGCCTACGGCTTCGGGCGCACGCTGACCGGGCGCCTGCGCGCGAAGATCCCGCGCCAGCAGTACGACGTGCCGATCCAGGCGGCGATCGGATCGCACATCGTCGCGCGCGAGACGGTCAAGGCCTTCCGCAAGGACGTGACCGCCAAGTGCTACGGCGGCGACATCAGCCGCAAGCGCAAGCTGCTCGAGCGCCAGAAGCAGGGCAAGCGGCGCATGAAGCAGGTCGGTCGCGTCGAGGTCCCCCAGGAGGCCTTCCTGGCCGTCCTCGAGCTGGGCGACGGAGACGGCGCCGGCTGAGGCGCTACACGCCGAGCACCTTGACGACCAGGCGCTTGGGGCGCCGGCCGTCGAACTCGCAGTAGAAGACCGCCTGCCACGGGCCCAGGTCGAGCCGTCCGTCGGTGACGGGGAGCACGACCTGGTGGTGGACGAGGAGGTTCTTCCAGTGCGCGTCGCCGTTGTCCTCGCCGCCGCGGTGGTGGCGGAAGTCGCCGGGCTCGGGTGACAGCGCAGCCGCGACCTCGTTGGCCGGCTCGCGCCACGACGGAGGCGCGAGCTTGTCGAGCCACTCGAGCGTGTCCTCGAGGATGCCCGGCTCGTCGTCGTTGACCCACACGCCGGCGGTGATGTGCATCGCGCTGACGAGGACCAGGCCGTCGCGCACGCCGCTCTGCGCGACGGCGTCCTGGACCTCGTCGGTGATGCGGACGAACTCGCGTCGCTCCGGGGTCTGAAAGGTCAGGTAAGTCGTGTGCGAGGCCATGACACCGGAGCGTAGGCACTGACCGTGCTGCGGATCCGGCTCTTGGGGGAGCTCGAGGTCACGGTCGGCGGCACGGCGGTCCCGGCGCCGGCCAGCCGCCGCGCCTGGGCGCTGCTCGGGTGGCTCGCGCTGCACCCGGGCCCGCACCCGCGCGCCGAGCTCGCCGCTCGCTTCTGGCCCGACGTGCTCGACTCCAGCGCGCGCGCGAGCCTGCGCAGCGCCGTCTGGGCTCTGCGGCGCGCGCTTGGCCCCACGCCGCCGGCGCTCGAGGCCACGCGCGAGCGCGTCGGCCTGTGCCCCGGCGAGGTGGAGATCGACAGCGAGCGCTTCGAGGCGCTCGTGGAGGTGGGCCGGCTGGAGGAGGCGGTCGCGCTCGACGCCGGCCCCCTCCTGCACGGCCTCGACGAGGACTGGGTCCTCGAGGCCCGCGACGAGCACGCGCGGCGCCTCGACGACGTGCTGGCGCAGCTCGCTGCCCGGGCGCGCGAGCGCGGCGACGACGCCGCGGCGGTGACCTGGGCGCGGCGCCGCGCGGCGCTCGACGCGCTCGACGAGGCGGCCGCGCGCGATCTAATGGAGGCGCTCGTGGCCGCCGGCGACCGGGCCGAGGCGCTCGCGGTGCACGATCGCCTGGTCGAGCGCCTGCGCCGCGAGCTCGGCCTCGCGCTCGCGCCCGCGACCCGCGCGCTGGCGGCGCGGATCCGCGCCGGCCCCGAGGCCGCCGACGGGCGGCGGGTCCGGCGCGTCGGCCCCGACGCCGTCGCCCTGCACGGCCGGGAGGCCGAGCTCGCCGCGCTGCGGCGCCTGGCGGCCGGCGCGCTGCGTGGCCGCGGCGGGCTGGCCGTCCTCACCGGCGAGGCCGGCATCGGCAAGTCGCGCCTGGCCGCGGAGGCCGCCGACGCGATGGCCGCCGAGGGCGCGCTCGTGGCTACCGGCGCCGCCTCCGAGCTCGGCGCCGCGCCGCTGGCGCCGTGGAGCGAGCTGCTGCGCGAGCTCGCGCCGCAGGTCGGTCCGCCGGCGGGCGCCCCGGCGTGGGTCGCCGAGCTCGCGCGGCTCGTCCCGTCGCTGCCGGCGCGCCTGGGCGCGTCGGGCGAGCCGGCCCCCGCCGCCGCGCCCGAGCTCGAGCGCGCGCGGCTCTTCGAGGCCGTCGTCGACCTCGTCGAGCACGCCGCGGCCACCGCGCCGCTCGTGCTCGTCCTCGAAGACGTGCATGCGGCCGATGCGCCGAGCCTCGAGCTCGCCGCTCACGTCGCGCGGCGGACCGGCCGGTCGGCGTTGCTCACGCTCGTCACGCGCCGGCCGTTCCCGCGCACGGACGCGGTCGACGCGCTGCGCGGCGCGCTCCCCGGCCGCGGCGTCGACGTGCTCGACCTCGAGCTGCGCCCGCTCGGCAACGCGGACATGACGCGGCTCGTGCGCGCGGCGGCCGCGCTCGACGACCGGTCGACGGCGCGGGTCGTCGCCCTCGCCGATGGCAACCCGCTGCTCGGGATCGAGTCGGCGCGCGCCCACGCCGGAGGCGGCGGCGAGGCGCCGGCGACCCTGCGCACGCTCGTGCGCGGGGCGGCGGCGCGCCTCGCCGACCCGGCCCGCCGCGTCGTCGAGCTCGCCGCGCTCGCCGGTCGCGAGCTCTCCCCGGTCGAGCTCGAGGCGCTCGAGGCCGCCGAGGCGGTCGAGGCCGCGCTCGCGTGCGGGCTCCTCGCCGCCCGCGACGGGCGCCTCGGGTTTCGCCACGAGCTCCTGCGCGCGGCCGTCGCCGAGGACATCCCCGAGACGCGGCGACCCGGGCTGCACCTCGCGCTGGCGGACGCGACCGAGGGGCCGGCGGCCGAGCGCGCCCGCCACCTGCGCGCGGCCGGGCGCGACCGGCGGGCAGTGGCCGAGCTCGGTCGCGCCGCCGACGAGGCATGGGCGGTAAGCGCCCTCGACGAGGCCTCCGAGGCGCTGCGCGAGGCGCTCGAGCTCGCGCCGCGAGACGTCGCGATCCTGCGCCGCCTGGCCGAGACGGAGGCCTGGCGGGGGCGGCGCGACGCCGCCGACGAGGCGTTCGCCGCGGCGCTGGCCCACAACGACCGCGCCGACGCGGCGGGCCTCGCCGACGCGTGGATCGAGCGCGCGCTGTGGTGCCGCGGCTCGCTCTGCGACCCTCTCGCCTCCCGGGAGGCCGCCCGCCGCGGGCTCGAGCTGCTCGAGAGCCTGGCCGAGTGTCCGCCGGCGCGGCGCGCGAGCGCGATGGCCGCGCTGGCCTGGGCGGAGGCGGTGGCGGGCGACGTCGACGAGGCGCAGCGGCTGCTCGACAGCGTCGGCGCCCTGGACGGCGTCCGCGACGACCGCCTCCTGCGCCACGAGATCGCGCTCGCGAGCGGCCATGTCCTCGCCGCGCGCGGAGATCTCGCCGCGGCCGGCGACTCGTTCGAGGCCGCCGGCGCTGCCGTCCGCGGGCGCTGGCGCCCCGACCTCGGCTACTCGGCGTGGATCAACGGCGCCTGCGCGGCTGCGGCCATCGGCGACTTCGAGCGGGCGCTGCGCTTCGTGGACCGCTGCCTGGTGGAGGTGCGCGGGATCGGGCCGCTCGAGGTCCAGGCGCTCTCGGCGCGCGCGTTCGTGCTGGCCCGCGTCGGGCGAGGCGCGGCGGCGGCCGAGGTGGCGGAGCTCGCGCGCGAGGTCGCCGCCGACGTCGGGGACCCCGGGCTCATCCTCACCGCCGAGCACGACAGCGGCCTCGTGGCTCTCCACACCGGCGACCCCGCGCAGGCCGAGCGGCGGCTGGCCACCGCGCTGGAGGCCGGGGCGCCCGTGAGCCAGGCTCAGGCGCTGCTGGCCCGGGCCGAGGCGCTCGTCGCCCTCGGGCGCCTGGAGGAGGCCGAGCAGGCGCTGCGGGCCACGGCGCTTGCGCCGGTCGGGCGCGCCGACTTCCCGCACGCGCTCGTCATGCGCCTCACGCACCTGCAGGGCCTCGTGGCAGCCGCGCGCGGGGACCGCGAGCTCGCGCGCCGTCGCCTGCACGAGAGCGCGGGCGGATGGCGCCGGCTCGCCGCCGAGGGCGACTCGACCGTCGTCCCCGGCTGGTCGGCCACGCTCGTGGACTTCGGGCGCGTGCCCGTCGCCGGCCTCGTCGAGCCTGCCCGCGAGCTCGAGCGCGTCGAGGCCGCCCTGCACACCCTCATCGCCCCCGATCGCTAGGAGCCATCGTGTTCACCCTCACCGACCAGGCCACCTCGACCGCCCCGCCGGAGGAGGTCTGGAAGCTGCTCTACGACCCGCTGCGCTTCCCGGACTGGTGGGCGGGCATGGAGCGCGCCGAGCTCGCCGACGCGACGGCCGACGGCGCCGTCCCCTTCACGTACTGGTTCGAGGGCGCGCCCGAGATGCCGATGGCCCAGGTCCTGCGCTCGGAGCGACGCGACGGTCGCGTGCGGATCTCGTGCCTGGTCTCCGGGGTCGAGTTCGGCTGGCGGCTCGGCGAGCGCGAGGACGGCGGCACCGACCTCGACGTCGAGGTGCTCGTGCCCGACGACCAGCACGAGCACCTCGACGGGCTGCGCGCGACGATGCAGGCGTCGATCCGCCGCATCGCCGTGCTCGCCGCTACGGACGAGCTTCCAGCACGAGGTTGAACGGCGTCTGCGCCGCCCGGCGCACGCGCGAGAAGCCCGCCTCCTCGAGGACGGCGCGCAGCTGCGCCTCGCCCGCCTGCGCGCCGAGCGCGCGGTGGCCGCCCTGCGACAGCGCGTTGGGCATGCACAGCGAGGTCGACGCGGCGTAGAAGATCCGCCCGACCGGGTTGAGGTTGTCGCTCGAGCGTGTCGCCGGCCATCGGCTCGACCACGAGCCAGGTGCCGTCGGGCGCGAGCGCCCTGCGCACGTGGCGCGCGGCGCCGACCGGGTCGCCCATGTCGTGCAGCGCGTCGAAGATGCACGACCAGGTCGTAGCCGTCGCCGGGGAATCCTCGGCCGTCGCGACCTCGAAGCGCACGCGGTCGGCGACGCCGGCCCGCTCGGCGGCGCGCTGCGCGCGTGCTCGATCGAGGCCTCGTGGTAGTCGGAGCCGACGAAGGTCGAGGCGGGTAGGCCTGGGCCATCAGGATCGTCGAGGCGCCGTGGCCGCACCCGAGGTCGGCGACGAGCGCGCCCGCGTCGCAGCTTGTCCTCGACGCCGTCGAGCGCCGGGATCCACTCCGCGACCAGGTGCGCCGCGTAGCCGGGCCGGAAGAAGCGCTCGGTGCCGTGGAACAGGTCGTGGTCGTGCTCGTGCCAGCCGAAGCCCTCGCCGGTGCGGAAGACGCGCTCGATGTGCGGCTCGTCCTTCACGCACGCGGCCGCGAGCTCGAAGGCGCCGGGCAGGTAGGCCGGCCCGTCGGGCTGCGCGAAGGTCAGCGCCTGCTCGGGCGTGAGGTGGAAGGCGTCGGCGGCCTCGTCGTAGGTCACGTAGCCGCTCGCCGACATGGCCGCGAGCCACTCGCGGACGTAGCGCTCGCGCGTCTGCGTGCGCCCGGCGAGGCTCCCGGGGGTCACGGGCTCGCCGTCGGCCATGGCCGCGAAGAGCCCGAGGCGCTCGCCGAGCACGATCAGCGGCGCCGAGAGCGCGGCCCCGAGGTCGGCGACGAACTGACCGAGGATCGCGTCGAGGCGCTCCTGGTCGATGGCGGGTGTGGTGGTGGTGGTCATGGCCGTGGACTCTCGGCCGCGTGCGTGGCGGCGCGCGTCAACCGGGCG
>CAWDMB010000001.1:0-411434 GCA_963803375.1 uncultured Actinomycetes bacterium | reverse complement strand
CTTCCGAAGTTCGTAGGCATTTTCGGTCCGGTTTTGGGTTGAGAATGGCTCTGTAGAGCCGTTCTCGATCCGCGGAGGACGCGAATCCTGTAGGCACACGATTTGTGTCGTGCCCCTTGAGTTCGGCGTAGATGTGTGCTTAGGCTGTAGGCACGGTGTATCTGCGGGTGACGCAGCGGCGCAACAAGAGCGGCGACGTGGTGCGCTATGTCTCGCTGGCGCACAACGAGCGCAACGAGCGCGGCGTGCCGGTGGCGCGGATCATCCACACGTTCGGGCGCGAGGACGAGGTCGACCGCGAGGCGCTTCAGCGGTTGGTGGCGTCGATCTCGCGCTTCTTGGAGCCCGAGCAGGCGCTGGCGGCGGGGGCGCCGACGGGGTTCGACTTCGTGGAGGCGCGCGAGCAGGGCCGTCCGCATGTCGTGCAGGCGCTGTGGAGCGAGTTGGGGATCGGGCGGGCGCTGGGGCGCGTCGCCGGGTCGCGGCGCTACCGCCGCGACGTCGAGCGCTGGGTGTTCGCGATGGTCGCCCAGCGCACGATCGCGCCGGCGTCCAAGCTGGAGGCGACGCGCTGGGCGCCGCGGGAGGTCGTGCTGCCGGGGGTCGGTGAGCTGTCTGACGACGGCCTCTACAGCGCGATGGACTTCCTGCTGGAGTGCTCCGAGCGCGTGCAGGAGGCGGTCTTCTTCAGCGTCGCGAACCTCCTCAACAGCGAGGTCGACGTGATCTTCTTCGACACGACCTCGACGTACTTCGAGGTCGAAGTCGACGACGACGAGGCCGGCCTCGACGACGACGACGAGACCGAGCCGGCCGAGCCGCTCGAGGAGGCCGGGCACCGGCGGCTGGGGCACAGCAAGGACCACCGGCCCGACCTGCCGCAGGTCGTGATCGGGCTCGCCGTGACGCGCGAGGGGATCCCGGTGCGCGTGTGGGTGTGGCCGGGCAACACCAGCGATCAGACCGTCATCGAGCAGGTCAAGGCGGACCTCGGCGGCTGGAAGCTCGGGCGCTGCGTCTGGGTCGTGGACTCGGGCTTCTCGAGCACCGAGAACCTGCGCTGTCTGCAGCGCGCCGGTGGCCACTACATCGCCGGGATGAAGCTGCGCGCCGGCACCGCCGAGGCGCGGCTCGCGCTCCGCCGCCAGGGCCGCTACCGCACGGTCGCCGACAACCTCGCGGTCAAGCAGGTGATCGTCGGCGAAGGCGCCGCGCGTCAGCGCTTCGTGATCTGCCGCAACCCGCGCGAGGCCGAGCGCGACCGCGCCCGCCGCGAGCAGACGATCGCGCGCCTCGAGGCCAAGGTCGCCGCGCTCGAGCAGATCCGCGGCAAGGCGCACGAGAAGGCCGCCTGCAAGCTGCGCGCGCACCGCAGCATCGGCCGCTACCTGCGCCAGACCAAGACCGGCCGGCTGATGATCGACCGCGCCAAGATCCGCGACGAGCAGCGCCTCGACGGCAAGTACCTGATCACCACCTCCGACGACACGCTCAGCGCCGACGACGTCGCGCTCGGCTACAAGAACCTGCTCGAAGCCGAGCGCGGCTTCAAGGACCTCAAGGGCACGCTGCTGCTGCGCCCCGTCTTCCACCGCAAGCAAGACCGCATCCGCGCCCACGTGCTGATCTGCTTCCTCGCGCTGGTCATCGTCCGCGTCGCCGAGATCCGCGCGGGCGAGACCTGGCGCACGATCGGCGACCAGCTGATGACGATCAAGCAGGGCCGCTTCCGCTCACCCGACGGCGAGTTCACCCAACGCACCGAGCTCACCGCCGACCGGCGCCAGCTCCTCGGCGCGCTCGGCGTGCCCGAACCACCGCGCTTCGGCCACATCACACCCGCCGCCCACCGAACCACGTAGGCACACGACGCACAAGCGCACAAACCCCCGAGAACCCGCCTACAGAGCGGGTTCTCCGCTCTCAGACGTGCCTACCAACTTCGGAAGTCCGGGACAGCGTTGAGCACCTCGACGACGGCGCGCTGGACGATCTTGTCCTCCAGCGCGGCGATGCCCAGCGGCCGTTGGCCGCCGTCCGCCTTCGGGATGTAGCTGCGACGAGACGGCTTGGCCCGGAACGCTCCCCGCTGCAGCCGTCCGTGCAGGTCGTGGAGATTGGCCTCCAACTGCTGCCCGTAGATCTGCCACGTCACGCCGTCCACCCCGGCCGCGGCCTTCGGGCTCAGCGCCCGATAGGCCGCCCGCAGGCGATCGACCGTGACGTGATGCAGGAGCGCCGCAAACCGCGCGTCCTTGTCCTGCTCTGCGACTCGGCGCACACGATCCAGCGCACTTGGCGCGCCCTGCCCGGCGCTGCGTCCGGGGCGCGTTTTGCTGGCCGTGTTCCCCTTGGCCAGCCCCCTTCCCTCCACCACCTCCGCCGCCGCTTGCGCGGCGTTGTTCGGCGGCTTCGCCGGTACTACGGGGCTGTCAGACTTCCCACGCTCGTGCATCTCAGGATTACGGCCTCGGCCTTCCCTGAGCGGCCCGCCGCAGGCAAACGCCACTGGCGGGCGATCGTGGGATCTCCCGGTTCTCGCGCATGGAGATTCCGTGCATGCACAGGTTCTTCGACCGCGCGGGGTCCCCCGACAGCTCGCGATAACGCTGCCGACGATGTTGCCTTCCGCCACGCTTAACGACGTCGGCACCCGAAACCCTTGATTTCGCGGCTCAATGGCCCAGCCTGCACGTACCCCTCTGTCAACGCTTCGCCGACGCCCTCGCGAACGCCGCCGCATGACTCGGGGCCACCGTGGATCGCTACCCCTTCAGTGTCGGACTCTCTCATTCCTTTCTCCATGCCGGTTTATCCCGGCGCTCTAAGCCGGTATGGGTCGGTGTCGCCGCTGGTGCAGGTGAGAGCGTCGACGCTCCCGCGCATCGTTTGGCGCGGGCTGGTTACCGCATCGATCGGTGAGGAGCGTCGACATGACGGACGGTATCTGCTTCGTGGGCTTTGATGTTCACGCGCGCAAGACTGCGGCCGCGGCGGTGCGGCTGGGGTCCGGTGAGGTGTTCAAGACGCAGTTGTCGGGGTCGCCGGCTGCTGCGTTGGAGTGGCTGGCGACGCTGCCGGGTCCGGTCAGGGCGGTCTATGAGGCCGGGCCGACCGGGTTCGGGCTCGCTCGCGCCGCTCGTGCTGCTGGCTTGGAGGTGATGGTCTGCTCGCCGGGAGCGGTCCCGCGCCAGCCCGGAGACCGCATCAAGACCGATACGCGGGACGCGCTGAAGCTCGCCAGGCTGCACGCCGCCGGCCAGTTGCGACCGGTCGTCGTCCCGGCCCCTGAGCTTGAGGCGCTGCGCGACCTCGTGCGCGCCCGCGAGGATCTGCGTGGCGACCTGATGAGCGCGCGTCACCGTGTCGGCAAGCTGTTGCTGCGACGCGGCCTGATCTGGGACGGTCCCGGCGCCGCGTGGTCGCAGCGCCACCTGCGGTGGTTGAGCACGATCCGCTTCGACGAGCAGCTCGTCGAGCTGGTCTTCGGCGAGTACCTCGCTCACCACGAGGTCCTGCTCGCGCGGCGTGAGCGCCTCGACGCGATGCTGCTCGAGCAGTCCACCCAAGGCTCGTGGGCGCCGACCGTCGCCCGGTTGCGCTGCCTGCGCGGCGTCGACACGCTGACCGCCGTCGGGTTGGTCGCCGAGATCGGCGACATCACCGCTTTCAAGCACCCCAAGCGGCTGGCCAGCTACCTGGGCCTGGTGGCGTCGGAGCACAGCTCGGGCACCAAGCGCCGGCAAGGCGCGATCACCATGGCCGGCAGCTCCCATGCCCGCCGGCTCCTGGTCGAGGCCGCCTGGCATTACCGGCGCGCACCCCGCGTTTCCGAGGCGCTCAAGCGCCGCCAGGCCGGCCAGTCGCCGGACGCGATCGACGCAGCCTGGCGCGCTCAGTTGCGCCTGCATCGCCGCTGGGCGCACCTCGACGCCGCGCGCGCCAAGAAGCGCACCACCGTCGCCGTCGCGGTCGCGCGTGAGCTCGCGTGCTTCGTCTGGGAGATCGCACAACAACCCGACTGATCCGCGATCGGCATCCCGTTCCGGGGTGCGGGTGGCGGCCGGCGCCGCGTCACACGGGGACCGCGATAACGCTTTGAGCACCGAATCTCGGCGCGCTCGATCTAAGACCGCGGCCCGGCGCAGCGCAAGACCGTCATGAGGTAGCCAGCCCTCGCATATGAGCCTGAAGCGCCCTCGCCGCCCGGCCGCCACCCGCACCCCAAACCACATCCATGACCAACGGCCACGCGCCACGATCACGCCTGCCCGACTTGACAACACCAACCCATATGAGCGTTCAGTTGGTCGGGGGGACATAACGTCGGCTCGTCGAATCTGGTGGTGTGGAGCGGGCCGACGCCGAGGCGATCTATGACCAGGGCAGGGAAGTGGTCGTTGCGGTGCTGGGCGCGCAGCTCGCCCGACAGGCTGAGGCGCCCTGCCGGGCGGTGGCGCCCGAGGCCGCCCCGCACTGGCGTGTTCCTGAGCCTACGGTGTGGCCGCGGCGGAGGCTCCCGTCGCGCCGCTCGAGCCGGAGGTGGACGCGCCGCCGCTCGAGGCCGTGCCCGCCGAGCCCGACGAAGCCGCCGGCGTCGCCGGAGCGGACGTGCCAGACGAGGCCGGGGTCGGCGACGCAGCGGACCCAGACGACGCGGAGCCAGACGAGGCCGGGGCCGGCGACGCAGCGGACCCAGACGACGCGGAGCCAGACGAGGCCGGGGCCGGCGACGCAGCGGACCCAGACGACGCGGAGCCAGACGAGGCCGGGGCCGGCGACGCAGCGGACCCAGACGACGCGGAGCCAGACGAGGCCGGGGCCGGCGACGCAGCGGACCCAGACGACGCGGAGCCAGACGCAGGCCGGGGCCGGCGACGCAGCGGACCCAGACGACGCGGAGCCAGACGAGGTCGACGGCGTGGTGCTCGGCGCGGACGAGCCGGAAGGGCCCGAGGAGGCCGCCGCGCTGCTCGGCGTGGACGAGCCCGAGGAGTTAGACGACGCAGGGGACCCAGACGACGCGGAGCCAGACGGGGTCGACGGCGCGGACGAGCTCCAGGAATCCGACGATCCAGCCGAGCTCGGGGCGCTCGACGACGACCCGCTCACCGAGTCCGAGCTCGCGGCTGGCGTGGGCGCCGCGACAGCGGGCTCGGGCGCGCTGTACGTGGGCGCGGGCGCGCTGTGCGTGGGCGCGGGCGCGCTGTGCGTGGGCGCGGGCGCGCCGTTGGTCGGCGTCGTGTCCGGCGCCGCCGGCGGCGAGTACGCGGGCGTCGGGTCCGGCGGCGCCGGCGGCGCGGCCGGGGCCGGCGCGGACGACTGGGCGGCCGGCGCCGGCTGAGGCGCCGCGGCCGTGACCGTCGCCGCCGCGGGTGTCGCGGCAGGCTGCGGCGCCGCCGGCGCCGCGCCGGCGCGGCTGGCGGCGGCCGGCGCCGTCCGCCGCACCGCTGGCTTGGCCGTGGCCGCGCGGCCGGCGGCGCTTGGCTGGGCGACGTTCCTGTGCCTGGCCGCCGCGACGACGGGCCGGGCGGCGGCGCTCGCGGCGCGCTGGCGGTACGAGCTGGGCGTCGAGCGGCTCGCCGCGGCGGCGAAGCGAACCCGCGGCGTGCCTGGGATCTGCTGCCCGTCGCGGTAGGGCTGCGGGTTGGTGGCGCGGCCGCCGACGCGCGTCTCGAAATGCAGGTGCGGCCCGGTGCAGTGTCCCGTGCAGCCGACGTAGCCGAGCAGCTGGCCGGTCTGCACGCGCGCGCCCTGCCGCGTGGCGAAGCCGGACAGATGCGCGTAGCAGGTCGAGAAGCTGCCGGTGTGGGTGACGCAGACGATGTTCCCGTAGCCGCTCTGCTGACCGGCGAAGCTGACCGTGCCGCAGGCGGCCGCCTTGACCGCGCTGCCGGTCGGCGCGGCGATGTCGACGCCCTCGTGCATGCGGCCCCAGCGCGCGCCGAACGGCGAGCTGACGGTCCCGCTCACCGGCGAACCAAGCCTCGCCGAGCAGCCGCCCACCGGCACGTCGCCGGCCGCCACACGCCGCGCGCCCGCCGGCCGCTGACGCTCGACTGCCGGCCGCTCGGCCGGGCGGTCGACCGCCGGCTCGAGCGCACCGGAGCCGCCCACGCCCGGGGCGTCGAGCGCGCGCGGCGCCTCTGCGGACGCCTCGTCGTGCGCCCCGGGCGCCGCCTCCCGGGCGCCGGCGTCGTCCCGCGTCGCGCCCGGCGCGGCGGCCGAACGGTCAGGCGTCGAGCTGCGCTCGATCGCCGGCTCAACGGCGAGCTCCTGCTGCGCCGAGACGGATCCGCCGACGAGCGCCGACGATAGCCGGGCGGCGATCTCCCGCTTGACCCGGCGCGGCACGGCGTCGGTCGCGCCGGCGGCCGCGCGAGCTCGCTCCTCGCGCGCGGCGCGCGAGGCCGCCGGCCTGAAAGCCGGCGTCGCGCTCGGCGAGGCGGACGAAGCGCCCGCCGCACGCGCCGATGTGAACGGCGCCTCACGCGCCACCGCGCCGGTTGCGCCGGCGGCCGCGGCGGGCGGGTCGGCGGGCGCGCTGGCGAGGGCGCTCGTGCCGCGCGCGGCGGCAGGCCGCACCCCGGCCGCGGTCCCGCCGACAGCCGGCGTCGCCGGCGTCGCGCTCGAGGAGCTCGACGACGAGCCGCGCACGCTCGCCGGCGTCAACAGCGCCGCCCACGTCTCGGGCCCCACGACGCCGTCGACCGCAATCCCCGCCGCCCGCTGAAAGCGGCGCACGGCGGCGTCGGTCTCGGCGCCGAACCGACCGTCGGCCGTGACGCCGAGCGCGGCCTGCACCCGCGCCACCATCTCCCCGCTCGAGCCGAACATGAGCGGCAACGCGCCCGCGCGCAGCTCGACCGGCAGCCCACCGGCGGCCTCGGCGTCCGCGCCGCCGCCGCCGCGGCCGACAACCGCCGCCAACGGCACAAGCGGCCCCGCCAGCAGCGCCATCGCCACCGCCGCCGACGCCTGCTTGCGGCGCGCCAGCTCACGCCGCGCGCGCGGAGCCAGCTCACGCCGACGCCGCGAGCGCTCGAGCGAGCGCTGCCACAGCTCGGGCGCAGCCAGGTCTCGGGTGGCTCTGCTCATCCAGCCCCTTCGCTCGGCCTACGGGGTTAGCTGACGGGCTCGCGCTCGAAGTCGCGCTACGCCGCTCTCTGGCGGCGATTCGCCCCTGCGGCCGAAGCCGCTCTCTGGGTCCCCCGCTCCCCGCACGCTAGCCGCGCGGGAACTCGGCTCCTATCGGACGGCGGCAGCCTAGCGAACTCGCTCGACGGCCGGCAACCTCGGCCGCGGCGCCAGCCACCGCCGCGGACGCCCGGCCACGGCAAACAAACCGAGCTCGCCAGCACGGCCAACCCGTCAGCGCTCGACCAGCACGGCAGACACCGCCCGCCAGCGCGCCGCAACCCGCCGGGCGACCTAAGCCACCCAGCAGCCCGCCCGCCACCGCAGGCGCGCCGAACACGCCCAAGCGCGCCGACCGAACCGCCAACCAGCAACGACGAGCGAAGCCCCCGTCGCCAACGGCCCCGACCGCCCCGCCCGCCGTCGCGTGTTCGGCTACACCGTTGGGTGGCGCCGGGCCGGGAACAGCTCGATCAGCTCGGCGCGCCCGCCACGCCAGCGCGCCTCAAAGCCGGCCCGCTCAAGCGCGGCGGCGATCCGCTCCGCGAGCGGCCGCCACTCCGAGAGATGGGCAAACTCAGAACCCGGGCCGAAGCGCAGCAGCAACGGCCAACCGAGCTCGCCCTGCTGATCGCGGCGCAGCTCCGACTCGAGCACGCAGGCACACGCAACGCCGCCGCGACGCAGCGCCTCCCAGGCGGCCGGCGCATCGAGCAGCTGCGTCTCGACACCCCCAGCGCGCAGCGCCGCGAGCGCCGCTCGCACCGGCTCCGGCTCGACCCCCCGGCGCCCGCGCAGCCACCCAAAAAGGCCCACCCGACCAGCGTACGGCCGCGCAGGCCGCCCGCCACCGGCAGGGACACACGCTCAGCGCACAGCTGGGCCGCGCCGCCCGCCCGCACCGACCGCCTCGACCTCGCGGGCGGCCCGAGGGCTCGCGGGTGATCGTCCGCCGCGAGCGCGCCCGCATCCCGGCGCGCAGCTCTCCTTCACCGACCACGACGGCCACCGCTTCCTGGCCGCCCTGACCGACCTGCAGGGCGACGCGGTCGAGCTTGAGTGCCTGCACCGCGCGAGGGCCAACACCGAGGACCGCATCCGCGCCGCCAAGCAGACCGGCCGGTCGGCGGTTGCGCGCAAGTGGCCTCGCCGCTGGGCTGCGACCATGGCGGACCGCGCGAGCACGTTGGTGAGACGCCTGATGAACTCCCTGCTGTTCTTCCCGGAGCGCGAGATCCTCGCGACACCGGCCGAGGCCGGCCTGCCGTTCGAGGACGTGGCCATCGAGACCGAGGACGGTGAGCGGCTGCACGGCTGGTGGGTGCCGGCCCGCCGTGGCCCGGCGGGCGCGCACGTGCTGCTGTGCCACGGCAACGCGGGCAACGTCGGCGACCGCGTGCTGCACGTCGCGCTGCTGTGCGCCGCCGGGCTCGACGTCCTGCTGTTCGACTACCGCGGCTACGGCCGTAGCAGCGGCCGGCCCGGCGAGGCGGGGACGTATCGCGACGCGCGCGCGGTGCGCGCCGCGCTGCTGGCGCGCGACGACGTCGACCCCGCGCGCGTCGTCTACCTCGGCGAGTCGCTCGGCGGCGGCGTGGCGCTCGAACTCGCGCTCGAGCACCCGCCGACCGGCCTGGTGCTGATGTCGACGTTCACGAGCGTCGGCGACATGGCGCGCCACCATTACGCGGCCGTCGCGGCCGCCGTGGTCCCCGACGCCTATCCGAGCCTGCGCCGCGTGCGCGAGCTGAGCGCGCCGCTGCTCGTCGTCCACGGCGACCGCGACGACATCGTGCCGCTCGGCCACGGGCGGGCGCTGTTCGACGCGGCGCCCGAGCCCAAGCAGCTGCACGTCATCCGGGGCGTCGCCCACAACGACCTCGTCACCGGCGCCGGCCCGGAGTGGGCCGCCGCGATCGCCCGCTTCAGCGCGGCGCTGGCGGATGGCGAAGCGCGGTAGCGCTCAGCCCACGAGCCAGCCGAACGGCTCGATCACAGTCTTGGCCTCGATGCGGTCAAACAGGTTGGCGTGGTGGACGTCCCAGGCGGCCAACGCGATCGCGGTCGCAAGCCGTGCCGCCGGCGTGGGCAGCCGCCTGAGCACGTCGCGCCGTCGGCCAGCGCGAAGAACGCCGCGATCGCATCGGGGCCGGGGTCGTCCGGGAAGCACTCCCAGGCCAGCCGCTCGGCGTCAGGATCGCCCGAGCCATCAGTCCTCCACCTCCAACTGATGGCAGCTCGGCGCTCCACGCGAGCGCGGGACCGAGACGCCGGGCATTCTCGGACGTGTGGAGGGGGTTCGGAGGCCCGGCGGCTATGCCGTCCGCGGCGGGGGTCATCTCGATGGTGGCTGGGGTTCGAGGCGGTAGCCCCGCGGGCGCTGGTGATGCGGTTCTTGGCGAGCTTGCGGCGGAGGTAGTGCGCCGACGCTGTCGCTACGGGCGCCGAACGGGATGACGCGCGCTTCGTGTCGGCGCTCCTTATCGGCGTTCGATCCGAGCGTGAGCTGGAGCCGGTCGAGTGTGCTGCAACCGTCCCGGTGGCGTCGTTCTCCCGAGTGTTCGGGACGGCGATCTGATTCGGGCCGGACCGCTGGGCGAAAGTACGATGCCGGCGTGCGGCTTCTGGTGACGGGCGGGACCGGGTTCGTTGGTAGCCATTCGGTGGCGGCGTTGCTCGGCGCCGGGCATGAGGTCCGGTTGCTCGTCCGCGACTCGACTGCGGTGCAGAGCGCCCTCGGTTCGCGGGGTGTCGGCGTGTCCGATGTCGTCGTCGGAGACATGACGGATCCACGGGCCGTCGCGCGGGCCGTGCACGGCCGTGACGCGGTCGTGCACGCTGCGGCGCTGTTCACGTTCGATCCGCGGCGGGTCGCCAGCATCGGCGCCACGAACGTCCGCGGCACCGAGGTGGTACTGGAAGCGGCCTGCAATGCCGGCTGCGACCCCGTGGTCCATGTGTCGACCTTCTCGGCCCTGCTGCCTCGCGATGAGGCGCTCACCCCGGATAGCCCGGTTGGAAGCATTCGCACGCACTACTCCCGGTCAAAAGCGCAGTCCGACCGGGTCGCGCGGCGCTGGCAGGACGAGGGAGCCCCCGTCGTTATCACCTATCCGGGCGCCGTGATCGGGCCTCATGACCCTCACATGGGTGAGGGCGCACGCCTGATCGCGTCGATCCTCCGGGGCCAGCTGCCGTTCCAGCTCAACGGCGTGCTGCCGATGGCCGACGTGCGCTACGTCGCCGCCGGACATGCCGCGGCGATGAAGTCCGGACGGGGTCCCCGCCGGTACCTGCTCACCGGGATCGATACGCCGGGGGGCGAGCTTGCCGCCGCCCTGCGTCGGGTCACCGGCCGCCGACTGATCGCCTTGCCCTCGCCGCAAGGAACAACGCTGGCCGCCGCCAAGCTCGCTGACATGCTGCAGCGCATCGCCCCGGTGCGCCTCCCCCTCAGCTACGAGGCTGCGTACATCCTGACGTCGATGCCGCGCGCGGGTACGGACCACTCCCGGACGCGCGAAGAGCTCGGCGTGTCTCCGCCGCCGCTCGACCACACGCTGCGTGACACGATCGCGTGGCTGGTAGCCGCGGGTCATCTCTCAGCCAATGCCGCCGGCCGGTCTGCGGTGCCCTGAGGGCGCAACAGGCCTCGTCAACACGAGCCCTCCGAGGGGTGAGCTGTTGAACGACACGCTGGTTCGGCACGCGCGGGGTTGTTGACGACGGCGAGTGTCGGCATCGCCGGGGGGCGCGTGGTAGGGCGTCAGGCTTGGCGCGTTTGTAGACGCGCGAGAGCCCTCCCGCGAGCTTGGTCGGTTCTGCCGGGAGGGCTCTCCGGATGCCGGAGGTGGCACCCGGTGTTGATGGTATGCGCCGAGGAGGCGCGGGTCGAGGCTGAGCCTCGATCCACCGCGTGGATGGCGATTGTTCCGTCCGGGGTGTCCCTTAAGTGACCTCCTGAGCAGGGCTTTTGTAGCGGCTCTATGGGCAGCCGCGGCCCCGTCAGGAGGTCACTCTCATGGTGAAGGACGAGCAGCCGGCCGTGAAGCTCAATTCGCTGCGGGTCGCGTTCGACGATGAGCGCGCGGTCGCCAACGCGGGGTTGATGCTGCCGGCGAGCCTGGCGGGCCGGCTGGGGATCGAGGCGCTGGTCAACGAGACGGTCGACCTGTCGGGCTGGACGGGCGGGGTGCTGCCGGGGCGCAAGGTCCTGTCGTTGGTGCACGGGATGCTCGCCGGCGGTGACTGCATCGATGACATGGACGTGCTGCGCGCGGGCCGCACGGGCTGGTGCTCGGCCATCGGGTGATGGCCCCGTCGACGCTGGGGACGTTCCTGCGCGCGTTCGCGTTCGGGCACGTGCGCCAGCTGGACCGGGTGCTCGACCGGACGCTTGGGCGGGCGTGGGCCGCGGGCGCGGGTCCCGGCGATGAGCGGCTGGTGATCGACATCGACAGCTTCATCGGCGAGGTCTGCGCTATCAGAAGCAGGGCGCCGGTTACGGGTACACCCACAAGCTCGGCTACCACCCGCTGCTGCCGAGTGCCGGGTCGGCTTGGTCGGGGCTGTTGCGGGGCGGCGGCGGTCAGGCGGGGAGTATGGCGGGCAGCTCGTGGCGTGCTTCCTCGGACGGCCGATCTGCACCGCGGGTGCTTGCCGGCCGGTGCCCGGGTCTCAACGAGCTGGCAGCGGCTACGTGCTGGTGTCGGGCGGGCCGGCCGGGGCGGGTCCGGCGGCACCCGTCGTCCGGGCGCCCGGGCTCGTCGGCTCCTGGGCCTGTGGGGTCTCGCTGGTCGCGGGCGCCTGCGTGTCGCTGGCGGTGGGCGCGGCGTCGGCGGTCGCGGGCGTCGCGTTCATCGGCGCGGCGTCGGCGGGCGTCTCGACGACCGCGTAGCCGCCCTCGTCGAGACGGCGCACGCGCCCCTGCTTGACGAGCCGCGAGACGGTCGCGGCGACGGTGCTGGCGGGGATCGCGGTGCTCTTCGCGACGGTCGCCGTGCTGCTGCCGGGTGTCGCGCGCAGCGCGGCGAGGATCTTCGCCTGGGTCTGACCGCGCGGCGCGCGGCGCGCGGTCACGGGCCGACGCTCGGGGGAGGACTTGCCGGCGGCCGGGCGTGTCACCCGGCGGGCTGTCCGCCGGCTCGCTTGCGGCGGTGGCGGTGCGTGCGAGCCGAGACCGGGCAGCGCACGACTCCCGGTGCGCGCGAGCGCGGCCGCCGCGCGCTGCAGGCGCTCGAACTCGCCGGCCAGCGGGCGCAGCCGGTCGATGCGGGCGTCGAGCTCCTTGCGGATGCGGTCCACTAGGTCGGCCATTGCGTCCCCGCCAGCATAGATGCAGCCGCGCTCGTTCGACTAGCGTCGCCCTTGAGCAGCCGGGAGCGATCGTCGATGATCAAGTGCGCCCACTCCCAGCCCGCGCGAGACGATCGAGCGGTCGCGCGTGACGGCATGCCGGGCTGATCGAAGCGGGCGTATCGCTTGGTGTCCTGCTCGGCGACGGGCTCAGCAGGGGAGTGGTGCGGGAGGCTGGGCTGGAGCGATCCTCCAGCGGAGCAACGTCGCGCGCTCATCCGGCTGGCGTCGCGCCAGCGCACCCACCCATGGGCGGTCGCCGACGCGACGTTCCGGGGGCGGCCGCCCGGAACGTCGAACCCGACTCGATCTCCAACACCAGCTCGTGACCCTGAGCGAGGTCAGCTGCGCTCTACGGTGATACCTCATCCGGGTCCTCCTTCGGGCAGTAGGTCCTCAGCAGACCCACAGCCTCAGGAGCGGCCCGAATACCTACAGCGGTTCACAACGCCCCGGGCACGTCAGCCAGGCAACCGCGACTGGCGCGACGGTCGGCGCGAAGCTCGCCGGCCAACCGAGGCTTCGCGACAGGGCAGCCAAGCGGCGAACTTGACGTCTCCCGGCCGCCCGCGATGCCGGATTGAGCCAGTCCGGCAACAGATTGGCCCGCTATTGGACCGTCAGGCGATCATCGCATCGTAACCCACCTAGCGAAGAAAGGCCCTGTTTCCAGGACCTTTCTCTGATAGCGGGGGCGGGATTCGAACCCGCGACCTTCGGGTTATGAGCCCGACGAGCTACCAGACTGCTCCACCCCGCGACGTGGAGCGCATTTTATCAGGATCCATGGCGCTCGATCGACTCGGACGGGGGTCGCCGCGGCGCTTGTCGGAGGCCGGATGCTCGACGCCGCCGCGGCTGGCACCCGGGCCGGCGCGTGACGACGAAGACGAGCGCGACGATGCCGACGATGAGCCCGGCGCCCAGCCGTCGTCCGGAGGGCTCCGGGAGCGCGGTCATGCCGGCGCGCTACCGCGCCCCGGCACGCCGGATCGCGCGGCCGTCGTCAGCGCGTGGCGGGGTGCGAGCCGCCGCCCGAGCGCCGCAGCACGAAGCTCGCGATGGCGAGGACGATGACGACGCCGATGACCGCGCTGAGCAGGCCGCCGAGGTCGAAGACGTCGGTGTCGCCGATGCCCAGGCCGACGGTGAAGATCACATAGCCCACGGCCGCCCCGACCAGCCCGAGGCCGACGGACACGAGCCACGAACGCGGCCCCTTCATGTGCTCGAACGGGTCGCCCGGCATGAGCGCCCGGCCGATGACCCCGGCGAGGATGCCGAGGAGAAGAGCTCCGATCACGTCCGCCTTCCTTTCTTGAACGGTGCTGCGAGCGCACCCGCACTGTAGAGAACGGCCCCTTCGCCGCCAAGCCATCAGACTCCTGCCCGATGGCCGCCTGTTTCGTCACCCGCGCGCTCCCCGGCGACGCGCTCGAGCGCCTGGCGGGCGCTCACGACGTGCGCGTCCATCCCGGCGCGCTGCCGCCGACCCGCGCGCAGCTCGAGGCCGGCGTCCGCGACGCCGAGGCGCTGCTGTGCCTGCTCACCGACCGCGTCGACGCCGAGCTGCTGGACGGCGCCCCGCGCCTGCGCGCGATCGCGAACTTCGCGGTCGGGTCCGACAACATCGACCTCGAGGCCGCCGCCGCGCGCGCGATCGCCGTCGGCGTCACGCCCGACGTGCTCACCGACGCGACCGCCGACCTGGCCTTCGCGCTCCTCCTCGCCGCCGCGCGCCGCCTCCCCGAGGCCGCCGCCGACGTCCGGGCCGGGCGCTGGCGCACGTGGGAGCCGCAGGGCTGGCTCGGGGCCGACGTCCACGCGGCGACGCTCGCGATCGTCGGCCCCGGCCGCATCGGGCGGGCGGTCGCGCGCCGCGCCGCGGGCTTCGAGATGCGCGTGCTCACGGTCGGGCGCGACGACGATCTGCACGCGACGCTCGCTCGCGCCGACGCCATCTCCCTGCACGCGCCGCTCACCGCGCGCACGCGCCACCTCATCGACGACGCGGCCCTCGCCGCCGTCAAGCCCGGCGCGATCCTCGTCAACACCGCCCGGGGCGGGCTCGTCGACCAGGCGGCGCTCGCCCGCGCGCTGCGCGACGGCCGCCTCTTCGCGGCGGCGCTCGACGTCACCGACCCCGAGCCGCCGGCGCCCGGCGACCCGCTGCTGCAGGCGCCGAACCTGCTTGTCGTCCCGCACATCGGCTCGGCCACCCGAACGGCTCGCGCGCGCATGGCCGACGTCTCCGTCGACAACCTCCTCGCGGCCCTGGAGGGCCGCGCGATGCCCCATTCCGCCCGCTTGGCGGCGGCGACGGACGGGTAGCCGCGCGCCCCATGGAGAGCGAACGCGAGCGTCTCGATCGCGCCGACCGCGCGATCGAGTCCGACGAGCCCTTCGGCGAACGCGAGGGCGTCCGCGGCGGGCGGGACGCCACGGCCCGCGCCCCGGCCGAGGGGCCCACGGCCGACGCGGCCACGGGCATCGCCGGGAACCCCGACGACGCGTAGCCGAGCACCCCTCATGCGCGTCGCGGTCGTCGACATCGGGACCAACTCCACCCGCCTGCTCGTCGCCGACGTCGAGGACGGGCGCGTGACCGAGCTCGAGCGCCGTACGACGATCACCCGGCTCGGGCAGGGCGTCGACGCCACGGGCGCGCTCGCCGACGAGGCGATCGAGCGCGTCTTCGCCGCGCTCGAGGACTATCGCGGCGCCATCGCTGCGCACGGCGGCGCGCAGCGCACGGTCGGCGTGCTCACGAGCGCCGTGCGCGACGCGAGCAACGGCGCCGCGTTCGCCGACAGAGTGCGCGAGCGCTTCGGCGTGGACGCCCGCACGATCCCCGGCGAGGAGGAGGCGCGGCTGACCTTCCTCGGCGCGACGAGCGAGCGCGCGAGCGCCGACGGCGACGAGCGCGCGGTCGTGATCGACGTCGGCGGGGGCTCGACCGAGTTCGTCGTGGGCGCGGGTCACGACGTCGCGTTCTTCACGTCGACGCAGGCGGGCGCGGTGCGCATGAGCGAGCGCCACGTCGACCACGACCCGCCGCGCACGGACGAGCTCGCCGCGATCGGCGCCGACGCCCGCGCCGTCTACACCGCCGCGCTGGCGCCCGAAGCGCGCACGGGCATCGCCGACGCGATCGCCGTCGGCGGCACCGCCACCTCGCTGGCGGCGATCGACCAGGACCTCGACCCCTACGATGCCGAGCGCGTCCACGGCCACCGGCTGAGCCGCGCGGCGATCGATCGCCTCGCGCGCCGCCTGGCCGCGCTGCCCGAGGCCGAGCGCCGCCGCGTGCGCGGCCTGCACCCCGACCGTGCGCCCACGATCGTCGCGGGCGCGCTTCTGCTCGGCGAGGCGCTCGACGCCTTCGGCCTCGACGGCACCGAGGTCTCCGAGCACGACATCCTGCGCGGCGCCGCGCTCGACGCCGCGCTCGACGCCGCGGCCGGTTAGGCCAGGTTCGACCGGCGCGGGTAGGCGACCGCCGGATCGGTGAGCACATTGACGAGCGCGGGCCGGCCGGCGGCGAAAGCCCGCTCGAGCGCGGGCACGAGCTCGTCGGGCCGGCGGACGAGCTCGCCGTGGCCGCCGAGCGCGTCGACGATCTGGTCGTAGCGGGTCTCCGGGCGCAGGTCGGCGGCCACCGAGTAGCCGTAGAGGAACTCCATCGGGTGCTTCTCGAGGCCCCAGATGCCGTTGTTGCCCATGACCCCGACGACCTCGACGCCGTGGCGAGCGAGCGTGTCGAACTCCATGCCGCCGAAGCCGAAGGCGCCGTCGCCCAGCAGGAGCACGACCTGGCGCCCCGGGTGCGCGAGCTTGGCCGCCAGCGCGTAGCCGGGACCCGAGCCGAGGCAGCCGAACGGCCCCGGGTCGACCCAGCAGCCGGGCGCATAGGAGTCGACGACGCGACCCGCGTAGGAGACGAAGTCGCCGCCGTCGCCGACGACGATCGCGTCGCGATCGAGCACCCGCGCGAGCTCGGCGTACAGGCGCATGGGGTGCAGCGGCGCGCGGTCGTCCTCGCGCTCGGCGCGCTCGGCGGCGCGCTTGCCGTCCTCGGCCGCCCGGAGCACGGCGAGCCAGCCCGAGCGGTCCGGACCGCCGCCGGCCGCCGCCCTCAGCGCGTCGAGGATCCCAGGGATCGAGCCGTGCAGGTCGGCGACGACCGGACGCGGATGGTCGCGCTCGGGCTCGGCGCGATCGACGGCCACGAGCTCTGTGGCCTCGCCGAAGGCTTGCCCGAAGCCCAGGCGGAAGTCCATGGGCACGCCGACGACGAGCGCGACGTCGGCGCCCTGCAGCGCCGTGCTCCGGGCCCGCGAGAAGAAGAGCTCGTGATCGGCCGGGACGCATCCCCGAGCCAGCCCGTTGAGGAAGACCGGGATCCGCAGTGCCTCGGCGAGCGCGAGCAGGGCGACCTCCCCGCGCCCCCAGTAGAGGTTGGTGCCGGCCATGACGACCGGTCGCTCGGCCTCGCGCAGCAGCGCAGCGGCCGCCGCGACGTCGGGGACGCGGCCGCCGGCCGCGTCGGGGAGCGCGGGCACGCCCTCGGGCTCGCGGCCCTCCGAGAACACGACGTCGAGCGGGAAGTCGACGAAGGCCGGCCCCGAGTGCGGGGTCAGCGCCGTGGCGAGCGCGTCGTCGACGAGGTCCGGGATCTCGTCCGGGGCGGCGGCCGTCGTGGCGAGCTTCGCCAGCGGGCGCACGAACGGCACGTGGTCGATCTCCTGCAGCGAGCCCTGGCCCCAGCGGATCGCGGGGGCGCGACCGCCGAGCACGAGCATCGGCGAGTGGTTCTGTGCGGCAGAGGCGATCGCGCTGATCCCGTTCGTCACGCCGGGCCCCGCGGTCAGCGCGCAGACTCCCGGCGTGCGCGTGACCTTGGCCCACCCCTCGGCGGCGAACGCGGCCGCCGACTCGTGGCGCACGTCGACGAGGTCGATGCCCTCGGCGCGGCAGCCGTCGAAGATCGAGAAGAGGTGGCCGCCCGAGAGCGTGAAGAGCTTCGTGATCCCGTGGGCCTTCAACCGCCGGGCGACGAGCCGTCCCCCATGCACCGCGGTGCCCTCCTCGGTCGCTGCCATGGCGGCGATGCTACGCGGCGGGCGCCCTCGACAGATGCCGTAGAGCCCTAGCTAGGTGACGGCGCGCGCGAGCGCGTCGAGCACGACGACGACGCCCGCCGCCGCCGCGCAGACCGCCGCCGCGCCGAGCGCCGCCCGCCGGCGCCAGCGCCGCGCGACGAGGCCCATCCGCGCGCGCACCACGAGGACGCCGGCCTGCAGCGCGAGCCCGCCCGGCGGCACTTCGCCGCGCACGAGCGCCGCGCGTACGCGCCGCTCCCAGGCGTCGATCATGCGGTCGCACTCGCGCCGCGCCCCGACCCTCAGCGGGCCCAGGCCACGCCGCCGCTCACGCCAGTAGGCGAGCGCCTCGAGCCCGTCGGCGAGGTCGTCACGCGTCATCACGCCCATCCGCGGCCTCCACGATACGCGCGTCGAAAAGGAGCCGGCGAATCGCGGGCCCAGGCGGGCGAGGGCGACGCGTTGCAGGCGGCGGAGCATCGTCCGCCATTGTGGCGGGCCTACGCGATCGTCCACGCGCGGGCGGGCACCGCGCAGCGCGCGGCCGCCGCCTCGGGCACCCGCGCCTCGCCGCAGAAGAGGGCGCCGCCCACGACGAGCGCCGGCAGCCCCGAGCCCCCTCGGCGGACGACCGATCGGGCCGCGGCCTCGAGCTCGGCGTCACGTCCGGCGTCGCGGCTGGCCGCGAGCGCCGCGTCGACGCCCAGCCCGGCCGCCGCGGCGGCCTCGGCGAGGACGCGAGGGTCGGCGAGGTCGAAGCCCCCGCCGAAGGCCAGGTGCCCCGCCGCCAGGACGAACGCCGCCGCGCGGCCGCCCCCAGCGGCCAACGCGGCGACGCGTGTCGGCCCCCTTGCCGCGGCGGGCCACCGCTCCGGCCAGACGAGCGGCAGGCCCAGTTCGCGCGCCCTTCGCTCTGCGGCGACGCGCGCGACCTCGTCGTCGCGCGGCCCCCCGGGCATCGCCGCCTCGAGCGCAGGCCGCCAGCGCACCCCGGCGAAGAGCCGGTCGATGCGCTCGGCGGCCAGGTAGGTCCACGGCGAGCCCGCGTCGAAGACGCAGACCACGCGCGGCCGGCGGCCCCCCGGCGCCGTCCCCCGCGCGCGGCGCTCGCGACGCCGATCGAGATCGATCACGTGTCCCATGGGTTGTCCTTTGCGTTGCGGGGTCCGGTTCGGATCACCCGTGTTGGGAACTCGAACGACGGCGCGCCCGAAGACTGGCGGTAAACCGCCCCCTGACGGACTGGAAAGCCGTCCGTCGTTCGTCCATGATGGGGTCCGACGATGTCGCCGTCCCCGCCGCCGAAGCGCCATCCGTACGACCAGTGGGCGCCGGACGCCCGCGCACTCGACCTCGTCGGCGACAAGTGGACCCTGCTCATCGTCCGCGACCTGGCCGGCGGCCCGCGGCGGTTCGTCGAGCTGCAGCGGGTCCTGCCGGGGATCTCGACCGAGCAGCTGCGCTCGCGCCTGAACCGGATGGTGGCCGACGGCCTGCTGTCGCGCCGGCGCTATCGAGAGGTTCCGCCGCGCGTGGACTACGAGCTCACCGACCGCGCCCGCGACCTGCTGCCGGTCGTCGGGGCGCTCGCGCGCTGGGGCTACCGCTGGACCTGGGGGCCACCGCGGCCCGGCGAGGCCGTCGACGTCGGGGCGATCCTGCGCTGCGCGCCCGGGCTCATGGCGCCGCCGCACGTCAGCGGGACGGTCGAGCTCACGATCACCCGGCGCGACGGCGCCGACGCGCATCACCTCCTGCGACTCGACGGTCGCGCGGTCGACTACGAGGAGCGCGCCGCCCCCGAGGCCGACGCCCGGATCGCCGGCTCGGAGGGCGCCTGGGTCGACGCGCTGGGGCCCGAGCCCGGGCGCGCCGGGCTCGCGGTGCACGGGGACGCGGCCCTCGCCGACGCGCTGCTCGACTTCCTGACAGCGGTGGGCGTCCAGGACGCCGCCGTCGCGTAGCCGGCCGTCGAGCCGCTAAGGTGGCCCGGTTCGCCGTCCGCCGGCACGTGACGGCGAGGCTGGATCTTCACCGACCGTCCGGCGCCGCTGCCACCCTGTGCCGAGGGTTTCCGATGAGTGGCAACGCGCCAGCTCGCCCTCGCGGCGCAACCAGCTCACGTCCTCCGAGGTTCCTTCACCGATGCCCAAGACACTTCAGCGCACCGCGCTCATCGCGCTCATCGCCGCCCTGCTGACGGCCGCGGCGGCCGCTCCGGCCGGCGCCAAGACCAACGTCATCGTCGGCATGGGCGACCAGCACGCCAAGCTCTTCAAGCAGTCGCGCTACAAGAGCCTGAAGCTCAAGCAGGTCCGCTACTTCATCCGCTGGGACGCGATGAAGGTCCGCTACGCCCGGGAGCTCGGCGACCAGTACGTCGCCGCCGCCCGCCGTGCCGGCACGCGGGTCTACATGCACATCTCCACCAACGACCTGCGCTACCGCAAGGCCAAGCTGCCGTCGCTCAGGACCTTTCGCCGCGACGTCGGCAAGCTCGTCAAGCACTATCGCGCCCTCGGCGTGCGCGACTGGGGCGTCTGGAACGAGGCCAACCACAAGTCGCAGCCGACCTACCGCAGCCCCAAGCGCGCGGCGCAGTACTTCACCGAGTTCCGCAAGCTCTGCGCGGGCTGCACGATCGTCGCGCTCGACGTCCTCGACCAGCCCGGGTTCCTCGACTACACCAACGCGTTCTACAGGGCGCTGAGCCCGGCCAGCCGCCGCGCCGCCTCGATCGTCGGCCTGCACAACTACGGCGACACGAACTACTCGCGGGCGACCTCGACCAGGGCCGTCATCACCGCCGTGCGCAGGTGGAACAAGCGGGCGACGTTCTGGATGACGGAGACCGGCGGCATCGTCAACTTCGGCAAGCGCCTGAAGTGCAGCACGAAGCGCGCCGCCAAGGCGGTCGCCTACATGTTCAACCTGGCCAAGGACTACAAGCCGGTCAAGCGGCTGTACAACTACAACTGGTACGGCGCGAACTGCAAGGGCTTCGACGCAGGCCTGATGACGAGGGGCGGCAAGCCGCGCGCGGGCTACTACACGTTCAAGAAGTACGCCGCGGGCTTCAGGAAGTAGGCCTCACGTCGACCTCCTGCGGCATCGACAGGGGGTGCAACGAGCAGTACAGCCGGTAGGTGCCGGGGGTCGTGAAGCGGTGCGCAAACGTGCCGCCGAACCGTTGCGGGCTCGAGAAGCCCGGGCCCCCGTTGACGAGCGTCACGTCGTGGCGCACGGGATCCTGGAAGCGCCAGCGGACGGTCGCGCCCGCCGGCACCGAGATCCGGCTGGGCACGGCGGTGACGTTGCGCAGCGCGACCTCGGCGTCACCCTGCGCTGTCTGCAGCGGCCCGGGCAGCGTCGTGACCGGCTGGGCGCGGCCCATGGCGTCGAGCACGTTGAGCGGGAGCTCGAACACCGGTGGCATCGTGCGCGCGCCCGCCATCCGCGGCAGCAGGGCGCGCACGTCGTCGGGCAGCGCCCGGCAGCCCCTCCTCGCCCGGCGGTCGGAAGCCACATAGACGTGGAAGATGCCCATGACGCGCACGTGCGCCTGCTGGTTGTCGTAGAGGGCGTTGACGCGCAGGCGCTCGCCCTCCCGGATCGCCAGGCCGCGCCGGCTCTGCACCCAGGCCGTGGCGACCGGCCCCGGCTCGTGGAGGATCGGCCAGACGTGGTAGTAGGGGTGGCTCGGCGGCCCGTAGAGCGCGCTCGAGCTCAGCAGCGTCCGCCCGCCGCAGCGCGGCTGCGTCAGCGACATGCTCGTCGCGCCGCCGTGCAGGTGGGCGGCGGCCGCGACGATCCGGCCACTGCGGGGCACGGTCCAGTCGAGGGCCTGGACGTGGGTGGAACCGGGCGCGCCGCCGCCGGGCACGTCGAAGATCGGGTCGCGGCGCGTCGAGCACGGCGTCACGCGCAGCCAGTAGGGCTTGACCGCCTTGCGCCTGACGGCGATGTCGACGGTCGCGGTGTACTCGATGTACGCGCGATCCACGACCTTGGAGTGGTTCATGAGCATCCAGTTGGCGTGCCAGCGGTCGTGCTTGCGCAGGCGCAGGCCGTAGCCGCGCGGGAGGCGCAGGCGCTCGTCCTCCTCGCCGCGGCCGTAGAAGCTCTCCGACCGCCCGCCGCACGTGCCGTCGTGACGATCGCCGGGGAAGCGGCCGTCGTTCTTGTAGACGAGGTGGTGGAGCATGACCCGGCTCACGGGGATCGGGCGCCCGCGGCGGTCGACGACGCGGGCGTGCATGCGCACGAGGTAGCCGGCCAGGCGCGGCGCGCGCACGCCGCGCGTGCCCGACGTGTCGAAGCGGACCTGGTAGGGCTGCAGGGTGAACGGTCCCTGGCGGGCGGTCACGCGCTTGAGCGCGGCCTGCGCCGGCGTGGCCCAGCCGGCGCACGCCAGCACGAGGACCGCCGCGGCGACCGCTCGACCAAGGACCCTCGGCTGCTGCAAGAACGCCGGACCTCCCTCGTGGTGGATGGCGCAACCCTATCTCGGCGATCGCCATGCCCGGGGAGGGACTCGAACCCCCACGTCCTCGCGGACAGCCGGGTTTAAACCGGCGGCGTCTACCAGTTCCGCCACCCGGGCGTGGAATGCGCGCTCAGGCTACCCTGAGGGGGGCGCAACCCGGTGACCTCGCCCGTGTTCTGAGTCCAGCGGGGTCCGGACCCCTCTTCTCACGCGTGGAAGTCTCAGCACTCAGACACGTCGGCCGCGACGGCCTGCGGGGTCCCACCCCGCTGCTTCGCCTGCAATCGGACGAGCGGCTCGTCGCGCTGACGCGGCGGGGCAACCAGGCGGCCTACGAGGCCCTGGTCGGCCGCTACCAGGCGCGCCTGCTCTCGTTCTGCCGCCACATGCTCGGCTCCCGCGAGGATGCCGAGGACGTCCTGCAGGAGGTCTTCGCCGCGGCCTTCAACGCCATGGTCGCCGACGAGCGGCCGATCAACGTGCGCCCGTGGCTCTACCGGATCGCGCGCAACCGGTCGCTCAACCACCTGCGTCGCACGCAGGCCATCGGCGTGGACTCGATGGACGTGCACCTCGCCGAGCACGGCGCCTCGACCGCCGACAAGGTGCATAGGCGCGAGGAGTTCCGCCTGCTCATGGGCGACGTGCACGAGCTCCCCGAGAGCCAGCGCACGGCGCTCCTGCTGCGCGAGATCGACGCGCTCTCCTACGAGCAGATCTCCGAGGCGATGGAGACCACGGTCCCCTCGGTGAAGTCGCTCCTCGTCCGCGCGCGCGTCTCGCTCGCCGAGGCGGCCGAGGCGCGCCACCTCAGCTGCGAGGAGGTCCGCGACGAGCTCGGAGAGGTGGCCGAGGGCCTGCGGCGAGTCTCGCCGCCGGTGCGCCGGCACCTGCGCTCCTGCGAGCGCTGCGCGGGCTTCCGCAAGCAGCTCAAGGAGACGAACAAGGCGCTCGCGGCGATGCTGCCCGTCGGGCCGCTGCTCCTGCTCAAGAAGCTCGTGCTCGCCAACCTGGGCACGACGGCCGGCGCGGGCGGCTCGGCCGCGGCCGCGGCCGGCACCTCGGCGAGCGCCGCCGGCGCCGGCGGTGCGCTCTCGGCCGGCGTCGGCGCCATCGGAGCCAAGGCGGCCGCCGGGCTCGCCGCCGCGGCCATCGTCACCGCCGGGGCCGTCGAGGTCGACCACGCGACGAACGGTCGCGCGACGCCGGCTCCGCGTCCCGTGGCCGCCTCGCGCGCGGTCGCCACGCCGCCGGCGGCGCCACAGGTCGTCGCGAGCCGACCGCAGCCCGCCAGCGCGGCGCCCGCCGCTCCGCGCCGCCGCGTTCGGGCGTCGTCGGCGACCGGGCGCCACAGCGGCCGGCGCGCGGCCGCCGCCGCCAAGCCGCAGGCGGCGCCCGCCGCCGCGACGCCGGCCGCGGCCGGCGTCCCGTCGCCCGCCGCCCCGAGCGCGGCCCTCGCCCCCGAGCAGGGCTCGGCCAGCGCGTCGCTGCCGCCCCAGGCGCCGTCCGCCGACGAGGCTCCCGACGCCACGCCGCCCGCGGCGAGCGCCCCGGCCCCGCCCACGACGACCTCCGCACCCGCGGCCGGCGCGGCGCCGCCCGCAGACCGCGCGCCCACGCCGGCGCCGGCCGAGACGGCGCCGCCCGCAGACCCGGCCCCGGCGCCCACGCCATCCGCGGACGAGGCGCCGCAGGTCGCCCCCTAACCAACCCGGTCGCCGAGCTCCGCCTCGGGCTCGGGCGTCAGCAGGAGCACCGTGCCGTCGTGCGCGTGGGTGCCGAGGCCGAGGCAGATCTAGTGGGCCTTCTCGCAACGTTTGACCGCAAACGGCGGACGCCGATCACCACCTGGCTTTGTCCTCGGTCGCGGCAATGGCTCCACCATTGCTCGCGGGCAGGGTGGGTTCGTCTCTCGCCAGTCGGCGCCGGCGCCTCGCCGTTTCCGGCCCAACGTCACGAGAAGACCCACTAGATGAGTTGTGCCACGGCCTGGCGGCGGGTCGTGGGGGTTGAGAAGGGGACATAAGCAGGCAGATCGAAGTCGGCGGTGCTTATTGCCAACCGTCGACCCCGGGGAGGGCCACGATAGACGCCGACCTCGATCTGCTGCTGATCGCTGTTTACTGCACCGTCGACGATCTCCTGCCGAAGAAGGCCGCCAACGCCAGGCGAAGGATCACCGATCAGGAGGTCATCGCGTTGTGCATCGCCCAGGCGCTGCTCGATTGCCGCTCGGACGAGCAGTTCCTGGCGATCGCCGCACGCCGGCTGGTGCACCTGTTCCCACGCCTGCCCGAGCGCAGCGCCTTCCATAAGCGCCGGCTGCGCCTGAGCGCGGTGATCGAGGGATTGATCGCGGAGTTCGCGCGTCACTCTCCCGGCTTCTATGACGAGTTAGTGCTCGTCGACTCGACCCCGGTGGAGTGCGCGCGCAGCGTCGAGACGATGCGCCGCAGCCGGCTCGCCGACGCCGCCGACTACGGCTACTGCGCGAGCCACAGCCGCTTCTTCTGGGGCTTTCGGCTGCACGCACTGTTCGCGCTGGACGGCACGCCACGAGCGCTCGCGCTGACCTCGCCGAAGGTCGACGAGAAGACCGTGTGCCTGCAACTGGTCGCGCGCTGCGAGCGCCAACCCGGCCAGATGCTGATCGTCGTCGGCGACAAGAACTTCTGCGGGCGCCAGTTCGAAGCCGACCTCAACGCACTCGACGCGACGATCCACCGCCCGCGCCGCAAGGACGAACAGGGACGCGGACCGCACCTCGCGCCGATCCGCCAGCGGATCGAGTCGATCTTCTTCACCGCCAAGGACATCCTCGGCCTCGAACGCCACCGCGCCCGCACCCTGCATCAATTGCGCGTCCGACTCGCCTGCCGCTTCGCAGCGCTCGCCGCCGCCATCGCCCTCAACCACCGCCTCGGCCGCCCCAGCCGCTCGCTGGCCTCCTACACCGCCTGACCCCGCGGCACAACTCATCTAGGCGACGGCGGCCACACCGATGACCTTCAGGCGGCGCGCGAGCGCCTGGAGCGCGAAGGCCCGCGTCTCGGTCACGCTCGCGCCGAAGAACTGCGTGTCGTCCTCGCCCTCGGGAACCCACCGCGGGCGCAGGACGGCGTCGGCCACGGGGCCGACTTCCACGAGCGCGCGCTGGATCGCCTCGCCGTGGCCGGGGTCCTCGCGCGCCATGTCGCGCAGGAAGCGCGCGCCGAAGGCGACGTGGCGGTGCTCGTCGCGCGCGACCTTCGTGAAGCCGTCGACGAAGCCGGGCAGCGTCCCCTGGCGCTCGTTGAAGTCGATGATGAAGTGCTGGCCGGTGAGGGCCAGCATCCCCTCGATGACCATGTGGTAGATCGTGATCGCCTCGACGAGCACCTCGCGGTCCTCGGGCTCGACGGCGAGGCGATCCGTGCGCCGGTGCAGGAGCTCGTCGAAGAGCTCCCCGAACTCGGGGTTGAGGTGCTCGCTCGTCTCCGCCAGGCGCTCCTGCAGCCCGTCGGCCTCGAGCACGCCGACCTCGGTGTAGAAGCGGTCGAAGAAGGCGACGTGCCGGGCCTCGTCGGCGATCTGGGTGCACAGGAAGATCCGCATGTCCTCGTCGGGCACCGCGCGCATGATCGGCCCGAGCTCGGCGACGACGCGCTGCTCGCCGACGAAGAACGAGCTCAGGCCGTACATCCGCGCGACGCGCTCGTCGGGCTCGATGCGCTCGTGCCAGTCGACGCGGTCCTGGCTGAAGTCGAGGTCCTGCGTCGCCCAATGCTGGCGTTCCCAGAGGCGGTAGAGCTCGCCGTAGGTGAGCAGGTTCGTCTCGCCGCGGTCGGCGGACTCGTGCAGCGCGGGGTCGCTCGTGGCGCGGAAGTCGACGCGCTCGGTGCGCGACGGCGAGGTCTGCCGGCTCATGGTCGCGAGCCTACCGCGCGCCTGGCTGGCCGGCCAGCCACGCTACAAGCCGATCGAGAACATCGCCTCGAGATCGTGGCGCGAGAAGACCTCGAAGGCGACCATCGTCTGCGTCCGCGTGACCCCCGGCAGCTTCAGGAGCCGCCCGGTGACGACGTCGGCCAGCAGCTCGTGCCGCGGCACGCGGACGATCGCGACGAAGTCCCACTCCCCCGTGACCGAATACGCCTCGGCCACGCCTTCGAGGTCGGCCAGCTGCCCGCCGAGCGTCGACATCGCGTCACGCTCGGCCTCGATGAGGACGACCGCGGTCGTCATGGCGTGTGCGCCGCGGTGAGCAGGATCGCGTCGGCCGGCACGTCATCGGCGCTCGCGGCGGCCTTCGGGTTGCCCGTCGGGAAAGGGTCGACGACCACGGTCGTGCCGTCGTGCTCGAGGGCGAAGGTGGCGTGGCCGAGACAGCGGATTTCCACGGATCAGTCCTCCTGCGGGTCGTGCCGGCGAAGCTCGTCGGCGAGCTCGAGCCCGACCGCGACGCCGACGAGCATGCCGAGCCGGGTCTCCTCGGCGACCAGCGTCCGCACGGCGCGCAAGCGCTCGTCGGGATCGTCCAGGCCGGAGGCCCGGCGCACCTGGGACTCGTGTGCGCTGTCGAACCAGCCGCCCTCCGCCAGGGCCTCGTCGAGAACGCGCTGCAAGCCGGGCGCGGCGTGCGTGACGATCTCCAGGGCGTGGCCGAAGCGCTCGCGGTCGCTCAGCGCCTGCACGGCGGCGTCGACCTCCTCGGCGGTGCGACGGCGCTCGCTCACCCGGTGCGCACGCGCGCGAGCAGCAGCCCGGCCAGCATGCCGGCCGCGCCCCCGGCGAAGCCGGCCACCGCGCTGGCCTCGGGCGCAGCGAGCGGCATGAGCAGCAGCACGCCCGCGAAGACCGCGGCGCCGAGGAGGTCGCCCTCGGGCTCGTCCCCGCGCCCGCGGGCCAGCAGATCGGGCACGGCCCACGCGCACAGCAGCCCGAGCGCGGCGCCGTTGCCCCCGACCGCCAGCGGCGAGGAGGCCAGCACGGCGTCGAGCGCCACCCCGCCCATGCCGCACAGCACGAACAGGCCGAGGACGACGAGCGGGCCGTGGCGGCGCTCCAGCAGCCACCCGAACAGCCCGATCGCCGTCACCGCGGTGAGCTCGTACCAGACGTTGCCGTAGACGAAGGGCGAGACCGCGATCCGCCACCACTCGCTGCCCAGGGGCCCGTCGACCGCGACGTCGACGCGATCGACGGCGAAGAGCAGCAGGTAGCCGAAGAGCGAGAGACCGACGAGGAGGAGGGTGGCCCAGGGCCGCCCGGTGACGTCGGCGCGCACGCCGGGGATCTCGCCCGTGCGCAACCGGCTGAGCCGCGGGGTGGGAAGCTTGCGCGCGCGGGGGCGCGGCTCCACGACCGTGCCGTCCCGCTCGATCTTCGGAGCGCGCTTGCGCAGGCGCTTGCCGCAGTACGGGCACTCCGTGATGTACGGGCTGACCTCGTTGCCGCAGTTCGAGCAGACGACGTAGAGGTCGGGCGTCTGAGCCATGCGCTCCCGATTCTAGGGGCCGCCGCCCCGCCGGCGGGGGGATCACCGGCCGGTGGCCTGCACGATCTCCGCCATGACCATCGCCGAAGGCGTGGTCCATGCGCGCGCAGGCTACTGGCGCAGGGAGGTACGCTTGCCCTGAACGCGACGCCAGAGGAGAGATCGCATGGCAATCGGTTACGACGGCAATCTGTACATCCTGGCTTTCGACCACCGCGGGTCGTTCCAGAAGAAGATGTTCGGCATCCAGGGCGACCCGACGCCCGAGGAGACCGAGACGATCGCGGACGCCAAACACCTCATCTACGAGGGCATGGTCAAGGCGGTCGCGGCCGGCGGCGTGCCCGCCGAGCAGATCGGCGTCCTCGTCGACGAGCAGTTCGGCGGCTCGATCCCGCGCGGGGCCAAGGAGCATGGGCTGCTGCTGGCCATGCCGGTCGAGAAGTCCGGCCAGGACGAGTTCGACTTCCAGTACGGCGACGCCTTCGGCGCGCACATCGAGCAGTTCGATCCCGCCTTCTCGAAGGTCCTCGTGCGGCTGAACCCCGACGGCGACTCCGAGCTCAACGAGCGCCAGCTCGGCCGCCTCAAGCGGCTGGCCGACTGGCTGCACGAGCACGACCGCAAGTTCCTCTTCGAGCTGCTCGTGCCGGCCGAGCCCGCCCAGCTCGAGTCCGTCGGCGGCGACACCGACCGCTACGACGCCGAGCTGCGCCCAGAGCTCATGCGCCGCGCGATCGAGCAGATCCAGGACTTCGGCGTCGAGGTCGACATCTGGAAGATCGAGGGCGTCGACGCGCGCGAGGACGCCGAGATGCTCGGGGCCCAGACGCGCCGGGGCACCGGCCGCGAAGGCGTCGTCTGCGTGGTGCTCGGCCGTGGGGCCAGCGACGAGAAGGTCGACCACTGGCTGCGCGCGGCCGCGCCCGTCGACGGCTTCGTCGGCTTCGCGATCGGGCGCTCGATCTGGTGGGACGGGCTGAAGGGCATGCTCGACGGGTCGATCGAGCGTGGGGCTGCCGCCCAGCAGATCGCCGACAACTACCTGCGCTTCATCCGCGTCTACGAGCAGGCGGCGCAGGAGTCGGCGGTCGCGTAGCCCGTCACGGGCGACGTTCGCTTCGCCACGGGGCGGCCCATGGGCCGCCCCGTCTCGCGCAAGCGCCCGTGCACACCGCCGCCGCGGGCCGTAGCGTGGCCCGACCGTGCGCCGCGCCTGGCCGATCCTGAGCTTCCTCGCCGTCGTCGCGGTGCTCGTCGCCACGCGCGCGGGCGGCGGCGACGAGCTGCGCGCCGGCGCCGCGCGCGAGGGCCGGGTGGTGCGCGTGGTCGACGGCGACACGATCCACGTGCGCGTCGACGGGCGCGACGAGCGCGTGCGCTACATCGGGATCGACACGCCCGAGGAGGTCAAGCCGGACACGCCCGTGCAGTGCTTCGCTCGGGCGGCGGCCGCGGCCAACGGCAAGCTGGTCGCGGGGCGCGACGTGCGGCTCGTGCCCGACGTCGAGGAGCGCGACCGCTTCGGGCGGCTGCTGGCCTACGTCTTCAGGTCCGGCGACGGTCGCTTCGTCAACGCCGAGCTCGTGAGCGAGGGGTTCGCGCGGACGCTCACGATCCCCCCCAACGTGCGCTACGCGGAGCGCTTCGCGAGCCTCGCCGCCCAGGCCAGGCGCGCAGACCGTGGGCTGTGGGGCGCCTGCGGCCCGTAGTAGCCTCCGGTACCGGGCTTATGGCGACACGGATGCGACAGAGCCTCGCGCAGATCGAGCACGAGTTTCGCGAGGAGACCGAGGCCGATCGGGCTCGGCGCGAGCAGGTGCTGCTCGAGACGCGGCGGCGCTCGACGACGCGCCACCGCGAGCGCGCGCACCGGCACGGCTCCGTGCGCTTCTGGCTGCTCGTGCTCGTCCTGCTCGGCACCGCCGCGCTCGTGACGGTGGCGATGTTCCAGGCGCTCTACCTGGTGATGGGCTAGTCAGCCCTCGCCGAGGTCGCGCAGCGCGCGGTCGACCTCGCCGCGCACGTCGGCCGACGTCAGCTCGCGCGCGCGCTCCTGCTGGATCTCCAGGTAGACCTCCTTGCGGAAGACCGGGATGTCCCGCGGGGCCTGGATGCCGATCCGGACCTTCTCGCCCATGATCGAGAGGACCGAGACCTCGATGTCGTCGCCGATCATGATGCTCTGATTCGACTTCCGGGTCAGGACCAGCACGGGACCTCCCTGCCGCTTCGCTCGGGTCGAGCCACCGTAGCAACGCGCCTGCAAACTCCGCAAGCCAGGCGCTGCCGGGACGGTCGCCCAGCGGGCGTTCGCATACACTGCGGCGCGCATGACACGACGCTCGCTGCGACCCCAGCTCAACCAGATTCGCGGATGGGTCCGTCAGGGCCGGACGGACGCCTGGATCGCCCATCAGCTCGAGGTTACGGTCCAGCAGATCCAGAACTTCAAGCGGGAGAACGACCTCGCTCCCGACGGCGAGGCGCCCGAGGCGCCGGCCGGCCTGGACTTCGACGACGAGATCGACCTCCGCGCCGAGGACGACGCGCTGATCGCGGCCGAGCTCGAGGCCGCCGAGACCGAGCGGCTCGAGGCGGAGCGGCTCGAGGCGCAGCAGCGCGCAACCGAGGAGGCCGAGGCCTCCGAGCGCGCGGCCGCCGAGCCGGCGGCGGCCGACGACGAGGACGACGACAGGCCGCGCCGCCGCCGCGGGCGCCGCGGCGGGCGCGGACGACGCCGCGCGGCGGGCCAGCCGCTCGAGGGCACGTTCGACCACGGCGAGGAGGGCTACGGGCTCTGGCTCGACCCCGCGGTCGCCGACGATCCGGTCTACGCCGAGCACTGGGCGGGCCACCGGCCGGTCACGGTCACGATCGACGAGGACCAGATCGTGATCCGCCGCGCCGGTGACGACGGCGACGACGAGGACTGACGCGCCCGCCTCGCCGCCCGCTCGGCCTCGACCGTGCGCCGCGGCGGCGGCCTAGTGGGTCTTCTCGTGACGTTGGGCCGGAAACGGCGAGGCGCCGGCGCCGACTGGCGAGGACGCAGGGAGCGAGCAATGGTGGAGCCATTGCCGCGACCGAGGACAAAGCCAGGCGGTGATCGGCGTCCGCCGTTGGCGGTCAAACGTTGCGAGAAGGCCCACTAGCGTCCGGTCTCGACGCGCCGGCCGCCCGCGAAGTCGGTGGCCTCGCGCACGTAGCGCGCGAACGCCGCGTCGCCCGCGACCCGCGCGTCCCACGCCCACGGGGCGTCGGGCGCCGTAGCCACGGCGAGGTCGAGGACCCAGCTCGTGCTGCGGTCGTAGAGCTCGGCAAGCTCGGCGGTCGTGAACGAGCCGCCGAGCCGCCGTCGCAGCTCCGCGACCAGCCGCTGGGTGACCCGCTCGAGGGCCACGCGCCGGGCGGGGTCGACGGCCGCGAGCCGCCGCTCGCCCTCGCGCCACTGCTGCACCGCGCTCTCGAAGCTCACGGCCTCTGAGCGGTGGAGACGACCCCGTGCTCGAGCGCCCAGCGCACGAGCTCGGCGCGCGTCGAACGACCGAGCTTGCGCTGGATGTGCGCGCGGTGCGACTCGACCGTGCGAACGGACAGGAAGAGCTGCTCGGCGATCTCGACGTTGGTGTGCCCGAGGGCGATGAGCCGCAGCACCTCCGCCTCGCGCTCGGTCAGGTCGCCCGGTGGCCCCGTCGACTGAGGCGGCGCGGCGGCGATCGCCGCGCCCACGCTCGGGTGCAGGTAGGTCGACCCGGAGGCGACGCGGCGCACCGCCTCGACGAGCTCGTCGTCCGCGCCCTCCTTGAGCACGTAGCCCTTCGCGCCCGCCCGCAGGGCCTCGCGCGCGTATTCCGGGTCGTCCTGCATCGTGAGCACGACGACCTTGGTCGACGGAGAGACCTCGCCGACGCGGGGGATCGCCTCGAGCGACGCCAGCCTGCCCGGCATGTTGAGGTCGAGCACGAGGACGTCGGGCTTGTGCCCGAGCACCGTCCGCACGGCGCCGTCCGCGTCGCCGGCCTCCGAGACGACCTCGAAGCCGCCTGCGCGTTCGAGCACGAGGCGCAGGCCCGAGCGCACGACTACGTGGTCGTCGGCGAGCACGACGGTGATGGACGTCTCGGCATTCACGGGCGCATCGTATGAGCTTCGGGCGGACGCGGTGCCCTCGACCGGCGCCGCGTCGCGCGCTCAGCCGAGCGGAAGCCGCGCCCGGACGACGGTCCCGCCGTCAGGGTGCGGTCCTTCTGCGACGGCCAGGTCCCCGCCGGCGAGCGCGGCGCGCTCGCGCATGCCGATCAGCCCGAACCCCTCGCCGCCGGCGGGGGCGCCGATCCCGATTCCGTCGTCGGCCACGATGACGTCGAGCGCCCCGCCCACCTGCGCGACCGTGACCTCGACGCGCGACGCGTTCGCGTGCTTGACGACGTTCGTGAGCGCCTCCTGCACGAGCCGGTAGACCGTCGTGGCGAGGTCGGCGCCCGGATCCCCGGGCAGCTCGAGCGCCACGCGCACGTCGAGCCCCGACGAGGAGGCGGTGCGCTGCGACAGCGACGTGATCGCCGGCCCAAGCCCCAGCTCGTCGAGCGCCGCGGGCCGCAGCTCGGCGATGAGCGCCCGCAGGCTGTCGATGTCGCCGGCCAACTGGTCGACGGCGTGGTGCATCGCGGTCCGCATCGGCTCGGGGTCGTCGCCGCGGCTCGCGCTCGAGAGCAGGATCTTCAGCCCACCGAGCGCCTGCAGCGTCTCGTCGTGCAGCTCGCGCGCCCAGCGGCGGCGCTCGGCCTCCGCGGCCTGCAGCGAGCGGCGCAGGCGCTCGGCCTCCGCGTTGCGCGCCCCGGCGATCGCCGTCGCCGCCTGGATCGCGAAGGGCTCGGCCAGGAGCTCGTCCTCGCCCGTGAACGACCTCTCCGCGCCCACGCGCCCGAACGCCGAGAGCAGCCCGATCGCCCTCCCGCGATCGACGAGGGGCAGCACGAGCGCGCCGCAGTCGCCGGGGACGCCGAGGGCTTCGGGGGAGAGCGGAAGCACCCAGGCGGCGTCGTCGCTGCGCCAGGCCCGGTGCCCGGCCAGGAGCTCGGCGACCCTCGGGTCGGCGACGGGGATGCCATCCCCCTCGGGCTCGGCGACGTCGCCGGCGGACGCGGCGACGCGCAGCACGTCGCCGTCGCGCAGCAGCACGATCATCGCGCGGGCGCTCAGCAGCGCGCGCCCGCGCTTGACGACGAGCTCGAGCACGCGGTCGAGGTTCGTCTCGGCGCCGACCGCCCGCGCGATCGCCGCGGTCGCCTCGAGCGCCCGGACCGCGCGCTCGAGCTCGTCGCGGCGGACCGTCGCGTCGTGGTAGAGCCGGGCGTTGTGGATGGCGATCGCCGCCCAGTCGGCGAGGATGACGGTCGCCTCCTCGTCCTCCTCCGTGAACGGCTCGCCGTCGAGCTTCTCGGTGAGGTAGAGGTTGCCCCAGGCCTGACCGCGCAGGAGGATCGGCACGCCGAGAAACGATCGCATCCGCGGGTGAGCCGGGGGAAACCCGTAGGACTGTGGGTGTTCCCCGACGTCCGCCAGGCGCAGCGGGCGGGGGTCGCCGATGAGGACCCCGAGGACGCCGCGGCCGCGGGGGAGGTCGCCGATGGTCTGATGCACGCCCTCGTCGATGCCGCGCGTGATGAAGCGCGCGAGCTGCTGGCGGTCGGCGTCGAGGATCCCGATCGCCGCGTAGCGGGCGTCGGTGAGGTCGGTGGCAGCGTCGAGCACGCGCTCCAGGAGCGCGTCGACGTCGAGCTCCGCCGTCAGGCTGCGCCCCACCTCGACCAGGCGCCCGAGGCGCTCCTCACCGAGGGGGCGCACGACGCTCATAGCGTTCACACGCTATCGCGCCGAGGTGCGAACGTGCCACGATGTGGTCGTCCCGCGCTCGGTAGTCCGCCACGCGGCCGCGGCGGCCGACCCCCGATGGCGAGAGCTCCGGCCGCATCGACCATGAACCGCCTGACCTCGATCCCGTGAGCCCATGACCGAGAACCCGTTCCGCGTCATCGTCGCCGGTGGCGGCGTTGCCGGCCTCGAGGCGCTGCTGGCCCTGCGCGCCCTGGCCGCAGACCGCGTCGCCCTGACGCTCGTCTCACCGACGGAGGACTTCGTCGTGCGGCCCCTGGCCGTCGGGCGGGCCTTCGCTCGCAGCCATGCGCGGCGGACGCCGCTGCGCGAGGCCACGCGCGACGTCGGGGCCGACTTCGTCCACGCCGCGGTCGCCGAGGTGCACGCCGACGAGCGCACCCTCGAGCTGAGCGACGGCACCCGGCTCCCCTACGACGCGCTCGTGCTCGCGACGGGTGCCGCCAGCGAGCGCGCCCACGCGCACGCCCTCGCCTGGGACGACGCGGTCGACGCGGAGGCCCTCGGCGGGCTCCTGCGCGACCTCGAGGAGGGCTATGTGCGGCGCGTCGCGGTCGTGGTGCCGCCCGGCCCCGGCTGGCCGCTCCCGGCCTACGAGCTGGCGCTGCTGATCGCCGACCAGGCGCACGGCATGGGGGCGCACGCGGAGGTCACGGTCGTCACGCCCGAGCAGGCGCCGCTCGCGATCTTCGGTCCGGCGGCGGTGAAGATGATCGGGGAGGAGCTCGAGCAGGCGGGCGTGGCCGTGGAGCTCGGCGCCTACGCGGACGTCGGCGCAGGCATGCCGCACGTCATCACGCTGCAGCCCTCCGGCCGCCGCCTCGAGGCCGAGCGCGTCGTGTCGCTGCCGCGCCTGCGCGGGCGCGCGCCGCGAGGGGTGCCGGCGGATCCCGAGGGCTTCCTCGCCGTCGACCCGTTCGGGCGCGTCGCGGGCGTGGAGCGCGTCTGGGCCGCCGGCGACGGCATCGCCTTCCCGGTGAAGTTCGGCGGACTGGCCGCCGAGCAGGCCGACGCGGCCGCCGCCGACATCGCCGCCGAGGCCGGCGAGCCGGTGGAGCGCGCGCCGTTTCACCCGGTGCTGCGCGGCCAGCTGCTGAGCCCGCGCGGCCGCGGGCAGCGCTTCGTCCGCTTCGACGCGAGCGGCGCGGGTGGCGATGGCGAGGTCGCCGACCACACGCTCTGGTGGCCGCCCACCAAGGTCGCCGGCCGCTGGCTCTCGCCGTGGCTGGCCGCCCGGGACGACGAGGCGGTCGTCGGGCAGCTGCCGCACGAGGGCGGGCTGGCCGTGCAGATGGACCTGCATCGCGAGCTGCCGCGAGCCCTGAGTTGAGGGGCCGGTCGAGAGCGGGACGACGGCGGGCGCGAGCAGGGCGCGGCGAGCGTCCTACCCACGGTCGCTACCACATGCGGCGGTTCTACGGGCGATCGGGTCGCCCCGGCGGATCCGTGGCCGCCCGCGGCCGAGCTCCGTGGAGTTCCCGGATGGCCGCAGGTGGGCGCGCGGATAGCGTGCGGAGGAGACCTCGACCGCTTGGGAGGGAGCACCGGATGTTCGACCGCGTCGTCGTCGGGATCGACGGCTTCGATGGAGGGCGCGACGCGCGCGCGACGGGCGGCCGGCTGCGCTCCTTGCGCGTCGCCATCGACGGGTCGCCCGAGGCGCGCGAGGCGCTGCACCTCGGGGCGCGCCTGCGCGAGGAGCTCGGCGCGACCGCGGACGAGGACGCGCGGGCGCGCGCCGTGCGATGACGACCCCGGCACCGGAGCACAGCGACGCGCGCCCGCGCGTGCTCGTCGCCGGGGGCGGCGTGGCCGCGCTCGAGGCGTGCCTCGCGTTGCGCGCCGCGCTCGGCGACGAGCGGCTGGCGATCGACCTGCTGAGCCCGGTCGCGCACCTCGACGTGCGCGCCCTCTCGGTGCTCGACCCGTTCGGCGACGCCCCCGCCCGGGGCCTCGACCTCGCGTGGTTTGCCACGGACCAGGACGTCCGCCTGGTCACCGACGCGCTCGAGGCGGTCGACGTCGCGGACCGGTGTGTCGCGACCCGGGGCGGCCGGCGTCTGCCCTTCGGCCACCTGCTCGTCGCGATCGGCGCCGAGGCCGTGCGCGCGATCCCCGGTGCGGTGACCTTCCGCGGCGCGCGCGACGCCGACGCCGTGCGGCGGACGATCGACGGCGCGTTCGCGACCGGGCGAACGCTGGCCTTCGCGGTCCCCAACGGGGGGTTCTGGACGCTGCCGGCGTACGAGCTCGCGCTCATGGCCGCGGCTCGCGTCGCCGGCCGCGGGCGGTCGCCGCGAATCGCGCTCGTCACGCCTGAGCCCGCCCCGCTGTACGCCTTCGGCGAGCCGGCGAGCGCCCGGGTCGCGCGGCTGCTCGACGCGCGCGGCGTCCGCTTCGTCGGCGCGGCGGACGCGATCGCGGCCGACGCGGGCGATCTCGAGCTCGCCGACGGCCGCCGGCTGCAGGCCGACGCGGTCGTGGCGCTGCCGCGGCTGCGCGGGCCCCGACCGGTGGGGCTGCCGCACGACGCAGAGGGGTTCGTGCCCGTGGACGGGCACGGCCGCGTGGTCGGCTGCGACCGCGTGCTGGCCGCCGGCGACGTCACCGACTTCCCGCTCAAGCAGGGCGGCCTGGCCACCCAGCAGGCCGACGCGGCCGCCGAGGCGATCCTGGCCGAGCTCGGAGCGCTCGACGACCCGGCGCCGTTCCGGCCGGTCCTCCGTGGCGTCCTCTTCACCGATCGCGAGCCCGTGGAGCTGCGCGGGCCGACGACGTCCGCCGACGCCGCCGCGCTGTGGTGGCCGCCGGGCAAGATCGCCGGGCGCCGCCTGTGGCCGTACCTGATCGAGCACGCCGCAGCGCCGAGCGGCCCGCCCCCGCGCCCGTGGGCCGAGGAGGTCCCGGTCGACGTCCACCTGGCCCGCGTGGTGGCCGGCGAGCGCTCGGCGCTCGGCGCCGACGCGCTGCCTCCGGGCTGAGGCGGCGTCGATGCCGACGTCGCGTCGCGCCCGCCTGCCGGCGCTCGTCGCGGCGGCGCTCGTCACGGGCGGCGCGGCGCATCTCCTCGGCGCGCCGCGGCTCGGCGACGCCGTCTGGGCCGCGGCCATCGCCGTGGCCCTCGCGTTGCTGACGGTCGCCGTCGCCTGGGCGCTGCGCCACGGCGACGTCGGCGTCGACGCGATCGCGCTGCTCGCGATGGCCGGCGCGCTTGCGCTGGGCGAGCTGCTCGCCGGCGCGGTTATCGCGCTCATGCTCAGCGGCGGCGACGCCCTCGAGGTGGCCGCGAGCCGGCGGGCGCGCCGAGAGCTGACCGCGCTGCTCGAGCGCGCGCCGCGCGTCGCCCACCGGCGGACGCCGTCGGGCGTGGAGGAGGTGCCGGTGGACACCGTGGCGCCCGGCGACGTCGTCGTCGTCCGGGCGGGCGAGGTCGTCCCGGTCGACGGCGTCGTCCTCTCGCCCCGCGCCGCCGTCGACGAGTCGGCCCTCACCGGTGAGCCGCTGCCGATTGCCCGCGCCGCCGGCGCCCCCGTGCGCAGCGGAACGGCGAACGCGGCGGAGGCCTTCGAGCTGCGCTCGACGCGCCGCGCGGCCGACAGCGCGTACGCCGAGCTCGTGCGCCTCGTCGAGGCCGCCGAGGCCGACCGCGCACCGTTCGTGCGCATGGCCGACCGCTACGCCACGTTCCTGCTCCCGGCCACCGTGGCCCTGGCGGGCGGGGCCTGGATCGCCAGCGGCGACGCCGTGCGCGCCCTGGCCGTCCTCGTGGTCGCCACGCCCTGCCCGCTGATCCTGGCCGCCCCGATCGCCTTCGCCTCCGGCGTCTCGCGCGCGGCCCGGGTGGGGGTCGTCGTCAAGGGCTCCGCGGCCATCGAGGGGCTCGGGCGCGCCCGCAGCGTCCTGCTCGACAAGACCGGCACGCTGACGCTCGGGAGCCCGCGGGTCGAGGCCGTCCGCGCGCTCGGCGCGCTCGAGCCCGGGGAGCTCCTGCGCCTGGCCGCGAGCCTCGACCAGCTCTCGGCCCACGTGGTCGCGGAGGGTCTCGTGCATGACGCCGAGGAGCGCGGCTTGGCGCTGACGGCGCCCTCCGATGTCCGCGAGGCCGCGGGCGAGGGGATCGAGGGCACCGTCGACGGCCACCGGATCGTCGTCGGGTCCCGGGCGTGGCTGCGCTCCCACGCCCTCGATCCGGCGCTCGCGCCCCGTGGGCCGGCGGGCCGGGCGCAGGTCCTCGTAGCGGTCGACGGAGAGCTGGCGGGCGCCATCGTGCTCGGCGACCGGGCGCGGCCCGACGCGTCCGAGGCGCTCGCCGCCCTGCGCGAGCAGGGGATCGGCCGGATCGCCATGGTGACCGGAGACGACCGGCAGACGGCCGAGGAGGTCGCCGCCGCGCTGGGGCTCGACGAGGTCGTCGCCGACGCCGGCCCCGCGGTCAAGCTCGCCGTCACGCGGGCCTTCCAGGCGGATTCGGCCGCGCGCCCCGTCGTCGTGGTCGGTGACGGCGTCAACGACGCCCCGGCCCTCGCGGCTGCCGACGTCGGCGTCGCCATGGCCGGTCTCGGCGCCACCGTGTCGACGTCGGCCGCGGACGTCGTGATCACAGTCGACCGGCTCGAACGCCTCGCCGACGCCGTGCGAATCGGCCGGCGCTCGCTGTTGATCGCACGCCAGAGCGTGCTCGCCGGGATGGCGCTGAGCTTCGCCGCGATGATCGCGGCGGCGCTCGGGCACCTGCCTCCGGTCGCCGGCGCTCTCCTGCAGGAGGGAATCGACCTCGCCGTGATCGTCAACGCGCTGCGCGCGCTCAGGCCGGGACCAGATCGCGCCGGCAGAGCAGGCGCGCGCCGAGCCCCGCGGCCGCTGCGCCCGCGACCAGCATGACGAGCGACGCCACGGGGTCGAAGGGCTCGGAGGGCACCGCCGCGAGCCAGTGAAACGGCGATGCCGCGAGGGTCCAGGCCGGCGCCCGGACCAGGGCGCCCGTCTGCTCGAGCAGGTAGGCGAGTCCTACCGCCCCGAAGGCGACCGCGCCGGTGTGCCGGGGTAGAGCGCCCGCCGCCAGCGTGCCCAGGCCGAGGAAGAGGGCGACGACGGGCAGGCCGTTGAGCGCGGCCTCCAGCATCGCGGACAGACGCACGTCGGCGCCGGCCAGGCGCGCACCGGCCCAGGCCGCCACGGCGGCGACGAGCGCGACCACGGTGCAGCAACCGGCGGCCACCAGCAGGCGCCCGCCGAGCCACCGGCCGCGCCCGAGCGGCGCCGACAGGAGCGTGTCGAGCCGGCCCGAGGACTCCTCCTCGCGCACGGCCACGGCATGGCTGGCGGCGTACAGGCTCAACACGAGGACGAGGAAGACGAAGACGACCGCGAGATAGCCCTCGGCGCTGCCGAGGTCGACGCCGCGCGTGACCGTGCCCCGCAGCCGCTCGCGCAGGTCGCCCGACGCCCGCACGGCGTCGGCCGCCGCCGGGGCGATGAATCCGAAGACGAGGGCGGTGAGGCCGGCACCGGCCGTCCAGGCGACGAGGCCCCCGAGCGCCTCGCGCAGCGCCAGCGCCGGCGGTGAGCCCAGCAGCCGTTCGTGCGGGCGCCGGTCGTCGGTGTGGGCGAGGATCCCGGCGCCCGCGTCGCGGCCGCGAGCGAGCGCGACGGCCGCGACCACGAGCCCGGCGGTCCATCCGGCCAAGAGCAGGAGGACGGCGGGGCGCGCGCCGGTGAGCGGGCGCAGCTCCACGATCCATCCCATCGGCGTGAGCCACCGCAGCCAGTGCGCGGACGGCGACGCGTCGGCGGCGACGCGGAGCAGGAAGGCGACGGCGAAGACCGCACCACCGAGCGCCGCCGCCTCGCGCCGGGTGGGCGCGAGCTGCGAGGTCAGGGCACCGACGGCGGCGAAGGCCGGCGCCGCCCCGCAGAGGGCGAGCGCGAGGAAGAGCCCGCCGCCGAGCGGGACGTCGCCCAGCCCGACTCCCACCAGGACGCCGGCGGCCGTCACGGCGAACAGCAGCGCGCTCGCCGCCGCCACGGCGGCCAGCGAGGCGAGCGTCGCGCGCGCCCGGCTCACCGGACCCGACAGCAGCGTCTCCCAGCGCCCGCTGTCCTCCTCCCCGCGCAGCAGGCGGGTCGCCGCGAGCAGGCCCCAGACGCCCGCGACGAGCGGCAGCAGGCCCAGCGTGCGCCACGCGAGAAAGCCCGTCACCGTGTCGATCTCCCGCGCGGGCCCGAACAGCGCCCGGACCCCGGCGTTCGCCGTGACCGTGCGCAGCAGCCCGGCGCGTTCGGCCGGGGTGCCGTAGGTCGAGCGGTAGGCGAGGACGGAGCTCGCGACGACGATCGCGAAGACGGCGCCCCACACGAGCGCGGCCCGGGCGATCCGGGACAGCCCCAGGCGCGCGACGACCGTCCCTGCGCCGGCGTCAGTCCTCGGCGCCGTAGTGGGCAAGGAAGACGTCCTCGAGCGACGGCTCGCGGCTCGTGAGGCGGACCGGGTCGCTCCCGGCGATCGCGGCCAGGACCGGACCGAGCGGTCCGTGGACCTGCAGGCGCACGTGCTGGTCGGCGGTAGTGAGCCCTTCGACGCCCGGCATCCCGCGCAGGTCGGGCACCGCGCCGGCGAACGTCGCCTCGACGGTCACCGCCGACAGGTGGCGCAGCTCCTCGAGCGTCCCCGCCTCGACGAGTCGCCCGCGGCGCAGCAGCGCCACGCGATCGGCGCTCGCCTCGACCTCGGCGAGGAGGTGCGAGGAGTGCAGGACGGTCTGGCCGCGAGCCTTGGCCTCGGCCAGGCATTCGCGGAAGACGACCTTGCGAAGCGGATCGAGGCCCCCGGTCGGCTCGTCGAGCACGAGCAGGTCGGCCCGCAGCATGAAGGCGGCGACGAGCGCGACCTTCTGGCGGTTGCCGGTCGAGAAGGCCCGAACGCGCTTGTCGACCTCGACGTCGAAGCGCTCGATCAGCTCGTCGCGATAGGCGACGTCGCAGGACCCGTGTAGCCGTCCCAGGAGGTCGAGCGTCTCGCGCGCGGTGAGCTGCGGCCAGAGCGCCGGGTCGGCCGGGACGACGGCGACGCGGCGGTGGATCGCCACCGGGTCGCTCCAGGCGTCGAGCCCGAATACGAGCGCGCGTCCCGAGGTCGGGCGCAGGAGGCCGAGCACGAGGCGGATCGTGGTCGTCTTGCCCGCCCCGTTGGGACCCAGGAAGCCGAGGACCTCGCCCTCCCGCACGTCCAGGTCGAGTGCCCGCAGCACCGTCGCCGAGCCGAAGCGCTTGGTCAGGCCACGGGTCTGGACGACGGGCGCCACCGTGCCGCGCAACGCTACGCCCCCGCCGGCCCGGGCGTCGTGGCCGGCCGGGCTCAGGGGGTTCGGGAGGCGGCGCCGGCCCGGCTCGTGTCGAGCAGGCCGTGCTCGAGCGCGTAGCGGACGAGCTCGGAGCGCTTCGTGCGCTGCACCTTGCGCTGGATGTGCGCCCGGTGCGTCTCGACCGTGCGCACGGAGAGGAACAGCCTCGCGGCGATCTCGGCGTTCGTGTACCCCTCGGCGATCAGGCGCAGGACCTCCGCCTCCCTCGCGCTCAGGCCGTGCGGCGGCGTCGGCGCCTCGTCACGCCCCGTCGCCAGCTGCGCGCCGAGCCGCGGAGTGAGGTACGTCCCGCCGCCGACGGCCGTGCGGATCGCCTGCACGAGCTCGTCGTCCGCCGCCTCCTTGAGGACGTAAGCCGCGGCCCCGTCGGTCAGCGCTCGGCGCGCCAGCTCCGGCTCATCCTCCATCGTCAGCACGACGATCCGCGTCGCCGGGACCGACGCCGCGAGCGCCGCGATCGCGTCGAGCGAGGAGCCGCCCGGCATCGTGAGGTCGAGGACGAGCACGTCGGGGCGATGCAGCTTCGTCAGGCGCACGGCATCGGCCGCCGTCGCGGCCTCGGCGACGACGTCCCACCCGGCGCGCGCGTGCAGCAGCAGCCGCAGGCCGGCGCGCACGACCGCGTGGTCGTCGGCCAGGACGATGCGGGTGGTCATCGAGCGACCGTAGCCCCGGGCGGCCGCGCCGCCGACCGCTCCCTTCCGCAGACTGCCTCCGTAGTCCGCGCGTGCCCGCGCTGGGTCTGCGCGGCCTGCGGGTTTTCCCCGCGCAGGCTCCGCAGTCCGAGCGGATGGTCCGGCCACCCCGACGCGATCGACTCAAGCGGTGACGATCGCCGCGCCCACGAGCGAGGTCGTGCTCCGCGACGGCTCGACCGTGCACATGCGTCGCACGAGCGCAGCGGACGGAGCGCTCGTCGCCGCGCTGCTCGACAGGCTCTCGCCGGAGGCCCTCTGGCAGCGGTTCCTGGGCACGGTAGCCGTCGCCGCCGCCGCGGAGCACCTCGTGACCGAGGGCACCGGCCTGGTCGCGCTGGCCGGCACGCCGTCGCGCGCGGTGGCCCATGCCTCCTTCCTGCCCGAGGCCGCGGGTCGCGCCGAGGTGGCCTTCGAGGTCGACGGCGACTGGCAGGACCTCGGTCTCGCGACGCTGCTCCTCGGCCACCTCGCGCAGCTCTCCGAGGCGCAGGGGATCGCGGTCTTCACCGCGGTAGTCGATCCCTCCAACCGCAGGATGCTCGACGTCTTCCGGCAGTCCGGGTTCCCGCTGGAGACCCGGTCGGAGCCCGGCGCGGTCCTGCTCGAGATGCCGGCGCAGCTGGGTTCCGAGGCGCTCGCGCGCTTCGAGGAGCGCGACGACCTCGCGGCGGTGGCGGCGGTCCGTCACGTCCTCACCCCGTCGTCGATCGCGGTCATCGGCGCCTCGCGCCGGCGGGGCGGCGTGGGCGGCGTGGTCGTCCGCAACATCGTCGCCGGCGGCTTCGGAGGCGCGCTCTATCCGATCAATCCCCACGCGCGCTCGATCGCGGGACGGCGCGCGTACGCGAGCCTCGCCGACGTCCCGGGTCCGGTGGAGCTCGCCATCGTCGCGGTGAGCGCCGAGCAGGTCGTCGCGACCGCGCGCGCGTGCGCCGCCCACGGCGTGCGCGCGCTCGTGGTGCTCTCCGCGGGCTTCGCCGAGACTGGCCCCGAGGGCGCGGCTCGCCAGGCGCAGCTGCTCGGCGTCTGTCGCGACGCCGGGCTGCGGCTCGTCGGGCCGAACTGCCTCGGCGTCCTGAACACCGGCCCGCCGGCCCGGCTCGACGCCACGTTCGTACCCGGCCGGCCGCCCGCCGGGAGCGTCGCCTTCGCCTCGCAGAGCGGGGCCTACGGGATCGCCGCGCTCGACCTTGCCCGCCGCCGCGGGCTCGGGCTCTCGTCCTTCGTCTCGCTGGGCAACAAGGCCGAGCTCTCGGGCAACGACCTCGTGCGCTTCTGGGAGCACGATCCCCGCACGGACGTCGTCCTGCTCTACCTGGAGTCGCTCGGCAACCCGCGGCGCTTCGGCCACATCGCGCGGCGCGTGACCGCGAGCAAGCCGGTCATCGTGGTCCACAGCGGACGCGGCGCCGCCGGCCCGCGGGCGACCTCCTCGCGCACCGGCGCCCTGATCGAGGGCGCCGGCACGACCGTCGACGCCCTCTTCGACCACGCGGGCGTGGTGCGCGTCGAGACGCTCGGCGAGCAGCTCGACGTCGCCGCGGCGCTCGTCGGCCAGCCGCTGCCGCGCGGCGAGCGGGTCGCGATCGTGACCAACTCGGGCGGCCCGGGGATCGCCTGCGCCGACGCCTGCGCGGCGGCCGGGCTCAGCGTGGAGCCGCTGCAGTCGGCCACGCGCGCGGCGCTGCGGCGCCTGCTCCCCGCCGCCGCGACGGTCGGCAACCCGCTCGAACTGCTCGTCGCGGCGCCGCCGGCGGACTTCCGCCTCGCGGTCGAGGCGGTCGCCGCCGATCCGGGCGTCGACGCGGTCATCGCGATCTACTTCCCGCAGTTGCCCGGACGCGACGCGGACCCGGTGATCCGCGCGATCGGCGCCGCCGCGACACGAGCCGGCCTGCCTGTCCTCGGCGTCGTGATGGCGCCCGGCGTCGCGTCCGTCGACGCCGGCGTCCCGGCCTACCCGACCCCCGAGCAGGCCGCCCGGGCGCTCGGGCACGCGGTCCGCTACGCCCGCCGTCGCGGCCGTCCGGATCAGCCGGCGGTCCCGCCGGCCGGCATCGACGCCGATGCCGCGGCGGCGATCCTGGCCGAGGCGCTCGCCGCCGGACCGCGATGGCTGGATTCGCCCGACGTCGACGCGCTGCTGCTGGCGTACGGCCTCCCGCTCGCGGCGGCGCGGTGGGCGACCTCGCCCGCGGACGCGGGCGCCCGCGCCGCGGAGCTCGGCGGCCCCGTCGCGCTCAAGGCCCTCCTGCCGTGGGTCCTGCACAAGACGGAGGCGGGCGCGGTGCGCCTCGGGCTCGAGGACGCCGGCGCGGTCACGGAGGCCGCCCGCGAGCTCGAGCGCCGGCTGGGGGCGCAGCGCTTCCTCGTCCAGGCGATGGCGCCCCCGGGCGTCGAGATGCTGGTCGGCCTCGTCGGAGATCCGCGCTTCGGCCCCGTGGTCGCGTGCGGCGCGGGTGGTACGGCCGTCGAGCTGCTCGGCGACGTGCAGGTCCGGCTCGCGCCGCTGTCGACACCGGAGGCCGGCGAGATGGTCCGCGAGCTGCGGACCTTCCCGCTGCTGGACGGCTTCCGTGGCGCGGCCCGCGCAAACGTCGCGGCGCTCGAGGACGTCGTGGTCCGCGTGGCCGCGCTCGGCAGCGCACACCCGGCCGTTGCCGAGCTCGACCTCAACCCGGTGGTGGTGACGCCCGGCGGCGCCGTCGTCGTCGACGCGCGCGTGCGCGTCTCCGACCCGCCCGCGCCCCCGCCCCTCCCGTCGATCGGCCACTGACGGCGCCCGCGCCGGCGGCCGCCTCCCCGTCGCTGCTCGACGCGGCCGGCGAGGCGCTCGCGCGCGAACGGGGCCGCCGTGCGGCTGATCCTCGGGCGTCACGAGCAGGAGCTCGGCCGCGGTCGAAGCGCGTGCGCAGGGCCGCGAGCGCCTCCAGACCGGCGACCCCGCCGCCGGCGATCACGATGCGCGTCATGCCCTGACCGTAGGGACGGTCCGCGCGCCGGCGATCCGTGCCTTCCCCGGGGCCGCGCCGCCCCGCCGCGTCACGTCGCCCGGCCCGGCGCAGGCGAGGTGGAAGATCCGGGACGCCGGGTCCGCGAGCCGCGGATCGTCGCGCAGCTCGAGCCAACCGGAGCGGATCAGGCAGCCGTCGGGCCGTCGCCACCACAGCGGCTCGTAGACCCCGACCCGCCCGAGACAGCGGGCGCAGCGGGGAACCGGCCGGGACGACGCCTCGCGCGCGCCGTCCCGGCCGGAGGTGCGGGCCTGTGGGCTCTCGGACAACCGCCCTAGGGCTCGAGGACGACCCGCGCCGTGACCCGCCCGGCCTCGACGTCGCCGATCGCCGCGTTGACCTCGGCCAGCGGACGGACCTCGCGGGTGACGGTCGTGCGCCCGGCCGCGTGGAGCTCGTAGACCTCACGCAGGTCGGTGCGCGTGCCGACGATCGAGCCGACGATCGTGATGCCGTTCAGGACGGTCTCGAAGATCGGCACCTTGACCTCGTTGTCGGCGGGCAGGGCGACGAAGACGAGCTTGCCGCCGCGGCGCAGCGAGCGGTAGGCCTGCTCGAAGGCGCGCGGGGACACCGCCAGCGCGATCGCCTGGTCGGCGCCGCCGAGGCGCTGGATCGCCTCGACGGGGTCCTCCTTGGTCGCGTTCACCGTGAACTCCGCGCCCAGCTCGCGCGCGAGCTCGAGCTTGTCGTCGACGAGGTCGACGGCGACGACGCGCCCGCCCGCGATCTCGGCGTACTGGATCGCGAGATGGCCCAGGCCGCCGACGCCGAAGACGGCGACGAGATCCGACGAGCGGATCCCGGCGACCTTGACCGCCTTGTACGTCGTCACGCCCGCGCACGCCAGCGGCGCGGCGTCGAACGGATCGATGCCGTCGGGCACCTTGACGACGTAGCGGCTGTAGGCGACCGCCTCCTCGCCGAACCCGCCGTCGATCGAGTAGCCCATGTTCTGCTGCTCGAGGCAGAGCGTCTCCCACCCCGACACGCAGTGGTCGCAGGTGCCGCAGGCGTAGCCCAGCCACGGCATCGCGACGCGGTCGCCGATCGCGACCTCCGTCGCGCCGGGACCGAGCTCGGTGACGATCCCGATCCCCTCGTGGCCGGGGATGAACGGCGGCGACGGCTTGACCGGCCAGTCGCCGTTGGCGGCGTGGATGTCGGTGTGGCAGAGCCCCGTCGCCTCCACGCGCACGCGGACCTGGTTGGCCGCGAGCGCCGGCGCCGGGACGTCGTCCACGGTGAGCGGCGCCCCGAATTCGTGCACCACGGCCGCGCGGTACGCGCGGGGCGTGGCGGCCGCGGAGGGCGGCCGCGTCTCGATGTCGGTCATGGATCTCTCCTCGTCGTGCGCGGGGCGATTGCGGGCAGCCTGCCGCAGGACCGTCGCAGCGGGGGCGGGCGCTGTCATCCCGTCGGACCACGGGACGCGCTCCGTACTCGCCCGCGAAGGCGCGAGCCTCGGGCGGAGGCGCGCTCGGCGCGGCGGCAGTCGTCAGGTCGCGATGACGTCCTGCATGAGGTCGGTCTGCACGGCCAGGCCGCCCACGTGCGGCAGCTGGTCGCCGACGGCCGCGTCGTCGCGCGCGGCCAACCACGGCGCCAGCCAGCGTCCCGCGACCTTGCCGGGCGGCCACCACAGCGGCTGCGGCCCGGTCCGCCCGCCCCCACCGCCGCCCGAGGCGTCGAAGCGCACGAAGCGGTCGCGGCCGCCCGTGAGCAGCCGTCCGCGCAACACGGGCCGAAACGGCGTGCGCTCGACGAGCGCGCCCGCGTCGGCGGCGATGTCGGCCGCGACCGCGTCGGCCTGCCCCGCTGCGAGCCCACCGAACTTCACTGGGAAGTCGATGCCGTCGCCGGCCGCCCACACGTGCTCGGCCCCGATGACGCGGCCGTGCGGGTCGACCGCGATGAAGCCCTCGGCTCCCGACGGCACGCCGGCGGGAGCGCGGCCCCGCAGGCGCGGCAGCGCCACGATGCGGTCGGCCGTCACCCGCCGGCCCGACGGGCGAAGCACGACGGCGCGGCGTTCGACCGCCGCGTAGGAGCCGGCCTCGAGCTTCACCCCCGCCAGCTCCAGTTCGGTGGCGACGGCCTCGGAGGCGAGCGGACCGAAGGCCGCCAGCGGCGTCTGCTCGGGCGTCACGAGCGTCACGTTGGGCTCCATGCCCATCCCCCGCGCCTGGTGGCTCATGAGCAGCGCGAGCTCGTAGCCCGGCAGCGGCCAGCCCGGCCCCGGGGGGATGACGATGGCGAGGCTCGAGCTGTAGCCCTCCTCGAGGTCGCGCATGAGCCCGCCGATCGCCTCGACGCCCGAGCGGTCCGTCCACGTCATGACGTCGTCGAAGGCGGGCTCGGTGTCGGCGCCGAGCGCCAGCACGAGCGCGTCGTAGGACAGTCGCCGGCCCCCGTCGAGCTCGGCCTCGCGCGCGTCGACGTCGACGGTGCGCACGGCGGCGATGACGAGCTCGGCGCCCACCTCCCGGGTCGCGTCGGCCAACGGCGTCCGGTGAGCGCGGCCGAGCGCGAACGGCTCGGCCACCGCCAGCGGGCGATAGACGAAGTCCTCCTGCGCGGCGACCAGGGTCAGCTCGACGCGGTCGCCCGCGAGCGCTCGCAGCGCCAGGAGCGCCTCGAGGCCGGCGACGCCGCCGCCGGCGATGACGACACGAACACAAGCGCCAGCCATACCCCCGCAGCGTCGCACGAGCTTCTCCACGGGCCATCCGCAGATCGCCGCACGATGCGCCGCAGCGACTACGGCCGCGGGGCTGCGCCGCCCGGCGGCGCCTCGGCGGGCGTCCGTCCCGCGAGGTCGCGCGTGGCCAGCCACGGCGTCAGCCAGCGCGAGGCCACCTTGCTCGGCGGCCACCACAGCGGCTGCTCGGAGACGGCGCACGCCCCCAGGCCGCCGGGCGGATCGGCCCGCAGGTAGCGCGGCCCGTTCGTCGTGCGCAGCAGCGCCCGCAGGACCGGGCGATAGGGCTCGGGCGGGCGCCCGCCGACGACCGGCCAGGCGATCGCCTGCGCGACCGCGTCGGCCTGCTGGGCGGCCAGGCCGCCCTGCTTGAGCACGCTCGTCGTGGCGTCACCGACCGCAAAGACGTCCGCTGCGCCGAGCACGCGCAGGTGCTCGTCCACGCGGATGAAGCCTCCGGCGTCGCACGGCACGCCGGGCAGGCGCGGGCCGGCCTGCAGCGGCAGGTGGACGATCCGGTCGAAGCGCTGCTGGCGGTCAGGCACGAGCGCGACGACTGCGTCGGTCGGCACGTCGGGCCGCGCGCCGGTGACGAGCGCCACGCGCGCCCCCGTCAACGCCTCGCGGATCATCGCCGCGGCGGGCGGGCCGAAGCTCTCGAGCGGCTCGTGCTCGGCCGTGATGAGCGTGACGGGCGACCCATCGTCCGGTCGCCTCGCGCCGTGGGCAGCGATCATGAGCGCGAGCTCGTAGGCGGGCAGCGTCCAGCTCACGCCCTCGGGGACGACGACCGCGACGTCGTCGGCGAGCCCGGCGAAGACGTCGCCCAACAGCGAGCGGAAGTCCTCGAGCTCGTCCGCCCGGTCGAACGACGTCCCGTGCTCGAAGGCGGGATAGGGCACCGCGCCCACGGCGAGCACGAGCGCGTCGTAGGCCACGCGCCCACCCCGGCCGAGCGCGAGCTCGTAAGCCGGCGCGTCGACGCGCGCGACCACGTCGCGCCGGCGCGCGACGCCGAGCTCGGCGGTCAGCTCGTCGAGCGGATAGCGCCGGGGATGTCCGCCGCCGAACGGCTCGAAGACGTCGAGGGCGCGCAGCGTGAACTCGTCCTCGGGGGCGATGAGCTCGAGCTCGACGCGCTCCGCGGCGAGCGAGCGCAGGGCGACGAGCGCCTCGAGCCCCCCGACGCCGGCGCCGGCGACGACGACCTTCACGGGACCCCGGCCTCCGCGGTCGAGGGAGCGGTCGCCCCCTCCCGGCGGCCCGCATGCGCGCCCCGGGGCAGCACGACGACGGGGCACGCCGCGGCTCGGACGAGCCGGTTCGAGGTGCTGCCGAGCAGCAGGCGCCGCAGCGGACCGAAGCCGCGCGAGCCGACGACGAGCAGATCGAGGTCGTGTGAGACGGCGACGAGCTCGTCGGCCGGCCGCCCGACGAGGACGTCGCCGATGGTCGGGACGCTCAGCTCCGCGACCCGCTCGTCGACGAGCTGCCGGGCGTGCCGGCGCTCGGCCTCGGCCCGCTCCGTCCAGTCGACCGTGGGCGCGATCCAGGGGTCGGGCGCGGTCGCCGGCCGCGCGACGGCGATGACGCGCAGCCGGGCCCGGGCCGCCACGGCGAGCTGCTCGGCGACCACGAGCGCCCCGAACGCCTCGGGCTCGCCGTCGAACCCGACGCCGATCTCGCCCAGCGCCCGCGTGGCGGAGGCGAAGCCGTGGGGCGCGACGGCGACCGCACACGGCGCCGCGTGCAGCGTGCTCGCGGCGACATCTCCGAGCGTCAGGCGCCCGAGCGGCCCGCGGTGCGCGGACCCCACGACGATGTAGTCGGCCCCCTCGCGCTCGGCGGCGAGCTGGAGCGCGCGCGCCGGGGAGCCGTCGAGCACGGCGAGGGACCGCGCCGCGATCCCGGTCGCGGCGAGCTCCGCCTCGAGGCGCCGCTGCGCCTCGTCGTGCATGAGCCGGTCATAGCCGTCGTCGTCGCCGTCGGCGACGAAGAGCTCATAGGGATGGGCGTGCACGGCGACGAGCTCGCCGCCCAGGACGCGCTGGAGCAGCGCGGCGAGCGCGATCGCATCGCGGCCGCCGGCGCGTCCGTCGACGCCGACGATGAGCGGGGAGGACATGCGCCGACGGTACGACGGGCCCGACGGAGGGGCATCGGCGCTTCTCCGCCGCGGGCCTGCGGCGAGCTACGGAGGCTCGGTCGTTCGCCGCGGGCCGGCGTCTCGTCGGCCGCGACGCCGGTGCGCTCAGGGGCCCGCCGGCAGATGCTCGACGACGTACGGACGCTCGCCCGGCCGGATCATGCCCATCCGGCGCGCCTCGCGCTCGGCCGCGCCGACGCCGCGCAGCGCCTCGCGGCGGGCGAGCAGCCGCGCGTGCTCGCGCTGCAGCGCGGCGACGGCCGCGCGGCGCTGACCGGCCTCGCGCACGGTCGAGACGTACGAGAGCGCCGGCCCGACGTAGAGGGCCACGAGCGCCACGAGCACGCCGAGCAGCGCCACGCGCGACAGGCGGTCCCAGCGGATGCCACGGCGGGCGCGGCGCGGACGCGGGCGGGCGGCGACGGGGGCGGCGGCCATCACGGTCGGGTTCGGTCCCGCCGGCGCCGTTCCTGCCCGCGACGGCGCGCGTTCAGGCTCCGGCGCGGGTCACGGCCGGAAGGCGCCGCGGCCGGGGAAGACCGCGTCCTCGCCGAGCTGCTCCTCGATCCGCAGGAGCTGGTTGTACTTCGCCACGCGGTCCGTGCGCGAGGGCGCGCCCGTCTTGATCTGCCCGCACCCGGTGGCCACGGCGAGGTCCGCGATCGTCACGTCCTCGGTCTCGCCCGAGCGATGCGAGATGACGACCGTGAACCCCGCGTCGCGCGCCATGCGGATCGCGTCGAGGGTCTCGGTGAGCGTCCCGATCTGGTTGACCTTGACGAGGATCGAGTTCGCGACGCCCTGCTCGATGCCGCGCCGTAGGCGCTCGGTGTTGGTCACGAAGATGTCGTCGCCCACGAGCTGGACGCGCTCGCCGAGGCGGTCGGTGAGCGTCTTCCAGCCCGCCCAGTCCTCCTCGTCCATGCCGTCCTCGATCGAGACGATGGGATAGCGGCCGGCCAGCTCGGCCCAGTACACGGCGAGCTCGTCGGCGCTCAGGCTGCGGCCCTCGTGCTCGAGCACGTAGGCGCCGTCGGCGAAGATCTCGCTCGCGGCCGGGTCGAGCGCGATCGCGACGTCCTCCCCGGGCGCGTAGCCGGCGGCCTCGATGCCCGCGACCAGCGTCTGCAGCGCCTCCTCGTTGGAGCCGAGGTTCGGGGCGAAGCCGCCCTCGTCGCCGACGCCGCCACCCATGCCGCGGTCGTGCAGCGTCCGCTTGAGGGCGTGGAAGACCTCGGCGCCGACCCGCAGGCCCTCCGAGAAGCTCGGCGCCCCGACGGGCACGATCATGAACTCCTGGAAGTCGACGGAGTTGTCGGCGTGCGCGCCGCCGTTGATGACGTTCATCATCGGCACGGGGAGCACGTGGGCCGCGTCGCCGCCGAGGTAGCGCCAGAGCGCGAGGCCCTCCTCGGCCGCGGCCGCGTAGGCGGCGGCGAGCGACACGCCGAGGATCGCGTTGGCCCCGAGACGCGCCTTGTTCGGCGTGCCGTCGAGCTCGACGAGCGACCGGTCGAGCCCGGCCTGGTCGGTGGCGTCACGGCCGGCGACCGCCTTCGCGATCTCGCCGTTGACGTTGGCCACCGCGTGCGTGACGCCCTTGCCGCCGTACGCGGCGCCGCCGTCGCGCAGCTCGGTGGCCTCGAACTCGCCGGTCGAGGCGCCGGACGGCACCGCCGCGCGGCCCGCGACGCCCGAGCGCAGAACGAGCTCGACCTCGACGGTCGGGTTGCCGCGGCTGTCGAGGATCTGGCGGGCGTGGACCTTCTCGATGGCGCTCATGCCTCGTGCAACCTCGCTTGGGCGTAGAAGGACAGTTTGTCGGCGGGCCCCAGATCCTCCCACGGCCGGCCGGCGCGCGCAGCCAGCGCCTCGGCCGCCTCGATCCGGCCGCGGAAGCGCCCCGACGCCGCGCGCAGCGCGAGCTCGGGATCGACGCGGAGCTTGCGCGCGACGTTGACCGCGGCGAAGAGGACGTCGCCGACCTCCTCGAAGGCGGCCTCGCGGTCACCCGCGGCCGCCTCGAGCGCCTCGAGCTCGGCGCTCACGGCGTCGTAGGGGACGCGGTCGGCGTCGAAGCCGCCGGAGGCGACGCGGCGCTGGACCTTGCGGGCGTGCAGGAGCGCCGGCAGGCTCTCGGGCACGTCGCCGAAGATGCCGTCCTCGCGACCCGGCTCGGAGCGCTTGATCCGGTCCCAGGTGCGCAGGACCTGGGCGGCGTTCTCGACCTCGACGTCCCGGCCCGCTGCAAACACGTGCGGGTGGCGGCGGATGAGCTTCTGGCGACAGTGCTCGGCGACGGCGGCCAGGTCGCCGGCGCCGCGCTCCTCGAGCAGCAGCGAGAGGAAGTGGACCTGGAAGAGCACGTCGCCGAGCTCGTCCAGGAGCTTGGCGTCGTCACCGGCGTGGGCGGCGTCGGCGAGCTCGTAGGCCTCCTCGACGGTGTGCGGGACGATCGAGCGCTCGTCCTGCTCGCGGTCCCACGGGCACTCGCGGCGCAGGCGGCGCGTCAGCGCGTCGAGACGCGCGACGGCGGCGGCGACGTCGGGCTCGCGGTCAGCGGGCATCGAGCCCCGAGACTACGGCTGCGTCGTCGTCTGCGTCGTCTGCTTCTTGGACTGCTTGGGGGCGTTGGAGCAGTCCTGCACGACGTAGCCGTCGCGGCAGTCGGTCTTGTCCTTGTAGCGCTTGCGGTAGTCCTCGCCGAAGCTCTTGAGCGCCTTCTGCTGGTTCTCGGAGGCGAGGATCTGCTTGATCGAGGCCTTCGAGTCGGCCAGCGACTGCTGCTTGGCCGGGGCGATCTTCGTGACCTTCAGGACGTACCAGCCGAACTGCGTCTTGACCGGGCCGACGAGCTTGCCCTTCGGAGCGGAGAAGGCCGCGGTGTCGAACGCCTTCTCCTGCTGGCCCTTGGCCACGCCGGCGAGCTTGCCGCCCTTCTTGCGGGACTGCCCGTCGATCGAGTACTGCTTGGCGACCTTCGCCCACGGCTGGCCGGACCGCAGCGCGGCCTTCGCCTTCTTCGCCGTCGCCTCGTCCTTCGTGAGGACGATGAGCAGGTCGCGGCGCTGCGGCGTCGCGAAGCGCGCCTTGTTCTTGTCGTAGTAGGCCTGGCTCTGGGCGTCGGTGACCCTGTCCTTGCCCTTCGTGACCTTCCGGGTGATCTTCTGCTCGAGCAGTTGCGTGCGCTGCTGGAAGAGCACGTCGGCGTTCGTGAGGCCGACGCCGCGGATGTACTTCTCGTAGTCGCCGGCCTTGGGGAACTGCTGCTTCTTGATCGCGTCGATCGACTTCTGGACGTCCTGGTCGGTGACCTTGACGTCCTGGCGCGCGGCCTCCTTGTCGAGCCAGGTGGCGCGGATGAGGAACTGCAGCACCTGGTCGCGCAGCTGGTCGTAGCTCTGCTGGCACTGCTGCTTGAACTGCGCGTCGGTCTGCTTGGGCTGGCCCTTGGCCGGCTTGCCCGCCGCCTTGCGCTTCTCGGCTATGCACTGCTCGAACTCGGGCGCGTCGGGCACCTTCGTCGTCGCGGCGCCCTGCCGCTGCCCGGACTGCGCGGCCGAGCCGACGGCCGCGATCCGCATCCAGTGGTCGAACGTCCCGCGCTCGATCGACTCGTCGTCGATCTTGGCCACGGCGTTGCCGGGGACGCCACCGTCGCCTCCGCAGGCGACGAGGCCGAGAGCGATCGCGGCCACAAAAAAGGCGCTGAGCGCCGAGATGAGGAACAGCTTCATGGGTTCAGAGCGAGAGGTCGATGCCGGGCTGCGGCCCAGGGTAGCGGCTCGTCGCTCGCCGGGCGCCGGCGTGCGTCGTGGCCCGTGGACGCGCGGCGAGCACGTTGGCACGCTGGGGCGCGCCATCCTGCCGGCGCGTCGCGTCGCGTCGCGGCTCAGGCCGCCGCGACCTCGGCGAGCTGCGCCGCCGTCACGGCCAGCAGCGCGTCGGCCGCGGCGACGACCGTCTGGAAGCGCTCCTCGGCCTCGCGCGGCACGCGGACGGTGACCTGGCTGCGGCCGGGCTCGTAGCGCGCGGCGGGCAGGCGCTCGCGCAAGGCGGCGGCCTGCTCGGCGGTCAGGTCGAGCGGTGTCGCGACGAGCGCGTCGCCGCGCAGCGAGACGGCCCGCGCTCCCGCGCGGCCGAGCTTGATCCGCGCCTGCTGCAGCGCGATCAGGTTCGCGAGCGGCTCGGGCACCGGGCCGAAGCGGTCCTCGAGCTCGTCGCGCAGCACCGCGAGGTCGGCGACCTCGCGCGCCGCGGCGATGCGGCGGTGGACGTCGACCTTCGCCTGCTCGTAGGGCACGTAGTCGGCGGGGACGTAGGCGTCGACGCTGACGTCGAGGCGCACGGGCTCGGGCTCGTCGTCCGCCGGGAGGCCCTCGGCGGCGGCCACGGCCTCGTCCAGCATCGAGAGGTAGAGCTCGAATCCGAGCGCCGCGACGTGGCCGGACTGCTCGTCGCCCAGGAGATTGCCCGCGCCGCGGATCTCGAGGTCGCGCATGGCGATCTTGAAGCCGGCGCCCAGCTCGGTGTAGTCGCTGAGGGCGCTCAGGCGCTTCGTCGCCTCCGCGGTCAGCACCGCCGCGCTCGGGTACAGCAGGTACGCGTAGGCCCGCTCGCGCGAGCGCCCGACGCGCCCGCGGATCTGGTAGAGCTGGGCGAGGCCGAAGGCGTCGGCGCGCTCGACGACGAGCGTGTTGGCCTGCGGGATGTCGATGCCCGCCTCGATGATGCTGGTGGCCACGAGCACGTCGGCCTCGCCGCGCAGGAACGCGAGCATCCGGCCCTCGAGCTCGCGCTCCTCGAGCTGGCCGTGGGCGACCTCGAAGCGCACGCCCGGGCACAGCCCGCGCAGGCGCTCGGCGGTCTCGTCGATCGTCTCGACGCGGTTGTGGACGAAGAACGCCTGGCCGCCGCGCGCGTGCTCGCGCTCCAGCGCCTGACGGACGAGCTGCTCGTCGTACTCGCCGACGTAGGTCTTGACCGGGCGCCGGCCCTCCGGCGGCGTCTCGATGACCGAGATGTCGCGCATGCCCGCGAGCGACATCTGCAGCGTGCGCGGGATCGGCGTCGCGCTCATCGAGATGACGTCGACCTTGAGCTTGAGCTGGCGCAGGAGCTCCTTCTGCTTGACGCCGAAGCGCTGCTCCTCGTCGACGACGATCAGCCCGATGTCCTTGCCCCGCAGGTCGCGGCTCAGCAGGCGGTGGGTGCCGACGAGGATGTCCACGCGGCCCGCGTTGAAGGCCGACACGGTCTCGCGCTGCTGCTTGGCCGAGCGGAAGCGGCTGACGTTGTCGACGACGAACGGGAAATCGGCCAGGCGCTCGGCGAACGTGCCGACGTGCTGCTGGGCGAGGATCGTCGTCGGGGCCAGCACGAGGACCTGGCGCCCGTCCTCGGCGGCCTTGAAGGCGGCGCGCAGGGCGACCTCGGTCTTGCCGTAGCCGACGTCGCCGCAGATCAGCCGGTCCATCGGCTGCGGGCGCTCCATGTCGGCCTTGACGTGCTCGATCGCGTCGCGCTGGTCGGGCGTCTCGGTATAGGGGAAGGCCGCCTCGAACTGGCGCAGCCACTCGGAGTCGTCGGGGAACGCGTGGCCCGTGCGCCGCCGGCGCTCGGCGTAGAGGTTCAGCAGCTCGCCCGCGAGCTCCTGCGCGGCGCGCCGCGCGCGGGCCTTCAGCGCCTCCCACGCCTTGCCGCCGAGCTTGCTCAGCGGCGGGTGCGCGGCGCCGGCGCCGACGTAGCGGGTGATCTTGGCGAGCTGGTCGACGGGCAGGAAGACGCGGTCCGTGCCGGCGTATTCGAGCTCGAGGTAGTCGCGGGTGACCCCGGCGACGGTCTTCGTGTCGAAGCCCGCGAAGCGCGCGAGCCCGTGGTCCTCGTGGACGACGATGTCGCCGGTGCGCAGGTCCGCGAACGAGCGCAGCGCGCCGCGACGTGACCGCGGCCCGCCCGCCCGCGCCGGACGCTCCGCGCGGCGACGGCGAAAGAGCCGATGGTCGGGGATGACCGCGAGCTGCAGGCCTGCGGCGACGAAGCCGTCGCGCAGCGGGGCCTGGCGGAACTGCAGGCCGTCGCCGCCGTCCCAGCTCGCGCGCAGGCGGGCGAGGTTGTAGGCGGCGCGCTCCCCGTCGCCGCGACGCGCCCACGTGACCACCGTGCGGTAGTGCGAGCGCACGAGCTTCTCGAGCTCGGGCTCGGCCTCGCGCAGCGAGCGCGCGGCGACGTCGGCGGCCTGGGCGCGGAACTCGAGCGGCTGGTCGGCGCTGATCGAGCTCAGGCGCGCGCGGGCGCGCTGGTCGAGCGCCGCCGTGATCGCCTCGGGGCGCACGTAGAGGTGGTGGGCGTCGGCGTCGTGGAACGCGGCACAGACGTCCTGCCAGTGGTCCGCGAGCGCGGGCGCCAGCTCCTCCTCGGCGGCCAGCAGCACGGCCGCCGCGGCCGACGCGAGGTCGAGGAAGGCGTGGAACCGGGCGACCGGCAGCAGCTCCGCAACGTCCGGACGCTCGTCGACGTCCTCGAGCGCGGCGATCTCGGCGACCGACCAACCGGCTTCGCCGGTCGGTGCCCGGCGGTGCTCCGGGGCGAGCTCGGCCGCGGGCGCGATCTCGATCGAGGGCACGTCGCCGAGCGAGCGCTGCGTGAACGTGGAGAACAGGCGCAGCGATTCGACCTCGATGTCGAAGAGGTCGACGCGCACGGCGCGGTCCTCGGTGGCCGGGAAGACGTCGAGGATGCCCCCGCGGATCGCGAACTGCCCGCGGTCCTCGACCTGGTCGACGCGTTCGTAGCCGGCGGCGAGGAGCTGGTCTGCGAGCTCGTCGAGGTCGACCAGGTCGCCGACCGAGATCGTGAACGAGCTCGGGCGCAGGGCCGGGTCGGGCACCTTCTCGCTGAGCGCGACGGCCGAGACGACGACGACCGGCGGCTCGGTCGCGCCCTCCCCCGGGTGCAGGAGCGCGTCGAGCGCGGCGACGCGCAGCCCGACGAGGTGCGCCGGGGGCGCGAGATGCGACTCGTACGCCACGCCGCGGCTCGGGTAGAAGCGCACCGGCCGCGGCGCCAGCCACGCGCGGACGTCGGCGGCGAGGTCGCGGGCCTGGCGGTCGTCGCCCGCGACGACGAGCGCCGGGCGGTCCGCGGCGCCGGCGTCGGCCAGCGCGGCGACGAGGTACGGACGCAGGGAGGCCGAGACGAAGGCACGGCCGCCGTCGCGCGCCAGGCGCGCGCCGTCCGGGTGGTCGGCGAGGTGGCTGAGGAGCGGGCGAAGGGCCATGTGGGCAGGCGCAGCGACCGCGCTCGGACCCCGCGCGGCCGTCCGAAGTCCACTCTAGATGGTCGATTCCGTCGCTCCCAAGAGCGAACATGTGTTCGTGTCCGCCACCGAGGCCACCATCCTCCACGCCGATCTCGACGCCTTCTTCGCCGCCGTCGAGCAGCGCGACGACCCGCGCCTGCGCGGGCAGCCGGTGATCGTCGGCGGCGGGGTCGTGCTCGCGGCCAGCTACGAGGCGCGCGCGCACGGCGTCCGCTCGGCCATGGGCGGCGCGCGGGCGCGCCGGCTGTGCCCGCACGCGGTCGTCGTGCCCCCGCGCTTCGCCGCCTACGTCGAGGCGAGCCGGGCCGTCTCGGCGATCTTCGACGAGACCACGCCGCTGGTCGAGCGGCTCTCGATCGACGAGGCGTTCCTCGACGTCCGCGGCATGCGGCGGCTCTCGGGCCCGCCGATCGAGATCGCCGGGCGGCTGCGGCGCGAGGTGCGCGAGCGCGTCGGCCTGGCGATCACGGTCGGCGTGGCGAGGACGAAGCTGCTGGCCAAGGTGGCGAGCGGCGTGGCCAAGCCCGACGGCCTCCTCGTGATCCCGCCCGGCGCCGAGCTCGCCTTCCTACACCTCCTGCCGGTCGAGCGGCTGTGGGGCGTCGGGCGAGTCACCGCGCCGAGGCTGCACCGTCACGGCATCACGACCGTCGGCGAGCTGGCCCGGCTGACCGAGGCGGCGCTGGTCGGGATCGTCGGCAAGGCGAGCGGCCGGCACCTGCACGCGGTCGCGCACGGGCGCGACCCGCGCCCCGTGAAGCCGCGCCGACGCCGACGCTCGATCGGCTCGCAGTCCGCGCGCCGGCACCCGTCGCGCTCCCCGGACGCCCTCGACGCCGTCCTCGTCGCCCTCGTCGACCGCGTCACGCGCCGGATGCGGTCCTCCGGGCGCGTCGGGCGCACCGTGGTGCTGCGCCTGCGCTTCGACGACTTCTCGCGGGCGAGCCGCTCGCGCACGCTGTGTGGTCCGACGGCCTCCACCCAGACGATCCTCGCCGCCGCGCGGGCGCTGCTGGCCGCGGCAATGCCGACGATCGAGCGCCACGGCCTCACGTTGCTGGGCGTGACGGTCTCCAACCTCGACGGCCACGGCGGCGCGGTCCAGCTCGAGCTGCCGCTCGAGCGGCGCGGCGCCGCCGCGCTCGACGCGATCCTCGACGAGGTGCGCGACCGCTTCGGGCCGTCCGCGGTGACCCGGGCGACGCTGCTCGGCCGCGGCCGCGACCTGTCCGCGTCGCTCGCGCCCGAGGAGGCGGCCCTGGCCTACGCCGTCGCGTCGAGGTTGAGGCGGACGTAGTCGATCGTCAGCGGGAGACCGCCGAGCCGGTGCAGCACCGCGTCGACGAAGGGGTCGCGCAGGGCCTCGGGAAGCCGCTGCAGGTGAGCGCCGAGGTTGATCTCGGCGAGGAAGGCGCGGGCGTCGTCGGGTGTCACGGGCCACGGCTCGAGCCACGCGCGCGCGGTCGCGAAGCCGGCCGCCCGCAGCCGCGCCTCGGACTCGTCGGGGCCCGCGAAGTGCCACGGGCGCGTCCACCCCGCGAAGTGCGCAGCGAAGCGCGCCTCGGCGATCGTGGCCTCCGCCGCGGCGTGCACCGCGGCGATGTTGCCGCGCCCGCCGCATTGGGCGACGAGGCGCCCGCCGTCGCGCAGCGCGCCCCGCAGCGCGGCGAAGAGCGCGTCGTGGTCGGCGATCCAGTGGAACGTCGCGGTCGAGAGGACGGCGTCCACGCGCTCGCCCCCGAGGTCGAGCGTCGCCAGGTCGGCGACGCGGAGGTCGGCGCGCGCGCCGAGGCGCACGCGGGCGGCCTCGATCATCGAGGCCGAGGCGTCGATGCCGATGACGCGGCCCCGCGGAAGCCGCGCGACGAGCGCCTCGGTGACGCGCCCCGAGCCGCAGCCGGCGTCGAGCGCGGTCTCGTCGCCCCGCAGCTCGAGCCGCTCCAGGACGGCGAGCCCCATCGCCTCCATGGCGGTCGAGAGGCGGTCGTACTCGGGGCCGCTCCAGGTCCGTACCGAGGTCACGGGCCGTACGGTATCGCTTACGTCTGTCCGCTATCGCTGTGGGCAGCCGGTCGTCAGGCGACCGCGCCGGTCTCGACCGTCCGCGCGGCCGCGTCGGCGGCCGCGCGTACGAGCTCGCCGACCTCGGCCTCGGGGCGCTGCCAGCGTCCGAGCACGTAGCCCGCGACGACGTCGGGATCCGTCGAGTCCGGGCGCCCGACGCCGACCCGCACCCGGCCGAAGTCGGCCGAGCCGAGCCCCTGACGCAGCGACTTGAGGCCGTTGTGCCCGGCCAGGCCACCGCCGAGGCGCGTCCGCACGTCGCCGAAGGGCAGGTCGATCTCGTCGTGCACGACGAGCACGTGGTCGAGCTCGACGCGCAACGCCCCGCGCGCGGGCCCGGCGCTGCGTCCCGCCTCGTTCATGTACGTCTGCGGCCACAGCAGCGCCACGCGCGGGCCGCCGGGCCCGGCCAGCCCCTCCGTGAGCAGGCCCCCGTACTTCGAGCGCGGGCGTGGCAGCTCCCAGCGCCGCGCGAGCTCCTCGGCCACCGCGAAGCCGACGTTGTGGGGCGTGCGCGCGTAGCGCGGTCCGGGATTGCCCAGGCCGACGACGAGCCAGTCGACCGGCGCGCCCGCCCGGAACGGGTTGCGCAACGCCTACTCGCCGGAGGCGTCCGCCTCCGCAGGCGCCTCGCCCGCCTCGGCTTCCTCGCCGACGCGCTCGGTCTCCTCCTCGAGCGCCTCCTCCTCCGCCTCGGCCTCGACCGTCGGCGGGGTGAGCGTCGCGACGACGGTCTCCTCGAGGTCGTCGAGGATCGTCACGCCGGCCGGCGCGGCGACCGCCGAGAGGTACAGCGTGTCGTTGACCTGCATGGCCGAGACGTCGGCCTCCAGGCGCTCGGGGATGTCGGTCGGCAGCGCCTCGATCGAGACCTCGCGCGTGACGTGCTCGAGGACGCCGCCCTCGCGGACGCCGGGCGCCTCCTCGGCGCCGACGAGCTCGAGGCCCACCGTGGCCGAGATCGCCACGTCGAGGCGCACGCGCAGGAAGTCGACGTGGAGCGTCGCTCCGCGGACGGGGTCGCGCTGGGCGTCCTTGAGGACCGCGGGCGTGGTCGCGCCGTCGACCTCGAGCTCGACCACGGCGCCCTGGGCCGCGAGCGCATGGCGCAGGACGCGCGCGTCGACCGCGAACGCGACGGGGCCGGCGCCGCCGCCGTAGAGGACGCCGGGCACCTGGCCGCTGCGGCGCAGGCGGCGCGTGGCGCGCGAGGATCCGGGGTCGCGCGGGAGGACGTTGAGCTTCGTCGTCTGGCTGGCCATGGCGGCGATCGATGGTAGCGGGCCGCGTCAGCACGAGCCCTCGCGATCGATCGGCGCGCTCAGGCGCCGCAGGACGATGCCGCGACCGGCCAGCGCGCTGCCCGTGCGCTGCACCGCGACGCACTGCACGACGGGCAGCTGGCGGTCGACGATCGTCCAGGCCACGCGCGTCGGGCCGCTCGCGTCGGCGAGCGCGTAGGCCGTGCCGGAGCGGTAGGCGAGGATCTTCACCGTGCCGGGGCGTCGCAGTCGGCGCGCGTTGGCGCCGACCTGCGCCCGGCAGCGCCGGTTGTTCCGGCAGCCGTCGAGGCGCGCGAGCATCGCCTTCGCGTCGCCGCGGGCCTGGTCGCGCAGGAGCCCGTAGACGGCGTCGCGCTCGCGGTTCTCCGTCGTCAGCCAGCGCGCGAGCTCGACCGCGGCAAGGAGGAAGAGGCTCGCCGCGAGCAGGGCGAGCAGGACGATCCGACGGCGCGGCACGCCGCCGGAAGCTAGTGGTCGCGGTCGCTCCCCGGCGGCGGGGGATCGTCGCCGTTGAGCTCGAGGAAGCGCCGGACCGAGTTCTCCTGCTGCGCGAGGCGCTCGGCCATGCGCCGCGCGTGGTCGGCGGCACGGTCGGCGAAGTCCTCGAGGCAGCGCTCGGGGTCGTCGGGGAGAGGGTAGACGTGGGCGACGTCCTGCTGGGCGCAGGCGATCCCCATGGGCGGGATGCCCTCGGCGAGCGTCCGGGCGCCGCAGACGGCGGCGACCGTGATCGCCTTCTCGGGCGCGACGAGCGCCACCGGCATGAGGCGGTGCGCGGGCAGGCGGACCTGCAGCGCGATCGAGCGGTCGACGCCGACGGGCGACTCGCACAGCTCGCGCAGCGGCTCGCGCCAGACGGCCAGCACGGTGTCGGCGGCCACGAGCGCATCGCGCAGCGTGCGCGCCTGCTCGGCGTAGGCCTCCTCGGCCTCGTCGCGGTTCTCGGCCTCCCCGAGGTCCAGGTCGCACGGCACGCGCAGGAGCTCGTCGGCGCCGATCGCGGTGCCGGCGTGACGCGGGCCGTGGGCGACGTAGGTCTGGATCGTCCCCAGGTCCGCGCGACCGTGGAAGACGACCGTGAGCGCGTCGATCAGCGCCAGGCCCTTGACCTTGAGCGCCACCGCCACGGCGGCCTCGGGCTCGATGAGCGCCCGGCGCAGGAGCTCGTCGGCGGCGCCGTCGCCGTCCGAGCGGTCGCGATCCTGATCCATGCGCGCTCCTTCCGTCCGCTTCGCCGACCGTGCACATGATGCACGTCCGGGGTATCCATGATGATCGACCCCGTGGCGGAAATCCGCCCCTGTCACTTCGACCAGGCTCACAACCGCTCATGAAGCTCGTCTACAAGCCCTTCGGCATCACGATCGGGATCCTTGCCGGCCTCGGCTCGAAGAAGCTCTTCCAGGCGATCTGGGGCGTCTTCGACGACGAGGAGCCGCCCAGGCCCACGACGCAGGAGGCGGCGTGGCCGAAGATCCTCGCCGCCGCGGCCTTCCAGGGCGTGGTCTTCAAGCTCGTGCGCGCGGGCGTCGACCGCGCCGGCGCCAAGGGCTTCAACTACTTCACGGGCACCTGGCCGGGGCCCAAGACCACCGAGAAGAGCCAGGCCGCGGAGATCGCCCGCTAGCCGCGGGCGCCTCGGCCGCGGACGACGAAGCCTCGCCGCGCGAGACAGTCGAGGGCGAGCGGGTCGACGTCGAGCGCGCGGCGGAGCTCGTCGCCGGACAGGCCGAGGCGCTCGATCAGCAGCGCCGCCGCGGTCGCGGTCAAAAGAGCTGGTTCTCGCCGCCGAAGACCTCGGAGACCGAGTCGTCGGTGAAGATCCGGCGGATCGAGTCGGTCAGCAGGTCGGCGCAGCTGAGCACGCGGATGTTGTCGGGCGCACCGGGGCGCAGCGGGATCGTGTCGGTGACGACGATCTGCTCGAACCCCGACGCGGCAAGGTTCTCGTAGGCGGGGCCGCTGAGCACGGGGTGCGTCGCCGCGGCGAAGACGCGGGTGGCGCCCTCGTCGAGGACGGTCTGGGCGGCGGCCTTCAGCGTGCCGGCGGTGTCGATCATGTCGTCGACGAGGACCGCCGTGCGCCCCTTGACGTCGCCGATGACGTATCCGATCTCGGCGACCTGCTGGGCCGGGCGCTCCTTGTCGAGGATCGCGAGCTCGGCGCCGATCTTCGAGGCGAACTTCTTGTTGAGCTTCACGCGGCCCGCGTCGGGCGCGACGACGACGAGGTCGGTCAGGCCGAGGTCGTCGAAGTAGCGCGTGAGCATCATGAGCGCGGTCATGTGGTCGACCGGCTTGGAGAAGAACCCCTGGATCTGGCCCGCGTGGAGGTCCATGGTGAGGACGCGGTCGGAGCCCGCGGCCTCGAGCATGCGCGCCACGAGGCGGGCGCTGATCGGCTCGCGCGGGGAGGACTTCTTGTCCTGGCGGCTGTAGCCCAGCCACGGCGTCACGGCGATGACGCGATGCGCGCTCGCCCCGACGGCGGCGTCGATCATGAACAGGAGCTCCATGAGCGCGTCGTTCGTGCTCACGCCGGTCACCGGGTTGCCGCAGATGGGCTGCACGAGGAAGACGTCGGCGCCGCGGATCGACTCCTCGTAGCGGCAGTAGACCTCGCCGCTCGAGAACGTCTTGAGCTTCACGGGGCCGAGGTCGACGCCGAGCTTGTCGGCGATCTTCGCCGCCAGCGCGGGGTTCGCGCGCCCTGCGAAGAGCATCAGCCGCTTGTCGTAGACGATCGGCAGGCTCGTCGACGGCAGGGAACGCGTCTGGAGGCTCACGAGAGTCCGAATTCTACGCGGCGGTCACGACGGCGTGGCGTCGTCGCGGGCCTTGCGGCGAGCATCGTAGCCCTCGACGTTCGTCTGACGCTCGCGCGCCACGCCGAGGGCCCCGGGAGGCACGTCCTCGGTGATGACCGACCCCGCCGCCGTCCACGCGTCGTCGCCCACCGTGACGGGCGCGACGAAGCTCACGTCGACGCTCGAGCGCACGCGCGCGCCGATCGTCGTGCGGTGCTTGCGGCGCCCGTCGTAGTTGGCGGTGATGGTCGCGGCGCCGAGGTTGGTGTCGGGCCCGACGTCGGTGTCCCCCAGGTACGAGAGATGCGGGACCTTCGTGCGCTCTCCGACGTCGGAGTTCTTGAACTCGACGTACGTGCCGGCCTTCGAGCCGGCGCGCATGACGGTTCCCGGCCGCAGGTAGGCGAACGGGCCGATGACGACGCGGTCGTGGACCTCGGAGCCGACGATGACGGCGTTGAGCACCGACACCCCGTCGCCGAGCGCCGAGTCGGCGATCGTGGTCAGGGGCCCGATGCGGCAGTCCGCGCCGACGCGCGTGCGTCCGCGCAGGAAGGTCGAGGGCTCGAGCGTCGTGTCCGCTCCGATCCGGACGTCGACGTCGACGAGCGTGCTCGCGGGGTCGACGACCGTGACGCCCGCGCGCATGTGGTGCTCGAGGATCCGGCGCTGGGCGAGCGCGCGCGCGCGAGCCAGCTCGACGCGGTCGTTGACGCCGAGCAGGACGCTCGGATCGGCGACCACGCGGGCCGCGACCCGGTCGAGCAGGGCGATCGTATCGGTGAGGTAGAGCTCGCCCTGGGCGTTGTCGCGCGTGAGGCGCTCGAGCGCGGCGGCCAGGGCGGGCCCGTCGAAGGCGTAGACGCCCGCGTTGACCTCCCGCACCGCGAGCTCCTCGGGCGTGGCGTCGGCCTCGACCTTCGTCTCGACGATGCGCTGCACCCCGCCGCCGGGGCCGCGCACGACGCGCCCGTAGCTAGACGGGTCCTCGAGCTCGGTGGTCACGAGCGTCGCCTGTGCGCCTCCCGCCTCGTGCGCGGCGACGAGCGCGGAGAGCACCTCGGCGGTGACGAGCGGCGCGTCGCCGTTGACGACGAGGACCGGGCCCTCGCCCAGGTGGCCGGCGGCCGCGCGCACGGCGCCGCCCGTGCCGTCGGCCTCGGGTTGGACCGCCAGCTCGACGCCCGCGGGCAGATGCCCCTCGAGCGCCCGGTCGGGGCCGCCGACCACGACGACCTTCGCGGCGCCGGCGGCGCGCGCGGCCGCGACGGGCCATGCCACGATCGGGCGCCCGCAGAGGTCGTGCAGGCCCTTCGGCGTGTGCGAGCGCATGCGCGTCCCGTGGCCGGCGGCCAGGATGACGACGATGGGAGCGGTCATGGACCGGACTCTAGGGCCGCGCGCTCGCGCTCACAGCCCGGGCGGCAGACGGAGGACCGAGCTGGGGAGGGCGGATTCGAACCGCCATAACGGGTACCAAAAACCCGGGTCCTGCCGTTGGACGACTCCCCAGCGAACGAGGGGAGTCTAGAAGTCCCGCCGCTCGTCCGGGTCGTCCTCGGAGGTGTGGACCTCGTCCGCCTCGCCGAACTCGGGGTCGAGGGCGGCCTCCTCCTCGTCGACCTGCTCGGCGTCGGCGAGCGGTGAGGGGCCGTGGGCGTTCTCGGCGCGCTCGACGAGCTCGGCCTCGGCCTCCTCGAAGCCCTCCGCCTCGCCCCCGCCCGCCTCCTCGACTGGCCGCCAGGACTCCTTGGTCTGGCGCGCCGGGCGCCCGTCCTCCTCGATGTACTCGATCGGGTCGTCCTCGCCGGGGGCATGCTGGTAGGGGTCGCCGCCGATGCGCCCGGCCTCCGCGGCCGCGGCCTCCTCCTCTTCGCGTTCGAACTCCATGGGCCGGTTCCTACCGGCTCGGCCCCCGCCCCAAACGCCGCGGGCGAGCGCCGCGAGCCGGGCGGCGCGAGCGGGTCGAGCGCGAGGGCCCGCGAGTCGGCCTCCGTGGCCGGGTCGGGACGCTAGGGCCAGGTGAAATGGCTCCCGACCGGCTCGAGCCGCGCCCCCTCCAGGCGCGGCAGAGCGCCGGCGACGGTCCGGGCGAACGCATCCGTGCTGGCCTCGACGAGGCGGGCGAGATCGGCCACCGGCGTGGGGTCGTCGGGCCGGATCCCATTGGCGTAGTCGGTCGCATAGCCGAGCAGCGCGAAGGGGATGCCCGCCTCCCCGGCGAGGACGGTCTCCGGGCCCGCGGTCTGCGAAACGGCCATGACCCCGGCGGCGGCGAGCGCCGCGATCTCCGAGCGCGTGTTGAAGCGGGGGCCGTCGACGTGGCCGTAGGTGCCGCGATCGCGGACGGGGTGCCCGGTCTCGCGCGCGGCGCCGAGCAGCGCCGCGCGCAGCGGCTCGGCGAACGGCCCGTCGAAGATCCAGTGCCCGCGGCCCGGGGTCCCGGGCTCGGTGTGCAGCGTGCACAGCGAGCCGTCGGGCAGGCGATTGGCCGGGAAGTGGAGGTCGTCGAAGACGAGCAGCGATCCGAGCTCGAGCTGCGCGTCGAGCGATCCGCAGACGGTCGCGGCAAGGATCGCCTCCGCGCCGAGGTCGCGCAGCGCGGCGAGGTTGGCCTGATGCGTCACCCCGCTGCTCAGCCGGCGGTGGCCCTCGCCGTGGCGCGAGACGTGGAGGACCTGGACCCCGGCGAACGCGCCCTCGCTGACCAGCGCCGTGCCGAACGGCGTCGCGACCGCCCGTGGCGCGGCGGCGTCGAGACCCGGCAGGGCATAGGTCCCCGAGCCGGTGATGATCCCGATGCGCATGGCCGCGGGATCGTACGGCGCGGCGGCGGCTACGGCGGGCCGTCGGCGGCGTCGACGCCGTGGGGCGGAGCCGTCGCGGCCGGAGTGTCCCGCTCGGACGCGGGCGCGGGCGCGGCCTGCGGCGCGGCCGCGGGCGTGGCCGGCGCGGCGGCGGCCGGTGCCGCGGGCGCGGGGTCGGGCTGGGAGTCACGCACGGGCGCCGGCGGAGGGGGAGGCGCAGGCGCGGGCGCAGGCGCAGGCGCAGGCGCCGGGGCGGGCGCGGGCGTCGGGGCCGATGCGGCCGATGCGGCCGGCGCCGTCTCGCCGCCGCCGTGCGCGGGCGGCGACTCGCCCTGGTCGGGCTTCCGCGCCGACGCGGGCTCCTTCGGCGGCTCGGGCGCCGATGGCTTCGGGGGCTCCGCGGGCGGCGGGGCGTCGGCGTCCGCGACGAGCGGATCGCGGCCGGCGGCGATCTCGCCGGCGGAGCTGAGGCCGTCGCCGTCGAGATCCTCGGCGCCGTCGGGAATCCCGTTGGCGTTGGAGTCCGCCACGCCCGGGTTGGTGCCGATCGCGAGCTCGGCGGCGTTCGAGAGGCCGTCGCCGTCGCTGTCGAGGGCGCCGTCGGGCTGCCCGGCGGTCGACTCCCCGGCCGCGGGGTCGAGCGAGAGCCCGACCTCGGCGGCGTTCGGGATGCCGTCGCCGTCGGCGTCGCGGGCGCCGTCGGGCCTTCCGTCGCCCTTGCTGTCGGGCTTGAGCGGGTCGAGCCCCAGCTTGATCTCGGCGGCGTTCGGGATGCCGTCGCCGTCGGCGTCCTCACCGCCGTCGCCGATGCCCCCGCCGGAGGTGTCGGCCCGGCCCGGGTCGAGGCCGAGGTTCTCCTCGACGCGGTTGGAGAGGCCGTCCCCGTCGAAGTCGTCCTGTCCATCGCTGACGCCGTCGCCGTTGGAGTCGCGGTTGAGCGGGCTCGTCCCGGTGCGGCGCTCGATCCTGTTGGTCAGCCCGTCCCCGTCGGGATCGCCGTTCGCGTCGCCGGCGTTGGTGGGGTTGAGGCCGAACTGGGGCTCATAGCCGTCGGGCAGGGTGTCGCCGTCGGTGTCGTTGGTGTTCGGGTTCGTGCCGCGCTGCAGCTCGACTTGGGTGGGCACGCCGTCGGAGTCCGTGTCCCGGCCGCCGCTCACCCGGCTGCCCACGACGGTGACGCCGACACCCCCACTTCCGCCGCCTCCGCGGCGGATGTCGGCGCCACCGCCGTCCGACGACCCGGATGCCGTCGCCAGACCGGGCGCGACGACCGTCCGGCCCCCCGGCCGGGACGCCAGCGGGGGCAGCCCAAAGCCGGGCACCCCGCTGGGTGAGGCGAGTCCGGACGGGGCAGCCACCCCTCCGCTGCCGTTCGCCGCCCTTTGGGGCGCGTCCGGAAGGACCTGGCGCTCGGCGGACGGGCCCTGCGCGACGGGCCAGCCGCGGAACGGCAGCACGTCGCGGTTGAGCGCCACCAGGCTCCCGCCGATCAGGCCGCAGGCCACCAGCACGCCGAGCGCGGAAGCCCAGCGTCCCCGCGCGCGCGGCGACAGCCGACCGAGGTCCATGGTCACTTATCGGCGGCTTAGCTTGAAACTCAAGGGTCAATTGCGCGGGCGCTCACGAGCGCCTCGGGACCCGGCCGCCGCCGGCCCCGGCCTCGGAGGCCGGGCCGCCACGATGGGCGATGCCGAGCACGCGCATCGCCTTGAGCCCGAGCGAGAGCTTCTCGCGCCCGTCGGTCGAGCCGACGTCGAGGCCCGAGAGCTCGCGAACCCGCTCGAGCCGGTAGCGGATCGTATGGCGGTGGGTGAAGAGGCGCTGCGCGGTGCCGGCCACGTTGCCGTCGGCGTCGAGGAACGCCTCGACCGTCTGGACGAGGTCGGTCTCGTACTGCTCGTCGTAGGCGACGAGCGGCTCGACCGTCTCGGCGTAGAAGCGCTGCAGCTCGGCGGGATCCTCGCTCATGGCGCTCAGCAGCAGGCGGTACGCGCCCGTCTCCTCGAAGGCGAGCACCGGGCGGTCGGGGTCGCCCTCGGCGACGTTGACGGCCAGCAGCGCCTCATGGCCCGCCCGGTGCAGCTCGATCGCCTCGGCCGCGGCCCGGCTGCGCCCGAGCGCGAAGGTGTGCCCCGGGAGGGCCGTTTGGAGCTCGCGCAGGACGGCCTCCGCGGCGCGGGCCGCCACGACGTCGGCCGCGCCGGGGAGCACGAGCACGACCTCAGCGCCGGTCGCGACGGACCCCGCGCGGTCGGCCGCGCACGCGACGGCGCCGGGGACGACGGCCCGAGCGGCCCGCGCGGCGGCACCGAGCACGCGAGCGCGCCAGCCGTCCTCCTCGGCCACGTGCGAGTGGGCGCGCGCGACGAGCACGGTCGCGCCCTCGTCGAGCGCCAGCCCGAGCTCGGCCCCGCGCGCGAGGGCCGCGTCGCGGTCGCTGAGCTCCCGCCGGAGGAGCGCGCGGACGAACTCGGTGAGCGCCGCTTCGGACGCGCGGGCGGGCGCGCGCACCCGCTCGACCTCCGACGCGATCAGCGCCGACACGAGCCGCAGCAGCGCGGGGCTGAGCTCGGTGCGGGAGCGGAGCCGCAGCACGCCGACCGGCTCGTCGGCCACGCGGAGCTCGACGGCCTCGACGCCCGGCGCGTCGGCCAGCAGCGAGCTCTCGTCGGCCGGCGAGCGCGCGGCGACGGCGAGCACCGCGCCGGCTCGATCGGAGAGCACGAGGCTCGCGTCCAGGGCTCGCGCCGCGGCGCGGACGACCTCGGGCAGCCCCGCGCCGGATTCCACGGCGTCGGCGATCGGATCGAGCGCGGACACGTCGAGCCCCGTCGCCGTGTCGCGCGCCGGGGAGGACATGAGGGGATTCTAGGCGGCTTACGCGCTCAGGCGATCCCAGAACCAGATGATCGCCGCCCCGCCCGCCGCGCCGAGGATGACGAACCCCGCGACGACGTAGAGGCTCAGGAAGCTCGCCGCGAGGCGCTCCCAGACGCGCCAGTACGCCGTCCAGGCCGGCACGAGGATGAGCCAGACGTACACCCCCAGGCCGAGCAGGCCGGAGCTGATGGCCACGAGGTAGATGATCTGCTCGTTGGTCATGCGGGCGCCCGCACATTGTTCCGCACGTACCCGATGACCACCACGACGGCGCCGCCGAGCGCGAAGATCGCGGCCGCGCCGCCCCAGCCCGCGAGCACGTCGGAGAGGTAGTGGGCGCGCAGGTACACGCGGCTCACACCCACGAGCGCGGCGACGACGATCGACACCGTGACGAAGGCGAAGCGCGTGCCAAGCGTCGGCAGGACGCGGCTGAGCACGACCGCCACGGCGATCCAGGCGATCGCGTACGCGGCGTGGCCGGACGGGAAGCTCGAGCCGTCGGCCTCGACGAGCGGGCGCGCCGGGCGCGGGCGGTCGACGGCGGCCTTCGTCACGTGCACGAGCGCGTACGTCAGCCCGAGCCCCACCGCCAGCGCCCCGGCCCGCCACAGCTCGCGCCGGGTCAGCAGGAAGGCGCACGTCAGCCCGACGAGCCCGAGCACGACGGGCGGGGATCCGAGCGCGCTGACGACCTTCGCGAGCGAGACGAGCATTCCCTGACGCAGCTCGTCGGCGAGCCGCAACGCGGCCTCGTCGCCGACCGCGAAGGTGCGCTCGCTGACGCGAACGGCCTCGGCCACGAACGCGAAGACGCCGACGCCGGCCACCGCCGCGAGCGTCGTGAGCTCGAGGCCGAGGTCCCCCGGCGTGACGCGGTCCCAGACGAACCGCGCTGGGCCCGCGGTCGTGCGCACCAGGGGCGCCAGCGCGCGAGCGACGGGCGCCAGCGCCGGCCGCTCGGCCTGGCGCGCCAGCCACGCCCGGGCCTTGAACCGGTTGTCCTCGACGCGCAGCCACCGCACCGCCCAGACGAGGCCGACGAGCACGACGATGACGACCCCGAGCGCGAGCGCCCCCTTCTTCGCGTATTCGAGCAGCTGGCTGAAGCTCTGCCAGAAGACGTAGCCCAGCAGGATGAAGGTCGAGGACCAGAGCCCGGCGCCGATGACGTCGTAGGGCACGAAGCGTCGCAGCGGCATCCCCGAGGAGCCGGCCAAGAACGGCGCGATCGCCCGCACGAGCCCGACGAAGCGCCCGATCAGGATCGCCTTGCCGCCATGGCGATCGAAGAAGCCCTCGACGGTGTGCAGGCGGTCCTCGGTGATCTGCACCCTCGGCCCGTGCTTGACGAGGAACGCGCGTCCGAGCCGGCGGCCGAGGAAGAAGCTCGTCAGGTCGCCGAGCGTCGCCGCGGTCCAGCAGACGGCGATCAGGGTGAGGACCTCGATCTTGCCCTGGCCGGCGACGAGCCCGCCGAGGAGCATCGCGGTCTCGCCGGGCGCGACGAGCCCGACGAAGGCGCCGGTCTCCAGGAAGGCCAGCGCCCCGACGAGCAGGTACGTCCACGCGCCGAGCGTGTCGCCGATGTCGAGCAGGAGTTGCTCGAGGTTCGGGAGGTGCACCAGCCCGAGGCCGTAGACCGTCGCGCCCGCCGCCGCGAGGATGCCGCCCGCCTTGAGCGTCGGCTCCAGGCGCCGCCAGCGCCAGGCGCACAAGCCGGCCAGCGCGATCGCGAAGACGAGCCAGGTCGGCTTCACGCCGGCACCTCCGCCGCGCGCGTCGCGACGGCGAGCGGGCGTGGGTCGCGGCCGGCGAGGCGTGCGGCGGCGCCCCGCGCCGCGGGGAGGTCGGCGAAGAGGCCGATCACCGTCGGCCCCGACCCGCAGACGAGCGCGTGCCGGGCGCCGACCTCGCGCGCTGCCGCGAGCGCCTCGGCGATCGGCGGACACAGGGCGCGGGCGGCCGGCTCGAGGTCGTTGACAACGAGCCCGGGCGGGATGTCGCCGGAGCGCTCCTCGATCTCCCCGAGCGCCTGCGCGAGCTCGCCCACGCCGCGCGCGAGCCCCTGGCGGTCGGCCTCGGCGTAGACGTCGGCCGTCGACAGGCGCGAACGCGAGGGCACGACGAGGACGCCGAACGGGGCCGGCTCGGGCAGTGGGCGCAGCCGCTCGCCGGCGCCCGTGGCCAGGTAGCGCCGGGGGCGTACCTGCGCGGGGACGTCGGAGCCGAGCTCGGCGGCGAGCTCGAGGAGGAGGTCGTCGTCCCCCGCGCCGGCCGCGCGGGCGGCCAGGCGCAGCGTCGCCGCCGCGTCGGCCGAGCCGCCGGCCATGCCGCCCGCGACCGGGATGCGCTTCTCGATCACGACCCGCACGGGCGGGCCCGCCCAGCCCGTCCGCGCGCGGAAGGCCCGCAGCGCGGCTGCAGCGAGGTTGTCGCCCTCGACGCCCGGGCAGTCGACCTCGTCGACGCTCGCGCCCAGCGGCGCGGGCTCGAGCCGGACGCGGTCGGCCAGCATCAGCGGCTGGAAGACGCTGACGAGCTCGTGGCGCCCGTCGGCGCGGGTCGGGCCGACCAGGAGGCAGAGGTTGACCTTGGCCGGCGCGGCCTCGTGCAGGGCGCTCGCGCCGGCGGCGCTCCCGGCGGGCCACCTCGTCGAGCGCGCCGTGTCGCGGCGCGAGGACCGAGGTCGGGGCGTCACGCGAGCGCCTCGGCCAGAGCGCGGAACTGCTCGGGCGCCAGGCGCTCGGCGCGCGCGTCGGCCGGGAGCCCGAGCTCAACGAGCGCGGCCCGGGCGCGGTCGCGGACGTCCGGGCCGACGCCCGGGCTCAACGCCAGCGAGCGGGGCAGCGCCTTGCGACGATGGGCGAACGCCGCGCGCACGAGCGCCCGCACGGCGGGCGCCGGCGCCGGGCCCGTGCGCTCGAGGACGACGAGGACGGAGTCGACGTTCGGCACCGGATGGAAGACGGTCCGCGCCACGGCGCGGTGGACGCGCACCGAGCAGGAGAGCTGGGCGAGCACGCCCGGCACGCCGTAGGCCGCCGTGCCCGGCGCCGCGGCGAGGCGCTCCCCCACCTCCCGCTGGACCATCGCCACCCAGCGCGTGACGGGGTCGAGCTCCGCGATCGTGCGCAGGATCGCCGAGGCCGCGATCCCATAGGGCAGGTTCGCGACGACCTTGTTCGGCGCCGGGTCGAGCGCCCCGAGGTCGAGCGTGAGCGCGTCGGCCACGTGGAGCGTCGTCGTGGCGCCGTGCGGGCCGAGCGCCTCCTCGAGCGCGGGGACGAGGGCAGGGTCGAGCTCGACGACGTGGACGTGCGCGGCGCGAGCGGCGAGGTGCTCGGAGAGCACGCCGAGGCCGCCGCCGATCTCGAGGACGACGTCGCCCGACCCGAGCTCGGCGGCCCGCTCGATGACCCCGAGGATGTTCGAGTCCACGAGGAAGTTCTGGCCGAGGTCGCGCTTGGGGCGCACGCCGTGCTCGCGCAGGCGGCGCAGGCTCGGCTGCGTGGGCCGGTCGGTGCTCACCACCCGAACAGGGTGGCAGCGTTGCGCTCGACGACGCGCTCGAGCTCGTCGTCCGCCTGGCCACGGCGCTGCGCCACGAAGCGCGCGGTGTGGGCGACGAACGCGGGCTGGTTGGGGTGCTTGCGGACGGCCTGCGGCGTGAGGTACGGCGCGTCGGTCTCGACGAGCAGGCGGTCGTCGGGCACCCGCTCGGCCGCGGCGGCGAGATCGTCGGAGCGCGGGTAGGTCACGTTGCCGGCGAACGAGATCCACCAGCCCTCGGCCAGGCACTCGTCGAGGCGCCCGGGCATCGAGAAGCAGTGCAGGACGACAGGCACGCCCCCGGCCCGCGCCCGCAGGATCGCGACGGTGTCTTCTTCGGCCGCGCGCGTGTGGATGACGAGCGGCTTGCCCGTGGCGCGGGCGAGCTCGATCTGCGCGTGGAAGGCCCGCTCCTGGTCGGCGCGCGGGGCGCGGTCGCGGAAGAAGTCCAGGCCCGTCTCGCCGATCGCCACGCAACGCGGGTGCGCGGCCAGCTCCTCGAGCTCGGCGATGCCGGCGGGATCGAAGCCCGCGGCGTGGTTGGGATGGCGCCCGACCGCCGCGAACACCGGCGGGAACGCGTCGGCCGCGGCGAGCGCCCGCCGGCCCCCCTCGCCGTCCATGCCGACGGTGAGGATGCGGGTGACTCCCGCCGCCTCGGCGGCCGCCACGAGCTCGGCGTCGTCGGGGGCGCACGCGTCCAGATGGGTGTGGCTGTCGATCACGTGGCTTTGGGGAACAGCGGCTCGAGCGCCCCGACGCGATCCGGCGTCGCCGCCCCCAGCCGCGCGTCCTCGAGCGCGAGCGACGGGCGCCCGAGGGCACCGAGCAATCGCTGCGCGGCCGCCGGTAGCCACGGGGCGAGCAGCACGGTGACCACCCGCAGGCCCTCGGCCAACGACCGCAGGACGCGGTCGAGCTCCTCCGCGCGCTCGGGGTCGCGCGCGAGCGCCCACGGGGCGCGCTCCTCGACGTAGCGGTTGAGCCGCCGCACGCGCTGCCAGATCTCGTCGAGCGCGCCCGTGAGATCGGCGCGGTCCAGCCGCGCGGCGACGGCGTCGGCGAGCCCGTCGAAGTCGACCGCGAGCGCGTCCTCGAGCGCGCCCGCCGGCACGGCGCCGTCGCGATAGCGCAGGACCATGGCGATCGTTCGGCTGGCGAGGTTGCCGAGCTCGTTGGCGAGCTCGGCGTCGTAGCGGGCCTGGACGGCGTCCATGGAGGTGGCGCCGTCGCCGCCGAACGTGACGTCGCGCAGGAGGTAGAAGCGCAGCGCGTCGGCCCCGAAGCGCTCGATCACGTCGAACGGGTCGAGCACGTTGCCCAACGACTTGCTCATCTTGCGCCCGTCGGCCCCGAGCAGGAAGCCGTGCACGAAGACGTGATGGGGCAGCGGCAGCTCGGCGGCGATGAGCATCGCGGGCCAGAAGACCGTGTGGAACTTCAGGATGTCCTTGCCGATGAGGTGGAAGGTCGCCGGCCAGAACGTGGCGGTGAGGTCCTCGCCGTCGCGCGCGTACGAGAGCGCCGTGTAGTAGTTGAGCAGCGCGTCGAACCAGACGTAGAAGACGTGGGTCGGGTCCCACGGGACGCGAACACCCCAGGTGAGCTTGCCGCGCGTGAGCGAGACGTCCTGCAGGCCGGTCTCGATGAACGCGGTCGCCTCGTTGCGGCGCTCGCGAGGGATCACGAAGTCGGGGCGCTCCGCGAGCAGGCGCTCGAGGTCGGCCTGGAACGTCGAGAGCCGGAAGAACCAGTTCTCCTCCTGCTCGCGCACGAGCGGGATCTCGTGGATCGGGCAGCGATTGCCCTCGGCGATCTCGTTCTCGGCCTTGAAGTCCGCGCACCGCGGGCAGTACCAGCCCTCGTACATCCCCTTGTAGACGTGGCCGTTGTCGTAGACGCGCTGCAGGACCTCCTGGACCTTCGCGCCGTGCTGCGGGTCCGACGTGCGGATGAAGAAGTCGTTGGAGGCCTCGAGCACCGGCATCAGCGTGCGGAAGCGCTCGGCGTTGCAGTCGGCGAGCTCGCGTGGCGCGAGCCCGAGCGCCTTCGCCGCGTCGGCGACGGGCTCGCCGTGCTCGTCGGTGCCGGTCAAGAAGAACGTCTCGTCGCCGCGCTGTCGGTGGTGGCGTGCCATGACGTCGGCCGCGATCGCCGAGTACGCGTGCCCGAGGTGCGGCGCCGCGTTGACGTAGAAGATCGGCGTGGTCACGTAGAAGGGCGCCATCGGCGCTGAGGCTACTGCGGGGTGACCGACGAATCCGCGGTCGCTCAATCGCGCAGGAGCCGCGCGTCGGCGGCAACGCCACGGACCACCGCGCGGCGGCGCCGGCGCGCGCGGCGCACGAGCCCGCCGATCCGCAGGCCCGCGGCGGCGACGACGAGCCCGGCCCACGCGAGCGCCGGCGGGCTCGCCGGCGCGGGCGCGCGCAGCGGCGCAGCGGGCGGCAGCGCCGGCGCGACCACGGCCGGGGGCGGCGGGACGGTCGGCGTGCGCCCGCGGGCCGTCGGCACGGCGCGGGGCCCGCGCACGGGGTCGCGGCCCAGCAGCGTCGCGGGGTCGACGTAGCCGAAGCGCTCGCGCGCCCGCCGCGCGCCGAGCCGCAGCCGCCCGGATCGGCCGAGCAGGCCCACCACCGCGCCGGCCGGGACGGCGGCGCCGCGGCGGACGGCGAGCCGCCCGAGACCGAGCAGCGTCGCCCGCAGCGACCCGCACCCCAGCGTGACGCCGAAGCCGCGGCGCGGAAGGCGCCCGGCGAAGAGGACGGGTCCCGGGCAGGGCGCGCGCACCGGCGTGCCGGCCGGCGCCGCGAGATCGACCCCGCGCCGCTGGCCCGCGCGGAAGGGCGTGCGCTCGTCGTGGAGGAACGCGCTGACCACGGGGCCCTCGACGGGCGCGCGCCACGATGCCTCGGCCGGCGCGGTCACGACCCCGAGCAGGACGGCGGCGAGGGCTGCGGCACGGTGCATGCGACGACGGTAGGCGCGCGCGGCGCGCCGGAGCCCGGATGCGCGTTGGGCGCGACTGAATCGTCACGAAGTCGTGACAGAGCCCGGCGGCGCCGTGAGCGCGCGGTAGAGGTCGTTCGCGCGAGCTCCGGTGAGCTCGGCGACCACGGAGGCCGCCGCGCGCGGCCGCGCCCCCGCCTCGACGAGCCTGCGAACCGCCGCGCCGGCCGCCGCGAGGTCCGTCCCGCCTGCGGCCGCGCCGCCGACGACGAGCACGACCTCGCCGCGGACCGCGGCGCCCTGCAAGCGCGCGGCGAGCTCGGCCGCCGTGCCCCGCACGACCTCCTCGTGGAGCTTCGTCAGCTCCCGGCAGAGCGCCACGGGACGCTCGGGCTCGAGCGCGGCGAGCACGGCGAGCGTCGCGGCGACGCGCCGCGGCGACTCGAACCCGACGAGCGTCTCGGTCGCCTGCAGCGTGCGCTCGAGCTCGCCGCGCCGGCGCGGCAGGAACCCGACGAAGCGCCAGCGCTCGGCGGGCAGCCCGCTTGCCACGAGCGCGGTCAGCGCCGCGCTCGGCCCCGGCAGGACCTCGACCGCCAGGCCCGCGGCCACGGCCGCCTGCACGAGCACGAGGCCGGGATCACAGACGAGCGGCATCCCCGCGTCGCTCACGAGCGCGACGACGGCCCCGCCGAGCATCCGCTCGACGAGCCGCGGCGCGACCCGCCGCTCGGTGTGCGCGTCGTAGCGCACGCGCTCGGCGCCGACCCCGTAGCGGTCGAGCAGGACCTTCGTCGTGCGGGTGTCCTCGCAGGCGACGAGGTCGGCCTCGCGCAGCGCCCTCAGGACGCGCAACGTGACGTCCTCGAGGTTGCCGATCGGGGTCGGGCAGACGACGAGACGGCCGGCCATCAGACCGGAATGCCGGCGGCGTCGAGCGCCATCGCGGCCGCGCCGAGCATCCCTGACTCCGCGCCGAACCGTGTCGGGACGATCCGCACGAGCCCGGGCGCGAGCGCACGGCGCGCGACGACCTCGCGCGCGGGGCCGAGGAGCAGGTCGCCGCCGGCCATCGCCCCGCCGCCGACCACGACGACCTCGGGATCGAAGACGTTGACGAGCGACGTGATGCCGATGCCGAGGCGCTCGCCCGCGAGGGCCACGACGTCGCGGGCGGCCTGATCGCCGTCGTGGGCGAGCTCGGTCACGAGCGCGCCGGTGATCTCGCGGCCCGAGTCCAGCGCGCGCCCGAGCGCCGAGTCCGGCGCGCCCCGAGCGACCCGCACGCCCTCGCGCCCGATCGCGATCCCGGACACGAGCGCCTCGAGGCAGCCGACGTTCGGGCAGTTGCCCGGGCACGGCGGACCGTCGACGTCGACGACGACGTGGCCGAGCTCGGCCGCCACCCCGCGCGCCCCGCGCACGAGGCGCCCGTCGACCACGAGGCCGCCCCCGATCCCCGTGCCGATCGTCAGCAGGACCGCGTTCAGGGCGCCCCGCGCAGCGCCGAAGCGCCACTCCGCGAGCATCGCGGCGTTCGCGTCGTTGTCGACGACCACGGGCAGCGCGATGCGCTCGGCGAGCAGATCGCGAACCGCCACGTCGACGAGCGGCAGGTGGTTGCAGCGCAGCGCGGCGCCGGTCTCGTGATCGACGAGGCACGGGATCCCCACGCCGACCGCGAGCACCTCCTCGTCGACCGTCTCGCGGGCCTCCTCGACCGCGTCGACAATCGTGGAGAGCACCGCCTCGGTGTCCTCGCGACGGGCCAGCCGGTAGGCGCGATGGTGGACCTCGAGGCGCTCGTCGACCGCGCCGGCGAGCACCTTCGTCCCGCCCAGGTCGACGCCGATCACGCAGACGCCGGCCATCTCCCTGCCACCATACACCGCCGATGGCGCCGACCCGCGAGCCCGAGGCACCGCCCGAGTACCACCGCTACCGCAGCCGCCCGCGCCTGCTCTCGCGCGGGCCCCGCGAGGGCGAGTCGCTCGTCGACGAGCTGCGCCGGCGGCCCGAGCGGCCGGGGCGCCGGCGGCCCCGGATCACGGTCGGACGGGTCGTCGCCGCGCTCGCGGCCGCGGTCGTCGGCTGGCTGTTGCTCGCGCTCGTCGTCTTCCTCGTCAGCTCGCTCGTCCACGGCGACGGCGCGAACGGCGCGACCGAGGCCGCGCTCGACCACGGCGGCCCGGGCCTCCTGCACGCCACGACGACGCTCGTCCTGGGCTCCGACCAGCGCACGAAGGGCACGAAGGAACCCGGCGCGAGCACGTCGGGCCCGAGCCGGGCCGACTCGATCCTGCTCCTGCGCAGCGGCGGCGGCGCCGCGGCCAAGCTCTCGATCCCGCGCGACACGGTCGTCGACATCCCCGGCCACGGGCGCAACAAGATCAACGCGGCCTTCGCGCTCGGCGGCGCGCCGCTCATGATCCGCACGGTCCGCCAGTTCCTCGGGATCGAGGTCAACCACGTCGTGCTCGTCGACTTCGCGACCTTCCCGTCGCTCATCGACGCCATGGGCGGCGTCGACGTCAAGACGGGCTGCGTGGTCTCGCTCATCAACGGCGGCCGGCGCAACGGCGGCACGACGCTGCGGCTGCGCGCCGGCGAGAACCACCTCGACGGGGCGCAGGCGCTCGCGCTCGCGCGCACGCGCAAGAACCGCTGCAACCCGAGCGAGGACGACCTCACGCGCGCGCGCCGCCAGCAGCAGATCGTCGCGGCGATGAAGTCCCGCGTCCTCAGCCCCTCGGGCTTCGTGCGCGCGCCGTTGATCGCGTGGCAGGCCCCGCGCACGATCCGCGGCGACATGAACGGCCCGACGCTCGTGCTCTACGCGCTCGGGACCGCGTTGTCGGGCAACGCGCCCACGCGCGTGCTCGAGCCGAGCGGCGCCGAGTCGCTGGCCGACGGAGGCGCCGGTCTCGTCGTCTCCGACGCCGAGCGCCGGTCCGAGACCCGGCGCTTCGTCAGGGCTGGCTAATCGGACGACGTCGCGGCCGGCTTGGCGTCGGCCTTCTTGGCGGGCTCGGGCGGCTTGGCGTCCGAGGAGGACCCCTCCTTGCCCTTGGGCTCCGCCTTGCCGGCGCCGTCGGCGCCCGACTTCTCGAGCTCGCGGTTGCGGCGCTTCGTGCCGTAGTCGGTGTTGTAGAAGCCCTTGCCCTTGAAGTGCACCGCGACGGGGTGGAACACGCGCTGGACGGGCGCCTCGCACGTGGTGCACGCCGCGACGGGCTCGTCGGTCATCCTCTGCATGACCTCGAACAGGTGCCCGTTCTCGCAACGGTACGCGTAGATCGGCATGGCACTCGGAGTATAGGAATGCCAACCGGCCTCCCCGGTCGCGAGCGCCTACGATCCGGCGATGGCCGAGGACGTCGTGACCATGGACAAGATCGTCGCGCTGACCAAGCGGCGCGGCTTCATCTTCCCCTCGAGCGAGATCTATGGCGGCGTCGGCTCGACCTACGACTACGGGCACTACGGCGTCCTGCTGAAGAACAACGTCAAGGCCGAGTGGTGGCGCTCGATGCTCACCGAGCGCGACGACATCGTCGCGCTGGACTCGGCGATCCTCCAGCACCCACGCGTGTGGGAGGCCTCGGGCCACCTCGCGGGCTTCACGGACCCGCTCGTGGACTGCCGCGCGTGCGGCCAGCGCTTCCGCGCCGACCACCTCGACCAGGTCGCCTGCCCGCGCAAGCCCTCGGTGCACCCGGGCGAGGGCCCGGAGTGCGACCTCACCGAGGCGCGCGCCTTCAACCTCATGTTCGAGACGACGATCGGCCCGGTGAAGGACACGGGCTCGACCGCGTACCTGCGCCCCGAGACCGCGCAGGGGATCTTCATCAACTTCAAGAACGTGCTGCAGTTCTCCCGCAAGAAGCCCCCGTTCGGGATCGCGCAGGTCGGCAAGTCGTTCCGCAACGAGATCACCCCGGGCAACTTCATCTTCCGCACGCGCGAGTTCGAGCAGATGGAGATGGAGTTCTTCGTCCCGCCGGCCGACGCGCCGCACTGGTTCGAGGATTGGTGCCAGATCCGCACGGACTGGTACCTCGACCTCGGGCTGCGCCGCGACCACCTGCGCCTGCGCGCACACGAGGCCGACGAGCTCAGCCACTACTCGACCGGCACGAGCGACGTCGAGTACCTGTTCCCGATCGGCTGGTCGGAGCTCGAGGGGATCGCCAACCGCGGCGACTTCGACCTCACCCAGCACGCGCGGTTCAGCGGGACGACGCTCGAGTACGTCGACACCGCCAGCGGCGAGCGCTATGTGCCGCACGTCATCGAGCCGGCCGCCGGGGCCGATCGCGCCGCGCTCGCCTTCCTCGTCGACGCCTACGACGAGGACGAGCTGGGCGGCGAGTCGCGGACCGTGCTCAAGCTCCACCCGCGGCTGGCGCCCGTCAAGGCCGCCGTCCTGCCGCTCGTGCGCAAGGACGGCCAGCCCGAGCTCGCGCGCGAGGTCCGTGACGCGCTGCGCCGCGCCGGGCTGCAGACGGAGTACGACGAGGGCGGCTCGATCGGCCGGCGCTACCGCCGCCAGGACGAGATCGGCACGCCGTTCGCGATCACGATCGACCACCGGTCGCTCGAGGACCGCACGGTCACGGTCCGCGACCGCGACACGCTCGAGCAGGACCGCATCGCGGTCGACGAGCTGCCCGCCGTGCTCGGCGAGCGCCTCGCGGCGCCGTGGCGCTCGCCGAAGCTCGCGCCCGTCTGAGCGGCGCCTGCGTGCGGCCGATTCCGGCAGGCGCCGTGCCGACCGTCACGTGGCCGCGGGCGCCGGCGCCGGGAAGAGCTTCACAAAGCGCCTGACCGCGGCGCGGCTCCCGTCGAGCCTGATCGCGCCGGCACGCTCGGCCTCCGCGAGGGACCGGCCGTGCCAGAGGACCTCCGACAGCACGGCGGGCTCGGTCTCGACGACGGCGTCGGGTTGGCCGGCGCCGGCGCGATCGAGCTCGAGCCGGCCGTCGTGCACGCGGGCGTGGAAGCGGTCCTGGCCGAGGCGGAGCTCGAGGCTCGCGCGCAGCCCGGCGCCCCGGGACGCGTCGAACAGCGTCGGCAGCGCCAGCATCAGGGCGTCGACGCCGAGCGGCGCGTCGCCGGGCTGCAACGGCGCGCGACTGCCCCAGCGGCCGAGGGCCAGGAGCACAGGCTCGAGCTCGCGGCCCCACGCCGTGAGCTCGTACACGCGCGAGCCCGCCGGCGGCGGCAGCGTCCTGCGGTGCACGACGCCGGCGTCCTCGAGCTCGCGCAGGCGCTGGGCGAGGACGTCCGGGCTCAGGCGCGGCAGCCCGGCCTGCAGGTCCGTGAAGCGCTTGGGGCCGAGGACGAGCTCGCGCACGACGAGCAGCGCCCACCGCTCCCCGACGAGGTCGAGCGCGCGGGCGATCCCGCACGGATCGCCGTAGGAGCGCTTCATCGCCATACGCACAGCGTAGCTCTGCATCCGACTTCCCAAATTTATGCTTGGAGTTCCCAAGTCTATGCTACGGTTCACCAACTGCACGGCTTCGAGAACGGGGGCAGGCATGAGCAAGCGCGAGCGGTACCCGGCCGGTGTCCCGTGCTGGGTCGAGACCTTGCAGCCGGATCTGCGTGCGGCGCTGGACTTCTACGGGCCGCTGTTCGGGTGGCAGATGGTCGGCCCGGGGCCGATGCCCGGCGTCGAACCGGCCGGGTACCACGTCGCGCGGGTCAGGGGCCGCGACGCGGCCGGCATCGCGCCGCTCCCCGACGGGGCCGGCGACCTCGCGCCGGCGTGGATCACCCACGTCCGCGTCGACTCCGCCGACGAAACCTCCGAGCAGGCGAAGGAGGCCGGCGGCGCCCTGCTCGACGGTCCGTTCGACGTCCTGCCGGCCGGTCGCATGGCGGTGCTCGCCGATCCCGCGGGGGCGGTGCTCTGCGCCTGGGAGGCCGGCACGCGCGAAGGCGCGCAGGTGGTCAACGAACCCAGCGCCTGGGCGATGAGCGTGCTGCACACCGCCGACCCCGAAGGCGCGATCGCGTTCTACGGGACGACCTTCGACTGGCGGCCGGAGCCCTTGGGGCCGGTCACGCTGTGGCGGCTCCCCGGTTACGTCGGCGGCAAGCCCGAGCAGCCGGTGCCGCGCGACGTCGTCGGCGTGATGGCGCCGCTCGGCCCCGGCGAGGCCGATCCGCACTGGAGCGTCGACTTCTGGGTGGCGGACGCCGACGCGACCGCCGATCACGCGGCGCAACTCGGCGGCCGGGTCGTCGTGGCGGCCCACGACGCGCCGGGGTTCCGGACCGCCGTCCTCATGGATCCACAGGGCGCGAGCTTCTCGATCAGCCAGCTCGTCGTCGAGCCCGGCTCCGCCTCCGGGTGACGGCCGTCGACGCCGCCGCGCGGGCCGGGACGCGCGTCCCAGGCTCGCTCGGCCGGCGGGATCAGATACCATACACGCATGTATGTACGGACTCCTCGTGAGGCCGGCGGTCGGTCGAAGGCGACGGGGTCCGCGAGCAGTCGTCGCTCAACGCAGGCCGACCGAAGCGCGCGCACGCGTAGCGCCTTGCTCGAGTCGGCCGCGAAGGGGCTCTCCCGCTACGGCTACGGCAACCTCGTCCTGGAGCGGGTGGCGAGCGCGGCCGGCTACACCCGCGGGGCGCTCTATCACCAGTTCGAGGACAAGGAGGACCTCGCCCTGGCCGTGATCGATTGGGTCGATGAGACATGGAGACGGGACGTCGGCCAACTCATCGAGCAAGAGCCCGATCCAGTCGTCGCACTGATCGCCCTGGCACGCGGTCACGCCGTCTACTGCCGGCGCGACGTGGCCCGCGTGGCGATGGCGCTAAGGCTCGAGTTCAGCGGTCAGGATCACCCTGTCGGGCGTCATCTCGAGCGGGTCTCCGAAAGTCTCGTCAAGCGCTGCACCCGCCTCATCAACGCGGGGCGCAGGGTTGGGACGATCCCAGCCGGCCCGCCGGCCAGGGCCGTCGCGCTCGCCTTGGTCGGTGCCTTGGAAGGCACGGTCATCCAACTCGCCGGACAGGCGCCGCACGATGAGGTGCTGGCGGCGCGCGCGGTCGCCGGCGTGCTTGGACTCGACCATGACCCGCTCTCGGAATGCAACTGAGAGCGCGACCCACACCGGTGAGTGGGCTGGCGCCCAGGAACGTGCTCGGCGAGATCTTCAGCGCCTCGGCGCTCTCGCCGCTCAGACAATCCGCTCGCGCAATCCCTACAGAAAGGTCGCGTCCCATGCACCCGTTCCGCAGCGCAGTCGAGACAGGCGAAATCGACGGCGTGCTGAAGCTGGTTTCGCCGGCTGTCGTGTTCAACAGCCCCGTCGTGTTTCGCCCCTACCACGGACGCGAGGCGCTCGGCGTGATCCTCCGCGCCGTCATCCGCGTCTTCGAGGACTTCCACTACGAGCGCGAGATTGGTGCCGAGGGGGCCAGCGACCACGCGCTGCTGTTCAGAGCGCGGGTGGGGGACCGCGAGCTGCAGGGGTGCGACTTCCTCCACATCGGCCAGGACGGGCTGATCGACGAGTTGACCGTGATGGTTCGCCCGCGCTCGGCAGCGCTGGCGCTCGCAGAGGCGATGAACGCCGAGGTTCTCGCGGTACAACGCGAGCTGGGTGTGGCGGCGCTCGCGTGAGCGCCTCCAGCCCCATGCACGACTGTATGGATGGGGATCCACGATGAGGCTCCCGAAGACTGCGCACACCTCCCGGCCCTGGCGCATCCACGAGCTCACCCGCGACTTCCGGCTCGAGGATGTGTGGGCGCTGCCGACGCCCGGCGGCCCGGACGACTTCCGTCGGCTGGTGGAGAGGTTCGTCTCGGGCCACCCGGCGCAAGGTTCCTCCGGCGTCGCCCGCACGCTCTGGGCGATCCGGTCGATGCTCGGGGGATTGCTCGGTTCGGACGGCCCGGACGCCGGCGTGGGCTCCAGGGTGCCGACGCCCCGCGACCGGTTGCCGGCGGATCTGCGCGACGCCCCGTCCGGCCCGGACTTCGACGCGCTCCCCTTCACCTCGCTGTACCTGATCGGCGACGAGTGGGCGGCGGAGATCGCCAATCGGACGGTTCACGGGGTCATGCACGTCGGCTGGGTCCCGGACAAGACGGGCGGCCACCGCGCCCAGATGGCCGTCTTGGTGAAGCCGAACGGACTGCTCGGGACCGGCTACATGGCCGCGATCAGGCCGTTTCGGCACCTGATCGTCTACCCGGCGATGATGCGAGAGATCGAGCGCGACTGGCGGGCGCGGGCCGGCGATCCGACACCGGCGCACGCCCCTTGCGCTCGACCTGAAGCTCGGTTCAACTCGGTCTGAGTGGCGCACCGACGCGACGTGGGCCGCGACGAGCTCGGCGCGCTCCTCATCGCTGTGAGAGGCGCGGGTGCCGCCAGCGGGGACACGACTGTTGAGGCCGTCGATGCGGCAAACGATGCGCGGCAGGCTCCACAGTCCCCAGCGGCCTGCTCTTCTCGTTCGGGGTCACCCGCGCCGGGAGGGATTCTCGCACAACAACCGAAGGCGTCGCCGCCGCCGGCCTCGGCCGCCGCGAGGCGATCGCTTCCGGCCCGTCACCGGTTGGAGCCCGGTGCTGCTGGCGGCCATGTGCGTCATCGTGTACCTGCAGAGCACCTCGATCCTGTCCTGGATGGTCCCTATGAGGGGACCGAGGCGATCGCTTGACCCGACGTCAGGCCAGCAGCGCGCGGACCGCGCGGGCGCCGGCCTCGATGGCCGCGCTGAAGTCGCGCTCGGGCTCGGACAGCATGCGCAGCGCGATGCCGTCGGCCAGCGCGAAGAGCACGTCGGCGACGGCGAGCGCCTCCGCCCGGAGCGCCACCGCGCCCTCGTCCTGCTTGGCCTGCAGCAGCCGTGACACGTGCGCGCGCGTGCGCCGCAGCGTCTCGGCGAACTCGGCCGCGATCTCGTCGTTGCGCCGCGCGAGCGTGAAGAGCTCGAAGACGACGACGATGAAGTCGGGGTCGTCGCGGACGAGGCGCTCGAGCGAGGCGACGAGCGCCTCGATGATCTCGTCGGCGTCCTGCGCGCCGGCGAACTGCTCGTCGAGCACGCTCATGCGCAGGTCGCAGTCGCGGCGAACGACTTCGGCCAGGAGCCGCTCCTTCGTGCCGAAGTAGTAGTGCAGCAGGCCGCGCGAGACCCCGGCCTCGCGGGCGACGTGGTCGAAAGTCGAGCCGGTCGCGCCCCGACGCGCGACGCTCGCGCGCATCGCGTCGACGATCCGCTGCGCCTTGTCGCCGTCGATCGCTCGCTTGGTGGTGCCCGCCATGTCGTTCGCTGCGCAGGCTAGCTGGCCGGCCAGCTTGCGTGGCGGCCGAGACGCGGGTGGTCGACCGCCGCCCTCGATGCCCCGCAATCGACGAGGGCGCCCCCGCCGGGGGCGCCCTCATGGCCCGAGGTGGCTCGCCCGCTCAGCCCGTCGACGTGGGCGACTCGGCCGGCGAGGCGTCCGACGCCGCGGGAGGCGGCGGCGGAGGCGGCGACGTGGTCGTCGACTGGTAGTCGAACTCCTCCTCGGCCCCGAAGAGGGCGTCGAGGACCTTGTTGCGCAGGGGCTCGCTCACGGCGAGCGCGATGCCGCCACCGACGATCGTCAACAGCAGAAGCCGGCCGAGGCCGAAGCGCCGCTTGCGCTTCTTGGGACCCTCGCGCAGGGCGTCGCCCGCGTCGCGCAGCGACTGCGAGGCCTGCTTGATGTCCTTCTGGAACCTCTTGTCGCCCGCGACGACCCTCGAGACGGGCTTGCCGTTCGTCAGGCGGCCATAGGCGCTGCGCGCGCTCTCGAGCGCCGCGCGCACGTTCGCGCGCAGCTCGGGGTCCTCGGCCACGCGCTGCACGTAGGGGTTGCTCCACGCCCCCTCCGCGGCCTGGCGGGCCTGGGCCGCCTTGTTCTTCGCTGCCATCGCCACTCACCTCGGGTCGTTTCCGCAGTCCTGAGCGATCCTATACCCGCTCAAGCCGGGTAGGCGACTCATCGCGGGAGGATCCGCGGTGCGGCCTCATGCCGTCGCCCGCGTCCGACGGCGCGCCCGCGCGCGCGGCGGGCGGCCGTTGCCGGGCGGAGGCTCGAGCGCCGTCTCGAGGACCTGCTCGACATCGTCGACCCACACGAACGAGAGCTCACGCCGCAGGTGCTCGGGGATGTCCTCGACGTCGGCCTCGTTGCGCGCCGGAGCGACGACGGTGCCGAGCCCGCTGCGCTGCGCGGCCAGCGCCTTCTCCTTGAGGCCGCCGATCGGCAGCACCTGGCCGGTGAGCGTGATCTCGCCCGTCATCGCCACGTCGTCGCGCACGGGGCGGCCCGAGATGAGCGAGCTCAGCGCCGCCGCCATCGTGACCCCCGCGCTCGGGCCGTCCTTGGGAATCGCGCCCGCGGGCACGTGGAGGTGGAGGTCGTGCTCGGCGAACCAGTCGTCGCCGAGCCCGGGCGCGATCTCGCCGTGGTGAACGCGCACCCACGAGAGCGCCGCCTGCGCGGACTCGCGCATGACGTCGCCGAGCTGACCGGTGATCGTGAGCCTGCCCTTGCCGGCGTAGGCCGTGGCCTCGACGAAGAGGACGTCGCCGCCGACCGGCGTCCAGGCCAGGCCCGTGGCCACCCCCGGCTGGCGGGTGCGCCGCTTGGCCTCGGCGAAGAAGCGCCGCCGGCCGAGCAGCTCGGTCACGCGCGCGTCGGAGATCGTCAGCTTCCGCTCTGGGCGCCCGTCGCCCTCGGCGATCTGGCGCGCGACCTTGCGGCACAGCGTCCCGATCTCGCGCTCGAGCTGGCGCACCCCGGCCTCGCGCGTGTAACCGGCGATGACCGTCCGCAGCGCGCGATCGCCGATCGCGATCCACGAGCGCTTCAGCCCGTTGCGCTCGATCTGACGCGGCACGAGGTAGCGCTTGGCGATCTCGAGCTTCTCCTCCTCGGTGTAGCCCGCGAGCTGGATCACCTCCATGCGGTCGCGCAGCGCCCCCGGCACGCGGTCGAGCTCGTTGGCCGTGCAGACGAACATGACCTTCGAGAGGTCGAACGGGACGTCGAGGTAGTGGTCGCGGAAGCCCGCGTTCTGCTCGGGGTCGAGGACCTCGAGCATCGCGCTCGAGGGGTCGCCGCGGAAGTCGGCGCCCATCTTGTCGATCTCGTCGATCATGAAGAGCGGGTTGTCGGAGCCCGCGTCGCGCAGCGCGCGGATGATCGTGCCGGGCATGGCGCCGACGTACGTGCGCCGGTGGCCGCGGATCTCGGCCTCGTCGCGCACGCCGCCGACGCTGATGCGCTCGAAGCGGCGCTCGAGCGCCCGCGCGATCGAGCGCCCGACCGAGGTCTTGCCGACGCCCGGCGGGCCGACGAAGCAGAGGATCGACCCGCGCGCGTCGGGCTTGAGCTTGCGGACGGCGAGGAACTCGAGGATGCGGTCCTTGACCTGCTCGATGTCGTAGTGGTCCTCGTCGAGCACGGCGCGGGCGTGCGCGAGGTCGAGGTTGTCGTCGGTACCGGCGCCCCAGGGCAGCGAGGCGATCCACTCGAGGTAGGTGCGGATGACACCGTGCTCGGCCGCCTGCGGCGGCAGCTGCTCGAGGCGCGCGAGCTCGCGGTCGGCCTGCGCCCGGACGGCGTCGGGCAGCGTGAGCTGCGCGAGCTGGTCGCGCAGCTCGGAGGCCTCGGCGGCGGACTCGTCGAACTCGCCGAGCTCGGCCTGGATCGCCTTGAGCTGCTGGCGCAGGACGAACTCGCGTTGCGAGCGGTCGATCTCCGACTGCACCTGCGACTGGATCTCCGAGCCGATCGAGATGACCTCGGCCTCGCGCGCGAGGATCTCCACGAGCCGGCGCAGCCGCCGGGCCACGTCGACCTCCTCGAGCAACGCCTGCTTCTCCGCGGCCGGCAGCCGCAGCGAGCCGGCGATGAGGTGGCTGAGCGCGCTCGGGTCGTCGAGGTTGGCGACGGCGATCTGCAGCTCCTCCGGCAGGTAGGGGACGGCTTCGACGATGCGCGAGAACGTCTCCTGAACGTTGCGAGTCAGCGCCGTGAGCTCGGGGGACTCGCGGACGACGTCGGGCTCCTCGGCCACCCGCGCGACGAGGTAGGGGGTCTCTCGCTCCCAGCCCATGACGCGCACGCGCTGGGCGCCCTGGACGAGCACGCGCATCGTGCCGTCGGGCACCTTGATCATGCGTGCGATCGCGCCCACGACGCCGACGGCGTGCAGGTCGGCGGGCCCGGGCTGCTCGAGGTCGGGAACGCGCGAGGCGACCATGACGAGCAGGCGGTCGCCGCGCAGCGCGTCGTCGACGAGGCGGATCGAGCGCTCCTGGCCGACCGCGAGCGGCGTCAGCGTGTCGGGGAGCGGGACCGTCTCGCGGAGCGGGAGCACCGGGAGCACCGGCGGCAGCCCGCGCTGGGCGCCGACCGCGACGTCCTGGCCCTCGTCCGCGGGTCGGGCGACGTCGATCACGGGCCCTCCAGGACGTCATGCTCGTGGCGGACCTCGATCGGCACCGCGCGCGGCTCGGGCCGGACCAGCGGCAGCTCGATGCGCAGGATGCCGTCGCGGTAAGTCGCGCGCGCCTCGTCGCCGACGACGTCGGCGCCCAGGCCGATGACGCGCCGGAACGGGCCGAAGTCGATCTCGAGCTGCTGATAGACGCGTCCCTCGGACTCGGCCGGGCGCCGGTGTCCGGCGAGGACGAGCTGGCGGCCCTCGATCTCCAGGGTGAGCTCGTCCGGGTCGATGCCCGCGAGCTCGGCATGGATGACCGCCCGCGGCGGGTCGCCCTCGTAGAAGACGTCGACGGCGGGGCTGAAGCCGCCGCGCCGGCGCGGCGCGAGCCCCGTGCGGTCGAAGACGTCGCCGAAGAGCTCGTCCATCTCGCGGCGCATGCGCTCGAAGTTGGCGAAGAGGTCGTGCTCGCGGGCCATGGTCGCAGCGTAGCGCCGCGCCGTGGCGCTCCTCAGACCTCGAAGACGGCGCCCTCGTGGGCGACGGTCACATCGCCCCGAAAGGCCTTGCGCGCCTCGGCCTCGGCCCACGCCGCGTCGAGCTCGTCGGAGATGTGGGTCAGCACGAGCCGCCGCACGCGCGCCCGGCTTCCGTGCTCGCCGGCTTCCGACGGCGTCAGGTGCCCGCGCGGGCCCTCGCGCTCGGGGCGCGGGAGCGTCGCCTCGATCATGAGCAGGTCCGTGCCGTCGGCGAAGCGCACGAGCGCGTCGTTGGGGGCGGAGTCGGCGCCGTAGGTGAAGCGCCCGCCGCCATCGGCCGAGGCGATCTCGACGGCGACGGTCGGCGTGAAGTGGGGCACCTCGCCGAAGCGCACGCGCAGCCCGCCGATCGCGAGCAAGTCCTCGGGCGTGAACTCGCGCAGGTCGAAGGCCTTCTCGATGAGGTCCTCGTCGCCCCAGGCGCCGACCACGCGCCGGAACGTCGCCCGCGCGCCGCGCGGCACGTGCAGGACGGGACGCGCGGGCGTGTCCGTGCCGGGCCACCGGTCGACCGGTACGGGCTGCTGGCGCGGGGCGTAGGTCAGCGCGTAGGCGAACGGGACGAGGTCGAGGAAGTGGTCGGCGTGCAGGTGGGAGATGACGACCGCGTCGACGTCGATGTAGTCGCAGAAGCGCCGCAGCTTCGAGAAGACGCCGTTGCCGCAGTCCAGCAGCAGGCGCGTGCCGTCCTCCTCCACGAGGTACCCGCTGCACGCGCCGTCTGCGTCCTGCCAGGACGGCGACTTGCCCAGCACCGTGATGCGCACGTCGAACGACCCCTCCGCCCGGAGACGGTGAGACTGTACTGCGATGACGTCGTTCGAGACCGCCGCGACGGTGCTCGGCGTCCTGCTCGTCGGCGGGGCGCTGCTGTCGGGTCTGGCCCGCCGCTCGCTGCTCTCGCTGACCGCGGTCTTCGTCCTCGCGGGCTTCGCGCTGGGCCAGGGCGGCCTCGAGGTGCTCGAGATCGACGCGCGTTCGACGTTCGTCGCCGACCTCGCGCTCGTGGCGCTGATCCTCATCCTCTTCCGCGACGGGCTCGAGGTCGAGGCCGAGATGCTCCAGCGCGCGTGGCACCTGCCGCTGCGCAAGCTCGCGGTGGCCATGCCGATCACCGCGCTCGTCGTCGCGCTGGCCGCGAAGGCCCTCACCGACCTGTCGTGGACCGAGGCGTTCCTGCTCGGCGCCCTGCTCTCCCCCACCGACCCGGTGCTCTCCTCGAGCGTCGTCACCAACCCGCGCGTGCCGCGGATCGTCCGCCACTCGCTCAACCTCGAGTCCGGGCTCAACGACGGCCTCGCGCTGCCGCCGGTGCTCGCGCTGCTGGCGGCGCTCTCGGTCTCGGGGGACGGCGACTTCGTGTGGTGGCGCTTCGTCGCGCAGGACCTCTCGCTGGGGATCCTCTTCGGAATCGGCGTCGGTCTGCTGGCCTCGGTCGTGCTCCCCCGGCCGCGGGGCCTCGAGGAGTCGGTGACCCCGCACGCCCGCGCGCTGTACGCGGTCGGCGTGGCCTTCGCGACCTACGGCGCGACGACGCTTCCGCCGCACGGCAACGGCGTCATCGCGGTGTTCGTGTGCGCGATCGTCCTCGGCATCCGCCGGCCGGACGTGCGCCACAGCTTCGAGAGGCGCGCGGAGGACCTGATCGAGATCGTCAAGCTGGGCGTCTTCGTCGTCTTCGGCTCGCTGCTCACGCTCGACGGGCTCTTCGGCGACGGCTGGGCGGCGGTGGCGATCGTCGTCGTGACGCTCCTCGTCGCGCGGCCGGTGGCCGTGTGGATCGCGCTGGCCGGCACGCGCGTGGATGCGGCGACGAAGGCCTTCATGGCCTGGTTCGGGCCCAAGGGCGTGGCGACGATGACGTTCGCGCTGCTCGTCCTCAACGAGGGCATCGCCCAGGGGCCACGGATCTTCAACCTCGCGGCGCTCGTCGTGCTGGTCTCGATCGTCGCCCACGGCCTGAGCGACACGCCGGGCGCGGAGTGGCTCGCGCGGCGCGCCGAGCTCGCGCGCGAGCCCGAGCCCGAGCCCGAGCCGGCCGCGGCGGCGTAGTCAGCGCCGCGGGGGCCGCCGCCCGCGGCGGCCGACGCCCCGCTGGGGCCCCTTCATCTCGACCCACGCGCCGGGCAGGAACGGCGCCTGCACCGCGAGCTCGCCGGGCGCCGAGAGCTCGGGCGTCTGCACGTACCCCAGGCTGTGCAGGCAGGCGCGCACGTCGCCGAGGAGCTCGGTCCGGCTGTAGGCCTCGCTGTCCAGCCGCTCGATGTTCTCGGCGATGACGCGGCACCCCCAGTACGTGAAGACCCCGTTCGTGTGGCCGTCGAACACGTCCTCGGCCGCGGGCTGGCCCTCGTGCGACGCGCCCCAGACGACGTTGTGCCGGGCCGCGCGGGCGGCGCCGGAGATCCGGTTGCGGGCGAGACGCTCCTCGTCGCCCTCGGCGCGGGCGGCGATGTCGAACGGCGGCGGCAGGTACCGGACGTCGGGGCGCAGGCTCTGGCGCGCTTGCTCGGGCTCGAGGCCGCGGGTCCCCGCGCCCCAGAAGCAGCAGTCGAAGAAGGCCTCCAGCACCACGTCGCGAGGGAGCGTTGCGAAGATCGACTCCAGATCGTCGTCGACGATCGCGGTGCCGCGGTCCCAGTCCATGTCGTAGGGACAGATGATCTCGTCGAGCCCGTCCGCCAGCTCGTCGCCGTCGCGGTCGCGGATCTGCGATCCGTGACCCGAGAAGTAGAAGACGAGGACGTCGCCCGGCTCGGCCCGAGCGATCATCCCCTCGAGCCGGGAGACGATGCGGGCCTTGGTGGCCCGCCGATCGACGAGCACGTGGATGTGCTCGTTGGGGACGCCGAAGTAGGTCTTCAGGACGTCGCGGACGAGCGCGACGTCGTTGACGCACCCGCGCAGCGACGGGATGTCCGAACGCTCGTACTCGTCGACGCCGGCCAGGACGGCCCGGATGCTGGGCAAGGCTCCCCTCCGCTCGGGACGCCGCCGATCGTCCCATCGTCGCCCGGCGCGGTCAAAGGCACGCCGCGCCGCTTGACAGCGCCGGGGGGCGCCGCGACGGTAGACAGCCAGGATGCGCTGCGATCGCTGCGGGCTCGAGAGCCCAGCCGGCTTCCGGTTCTGCGGCTCGTGCGGCGCGCCGCTGGCCCGAGACGAGGGCCTCGCCCTCAGGGAGGAGCGCAAGGTCGTCACCGCGCTCTTCTGCGATCTCGTCGGTTTCACGCAGCGCGCCGAGCGGATGGACCCCGAGGACGTCCACCGCCTGCTCCGCGTCTACTACGCGAGCGCCCGCGACGTGCTCGAGCGCTTCGGGGGCACCGTGGCCAAGTTCATCGGCGACGCGGTCTTCGCCGTCTTCGGCGCCCCGCGCGCGCACGAGGACGACGCCGCGCGCGCGGTGTGGGCGGCGCTGGCGACGCTCGAGGCGCTCGCCGACCTCAACGCCAACGATCCCGGTCTCGACCTGCACGTCCGCATCGGCGTGACGACGGGCGAGGCCCTCGTCACCTTCGATCCCGTGCCGGGCCGCGACGAGGGCGTCGCCTGGGGCGACATGCTCAACACCGCTGCGCGCCTGCAGGCGGCGGCCGCCGAGGACACGATCCTCGTCGACGAGGCGACCTACCGGGCCACGCACGCCCTCGTCGACTACGATGCCGCCGCGCCGATCCGCGCCAAGGGCAAGGCCGAGCCGGTTGCAGTCTGGCGCCCGCGGACAGCGCGCCGGCGTCGACTCGGCCTCGCCGCACCGCCGGCCGACCGCCGGGCGCTCGTCGACCGCGACGACGAGCTGCGGTTGCTCGTCGAGAACTTCGACGACGCCCACGAGCACCGCTCCCCGCGACTGGTCACGCTCGTCGGCGACGCCGGCGTCGGCAAGAGCTTCCTCATCCTCGAGCTCTTCCGGCGCGCCGAGACGCACCCGGAGCCCGCTGTGTGGCGCCTCGGCCGGTCGCCGCCGTATCCGCAGGGCGTCGCCTTCTGGGCGTTGAGCGAGATCATCAAGGGGCAGGCCGGCGTGCTCGAGACCGACGGCGCCGCCGCCGTCGAGGACAAGCTGCGCCAGACGGTCCGCGACCTCGTTCCGGCGGCCGACGCCGCGCGCATCGAGACACACCTGCTCGGGCTGCTGGGCCTGCGCGCCGCGGCCGAGGCCCGAGGTGATCAGCGCGAGGCGGCCTTCGCCGCCTGGCGCCAGTTCCTCGAGGCGCTCGCCCGGCGGCGTCCGCTCGTGCTCGTCTTCGAGGATCTGCACTGGGCCGACGACGGGCTGCTGGACTTCATCGAGCACGTCGCGGAATGGGCCCGGGACGTGCCGCTGCTCGTCCTGGCCACGGCGCGGCCCGAGGTCCTCGCCCGGCGCGAGCGCTGGGGCGCCCACGCGTCCGCCACCACGCTTGCACTCGCGCCCCTGTCCGCACGGGACACCCGGACGCTCGTCTCGCTGACGTCCATGCGCCCGATGCCCGCGGAGGTGACCGACGCGGTCGTCGCACGCGCGTCGGGCAACCCGCTGTACGCGGTCGAGTTCGTCTCGATGCTGGCCGAACGCAGGCTCGTGGCCGCCGGCGCCGAGGAGCTGCCGCTGCCCGACTCGCTGCGCGGGATCATCGCTGCACGCCTGGACCTGCTGTCGGGGGAGGAGAAGGCGCTCCTGCACGCCGGGGCCGTCATCGGCCGCGCGGTCTGGCCGGCGGCGCTCGCGGCGATCCTCGAACGCCCGCGCCGGTGGGTCGACGAGCGCCTGCGCACGCTCGCGCAGAAGGAGCTCCTCGTCCGGGCCCGGCGCTCATCGCTCGGCCGCGAAGCCGAGTACCGCTTCCGGCACGTCCTGATCCGCGACGTCGCGTACGACGAGATCCCGCGGCGCCGCCGCGGTGAGATCCACCGGCGCACCGCCGAATGGCTCGCGTCGCTCAGCCCGGGCCGGAACGTCGACCGGGCCGAGCTGCTCGCTCAGCACTGGCTGTGCGCGTACGAGCTCGCCGGGCCGTCCGGTCACGAACGGGCCGAGCTCGCCGAGCGCACACGCCTGGCCCAGGCCGACGCGGGCGATCGCGCGCTCGCGCTGAACGCCTTCCCTGCGGCAGCGCGCTTCTACCGTGCCGCGCTGGAGCTGTGGCCCGACGACGACCCGCGGCGCCCGGCGCTCCTGTTCCGCCTCGGCAAGTCGACCTACTACGCCGAGACGGCGGGCCGCGACGTGCTGGCCGAGGCCCGGGACGCGCTGTTGGCGGCGGGCGACCGCGGGACCGCCGCCGAGGCAGAGGCCTTCCTGGCGATCCTCGCTCACCACGAGGGCCGGCGCGAGGGCGTGTCGGAGCATCTCGACCGGGCCGCCGAGCTCGTGACCGGCCTCGGGCCTTCGCGCTCGAAGGCCGAGGTGCTCGTCGACCTCGCGAACTCCCTGGCGCTGGCCACGGAACGCGACCGCAGCCTCGCCGCCGCCACCGAGGCGCTCGAGATCGCGCGGTCGCTCGAGCTGCGCGAGCTCGAGGCCAGCGCGCTCTCGATCATCGGGCTCACGCGTGGGTGGTCGGGTGATCCCGGCGGCCGCGACGATCTGCGCCGCAGCATCGCGATCACCGAGGAGATCGGCTCGCACCTGAGCGCTCACGCCTGCGCTCTGCTGGCTGACCTCGAGGGCCAGATGGGCGATCTCGCCGCGTGCTTCGAGCTGCAGGCGCGCGCGCGCGCTCACGCGGAGCGCTTCGGCCATGCCGGCTTCGTGCGCTGGCTCGCGGCCGAGCGGGTCGGCGAGGGGTACTGGACCGGCGCGTGGGACGACGCGGTGCGGCGGGCCGACGGGTTCGTCGCGGAGGTCGAGGCCGGTACGCCCAACTTCATGGACGGCTACTGCCGGACGATGCGCGGACGCATCCGCCTGGCGCGGGGCGATGCCGGCGGCGCGCTCGCCGACGCGGCGCGGGCGGTCGCGTTCGGGCGCGACGCCGAGGATCTCCAGATGCTCTATCCCGCGCTGGCCTTCGCGGCGCGCGCGGAGGTGACGGCCGGATCCGCCGCCGCGGGCGCGGCGCTCGCCGACGAGCTGCTGGCGCTCTGGCGCGCGAAGGCGGACGCGTACCCCGCGTCGTCGTGGGCCGTCGATCTCGCGTGCGCGCTGCATGCGCTCGGGCGCGAGGCGGAGCTGGCCGCGACGGCGGCATCCGTGCCGTTGCGCAGCCGCTGGCTCGAGGCGACGGTCGCACTCGTCCGGGGGGACCGGGTCGCGGCGGCGGAGGGCTTCGACCGCATCGGCTCGCGCCCGGACGCCGCGCTCGCGCGTCTGCGCGAGGGCGAGGCGCTGCTCGCCGCCGGCCGCCGTCGGGACGGTTTGGCCGCACTGCGACGGGCCCATGCCTTCTACGCGAGCGTCGGGGCGAGCGCGCACCTCCGGGAGCTCGCGATCGTGGCCGGACCCGGGTTTGTCACCGAGGTGCCACGGGCGTAGGGTCGTCGTGACGCAACGGCCGGAGGCGACCGTGGGTGCGGACTGGATGGGCCCGGACGACGGGGACAACGAGGACGACGAGGGCACGGGGGCGCGGCCCGCCGGCATGCGCCCCGCCGGCATGCGCCCCGCCGGCATGCGCCCCGCAGGCATGCGCCCGGCGGGGATGCGCCCGGCCGGGATGCGCCCGGCCGGGATGCGCCCCGCCGGGATGCGACCCGCCGGCATGCGACCCGCCGGCATGCGACCCGCCGGCATGCGGCCCGCCGGCATGCGACCGGCGGGGATGCGGCCGGGCGGACCGCCGGATGAGCCGCCGGACGACTGGCTGGACCCGGACGAGTGGAGCGCGGACCTCGCCGACCTCGTCTGCGACCGCTCGGCTCTGATCCGCCTCGGCGCCCGCCTCGTCTGCGGCGACGACGAGATCAACGTGCCGGTGCTCGGCGGCGCCGCCCCCGGCTACCTGGCCCAGCCGGAGGCGATGCCCGACGACGCACCGCGACTGGCCGCGAACGTGCAGAAGCCCGAGGCACGGGTGAGCTTCAGACGACTTCGGCCGCGCGACCACGAGCTCGCGGTGAAGGTCGTGCTCCCGAACCGGATCGCGAGCGATGTCGTCGCGGATCCGGACCTCGTCTGGGCGTTGAAGGATGACCTCGCGCGGGCGCTTGTGCTCGCGGCCGACCGCGCCTTCCTCCACGGCCGCACCGGGGGGCCGGGGCCGGTGGGGATCGCGAACACGGCTCCGCTGCCGGCTACCCGGGCCACAGGCCCCGACCTCCTGCAGCTCGTCAGGGGGATGGTGCGCGACGTCCGGGCCGGCATCGTGGCGGATTTTCGCAGCCCGGGCTGGGTGCTCGACCCGCGGACGCTCGGTGCGCTCTCGACCCTGAAGACCGACGACGGCCTCGCGGGGGTCGGCGCGGGCCCGGCGGGGACGCTCGACGCAGGAGTGGTGCGCCTCGTCGTACAGGACGGCGCCGACGGCGGATCGCTCCTCGGCTATCCGTTCGTCGTCTCGCGGGCCGCCCGCGTCGAGGACTACGGCCAGACCCGGATCTTCTTCGCCTCCGACTGGAGCGAGGCCTGGATCGGCGTGCGGTCCGACCTCGTCGCGGTCGACGTCTCGACGGAAGCGAACTTCCAGACCGACGAGACCGTGATCCGCGCGGTCATGCACCACGACTTCGCCGTGCGCCGACCCGGCGGCTTCGTCTACGGCGTGGCGCCCTAGAGGGCGCGGCGCCGCAGCGCGCCGACGTCGAGGATCGTGACCCCCCGCCGGCGGGTCGCGATCCACCCGAGCTCGCGCAGGCTGCGCAGGGCCTTGATGACGGACTCGCGCGAGGACCCGGTCCAGCCCGCGAGCTCCTCCTGGGTGAACGACAGGTCGACCGCGACGCCGTCGCCGGCCGCCTCGCCGAAGCGCTCGGCGAGCTCGACCAGCCGCGCGCAGACGCGGCCGACCGTGTCCTGCGCGAGGAAGCCGACGCGCTTGCGGTCGGCGTCCCGCAACCGCCGGTTGAGCGTGCGCACCATCGCCATGGCCGCGCCCGGCGTGCGCTCCAGGAAGGCGACGAAGGCGTCGGCGGGGAGGGCCAGGGCCTCCACCGGATCGAGCGCCGTGGCGGTGGCCAGGCGCGGCGCGCCGTCGACCGCCGCCATCTCGCCGATGAGGTCACCGGGCCCGCGGATGGCGAGCACCGCCTCGCGACCCTCGTCGGTCACGCAGCCGAGCTTGACGCGCCCGGACACGAGCACGAGCACCGTCGCGCCCGCCTCGCGCTCGCGGAAGAGCGGCGTGCCCGTCGCGTAGCGGCGCCGCCGGCCCAGCGCGCGCAGGGCGTCGGCCTGCGACGGCTCGAGGGCGTCGAGGAAGCGCAGGTCGGGCGGATCGGCCACCGGGGCCCGATCCTCCCACGTGTGACGACGCTCACGCTTGGAGGCGGTCAAAGGACGCGGACGCCGCGCCGCGCCGCTGGGACCGTGGAAGGCAGCAAGTGAGAGCGCAGGGGGCGCTCTCCGCGAGGTGAGGAGCAGTCATGCGCACACGTACATTCGCGAAGCTCGCCGCCGTCGGGCTGGCGACCTCGATGCTCGTTCCGGCCGGCGCCTCGGCGCGTCCGGCGACCGACGGCCCGGCGATCGCCGCGGGCGGCGGGTCGGGGGTCACGGTCCAGGACCTCCGCGGGTATCCCGACCAGGTCGGCGGCGGGGTCCAGGCCGCGCCGCAGGATCTGCGCGCGTACCCCGACCAGGTCGCCCGGGATACGTCGAGCGCGACCACGCCCGTCGCGGCACCGCAGTGGCCGGCCCACCCGCAGGCGCTCCGGCCCACGCCGCAGGCAACGTCGTCCTCGTCCTCGTCGTCCGACGACGGCATCGACACCGGTTGGTTCATCGGCGCGGGGGGCCTGGCGCTCGCGTCCCTGACGGGGCTCGGGGTCGTGTACCTGATCCGCGTGAGGACCGCGCGCCAGCGCGCGGCGGCCTAGGGCCGCCAAACAGGTGGCGCAGGCGGCGGAGCACCGCCGCCTGCGCCATCGTCGTTGCTCGATTCGACCCGGAGGACGCTACGGACCACCGGGATCGGTTCTAAGGGGCGCGCCGCGGCGCCTAAGGGATCGGCTCGCGGACCCGGCTCCATTCGCCAGATGTGCGCTGCGCGCGCGCAGCGCAGCATGTCCCACGTGCCGTCCACGACGACCGGAGGATCGACATGCACAGCCTGCTCCACGCCCACCTCGCCCACGCGAACGATGCCGAGGCCGGACGCCGCGGCGACCGGCGGCGATACTGGACGCGTGGCGTCGCGCGTGACCAGCACGAAGTTCGTCGGCCGGGCCAGGGAGACGGCCGAGCTGGAGGCCGCGTGGCGCGACGCAGTCGCGGGGCGCCCGTCGCTGGCCTTCATCGCGGGTGAGTCAGGGGTCGGCAAGACCCGGCTCGTCGCCGAGCTCGAACGCCGCGTGCGTGACCTCGGCGGCCGTGTGATCGGCGGCGACTGCGTCGGGCTGGGCGAGGGCGAGCTGCCCTACGGCCCGATCGTCGCGGCGCTGCGACCCCTCGCCGGGGATGACGATCCGGCCCTCGCCTCCCTCCCACCCGCCGCCCGCACGGCGCTCGCCCGCCTCCTTCCCTCCCTCGGCGAGGCGGACGGCGCCGGCGGGCAGGACGACGGCAACGCGCAGGGCCTCGTCTTCGAGGCCCTGCTCGCGCTCTTCGCCCGGCTCGGCCAGGAGCGCCCCCTGCTCGTGACGATCGAGGACGTCCACTGGGCAGACCGCTCGACCCGCGGCTTCCTCGCCTTCCTCGCCAGCAGCCTGTGCGCCGAGCGGATCCTCGTCGTCGCGACCTACCGGCCCGACGAGCTGCACCGCCGCCATCCCCTGCGCCCGCTGCTGGCCGAGCTCGAGCGCGACGTGCGGGCCCGGCGGATCGCGCTGGACCCGTTCACCCGCCCGGAGCTCGCCGATGCGCTCGCCGACATCCTCGGCGCTCAGCCCGCCGGCGAGCTCGTCGACCGCCTCTTCGCTCGCAGCGAGGGCAACCCGCTCTACACCGAGGAGCTGCTGGCCGCGAGCCTCGACGGTCGCGCCCCGTTGCCTCCGACCCTGCGCGACGCGCTCATGCTCCGCATCGAGCGCCTGCCGGCGGCGGCGCAGGAGGTGCTGCGGGTCCTCGCGGTCGGCCAGCGCCTGGACCACGCGATGGTGGCCGGCGCGTCGGGGCTCGACGCGCGCGAGCTGCGCAGCGCGCTGCGCGAGGCCGTGGCGGCGAGCATCCTCGTCACCGACGACGAGGGCCGCTACGGCTTCCGGCACGCGCTCCTGCGCGAGGTGGTCGTCGACGACCTCCTGCCCGGGGAGGACGCCGAGCTGCACCTGGCGCTGGCGCGGGCGCTCGAGCGCCGGGCGGCCGACGACGGCCCCGGCGTCCACCTCAGCGCCGGCATCGCCCACCACTACACCGAGGCGGGCGACCGGCCTGCGGCCCTGGCGGCGAGCGTCTCGGCCGCCGCGGCGGCCGAGCGCGTGCACGCGTACGGCGAGGCCGCGGCGCTGTTCGAGCGCGCGCTCGAGCTCTGGGATCGCGTCCCGGACGCCGAGGGCCTCGCCGGCGACGATCGCGTGGCTGTGCTGGTCCGGGCGGCGGACGCCCACTTCCTCCACGGCCACCGCGTGCGGGCCGAGGCGCTGCTCGAAGCGGCGCTGGCCCTGGTCGACGAGGACGCCGACCCGCTGCGCGCGGCGCGACTGCTCGAGCGCCTGTCGCGTGCGCAGTGGGCGCTCAACCGCTCCCGCGAGGCGCTCGCCTCCGGACAGCATGCCGTCGCGCTCCTGCCCGAGGGCGACCCGACGCCCGAGCGTGCGCACCTGCAGGCCTGGTGGGCGAAGGTGCGCATGCTCCAGGGCCGCTACGGCGAGGCGATCCTCGACGCCCAGGCGGCGCTCGCGGCGGCCGATGCGGCCGGCGACCGCTCCGTGGTGAGCGGCGCGCTCAACACGCTCGGCGTCTCGCTCATGGCGGCCGGCGAGACCGAGCGTGGCGCGGCACGCCTCGTGCAGGCCGTCGACGCCGCCCGCGCCGACGATCGGGTGGGAGACCTCGGCAGCGCCTACGTGGCCCTCGCCGACGGCTTCCACCTGGCCGGGCACACGGACGAGGCGCTCGCGACGGTCCGCGAGGGCCGCCGGGCGGTCGAGGGTCTGCTCCTCAGCGAGCAGTGGCTCGACACCGCGATCGCCGAGTACGCGTTCGAGGCAGGCGACTGGCAGACCGCCTTCGCCGCGCTGCCCTCGCCCCGGCGCTACGTCGGCTCGCTCCTGCTCTACGTCGACCTACGCCGGACCGAGCACGCCCTCGCGCTCGGCGACCACGAGGACGCGGCGGCCGCGCTGGCCCGCCTCGAGCTGGATGCGGGCGGCGCGAGCGAGCCGCAGATCATCGCGCCGCTCGGTGCGCTGCAGGCCGAGCTCAATCGCCGCCGGGGGGACCTCGACGCCGCGGCGGGCGCGGTCGACCTCGCCCTGGACCGGATCGAGTTCTGCACGGAGGACGTCTCCCGCGTCGCGCAGGTCGCGGCAGCGGGGGTCGCGGTCGAGGCCGACCGCGCCGAACGCGCGCGGGATCTCGGCGACGACGATGTCGCGGCCGGCGCGGTCGCCCGTGGGGAGGCGTTCCTCGAGCGCGTGGCCGCCGCGGCCGAGGGCTCCCGGCCCGTGGAGCAGGCGCTGCACGCGACCGCCGTGGCCGACGTGGGCCGCGCCCGCGGCCGCCCCGGCGCGTCCGCGTGGGCGTCGGCGGCCGGCGCGTGGGACGCGGTGGGCCGGCCGTACGCCGCGGCGCGCGCCCGCCTGCGCGAGGCCGAGGCCCAGGTCGAGGCCGGCGCGCGCGAGGCGGCCGCCGGTCCGGCCTCCGCCGCGCTGGCCACCGCGCGGCGCCTCGGCGCGCGCTGGCTGGAGAGCGAGGTCCGGGGCCTTGCGGCCCGCGCGCGGCTGCGCCTCGACGACGCGGCGCCCGCGTCCGAGCCCGACGCGGCCGGGACCGGCGACGACGACGATCCCTTCGGGCTCACCCCGCGGGAGCGCCAGGTTCTCGTCCTCGTCGCCGAGGGGCGCACGAACCGCGAGATCGGCGCGGCGCTGTACATGGCCGAGAAGACGGCGAGCGTCCACGTCTCGCGGATCCTGGCGAAGCTCGACGTTCGCAGCCGCACCGAGGCCGCGGCCGTCGCCCATCGCGTGGGGCTCGACGCCGAGCGGGCGTGACCTACCGGTGCAGCGCGGCCTGCTCCTGCGCGGACGGGAAAGCCCACGCGGCCTGGGTGCGCCGCTCCTGGCGGAACGTGAAGCGCAGCTGGCGCGGGGGCCGCAGCCCGTCGGGATGATCGGGCCGGAACGTCGCGCAAGGCTCGTCCAGGCTCAGCGCGCAGAGCAGGTTGCACCGGAAGTAGCAGTCGTCGCAGGACACCGTCTTCGCTGCCGCACGTCCGTTCGCCATGCCCGCCACCGACCTCCTCGCCGCCGTTCGCCGCACCCGACGGCGGGCATGCAAGCAGGGGCTCAGCGCCCGCGCAACGCCGCACCCCGCAAAGCGCGCGCTTTTCGTCGCTTCACCGCAAAGAGGCTGCATCGCACGCGTTTCCGCCCCCCGGTCCTCGCCGAGATCCCGCACCTTGGGCATTTCTCGTTCTCAGCCCGACCCGACGCGGTCGGCGATGACCTCCGCGATCGCCAGCGCCGCGGTGGCCGCCGGCGAGGGCGCGTTGCGCACGTGCAGCGCGCCCCCGGCCTCGCCGAAGACGAAGTCGTCGAGCAGGCTTCCGTCGCGACCGACGGCCTGGGCGCGGGTGCCCGCCGGGCCGGGGACGACGTCGTCCGGACCGAGGGCCGGGACGAGGCGCGACGCCGCCTTGGCGAGCGCGCGTGTGCTCGTCGCGAGGCGCAGCTCCCGCGCGCCCGTGCGCCACCAGCGCCGCATGACCCGCCACGTCCCCGGCCAGGTCAGGCCGCCGGCGAGCAGCGCCGTCGGGCCGACCGTGACCTCGCCGTCGACGTGACGGGTGGCGTGGACGCCGAGGAACGGCAGCTCGGGATCGGGAACGGGATAGATGAGCGCGCGCACGAGGCCGGCGGCCTGCGGGCGCAGACGCCCGTAGCGACCGCGGAACGCCACGATGCGCGGGTCGGCGCTCCCGCCCGCGGCCACGGCCAGGCGCGAGGCCCCGGCCCCCGCGCAGACGACGACCCGCCGCGCGCGGACCGCGCCGTCGGGCCCGTCGAGCTCGATCACCCCGGCGCGCCGGCGGGTCGCGCCGACCGGGTGGCGCAGGCGCACGTCGCCGCCGGCCTCGCGCACGTCGACGGCCAGGCGACGCGCGACCGCGCCGAAGTCGGCCACGCCCGTCGCGGGCGAGTGCAGTGCGGCGAGGCCCACGGCGTGGGGCTCGACCGACGCGATCTCGTGGGCCGCCAGCCGCCGCAGGCCGGGCACGCCGTTGGCGCGCCCGCGTTCCTCGAGGGCCTCGAGCCGCGCGAGCTCCGGCGCCGTGGTGGCCAGGATCAGCTTGCCGCAGCGCTCGTGCGGCAGGTCGTGCTCGGCCAGGTACGCGTACAGCATCGCGGCGCCGCGCACGCACAGGCGCGCCTTGAGCGAGCCCGGCGCGTAGTAGACGCCCGCATGCACGACGCCCGAGTTCTGTCCCGTCTGTCCCGTGCCCACGGCGTCCGCGGCCTCCAGGACGACGACGCGCGCGGCGGGGTCGCGCCGCTGCAGCTCGCGGGCGGTGGCCAGCCCGACGATTCCCGCGCCGACGACGGCGACGTCACAGGGGACATCAGCGGCCATTGGCAGGACCCTAGAGGTCCGGTCGTGGCTTCGCTTCGTAGCCTGGACGGCGATGCGGATCCTCGTCACCGGCGCCTCCGGCGCGATCGGCACCGACCTCGTGCCGCGCCTCGCGCGCGACGGCCACGCGGTCCGTGCCTTCGCGCGCACGCCGGCGCGCGTCACCGCCGAGGGGGTCGCCGACATCGTCCAGGGCGACGCGGTGACCGGCGCCGGCCTCGACGCCGCGCTCGAGGGCGTGGAGGTCGCGTACTTCTTGATCCATTCGATGGAGGGCGCCGCCGCGGACGGCGGCACCTTCGCCGACCGCGACCGCCGCGCGGCCCGGCGCTTCGCGGCCGGGGCGGCGAGCGCGGGCGTCCGGCGCATCGTCTACCTGGGCGGCCTGCTGCCGGCGGGCGCGGCGCTCTCGCCGCACCTGGCCAGCCGCCTGGAGGTCGAGACGACGCTGCTGGGCGCCGTGCCCGAGGCGCTCGCCCTGCGCGCCTCGATCGTGATCGGCGCGCGCTCGCGCTCGTTCCGCTTCCTCGTGCGCCTGGTCGAGCGCGTCCCGGTCATGCCCCTCCCCGCGTGGCGGATCCATCGCACGCGCCCGGTCGACGCACGCGACGTGATCGACTTCCTGGCCGCGGCGGCGACCTCCGACGCCGTCGACGGGCCGCTCTCGCTCGATCTCGCCGGGCCCGACCTGCTGACCTACGCGCAGCTCCTCGAGCGCATCCGCGACGCGCTCCTGCTCGGACGCCCCCGCCTGGACCTGCCGCTGACGCTCACGCCGGTGGCCAGCCGCGTTGCGGCCGCCATCGCCGGCGAGGATCCCGAGCTCATCGGCCCGCTGATGGGCTCGCTGGAGACCGACCTGCTGCCGCGCGACGACCGCGCGGCGGGCCTCTTCGGCGTGCGCCTGCACACGTTCGACGCCGCGGTCGAGCGCGCCCTGCGCGACTGGGAAGCCGTCGAGGAGCTGGCCGGGCGGTGATGCCCCGTCTCGCGACCGTCGGGTCGACAGGGCGTGCGGCGGCGGTGATCGCCGCGCGTCGCGTCGGGTCGACTCTCGCGGGACGGGCCACTAGGGTCCCGCGCCAGCCGTGAGCGAGGTCGTGAGCAGCATCCACATCGCCGCCGCGCCCGAGCGCGTCTGGGCACTGGCCATGGAGCCCGCTCACCTGGGTGAGTGGGTCAGCATCCATCGCCGCATCCACCAGCACTCCGACGGGCCGCTGCGCGAGGGCTACGAGATGCATCAGACGCTGTGCCTGCGCGGCGTGAACTTCAGGGTGCACTGGCAGCTCGTCGAGGTCGACGAGCCTCACCACGCCGAGTGGCACGGCCGCGGGCCGGCGCGCTCGCACGCCGAGATCGAGTACCGGCTCGTAGCGGTCGACGGCGGTACGCGCTTCGACTACCGCAACGAGTTCGGTGCACCGCTGGGAGTGCTCGGCGCCGTGGCCAGTCGCGCGCTCGTCGGCGGCCTGCCGAGGCGCGAGGCCGACGTCTCGCTGCACGCGCTCAAGGTGTTGGCCGAGCGTCCACGCTGAAGTAATCGGCGCAGCACGTCGCGGATTGACAACGTGAAGTCAGAGGTGACACAGTGACTCACTATGGCTGATTTCCTGGAAGAGAAGAAGAGGGAGATCACCTCCCGCCTCACCGAGCTGCGCCCGCTCGTCGAGGAGTACCACCGCCTGGAGGCCGCGGCCGCGGCGCTCGACGGCCTCCCCGCCTCCGGCGAGCGCGCGCGGGCGGCCCGCGGTCCGCAGCGCGCGCGGCGCGGCGGCGCCGGTGGCGGGACCGGCCGCCGTGGGCGCCCGCGCGGCAGCGGCACCCGCTCCAAGCAGGCGCTCGAGCTCGTGCGCTCGCGCCCCGGGATCACGATCCCCGAGATCGCCGAGACCATGGGCATCCAGCAGAACTACCTGTACCGCGTCCTGCCCGCGCTGCAGAAGGACGGCCTCGTGCGCAAGGAGGGCCGGGGCTGGCACCCGCTGGAGGCGGCCTAGCGGGGCGCGGGCCTGCCCTGGCGCGACACGCCCGCCCTACACGAGCGCGAGGCCCCTCACGGCGTCGCGCTCCTCGCGCAGCTCGCCGACCGTGCGGTCGATCTTCGCCCGCGCGAAGTCGCCGACCTCGAGGCCCTCGACGATCTCGAACGTCCCGCCGCCCGGGCAGCGCACCGGGAAGCTCGAGACGAGGCCCTCGTCGACGCCGTACTGACCGCCCGAGCGCACGGACATCGAGCGCAGGCCGTCGGCGCCGAGCGTCCAGTCGCGCACGTGGTCGATGGCGGCGCTGGCGGCGCTGGCCGCCGACGAGGCCCCACGCGCCTCGATGATCTCGGCGCCGCGCTTGCCCACGCGCGGCAGGTACTCGTGCTCGTACCAGTCGAGGTCCACCTGGTCGGACGCGCGCTCGCCGCGCACCTTCGCGTTGAAGAGATCGGGGAACATCGTCGGCGAGTGGTTGCCCCACACGGCGAGGTCCTGGATCTCCTCCACGCCGACCTCGAGCTTCTGGGCCAGCTGCGCCGCCGCTCGGTTCTGGTCGAGGCGCGTCATCGCCGAGAAGCGCTCGGCGGGCACGTCCGACGCGTTGCTCATGGCGATCAGCGCGTTCGTGTTGGCGGGGTTGCCGACGACGAGGACGCGGATGTCGTCGGCGGCGTGGTCGTTGATGGCGTGGCCCTGCGGCTTGAAGATCTGGCCGTTGGCCTCGAGCAGTTCGGCGCGCTCCATCCCCTTCGCGCGCGGGCGCGCGCCTACGAGCAGCGCGACGTTGGCCCCGTCGAAGGCGACGTTCGCGTCGTCGGTGATCTCGACCGAGTCCAGCAGCGGGAAGGCGCAGTCGAAGAGCTCGAGCGCCGTGCCCTCCGCGGCCTTGAGGGCAGCGGTGATCTCGAGCAGGCGCAGCTGCACCTTCGTGTCGGGCCCGAGGAGCTGCCCGCTGGCGACGCGGAACAGCAGGGCGTAGCCGACGGCGCCGGCGGCGCCGGTGATGGTGACCTTGGTGGGCATCAGGCGTCGTTCTCCTTGGTCGTGCGCCGGAGGCTCTCGTCGATCGAGGCGAGGAACTCCTCCGTCGTCTGGAAGGGTTGGTCGTCGCCCACGAGCAGGGCGAGGTCCTTGGTCATCCGGCCGCTCTCGACCGTCTCGACGCACACACGCTCGAGCGTCTCGGCGAAGGCGGTGACCGCGGGCGTGTCGTCGAGGCGCCCGCGGTGCGCGAGCGCGCGCGTCCACGCGAAGATCGAGGCGATCGGGTTCGTCGACGTCGCCTTGCCCTGCTGGTGCTGGCGGAAGTGGCGCGTGACCGTGCCGTGCGCGGCCTCGGCCTCGATCGTCTTGCCGTCGGGCGTCATGAGCACGCTCGTCATGAGCCCGAGCGAGCCGAAGCCCTGTGCGACGGTGTCGGACTGCACGTCGCCGTCGTAGTTCTTGCACGCCCACACGTAACCACCCTCCCACTTCAGCGCGGCGGCGACCATGTCGTCGATGAGCCGGTGTTCGTACGTGAGCCCGGCCTCCGCGAAGGCGTCGGCGAACTCGGCCTCGAAGATCTCGGCGAAGAGGTCCTTGAAGCGCCCGTCGTAGGTCTTGAGGATCGTGTTCTTCGTCGACATGTAGACCGGGAGGGCGCGCTCCAGGCCGTAGCGGAACGAGGCGCGGGCGAAGTCGCGGATCGAGGCGTCGAGGTTGTACATGGCCATGGCCACGCCGCCGCCGTCGGGGAAGTCGAAGACCTCGAGCGCGAGTGGCTCGCCGCCGTCCCGCGGCGTGAAGCTGAGCACGAGCTTCCCGGCGCCCGGGATCCTCGTGTCGGTCGCGCGGTACTGATCGCCGAAGGCGTGGCGGCCGATGACGATCGGCTTGGTCCAGCCCGGCACGAGACGCGGAATGTTCGAGATGACGATCGGCTCGCGGAAGATGACCCCGCCGAGGATGTTGCGGATCGTCCCGTTGGGCGAGCGGTACATGCGCCGCAGACCGAACTCCTCGACGCGCGCCTCGTCGGGGGTGATCGTCGCGCACTTCACGCCGACGCCATGCTCCTTGATCGCCTCGGCGGCGTCGACGGTGACCTGGTCGTCGGTGGCGTCGCGGCTCCCGATCCCGAGATCGAAGTAGCGCAGGTCGACGTCGAGGTAGGGCAGGATCAGCTCGTCCTTGATGAACGACCAGATGATCCGCGTCATCTCGTCCCCGTCGAGCTCCACGACGGGGTTCGTCACCTTGATCTTGGCCATGGCTGTGCGCACACGCTACCGCCGCCCCGCGTTGTCCGAAGCCCTGAACCGTGCTTCACTTCTTCAAGTGCCCTACCGCGCGACCGAGCGCACCGAGGCCCGTCGGCTCGCCGCCCGCGAGCGGATCGTCGACGCCGCGCACGCCCTCATCGCCCGCGGCGGCTACCGCGAGGCGTCCGTGGCCGCGGTGGCGCGGCGCGCCGGCGTCGCCACGGGCACGGTCTACCGCCACTTCGGCTCGAAGGCCGAGCTCTTCGCCGAGGTCTTCCGCCGCGCCTCCCGGCGCGAGGTCGACGCCACCCGGGCGGCCGCCGCGGCGGCGGGCGGTCCCGCCGCCGGGCGCATCGCGGCCGCGGCCGAGGCCTTCGCCCGCCGCGCCCTGCGCGGCAGGCGCCTGGCCTGGGCGTTGCTGGCCGAGCCCGTCGACCCCGCGGTCGAGGCCGAGCGCCTGGCCTTCCGCCGGGCCTACGCGGCCGGCTTCGCCGCGATCCTGGCCGACGGCATCGCCGCCGGCGAGCTGCCGTCCCAGGACGTCGCGCTGAGCGCCGCGGCGCTCGTCGGCGCCCTCGGCGAGGCGCTCGTCGGCCCACTCTCGCCGCTCGCCGGGAGGACCGACGCCGACGCGCTCGTCGCCGGCCTCGTGGCCTTCTGCACACGCTCCGTCACCGGAAGGGACCCATGACCATCGCCGCGCACGACGTCCTCAACCAGGCCCCGCCGCTCGAGGACCGCGATCTCTTCGCCGACAACGTCCCGCTCGGCGAGGCGCTCGAGCGCGAGGGCGGCGGCCGGGGGCGCGAGCGCCTGCACGAGGCCGGCGTCTTCTGGGGTGGCGAGCCCGTGCGCTGGGGCTTGCAGGCCAACGACCACCCGCCCGTCCTGCACACCCACGACCGCTTCGGCGCCCGCCGCGACGAGGTCGAGTTCCACCCCGCGTGGCACGCGCTCATGGCGGCGGGGGTGCGCGACGGACTGCATGCCCTTCCCTGGACGTCGCATGGGCCCGGCGCGCATGTGATCCGCGCCGCGCTCTACCAGTGCGCCGTCCAGAGCGACGCCGGCTTCGGCTGCCCGATCACGATGACGTTCGCGGCCGTTCCCGCGCTGCGGGCGCAGCCCGACGTCGCCGCCGAGTGGGTGCCGCTGCTGACGTCCGCGAGCTACGACCCGGCGCTGCGCCCGGCCGACGAGAAGGGCTCGGCGCTGTGCGGCATGGCCATGACCGAGAGGCAGGGCGGCTCGGACGTGCGCGCCAACACGACCCGCGCCACGCCGCTCGCCGAGGACGGCGCGTTCGAGCTCACGGGGCACAAGTGGTTCTGCTCGGCGCCGACGTGCGACCTCTTCCTCGTCCTCGCCCAGACCCGCGAGGGGCTGAGCTGCTTCGCGCTGCCCCGGGTCCTGCCCGACGGCGCGCGCAACGACGGCTTCCGCCTGCAGCGGCTCAAGGACAAGCTCGGCAACCGCTCGAACGCGTCGAGCGAGCTCGAGCTGCACGGCGCCTGGGCGCGGATGGTGGGCGAGCCCGGGCGCGGCGTGCCGACGATCATCGAGATGGTCAACCACACGCGCCTGGACTGCGTCTTCGGCGCGGCGGGCGGGATGCGCGCGGCCGTGGCCCAGGCCACCTGGCACGCCGCCCACCGCAACGCCTTCGGGCGCCGCCTGGCCGAGCAGCCGCTCATGCGCAACGTGTTGGCCGACCTCGCGCTCGAGGCGGAGGCGGCGACGGCGACGGCGATGCGCCTGGCCCGCGCCTACGACGAGGCGACGCACGATCCCGACGCGGCGCGCTTCGCTCGCCTGGCCACCGCGATCGCGAAGTACCACGTCTGCAAGCGCGCCCCCGCCCACGCCTACGAGGCGCTCGAGTGCCTCGGCGGCAACGGCTACGTCGAGGCCTCGGGGATGCCGCGGCTGTACCGCGAGGCGCCGCTGGCCTCGATCTGGGAGGGCTCGGGCAACGTCATCGCCCTCGACGTCCTGCGCGCGCTCGGGCGCGACCCACGCGCGCTCGAGCTGCTCGAGGCCGAGGTCGGCCTCGCCGCGGGCGCCGACGCGCGCCTGGACGCCTTCGTCGAGGGCGTGCGCGCCGAGCTGCGCGACGGCGCGGAGCTCGAGCACCGCGCGCGGCGGGTCGTCGAGCGCCTCGCGCTCGCGCTGCAGGGCTCGCTGCTCGTGCGCCACGCGCCGCCCGCGGTCGCCGACGCCTTCTGCGCCGCCCGCCTCGCCGGCGACCACGGCCTCGAGTACGGGACGCTCCCGGCGAGCGCCGACGTCGAGACGATCGTCGCGCGCCACACGCCGGCGCCATAGCGTCCGCGCGCCTGCGACGATGGGGTCGTGGGCGGGTCGATCCAGCTCGCGCGCCTCTTCGGCATCCGCATCGGCGCGAGCCCGAGCTGGTTCGCCGTGCTCTTCGTCATGATCCTGTGGCTCTCGACGTCGTTGCGCGACAGCGTGCTCGAGGACTACTCCGACGCGACCGTCTACGGCGTCGCCGTCGCGGGCGCGCTGCTCTTCTTCGCCTCGCTCGTCCTCCACGAGCTCGGCCACGCGCTCGTGGCCCGGCGCAACGGGATCCGCATCGAGGGGATCGACCTCTGGTTCTTCGGCGGGATCGCCAAGCTGTCGCGCGACTCGCGCTCGCCCGGCGAGGAGTTCCGCGTTGCGGCCGCCGGCCCCGCGGTGACGCTGGCGATCGTCGGGCTCTGCGTGCTGGGGGCGTTCGCGGCCGGCCAGGGCGACGCCTTCCGGGACTCCGTGTCGCTCGGCGGGTCCGACGTGTCCCCGACGCTTGCGCTCGTCGGATGGCTGGCCGAGATCAACGCGGTGCTCTTCGTCTTCAACATGGTGCCGGCCTTCCCCCTCGACGGCGGGAGGATCGCCCGCGCCATCGCCTGGAAGGTCACCGGCGACCGCAACCGCGGCACCCGCGTCTCGGGTCGCCTCGGGCAGGGCTTCGCCTACGTGCTCATCGGCTTCGGCATCTTCGTGCTGCTGCGCGGCGACGTCGTCAGCGGGCTGTGGTCGATGCTGCTGGGCTGGTTCCTCGGGCAGGCCGCGCGCGGGGCCGTCGTCTCCTCACAGGTCTCCGAGCGCCTCGAGGGGCTCACGGCGGGCGACCTCATGGACACCCAGCCCGTGACGATCGCGGCCGACGTCCCGCTCGGCCGCGCGCAGGACGAGTTCTTCGCCCGCTACCGCTGGGCGTGGTTCCCGGTCGTCGACGGCGCCGGGCGCTACCTCGGCATCCTGCGACAGGACTCCGTCGACGGGGAGGTCGCGGCCGGGCGCCCCGCGCTCGAGGTCCGCGAGCTCCTCGATGCCCACGCGGACGGCGACGTGCGGGTGCGCGACGACACGCCCGTCGAGCACCTGCTGGGAGCCGAGGGGCTGCGCACGCTCGGCGCCGTCATGGTCGTCGACACCGACGAGCGCCTGCGCGGCGTCGTGACCCTCGAGCAGGTCCGCCGCGCGCTCACCGCCGCCGCGCCAGGTCGCCTGAGCTCGCGGACCGACACCGAGGTATAGAGTTCGGGAGGGTCTATGCCAGCACACGACGTCCTCATCATCGGCGCCGGCCTCGCGGGCCAGCGCGCCGCCCAGGCCGCCGCGGAGGTCGGGGCGTCGGTGGCGATCGTGAGCAAGGTCCACCCCGTGCGCTCGCACTCCGTGGCCGCGGCCGGCGGCATCAACGCGGCCATCGACCCGGCGGACGACTGGCGCTCGCACGCCTATGACACCGTGAAGGGCTCGGACTTCCTCGGCGACCAGGACGCGATCGAGGTCATGTGCCGCGACGCGGCCGAGGAGGTCCTGCACCTCGACCACATCGGGGTCACCTTCCACCGCAACGACGACGGCGCGCTCGACCTGCGCGCGTTCGGCGGCGCCTCGGCGAAGCGCACGGCCTACGTGGCCGACATCACCGGCCAGGCGATCCTCCACGTGCTCTACGAGCAGCTGATGAAGCTCGACGAGCGGGTCGACCGCTTCGAGGAGTGGTTCGTCACCTCGCTCGTCCTCGACGACGACGGCGCCTGCGTCGGGGCCGTCGCGCGCGAGATCAGGTCGGGCGCCATGGAGGTCTTCTCCGCCAAGAACGTCATCCTCGCCTCCGGCGGCGCCGGCCAGTGCTTCAAGCCCACGACGAACGCGCTCATCTGCACCGGGGACGGCATCGTCCAGGCCTACCGCGTGGGCGCGCCGCTGATGGACATGGAGATGGTCCAGTACCACCCGACGACGCTCGCGGAGAACGGGTTCCTCATCACCGAGGGCGCGCGCGGCGAGGGGGCGCACCTGCTCAACGGCGACGGCGAGCGCTTCATGGAGAAGTACGCGCCCAACAAGATGGAGCTCGCCTCGCGCGACGTCGTCTCGCGCGCCGAGCAGACAGAGATCGACGAGGGCCGCGGCGTCGGCCCCGACGGGGCCGGGATCCTGCTCGACATCACGGTCGTCCCGCGCAGGCGCACGCTGGAGTCGCTGCGCGAGATCGTCAACATCGGCAAGGACTTCGCCGGCGTCGACATCACGCGCGAGCCGATCACGATCCGCCCGGGCGCGCACTACATCATGGGCGGGGTCAAGACCGACATCGACGGCCAGGTCCCGGGCGTCCCCGGGCTCTACGCGGCGGGCGAGGTCGCCTGCGTGTCGGTCCACGGCGGCAACCGGCTCGGGGCGAACTCGCTGCTGGACACGCTGATCTTCGGCCGCCGCGCGGGCGTGCACGCCGCCGAGCGCTCCCGGCAGATCCCGCTCCCCGCGGCCGGTGAGGGCCGGCTGCGCGAGGACGTGGCGATGATCGACGAGATCATCGGCCGCGAGCGCGGCGGCCGGCGGATCTCGGAGATCAAGGACGAGCTCGGCACGGAGATGAACCGCCACGTCGCGGTCTTCCGCGACGAGCAGGGCCTCCAGCACGCCCACGAGGTCGTGCGGCGGCTCAAGGAGCAGGCGCGCACGGCCTACATCGACGATCGCGGGACCGTCTTCAACCAGGACGTGCTCGGCGCGATCGAGCTGGACTACATGCTCGATTGCGCCGAGGCGACCGTCGTCGCCTCGCTCGAGCGCAAGGAGTCGCGGGGAGCCCAGTACCGCACGGACTTCCCCGAGCGCGACGACGCCACGTGGCTCAAGCACATCAACCTGTCGCGCGACGGGGACGACGTCCCGCGCGTGAGCTACTCGCCGGTGACGATCACGCAGTGGCAGCCCGAGGAGAGGAAGTACTAGTGGCCGAGTTCACGCTGAGTCTCCGTCGCTTCGACCCCGAGTCGGGCGAGCCGCCCTACTGGGACGAGCACACCGTCGAGCTCGAGCCGCACCGGTCGGTGCTCGAGGGGATCCTTACCGCCAAGGCGCGGGAGGACGGCTCGATCGGGATCCGCTGCTCCTGCCGTGCGGCGATCTGCGGCTCGTGCGGCGTGCGGATCAACGGCCAGCCCGGGCTGGCCTGCCACACGCACCTCGACGCCGCGCTCGCCGGCGCCCGCGACGGGGTCATCGAGGTCGAGCCGATGGGCAACATGCCCGTCATCAAGGACCTCATCGTCGACATGGACGCGGTCCACTGGAAGAAGATCCAGCGCGTCACGCCGTGGCTCATCAACAAGCAGCCGATCCCCGAGCGCGAGTACCTCGTCGACCGCGAGTCGATGGTCGACGTCACACAGTCGATGGCCTGCATCCAGTGCGGCGCCTGCGTCTCGGACTGCCTCTCGATGGAGGTCGACCCGCTCTTCATCGGCCCGGCCGCGTTGGCCAAGGCCTACCGCTTCGTCGGCGACCAGCGCGACGCGGGGCAGGAGGACCGCCTGCGCGACCTCGCCGAGGACCCGCACGGCCTCTACGACTGCACGCACTGCTTCAAGTGCATCGAGGCGTGCCCGAAGGGCGTGGCGCCGATGAGCCAGATCATGCGCCTGCGCCGGCGCGCGGGCACCGACCACGGCATCGTCGACCGCAACAACGGCGAGCGCCACGAGGCGGCCTTCACCGGGCTCGTGCGCGACCACGGGCTCCTGTGGGAGTCCGAGCTGCTGCCGCGCTCCTACTCGGGCAACTCGTCCTTCGCCAAGTTCGCGCCGCGCGCGGCGCTCGAGCTCTTCGACTCGCTGCCCGCGATCACGAAGGCGCTGCTGCGCCGCAAGGTCAAGCCGATGGACGCGCTCAGGCCCCACAAGCTGCCCAAGGGCGACCTCGGGCAGGTCAAGCGCATCTTCGCCGACGTCGAGGGCCGCGAGCGCTACGAGCTCAACCTGTACATCTCCGGCTACGACGAGGACGAGGAGGGCGCACAAACGCCCCCGACCGTCGCCACCGCCGAGGACGGCGGCATGACCTCGGCGCCCGGGCAGTCACCGTCCGGGAGGTCGTAAGCCTTGAGAGTCGCGTACTGGCCGGGCTGCGTGAGCCGGGGCTTCACCCCCGAGCTGCACGGATCGATGGCTCTGATCGCGCCGATGCTCGACCTCGAGCTCGTCGAGCTCGATCGTGCCGCCTGCTGCGGGGCGGGCGTCATCGCCGAGCACAACCAGGAGCTCGCGGACACCCTCAACGCGCGGACGTTCGCGCTCGCACAGCAGGTGCCGGGGGCCGAGCTCATGATGAACATCTGCTCGACCTGCCAGGGCGCGCAGAGCGAGTGCCAGGAGCGACTGGACGCCAACGGGGAGTACCGCGACCACGTCAACGGCAACCTGCGCGACGAGGGGCTGGCCTACGAGCGCGGCCTGGCCAACAAGAACTTCCTCTGGGTGCTCGTCGAGGAGCTCGGGCTCGACGAGCTTCGCTCGCGCGTGCGCCGGCCGTTGACCGACCTCAAGGTCGGGCCGTTCTACGGCTGCTACATCGTCCGCCCGACCGCGCGGCTGGGCATCGACGCCGAGCGCCCGCGCGACACCTACCTCGGGCTGGTCATCGAGGCGCTCGGCGGCACCGTCATCGACTACGCGGGCATGTACAAGTGCTGCGGGTTCCCGATCATCACGATGAACAAGGATGCGTCGCTCAAGCAGGCGGGCCGCCACCTCGGCGACGCCGTCGACGCCGACGCCGACTGCCTCGTCACGCCGTGCCCGCTGTGCCACCTCAACCTCGACCTGCAGCAGCCGCTGGCCGAGCGCCTCGTCGGCCGCGAGCTGAAGATGCCGGTCCTGCACCTATCGCAGCTCGTCGGCCTCGCGCTCGGCCTCGAGCCCAAGGAGCTCGGCATGCAGCGCCACATCGTCAAGCCGGCGACGGTGATCGACTGGTCGACGTCCGTGGTGGCCTCCGCGCCCTCCCCGTAGGGTCGCGCGACGGCCATCGCCGCGCGCCCGGCGGGCGTCGATCTACGCCGCGCGCGCGCCGACGAGGCCGCGCTCGTGCAGCAGCTCCGCGATCTGGACCGTGTTCAGCGCGGCGCCCTTGAGGAGGTTGTCGCCGACGACGAAGAAGTTGAGGCTGTGCGGGTCGCCGAGGTCCTCGCGCACGCGGCCGACGGCGACCTCGTCGCGTCCGGCCCACTCGAGCGGCGTCGGCACGTCGTCGAGCTCGAGGTTGGGGAAGCCGGCGAGCGCCTCGAGCGCCCCTGCCGCCGTCACCGGACGCGCGAACGTCGCGCGGACCTCGACGGCGTGGCCGACCATGACCGGCACGCGGACGCACGTCGGCGATACCCGCAGGTCCGGGAGGCCGAGGATCTTGCGCGACTCGTTGCGCAGCTTCATCTCCTCGTCGGAGTAGCCGCCGCCGGCCTCGGTGCCGAGCCACGGCACGACGTTGAAGGCCAGCGCCTTGGCGTGGACGCTGGCCGTCACCGAGGCTGCGGCGGCCGCGCCGTCGCGGACGAGGTCGTGGCCGAGCACCGGCTCGACCTGCCCGCGCAGCTCGTCCATGCCCTTCTGGCCGGCGCCGCCGGCCGCCTGGAAGCTCGTGCAGACCATCGCCTCCAGGCCGAAGGCGTCGTGCAGCGCCTTGGCCGGGAGCATGACCGCCATCGTCGTGCAGTTCGGGTTGGCGACGATCCCCTTGCGCACGCCGTCGAGCGCGCCGGCGTTGACCTCGCTGACCACGAGCGGCACGTCGGGGTCCATCCGCCAGGCCGAGGAGTTGTCGACCACGGTGGCGCCCGCGGCGGCGAAGTGCGGCGCCCACGCGCGCGACGTCCCGCCGCCGGCGGAGAACAGCGCGACGTCGAAGCCCTCGATCGTGTCCTCGCGCAACGGATGCACGACGCGCTCGGCGATCCGCCGGCCGACGCTGCGCTCGGAGGCGAAGAGCACGATCTCGTCCGCCGGGTAGGCGCGGCGCTCCAGCAGCTCGAGCATGATCGTGCCGACGGCGCCCGTGGCGCCGACCAGCGCGAGGCGGCTCCCTGCGGACCGCTCCGGCGGGCTCGTCACCGACCCGCGATGCGGTCTCACGCGAACTCCCCGAACGGCTGCTCGCGCCGGATCGAGCCCTCGCCGGAGAGCTCGAAGGCGACGTGCAGCGCGCGAACGGCGTCGGGGACGCGGTCGCCGCGCACGACGCAGGAGATGCGGATGGGAGAGGTGGAGATCATCTCGATGTTGATGTCGTGGTCGCCGAGCGTCCGGAAGACCTTCGCCGCGACGCCCGGATGCGTGCGCATGCCGGCCCCGACGATCGAGACCTTGCCCATGGCCTCGTCGGTGGCCAGCCCCATGCCGAGCTCCGCGGCGACGGGGCCCAGCGCGGACTCGGCGACGGAGACGTCGTCGCGCGGGATCGTGAACGACATATCGGCGCGCGATCCGTCGGTGACCGGCTCGCCCTGGACGATCATGTCGATGTTGACGTTCGCCTCGGCCAGGGCCGTCGTCACGCGCCCGGCCACGCCGGGCGCGTCAGGGACGCCCATGAGCGTGACCCGGGCCTCGCCGGTGGAGTGGGTGACGGCGGTTATTAGGGGGTGCTCCAACGTCTCCTCCTCGGACACGACCACGGTACCGGGCCGGTCGTCGAAGCTCGATCGGCAGTGGATGCGCACGCCGTGGTTGCGGGCGTACTCGACCGAGCGCAGCTGCAGCACGCCGGCGCCCGAGGCGGCCATCTCGAGCATCTCGTCGAACGAGACCACGGACAGCTTGCGCGCGTCGGTGACGATCCGCGGGTCGGCCGAGAAGACGCCCGGCACGTCGGTGTAGATCTCGCAGACCTCGGCGTCGACGGCCGCGGCGAGCGCGACCGCGGTGGTGTCCGAGCCGCCGCGGCCGAGCGTCGTCACATCCTTCGTCGTCGAGACGCCCTGGAAGCCGGCCACGAGCACGATCGCGTCCTCCTCGAGCGCCCGGAAGATCCGGTCGGCGCGCACGTCGACGATGCGGGCCTTCGTGTGCGAGGTGTCGGTGACGATCCCCGCCTGCGAGCCGGTGAGCGAGATCGCGCGGTGGCCGAGGTCGTTGATGGCCATCGCGCACAGCGCGCACGAGACGCGCTCGCCCGTCGACAGGAGCATGTCCAGCTCGCGCGGGTCGGGCGCCGGCGAGACCTCGTGTGCGTCGGCGAGGAGGCGGTCGGTCTCCCTGCCGCGGGCGCTGAGGACGGCGACGACGCGGCGGCCGGCCTCGCGCCGGGCCACGATCCGACGCGCGGCCCGCTTGAGGCGCTCGGCGTCGGCGACGGACGTGCCGCCGAACTTCATGACCACGGTGCCGTCGGCGCGCGTCATCGGGCGGCGAAGGATGACAGGCACGGCGATCGTCACCGCGCGCCCGTCGCCCGAACAGGATTCCTTGCAGCGCCTCCCGATCCGACAGTCGCTGCGGCCCGGATAGCGGGATCGCCGTCCCGCCTGGCTTGATTCTGAATCGAGTTCTGAAGCCGCCGACGGCGAAGCTGGTCGCGGCGCCAGGGGATCTGCTGCTTGTACGCGCGACCGCCGGCGGGTTAGGGTGGAGCACCCAGAGCGTCGCGCCGGGCGAGGCGCCTCTTCGCCGGCCCGGCCACCGCACTCGGAGAAGGAGGCGCCATGCCCACGTACGTCACTAGCCCGGGCGGCCAGCGTGTCCTCGGCCAGAAGAACGTGATGAACGTCGGCGCGCCCAAGACAATGCGGCGCGGGGTGATCGTCGTTGCTGTGTGCCTGGCTCTGATGGGCGGGCTGCTCGCAAGCATCGCCGCCCCGGCGCGCGCGCGCGGGGGCGGCGCCGGACGCGAGCCCGCCTACGCCGCGACCCTGCGCCCGGTGCTCGAGGCCAAGCTGCACGAGCTGCAGGCACCGGGGGCGATCGTCCTCGTCGACGTGCCCGGCCAGGGCCGGTGGCTGGCCGGCCTCGGCACCGACGACCTGGCCACCGGCGCCCCGATGAACGTCAAGGATCACACCCGCGTGGGCAGCATCACCAAGACCTTCACGGCCACGATCATCCTGCAGCTGGTCGACCGGGGACGGGTGCGGCTTGAGGATCCCATCTCGAAGTACGTGCGCCACGTCCCCAACGGCAAGAACATCACCATCCGCGAGCTTCTGGGCATGACCGCGGGCCTGTTCAATACGACGGAGAGCGACGAGCTCAACGCGCTGCTCGACGCGAACCCGTTCCGGGTCTGGCTGCCGCGTGACCTCCTGCCCTTCTCCTTCTCGCAGCCGGCGTATTTCGCGCCGGGAACGGACTTTCACTACGCCAACACCAACTACATCCTGCTCGGCCTGGTCGCCGAGCGCGTGACCGGGCAGTCCCTGCCCGACCTCTTCCGGCGGCGGATCTTCCGGCCGGTCGGGATGAGCGAGAGCCTGCTGCCGGAGCGAGCCTCGACGGCGATCCCCGAGCCCTTCACCCACGGGTACAACTTCGGCACGAACGTCCAGGCCAACGACGCCTACAAGGCCGCGCTGGCCGGGCGGCCGCAGGACGCCCAGATCAAGGTCCCGCCTGGCACCGTGCCGACCGACGTAACCGACTGGAACACCTCCTACACCTACCCGGACGGCAGCGCGATCTCCACCGCGCGCGATCTTGAGAAATGGGCGGTCGCGCTGGCCACTGGCACGCTGCTAACGCCCGAGACCCAGCGCGAGCGCCTGCAGTTCAGCGCCGTCTCAGATTTCGGTTACGGGCTGGGCATCGACCGGTCCTTCGGGGTTCTGATCGGCCACAACGGCGCGATCCCCGGGTTCCAAAGCTATATGGGCTATGACCCTGACAAGGGGGCCACGATCATCGTCCTGGCCAACCTGCAGGCGGCGCCCAACGTCTACCTCGGGGCCTCCCTTCCGGCCGACCAGCTCGCGGGGATCATCCAACGGACGCTGCTCCCGGCCTGACAGCGCTTCCACCTCACCCAAGCCGCTCCCCCGCGACGTCGTTGCGGGAGGACCCGCGGTGGGCTCTCATCTCTGCGCCGCCCGCGCCTGGTCGATCTCCCACGCGGCCGTGATGGAAGCCGATGTGACTGTAGGCCTGCGGGAAGTTGCCGAGCTGCTCGCCGGCGGTGTCGATCTCCTCGCCGAGCAGCCCGAGGTCGTTGGCGGCGCCCACGAGCCGCTCGAAGAGCTCCTCGGCGCGCTCGACCTCGCCCGCCTGGGCCAGCGCCGAGACGAGCCAGAACGTGCAGACCGCGAACGTCCCCTCCTCGCCGGTGAGCCCGTCGGCGTTGACGCCCTCGGCCGCGTTGCGGTAGCGCAGGACCATGCCGCCCTCGGTGAGCTCGCGGGCGATGGCATCGATCGTCGAGCGCATCCGCTCGTCGGTCGCCGGGAGGAAGCCGTAGATCGGCATCAGCAGCGCCGCGGCGTCGAGGCCGTCCGACCCGAAGGACTGCGCGTAGGCCCGCCTGGCCTCGCTCCAGCCGCGCTCGAGGATCGCCGCGCGGACGGCGTCGCGCTCGACCGCCCACGCGTCGGCCTTCGCGTGCTCGCCGAGCGCGGGCGCGAGCTTCACCGCGCGGTCGAGCGCAACCCAGCACAGCACCTTCGATGACAGGTGATGGCGCGGCTCGCCGCGCATCTCCCAGATCCCCGAGTCGGGCTCCGCCCAGCGCCGCGCGGCGGTGTCCGCGAGGTCGGCCACGAACGCCTGGATCTCGGGGTGCAGCGCGCCGAGGCGCTCGTGGTAGACGTGGAGCGCGTTGAGCAGCTCGCCGTAGACGTCGAGCTGCGTCTGATTCCAGGCGCCGTTGCCCACGCGCACCGGCCGCGAGTCGCGCCAGCCGCGCAGGTGCCCGAGCTCGCGCTCGGACAGGTCGTGCTCGCCGCGGATCCCGTACATGATCTGCAGCGAGCCCTCGCCGGCGCGACCCCCTGCCGAGCTCGTCATGAACGAGACGAACTCCTCGGCCTCGTCGGAGCAGGCGCCGATGTAGAGCGCCTCGAGCGTCAGGCTCGAGTCGCGGATCCACGCGAAGCGGTAGTCCCAGTTGCGCTCGCCGCCGACGCCCTCGGGGAGCGAGCTCGTCGGGGCGGCGACGATCGCGCCGGTCGGCCGGAAGGTCAGGCCCTTCAGGACGCGGGCGCTGAGGCGCACGAGGTCGCGGTGCGGCCCGGCGTAGACGTCGTGCTCGGCCTCCCACGAGCGCCACGCCTCGACGGTGTCGTCGATGCGCGCGGCGACGCGCTCGGGGGCGACGGCCATCGGCGGGGCGCTGACCACCGAGGCCCAGCGCAGCGCGAAGCCGACGCGCTCGCCCCGCGCCACCGCGAAGGTCGCGCGCATCGTCGAGTCGTCGATCTCGGTGGGCACGCCGGCCGCGACGGCGATCTGGTTGGGCCCGCCGAACGTGCGCCCGCCGCCGGGCTCGGCGCGGAAGAGCGGGCGCACGAGGCCGTACTCGGGACGCGGCGCGAGCTCCATCTCGAGCTCGACGCTGCCGCTGACGCCCTCGACGAGACGCAGGACCTCGTGCGGGGCGTCGCGCCCGACCTCGTGGGCGCGCTGGCCTTCGGCAAAGCCCATCGCGTCGGTGATGCGCACGATGCCGCTCGGCGTCGTGAGCGTCGTCTCGACGACGAGCGTGCCCGGCAGGTAGCGGCGCTCGGAGGTGCTCGGGCCCGCGGGCGCGATCGACCAGTGGCCGGCGTCGGGGTCGAGGATGCGCGCGAAGACCGCCGGCGAGTCGTAGTGCGGCAGGCACAGCCAGTCGATCGACCCGTCGCGGTCAACGAGCGCGGAGGAGGTGCAGTCGGCCATGAGCCCGTACGCGGCGATCGGCTGGAAGCCCGCTGCGCGGCGTTCGGCCGCCGTGGTCATGGGGGCGGAGAGGCTGCTCATGGCGCCCTCGTCTCGCGACGCGGTCAGAGCTTACGCGTAACCTCTCGAGCCCCGGCGCCGGGGGCTCAAACTGGGCCCGTGAGGCGGCGTCTCCGGGGTTCGCGGTCAGCCGCCGCGGCCGGCGGAAGCGCGGTAGCGCTCGATCAGCGCGTTGGTCGAGGAGTCGTGCGCGAGCGCCGGCGCCTCTGCGCGCAGCTCGTCGGCGATCCGGCTGGCGAGCGCCTTGCCGAGCTCCACGCCCCACTGGTCGAACGGGTTGATGCTCCACACGACGCCCTGCGTGAAGACGCTGTGCTCGTACAGCGCGACCAGCTTCCCGAGCGTCGCGGGCGTCAGGCTCTCCGCCAGCAGGGTGTTCGTCGGGCGGTTGCCCTCGAACACGCGGTGCGGGACGAGCCACTCGGGCGTGCCCTCCTCGCGCACCTGCGCGGCGGTCTTGCCGAACGCGAGCGCCTGCGTCTGCGCGAACACGTTGGCCATCAGCAGATCGTGGTGCTCGCCGACCGGGTTGAGGGTGTGCGTGAAGGCGATGAAGTCGCACGGGATCAGCCGCGTGCCCTGATGGATCAGCTGGTAGAACGAGTGCTGCCCGTTGGTGCCGGGCTCGCCCCAGTAGATCGGCCCCGTCTGGTAGTCGACGCGCTCGCCCGCGAGGGTCACGGACTTGCCGTTGGACTCCATCGTGAGCTGCTGCAGGTAGGCCGGCAAGCGCTCGAGGTACTGGTCGTAGGGCAGGACGGCCACCGTCTCGGCGCCGAAGAAGTCGGCGTACCAGACGGTCAGCAGCCCGAGCAGCACCGGCAGGTTGCGGTGCAAGGGCGTGGTGCGGAAGTGCTCGTCGATCGCGTGGAAGCCGGCGAGCATGTCGCGAAAGCCCTCGGGCCCGATGGCGATCATCGTGGACAGGCCGACCGCCGAGTCCATCGAGTAGCGGCCGCCCACCCAGTCCCAGAAACCGAACATGTTGTCCGTGTCGATCCCGAACTCGGACACCTTCTCGGCGTTCGTCGACACGGCGACGAAATGCTTGGCGATCGCCGACTCGTCGCCGCCGAGCCGCGCCAGTGCCCACTCGCGGGCCGTCCGCGCGTTGGTCATCGTCTCGAGCGTCGTGAACGTCTTCGACGCGACGATGAAGAGCGTCTCCGCGGCGTCGAGGTCGCGCGTGGCCTCGACGAAGTCCGTGCCGTCCACGTTGGACACGAAGCGGAAGGTCAGCTCGCGCGCGCCGTAGTGGCGCAGCGCCTCGTAGGCCATCACGGGCCCGAGGTCCGACCCCCCGATCCCGATGTTCACCACGTTGCGGATCCGCCGCCCGGTGTGGCCGGTCCAGTCCCCCGCGCGAACGGCGTCGGCGAAGCGCGCCATCCGATCGAGCACCGCATGGACCTCGGGCACGACGTCCGTGCCGTCGACCACGATCGAGGCGCCGGCCGGGGCGCGCAGCGCAACGTGCAGCGCCGCGCGGTCCTCGGTGGTGTTGATGTGCTCGCCCGAGAACATCGCGTCGATGCGCTCGCGGAGGCCGGACTGCTCGGCCAGCTCGACCAGCAGGCGCAGCGTCTCGTCCGTGATGCGGTTCTTGGAGAAGTCGAGGAAGAGCCCCTGGGCCTCCGCGGTCATGCGCGTGCCGCGCGCGGGATCGTCGGCGAACAGCTCGCGCAGGTGCACCGTGGCGATCTCGCGCTGATGGTCCTCGAGCGCGCGGTACGCCGCGCGCTCGCGAAGCGCCGGCCGGCCGGCAGTCGCAGTCATGGATTCTCCTCCTTCGCCGGGCTGGGCCCGGCCGCGAGGGTCGAGTCGACCTCCGCGCGCGTCGGCGGGTCGGCCCCGGGCCGCGCGCATGTGATCCCGGCGACGAGGGCGGCGGTGTCGACGACGCTGACGAGCGTCGCCTCGTCGATCGCCGCGAGCGCGTCGCGGCGGGCCGCGCCCACGAGGTCGGCATGCCGCAGAGCGTCGAGCAGGCCCGAGGTGAAGGAGTCGCCCGCGCCGACCGTGTCCACCACGTCGATGGGCAACGCCGGGCGATGCAGCTCCACGCTCCGCGCGAGAGCGTAGACACCCGCGCCGCCGCGGGTCACCACGACTAAGGCGGGCCCCGAGGCGAGCCAGTCGTGCGCGATGTCCTCGTCGGGCCGGTCCTCGTAGAGCCAGCGAAGGTCCTCGTCGCTGACCTTGACGACGTCCGACCGCGCGACGAGGCGCTCGATGTCCTGCCGCGCGCGCGCCGCGACGCCCATCAGCGCCGGCCGCACGTTGGGGTCATAGGAGACGGTCACGCGGCGCCGCTCGCGCTCGCGCTCCACGAGTCCGATCACGCTTGCGTTGCCGGGCGGGAGCACCGTCGCCAGCGAACCGGTGTGAAGGCAGCGCGTCTCGATCGGGACCGGCTCGAGGTTCCCCACGTCCCAGTCGATCCGGAAGTCGTAGGACGCAATGCCCGCGGCGAGGGTCGCGATCGCCAGGCTGGTCGACACGCCGTCGTCAGGGCCTCCGTCGACCCGAACCCCGCTGTCCTCCAGGTGCGACCGGATCATCGCTCCGAACGCGTCCCTGCCCAGGCGCGTCACGAGCGTCACCGGGGCGCCCAGCCGCGCCAGACCGAGCGCCACGTTGGCCGGGCTGCCACCCGGATGTGCGGCCAGTGTCCGACCGCCGCGCTGCCCGACCAAGTCCATGAGCGCTTCACCGACCACAACGAACAACCGCTTGACCTCCTCGACGAGATCGACGTACTCGCGCACGCCGGCGACCGGAAGCGGACGGGGGCGACCGGCCAGCGGGATCATAGAGCGGCTCCGCGCGCTCACACGGCGAGATTCACGGCGGGTGCCGGGTAGGAGATGGCCGTGAGCGATCGGGACGGCCCTCTGTTCCTCGTGGTGACGATCAAGCCTCGACTGGATCGGCGCGAGGAAGCGGAGGCGCAGCTGCAGTCCATGCGCCGGCACAGCCTCGAGGAGCCGGGCTGCGTCTTCATGCACCTGGTGGCGCCGCATGACGACCCGGAGACGTGGATCATGCTCGAGATGTTCCGCTCGCGCGCGGCGTGGGACGAGCACGTGCGCCAGCCGTACAACACGGAGGGCAAACAAGATCCTCGAGGACCTGCTTCGCGAGCCGTCGGATCTGCGCCTGTGCGACGAAAAGTAGGCGCGGCGCGGGGCACGGCCGGCGCGATGGGGTACACCCGCCATGCCGCGCGTCGGGGTGCCGGGGACCGTGCGCGCCTGGCAGCCGGCCCTGCGCGAGTACGGGCCGTGGCCGCTGCGCCGGGCGCTGCGGCCGGGATCCGCGTCGTGCGACGCGGCTTCGCGGTCGACCGGACCTTCTTCAACCAGACCGACGAGGCCAAGGCGATCTTCGCCGACTTCCCCTCGACGGCCGCCCTCTAACCTGGGGCCAGCCAGATCGCCGGCGGCAAGCGCCCGCGCTCGTCGATCGCGCCGACCATCGTCCCCACGGCCTCGCCCTCGACCCGGGAATTCCCGTGATCAGATCTGGGGAGGAACCGTGATCGCGCCCATGTGGGACTCGATCCGCCATCGGCGGCTGGTTTGCGTCAGGCGAGGGTCCCGCTCGGATGCTCGCCGGGCGGCAGCGGTTAGTCGAGGCGTTCGGTTTGTGGTCGTGCGAGTCGGTGCTGGATCGCGTTGCGCGCTCGCTCGAGAGCGGCATCGTCTCGGAAGAGCAGGTAGTGGCCGTTGGCCTCGTGCAGCAGGGCGTTGATCTCGAAGGCGATCTGGCGGAGGTCGGTGTCTTGCTGCAGGTCACCCTGCTGTTGGGCCTCGCTCAGGTTGGTTTCGAGCAGCTGGGTCCAGCCGTCGAGGACGGTGCGCACGCGGTCTCGGATCGGGCCGCGGCGGCTGTCCCATTCGGCGGCGGTCGCGGCGAAGAAGCAGCCGCCGGGGAACACGCCGCGCTCGACGTAGGACAGGTAGCGCTCGCACAGCGACTCGAGGCGCTTGCTGCCCGCGGGTGCTTGCATCGCGGGTGTGACGACCTCGCTGGTGTAGATGGCCTCGGCGGCGTCGATGGCGGCGAGCTGCAGGTCCTGCTTGGAGTCGAAGTGCGCGTAGAGCCCGCTCTTGCTCATCCCGATCTCGTCGGCAAGGCGGCCGATCGAGAGGCCCTCGAGACCTTCGATGGTGGCGAGCCGGGCGGCGGCGTTGACGATCAGCTGGTAGCTGCGCTCGCCGTCGGCGCGGGTGCGTCGCTTGCGGGTTCTGGAGGTCGCCATGGCTGCTCCTCGGGAAGTGGCTATTTGACAAGCTAGCACGAGCGGTCGTACACTCGACGACAAGTGCGACCGATCGTATTTCTAGCGAGAGGACCGGCATGGACTCCAGACGAGCGCTGACGGTGCTGATGGCCGTCGCCGCCGTAGTGGCGGCGGCCATACCCTCCACAGCGAGTGCCAACAAGCCTCCGAAGATCCCGGTGGTCCACGAACTGGCCGGCTTCGCCGCGCCCGGCTGCGTCGGCGGCTGTGGCTCGGGCAGCACGATCGGCCCCGACAGGGCGCTGTATGTGACGGACGGGCCGGGAGGCCGCGTCCTGCGAGTGGATCCGAAGACGGGCGCGGTCACGACCTTCGCGAGCGGCCTCCCCTCGGCGGTCCCCGACGTCGGCATCGGCGGCGCGATCGATGTCGCCTTCCTCGGCCGCACCGCGTACGTGCTCGTCACCCTCGTCGGGCCCGAATTCGGCCAGCCTGACGTCGTCGGCGGCATCTATCGGATCCAGAGGGGCGGCAGTGCGACGGCGATCGCGGACGTCGGCGCGTGGTCGATAGCGCATCCTCCCGCGACGGACTTCTTCGTTGCCAGCGGGGTTCAGTACGCGCTGCAGGAGTTCCGGGGCGAGTTGTTGGTCAGCGACGGGCACCACAACCGCGTGCTGCGCGTCACGCGAGGTGGTGACATCAGCCAGATGATCGCCTTCGGCAACATCGTCCCCACGGGCCTAGCGGCCCGCGGCAACAGCATCTACATGGGACAGGCCGGTCCGATCCCGCATCTCCCGCAGGACGGCACGGTCGTGAAATTCACGCCGAGGTCAGCCGCGACGGAGGTCGCCTCCGGAGCCAGTCTGATCGTCGACGTGGAGTTCGATGCTGGCCGCCGGCTGTATGCCCTGTCACATGGAATCTGGGACCTGCCGCCGACCCCCGAGAACGAGGGCGCGCCGGCATCCCCGGACACCGGAAGGCTCCTGCGGGTCAGCAGGGACGGCAGCTTCGCGTCCGTCGCCGAAGGCCTCGACCGGCCGACGTCGCTCGAGTTCATCCGCAGGACCGCCTTCGTCGTCACGCTCACAGGCAAGGTGATCAGGATCGACAACGCCGGGAGGCCGCCGTCCGGCTAGGTCAACGCGCACTCCTCCCATCCCCGAGGAGGTGAGTTGTCCACGAGGGACCCTCTCTGGCGAGGGTCAGGGGACTCTCCGTCGAGCCAGCACGTCCTCGTCCATGCACGTCCTCGTCCATCTCGCCGGTCGCCCTCCGGTCAACGCCCAGGAACGGGTGACCCCTTCCGTGTCACACGTCCGAGAATGCCTTCTCCCGACATACGACCGAGCCGCGGATTCGCGGGGACGGGGACTGACAGGCGCGGTTCGCGATGCGATCACGCCTCGGCGGATACCACGGACGGTCATCGTTCGGCCCGACCCCGTTTCGGCAACGGGATGACGGACGGCGACGGGGCGTGGCCACCTTCTCTCTGATTCACGGCGCCTGGCACGACGGCTCGTGCTGGGAGCCGCTCGCGCGGAACCTACGGGCGCGGGGTCACGACGCCGTGGCGCCCGACCTGCCGTTTCACGATCCCAAGACAGGATTCGAGGAGCGTGCCCGCCCGGCACTGGATGCGCTCGACCGCGCCGCTGACCCGGTAGTCGTCGTCGGCCACTCGATGGGATCGGCCTACGCGACACTGGTTGCGTCGGCGCGCCCCGGCTCGCTCCTGGTGCACCTGTGCCCGAGGCTCGGCGGGTTCGCGCCGCCGCCCGGCGCACCGAACACCTTCCGGGAGCGGTTCCCGTTCCCGGCCGACCGTCCGGACGGCACGAGCGCCTGGAACGCCGACGCAGCCACGCGCGCGATGTACGCGCGCCTGCCCGCGGAGACCGCCCGCGCGCTCGCGCAGCGCCTGCGCCCGATGGCCCCGCCGGCCGGCGAGTACCCGCTCCCCGCCCATCCCGACATTCCGACCACACTGGTGTACGCAACCGACGACGAGCTCTTCGAGCCGGCCTGGGAGCGATTCATGGCGCGCGAGCTGCTCGGCGTCGAGCCAATCGAAATCCCCGGCGGCCACTTCCCGATGGCCGAAGACCCCCACGCGCTCGCCAACCTCCTCGACCGCTTGGCAGGCGAGCACGCGAGCCCTCCCCAGCGCGCGTGAACGTACCGCGAGTCCGCCATGTTCGGCTGGTGCGGCGGCGAACAGTCCGCCCGCAGGCCTGGCTCACGCGTGCGCGTACGCGAGTCGCTCCTTGATGGCTCTTCGGGCTCGCTGGAGTGCGGCGGCTTCCCAGAACAGCAGGTAGCGGCCGTTGGCTTCGTCCAGCGTGGCGTTGATTTCGAAGATGAGCTGGTGGGGTCTCGAGGCTGGTGCGAGGTTGCCCTGTCGTTGGGCTTCGCTCACGTTGGTTTCGAGCAGTTCGGTCCAGCCGGCGAGCACCGCGCGCACTCGGTCGCCGACCGGCCCGCGGCGAGTGACCCACTCGGCAGCCGTGGCAGCGAAGAAGCCCCCGCGCCGTCGACGATCATGGCGTAGCTGCGCGCGCCGTCAGCGCGGGTGCGTCGCTTGCGTCGCTTGCGTGCGAGAGGTTCCCACGGTCGCCACGAGCGAAATCTCTTGACACGGTAGCACGAGCGATCGTACTCTAGACTGGATGCGAGCGACCGCACCGATTATTGAGCAGAGGTCGAGTCTGCTCGGCGGCTCCTCGATTGTGCTCTTCGACTCGGCGTCGGCGGCCGGAGCGCTCCGGTGAACCCGCCCGAAGCGCGGCCGCCCGCGCCCGAGTCCGCGAAACCGTCGATTGCCGCGGGCAACCAGGAGGCGGTGGAGGCCTGGGATGGTGTTCTATTCGATCGTTTCGCCAGGTTCCGCCATATCATCCTGCCGGGCCTGGGCGCTCACGGCGACCGGGGGCTCGAGCTCCATCCGCCGAGACCCGGCGAGCGTGTGCTCGACATCGGTTGCGGCTTCGGCGACATGACCCGGCAGATCGCCGCGATGGTCCGACCGGGCGGCGAGGTGGTCGGTGCAGACGCCTCGCGGCGCTTCATCGAAGCGTCCCAGGCCGAGGCAGAGGAGGCCGCCGTCACGAACGCCCGTTTCGTGGTCGCCGACGTCGAGGCTGGCGGCCTCGACAACGGTTTTGACCGAGCCGTTTCTCGATTCGGGACCATGTTCTTCGCCAACCCCGTGAGAGCCCTGCGCAACGTGCGCGCCGCGCTTGTGCCGGGCGGGAAGCTGTGCATGATCGTCTGGCGCCAGAAGACGGACAACCCCTGGCTTCATGACGCCGAGCTTGCCATCGAGCGGATCCTCGAACGGCGCGGGGACTCCGCCGAGCCGACCTGCGGGCCGGGGCCGTTCTCGATGGCCAACGCGGACACCACCAGCGGGATCCTGGTCAGCGCCGGCTACCAGGACATCCGCCTCGCGCGCTGCGACACGCAGATGCTGATCGGCAGCGATCTCGAAGAAGCCACCGACTACCTGATGGCGCTCGGCCCGGCCGCCGAGATCATCCGGCTGGCGGGCGAGGACGCAAGACGGATCCGGCCCAAACTGGTCGAGGCCGTGCGCGGCGCCCTGGAGCCATTCGCCGGACCTGACGGAGTGCGCGCCCAGATGTCGACCTGGGTGGTCAGCGCCCGCGCACCGGGAGCCGGTGAGGTTGAACCTCGTTGAGCGCCGCCTTCGCTCTCACCCCCGCGCTCCTGAACCGCGTCTACCGCGCTGCCCGGCACGAGGCCCTCGTTGTCTCGGCGGATGGCGGCCGGCTGGTGACCTCCGGCGCGGCGACCCCTGGCATGACCTCATCCTCCACCTGGGCGCACGCCACGTCGGCCCGGCCACCGCCCAGGCGGCGGCGCGCTTCCACCTCTTGCAGTGGCACCCGGGACGGCCAGGCGCCGTTCAACGTGTTCGACCCGCTGGCCCACCACGGCCACGCGGCGATCCTCGACGCGCAGCGCTGGGTTGCGGAGCGACACGCGGTCGGCGGCCCGGTCGCGGAGATGCAACGGCTCTCGGGGTTCGCGCCGCGTACCTTCAAGCGACGCTTCAAGGCCGCGACGGGCCTGACGCCGATCCGCTACGTCCAGCAGATCCGGGTCGAGCGCGCCAAGCGCATATTGGAGGCGACCGCCGAGTCGGTCGAGGCGATCAGCTGGGCGGTCGGCTACGAGGACCCGGCGGCATTCCTGCGGCGGTTCAAGCGCCTCACCGGGGTGACGCCCGGCGAATATCGGCGACGCTTCCGGCTCCCCGAACTGCCTCACCTCTCCGACGGTCGAGCGCAGTGACCGGACAGCCGGTCGTGCTCTTGCATGCCGGTGGCCTCGACAGTCGCATGTTCGCCCTGGACTGGCCGCAGCTGTCGCGGATGGCGCAGGTGCTTCGCTACGACCGCTCGGGCAGGGGCAGCTGTCCCGCCCCGCCCGAAGCCGTCGACCACGTCGAGAAGCTTCGGGTGGCCGCCGCCACCGCCTTCGGCGAGCGTCCGGTCATCCTGGTGGGCAGCTCGTCCGGTGGCCAGCTCGCGGTCGAATTCGCTCTTGCCCATCCCGGTCTCGTCGGCGGGCTTCTGCTGGTCGGCCCGGGGCTCACCGGCGCCGACGTCTCGGACGAGAAGCGCGCTCGCATGTCCATCCTGGCGGCGGCCGCCCGCCAGGGCGCAACCGAGCTCGCCGACGCCTGGCTGGACGATCCGCACCTCGCTCCGCACGGGCTGCCCGACCAGACCGCCGAGCTGGTGCGGACGATCCTGCGCGACAACGTTGGCCTGTTCGTCGCGCCACCTAGGTCCGCTGCGCGCGCGAGCGTGCTGGGACGTCTCAACAGCCTGACCGCGCCAGGACACGTCCTCGTCGGCGAGCTCGACGACGCCGACAACCAAGCAATCGCACGCATGCTCGCTCGTGACGCTCAGACCCTGCGGCTAGAGGTGGTCGCGGGCGCGGGGCATTTCCCGATGCTCGAGCGCACCGGCTGGCTTCCTCGGGCCCTCAGGAGGCTTCTGGAGGAGCTCGGTCAGTCGCGGCCGCCGCGCACCCATTCCCAGTAGGTCGGACGGTGGAGCAGCTCGAGCTTGATCGCGTCGAGGTCGTAGAAGAAGACGGCGTAATAGCCGGGCGTGTAGATGGTCTCACGTCGCTCGCCGTGACCGAGGTGACGTGGCGTCCCTCAGCCTCCAAGGAGGCCCGGATGAAAAACGTCCTCAGGAAGCGGAGCTAGACCGCGCGCCGCCCGGCCAGGGCCTTGCCGAGCGTGACCTCGTCGGCGTACTCGAGGTCGGCGCCGACGGGCAGGCCCGAGGCCAGCCGCGTGACGGTCACGCCCGGGGTGCGCTCGCGCAGCGCGGCCGCGATGTGCAGCGCTGTCGCCTCGCCGGTCGTCGTCGGGTTGGTGGCCAGGACGACCTCGCGGATCGCGGGCTCGGGCGCCTGGGCGCGCGCGAGCAGTTCGGCGATCCGCAGGTCCTCGGGATCGACGCCGTCGATCGGCGACAGCGCCCCGCCGAGGACGTGGTAGCGCCCGCGGAACTCGTGGGTGCGCTCCATCGGGATCACGTCGCCGGGCTCCTCGACGACGCAGATGATCCCGGCGTCACGGCGCTCGTCGGAGCAGATGCGGCAGCGCGGCTCGTCGGCGAGGTTGAAGCAGAGCTCGCAGAGCCCGATGCGCTCCTTGACCTCGCGGATCGCGTCGGCCAGGCCGTTGGCCTCCTCGGAGTCGACGCGCAGCAGGTGGAAGGCCAGGCGCTGGGCCGTGCGGTGGCCGACGCCGGGCAGCCTGCCCAGCTCGGAGATGAGGCGCTGGACGGGGGGCGCGTACAACTACAGCCCGGGCAGCCCGAGCGAGCCCAGGTCCATCCCGCCCGCGAGGCCGCCGAGCCTGGAGCTCTGGAGCTCCTGGGCGGCCCTCAGCGCCTCGTTGGTCGCGGCGAGGACCATGTCCTGCAGCAGCTCGGGGTCGTCGGGGTCGATCGCGCTCGGGTCGATGGTCACGGCCTTGACGACGAGATCGCCCGAGACCTTTACGGTGACCATGCCGCCGCCCGCGGAGGCCTCGACCTCCTCGTGCTTGAGCTGCTCCTGCGCGGCCATCATCTCCTGCTGCATCTTCTGGACCTGGCGCATCATGTTCTGCATGTTCGGCGGCTGGGGCATCAGGCCTCGCCTCTCTCGTCGTCGGGGTCGGGCACGATCTCCTCGGCGTCGAACTCGGCCACGAGACGCGCGAGCAGCTCGTCCTCGGAGGGCGGCCGGGCGGCAGCGAGGCCGGCGTCGCCGAGGTCGCGCAGCTCGAAGGCGACGCGCAGCGGGCCGCCCGCGAGGTCGCGCACGGCGGCTTCCAGCGCGGTGCGGTGGGCCAGGCCCTCGGCGAGCCTGCGGTTGAAGCCGTCGCCCTCGGCGAAGGCGACGACGAGCTCGCGGCCACGCAGCTCGACCGGGCGCGCCTCCGACAGGCAGGCACCGAGCAGGCCGTTCTCCGAGCGCACGGCGTCGAGCACCGACGGCCACAGCGCGGCGACGGCGTCGAAGCGCAGCTCGGCGGCTGCCTCGGGCGCCGGCGTGGCGCGCCCCGGCGCGCCGGCCGCGGGCGCCCGCTCCGGGCCCGGCGCCGGCGGCTGCGGTGTGGGCGCCGCCGCGGGCGCCGCGGGCGCGCTCGCGCCGCCGGCCAGGGCGCCCTCGACGCGCTCGAGGCGCGCCATCAGCGCCCGCGCGGCCGGGTCGACCTCAGGCGCGGCGGCCTTGACGAGCGCGAGCTCGAGCTGCGTGCGCGCCGAGGCCCCGTCCTTGACCGCGCGCATGGCGGCGGCGAGCAGGTCGAGGAGCCGCACGACGTCGGCTCCGGCGATGCGCCCGGCCTGCTCGGCCAGGCGCGCGTCGCGGTCGGGCGTCAGGCGCAGCTCGGGCGGCACGTCGCCGAGCGTCTGCACGACGAGCAGGTCGCGCACGTGGACCTCGAGGTCGCGGGCGAACTGGCCGAGGCCGCGGCCGGTGTCGGCGAGCGCGGCGACGGCGCGCAGCGCCGCGCGCGCGTCGTGCGTGGCGACCGCGTCGAGCGTGGCGAAGAGCAGGTCGGCGTCGGCGACGCCGAGGACCGCGAGGACGTCGTCCATGGCGACCGACGTGTCGCTGTAGGTCACGAGCTGCTCGAGCGTCCCGAGCGCGTCGCGGAAGGAGCCCGTCGCGTGGCGGGCGAGCAGCGCGACGGCGTCCGGGGCGATCTCGATGCCCTCCTGGCCGGCCACGCGGCGCACGACCGCCGCGAGCTGCTCGACCGTCGGGCGGCCGAAGTCGAAGCGGTGGCAGCGGTCGACGACCGTGGGGAGCACCTTCTGCGCCTCGGTCGTGGCCAAGACGAAGATCGTGTGCGGCGGGGGCTCCTCGAGCGTCTTCAGGAACGCGTTCCAGGCCTGCGCGGAGAGCATGTGCGCCTCGTCGAGGATGTAGACCTTCGAGCGCCCCGAGACCGGCGCGAACTGCACGGACTCGCGCAGCTCGCGGATGTCGTCGACCGAGTTGTTCGACGCGGCGTCCATCTCGATGACGTCGAGCGACGTTGCGCCGGCGATGGCCACGCACGAGTCGCAGACGCCGCACGGCTCGACCGTGGGCCCCCGGACGCAGTTCAGGCACGCGGCGAGGATCTTCGCCATCGACGTCTTGCCGGTGCCGCGCGCGCCCACGAACAGGTAGGCGTGATGGACCTTGTCGTGCTCGATCGCGTTGCGCAGCGTGCGCACGACGTGCTCCTGGCCGACGACGTCGGCGAACGTGCGCGGGCGGTGGCGGCGGTACAGCGAGGGGCCGGAGGACACGGACGATCGAGTGTAGTGGCCGCCGCGGCGCGGGCCGCGCAGATCGCCGGGCGCCCACGAGGAGCGGGAGGGCGCCGACCGTCACCCGGGGCTTGCCCGGCGTAAGCTCGGCCCACCCATGCGGATCGCGGAGATCTTCGCCGTCGAGCGGGCGCCAGCGGTCGTCTTCGACTTCGTCACCGACCCGGCGAACCTGGCCACATGGCAGACGTCGAAGACCGCCGTCGAGGCGCTGACCGACGGCCCGCCGGGCCTCGGTACCCGGGTGCGCGAGCGGACGAAGCCGCCCGGCGCGCGCGAGTTCGAGCAGGTCGTCGAGTTCACCGAGTTCGACCGCCCCGCCGCCTCCACGCGCACGTTCTCGAGGGCCCGTACCCGATCGACGGAACGTGGTCCTTCGAGCCCGACGGCGAGGGGACGCGCGTGCGATTCGTCGCCGAGGGCTCCCTGCGCGGGGTGATGCGGGCGCTGCAACCGATCGTGCGGCGTGCCATCGCGCGGCAGTTCGCCGGCTACCACCGTACGCTCAAGCGCACCCTCGAAGAGCGCTGAGCGGACCGTGCACCCTCCCTCGAGACGGGCCCGCGGGCGCCTGCGCCGAGCGGCGGCTCCGGTCCGGGAGCTCCCGTCACGCCCGCCGGGCACCGCTTAAGGCTGCTTCCTTCCGGACCTGACCTGGTTCACGGACCGACGTCGCACGGGACCCGGGCCATCAGCACCGCGCGCGGCGGGCTGACCCCACAGGCCGAGGTCCCTCAGGAGGGGATTCGGCCTCGCTATAGCGGATTGCGAGCGACAGGGCACCGCTACCTCCCCGCCTAGCACGGTCCGTCTCCAGCGTAGCGTGCGCCGGCGCCCGGCGCGCGGATCGGGTGGGCGCGGGGACGGCGAGAATGGTCGCGGGCTGACATCGAGCACGGGGTGGGCGAGCGCGCCTGCACGTGGGACTCCAAGTCGCCGGCCGAGGTCCTCGCCCGGACGCACGCGCTCGTGAGGCGCCGCACGAGCACCCCGTGGGTCGGCCGGCTCGAGAGCGTCAGGTACCGTCGCGGCGTGGAGCTGGAGCTGCCGACCGGGGGAGGTCCGGACCGGGAGATTCCGCTTGGGGTAAGTCCCTATCCGCCGATCGCCGACTACGGTCTGCCTCCGACTGCGAGGTCTGCGCTCGTGGCGCCGAGCGGGAGCGAGGACCCGTCACGACGCGGTCGAGCGACCCGGCGCCCCGAGCTGCTGCACGACGAGGACGGCGGGCCGATCGCCTGCGGCCGCGCGCGCTGGACCGGGGCTCGCGTACCATGGCGGCCCCGGGCGCGTAGCTCAGCGGGAGAGCGCTCGCTTCACACGCGAGAGGTCGCTGGTTCAAGCCCAGCCGCGCCCATCCTCGGAAGTGCCTGCTCAGGCGCGGTTTCTGATCTGCCGCCAGCGTTCTTGTCCTCGCGCAAGCGGCTCCTCTGGAAGCGCTATGGAAACAGCGGTCGTCTCCGGCGGCCGCCTCCTGGCTCGCGCACAGATGCGCGAGCGCGTCATCCGTGGACTCTTTGTCGTGGATGACGACTGCTCCGACCCCGCCAACGCTTGCTGTTCCACCGGTGGCGGCAACACGGCCTGCTCGACGACGACAGCCACGCGCTCGTGCCCCTCGGTGCCGATCCGGCCGCGCTGGTCGACGGGGGGCGTGACGAGCTGGGCGCCAATGGCTGCGAGCGTGCGATGGCACTCGTAGCCGGAGGCGCACGCGTCGCGGTGGTACTGCGCGGGTAGGCGGCGGCCCAGGCATGTCCACGATCGAGGTCGCGCCTCTGGTGCTCGTGGGCGCCGGCGAGGACGGCCGCGGAGCGGCCGCGCGCAGCCGGCGCGTGGCGGCCGCCGGAGGCCGCCGCCCTTGATGTCGTAAGGAACCTCTTCACCGCACAGCAGCCGCCACAAGCTGCATGCCGATGACCGAGCTTGGGGTCAGCGTACGATTGGACGGCTCCGTGAGGTGGATCGGGCGCCTCTGCAGACTCGGCCGTCAACACGGATCCTCGCAGATTGTCGGCGATTGCATCCGAGTCAGCAGTCTTGACGATGAGTGCCCGGGCGATTCCGGCGGCGGATCCCGGGCGCGTCAGCGTGGCCGTCGAGCCATACGATTTCTGCGATGCACCTTCCGAGCGAGCGCTTCCGGAGCGGTGATCCCCGCCCAATCGGCTTCGAGCCTCAGCTCAGCCCGTCACTTGTGTCGCGGACTATCGGTGCCCTGCAGGAGATCGCGGCTGAGGTCACGATGCCCGCCGATCTGCCCACACTCTCCGTCTGCCTCACGAGCGTCGCGCTGGTCCCTGGCCTGCCGTTCAACTTGTACGGGTTCGCGTTGTACGAGGTCGATGACGAGCGCGACATTGTCACAGCCGCTGCCGACCAGGAGATCCGCTATGCCATCATCGCCAACCAGCCGGTAGACCTGCAGCGCGAGGCGGCGATCTCTTTCTTCTTCCAGCTGCTCGGACGCCAGATGCTCGTCGGCCGCGCCATCGGCGACCCAGACATCTTCGCTGACCTACCCGCCCAGACCGTAGCCATCGACGAGGAGCGCGCGAAGGACGCAAGCAGCGAGCTGCGTGGCAACTGGCGCGAGGCGATCCGGAGCCTCCAGGCGCAAGCAACGGATGCCGGCGTGTCCCTGCAGGTCCGCTACCAGCCCGACCCCTTCCCGGATCGCGGCGACGTCGTGCGACGCTACGGAGCGCTTCGCCGAGCCTACAACGAGCTTCAGCCCGCGCGGCAGGCCGTCGACCGCGCGGTGGGCGCGCTCGCCGGGATGCCCTGGAGAATCGAGGGCGGTCGCGACGAGCACATGCGGCGCGTCGTCCAGGAGCAGGTCGAATCGCTACAGCTGTCGCGCTTCATCAGCCAAGCGGCCCGCGACGGCTACGTCTGTGGGGACGGTTACCTGAGCGCCAGCGGGCGCGGCGCCAGCCTACGCGCGCTACGGCCCGAGACAGTGGAGATTCGTGATGGGTGGTTTTTCGAGCACACGAGGAAGGGCGAGCAGGACGTCTCCGAAGGCTTGATCCATCACCAGGGGATCACCCAGCTGCGGTCACCCTACGGGATCTCCGTCCTCGAACTCGCGCTACACGCGTTGCAGACGCACGACACCGTCGCGGACATCGCGGAGCGATCGGCCCACCTGCGGCGCCGGGGCCTTCTGGTAACGCAGATCCGCGAGCTCCAGAACCAGGAGGAGTTGGCGTCTCGCGCCCACCAGGACGCTCTCACGCGCCTGCGCACCGTGTTCGACTTCTTCCTGGAGCACCTCCCACCGCCCGCGGCAGCGCTGTACTTCCCCGGCCAGGAGCGGATCACCTGAGCAGCGCGGCCTCCGCGACTCCGGGCGAGCGCAGCTCTGCTCTGCGCGACGCTGTTACAGACCGGTCGACCCCGCCAGATGATCTTGTCAGTGCGCTGCGGCAGGTCGCCCGCATCGCGCGCGAGCTAGCGCCGGCGCATCGCCGCACACTGCTCGAGCGCGCCCTCGAGCTCGGCGCGCCGCCGATCGACCCGTATGCACCGGCCACAGCGTACGAAGAGGCGCGCTGGGCCGCGTCAGCGTTGCTCGTTGCCGACCCGGTACTCGATGACGTGGTGCTCGACCGGCTTCGCGACCGCACGCTGGACCGCGACGGGGTCCTGCTGATTCTCGCCGGTGCTCTGGTGCAACGAGACCTGGCATGGCGTCCGTACGCGGCCGCCGTACAGGCGGCTGGCTTGGGCCGCGACGAGGCGCTGCGCTTCGCGCGCAGCTGCGATCGGCGCGCAACGACACTCGACCCGATCGTGACCCCCTCCGGGCGGTGGGTCCGGGCTCGCGCGCGGGCCGTGCTTCTCGCTGGGCGTGCGCGTCGGAGCGGCGTCTGGACCATGCCGGTGTTCGGCGCGTTGATCGCTATTGGCTGGGGCGCTGTGGCCACGGCCGTCGCCACAAGCAGCGCCGACGTCCCTGGCGGCTACGCCATCGGGCCCGGCGACGCGCTCGCGGCGCTCGGCCTCTTGGTCGCGGCTGTCATCTTCGCCGCCGAGCTCGCAGCCGACAGACTTCAGGGGCTGATCGCACGCCGCGTGGCCCTATCAGGACCGCTCGCGGCCGCCCTGACATTTCAAGTCCTACTGTTGGCCGCCGCGAGCTGGCGCGTCTCCATAGGTGACGCCGATAACCGCGCGTTTCTTGAGGCGCTGTTGATCGCCGGCCTCGTCCTCAGCCTGACTGTCGCCCTGCTGGGGCTACTACGCCGCACCGACGAGCTACGGGCAATCGATCTTTATGCACGGCGTAGGCGGCGAGTGTTCGCTACGGCTGGCCGCATCCACGGCGCGGTCCAGTCCGCCGCGGTTACCGTGCGGGCCGAGATTCCCAGCTTCGGCTGGGTGAGACTAAGCGCCACACGAGCGCACTCCGAGCGCCGGGCACCGGTGGTGGCGCCGCGTCGCGGCTTCGTCGTCGTGAACCTAGAGGCGCTCGAGGCGATGGACCAGCGCGATACCTGGCGCTCCCAGGCCCTGCGTCTGCGCGTGACCGCGGTGCTCGGCGAGATCGTTGCGGCCAGCGAGGAAATCGCAGCGGTCGTGCCGGATGTCGGTACGAAGGTCAGCGCCGCTGACATCGCCTTGGCCGCCCAGGCGGTGGGGACCCGCAACGTAGGCGCGGTGGCCGAGGCCATGGAGGCGGTCGGCGCCCTAGTCACCTCAGTGGCCCGCCTTGCATCGGCCGGCGACACGGAGGGCGCCGCGCGCGTAACCGATCGCCTGCTCGAGCTCCTGTCCGTTAGCCTGCAGGCCGCGCGCAGCGACCGCCCGGTGCCACATGCTGGCGAGTACCTTCCTGCGTCACCGGTGGCCCAGGTCGCGGTTGACCGCGCGTTGGCGGCCATCCGCGACGAGACGGCCGTGCGCACCGCGATGGAGGATCTCCTAGAGGGTGTCGCAACGCTGGGCGGTGAGCATGAGGGGCTCCCGATGCTCGTCGTCACCCGCTTCACGTACGCCTTCCGCGCCGATGAGGACATTGGGCTGCACGTCAACGTCCTGTGGCACGCCGCCAGAGGCGCAATCGACGTCGCCGACGGATCCGCCGTCACCGCGACCCTCGTCAGGCTCGGCGAACTTTCCGACGAGGAGCGGGCAGTGGACCTAGCCGGCTGGATCGGAACGTATGCGGTTTGGACGCGCCCCGACTGGGCGCCGCGCGCGCTGCGCTGGATCCGCGCATCGCCAGCGCCCGCCCCGCGGCGCCTTCACGCGATGCACCGCGTCGGCGCTGCCGCAATGCTGGCGGGGTTCCAATCCTTGGCCGCCGACGTTGCGTACGACCTCCAGGGCCAAGCCGCAATGCTCTGCGGCAACGCTACGCCGGACGCCGCCGCAGCATACGAACAGCACGTCGGTGAGCTCTACGGTCTACCACTTGGCGACGACCCCCAGTGGGCGCTGCTGGAGTTCGCGGACCTCGTCGAGGCCCTGGCGCCATAGCCGCCATCGGGTGGCCGTGGGACACCCGAAACTGACGGACTCGTCCGCGACCTCGGTAACGCGCAGCGCCGGACGGCCCGCCCAGTCCGGCGGGCTCCGCGCTGACCATCGCCGGACTTCGCGAGGCGCCATGCGCGCGGCGTAGGTGTGGCGACTCGATGCGGTGAAGCTTCTCGTGTGGCAGATCACGTTTCGCTGTCACGTCGCGAGATGTCGCCGTCAGCCGCTGGCGTCGCTGCCGACGGGCGGACGCCCTACTTCGGGAGCGGGCGGCCCTCGTGCTCCGCGACGTGCTCGGCTTCCGCGCGGCAGAGGTGGCCGACATGTTCGATAGCAGCGAGGTCTCGGTCAACAGCGCCCTGCAACGCGCGCGAGCGACGCTCGAGACCCGCGTTCCCGCCGCGCGAGCGCCCGCCGCCACCGCGCTCGCCACGCGAGCGCGAACTCGCCGCGCCCTTCGCCGACGCGGTCGAGAGCGGGGACGTCGACGGGATGGTCTCGCTCCTCACCGACGATGCCCTGCTGACGATGCCTCCCCTACCGCTCGAGTACCAGGGACACAAGTCGATCGCTGCCTTCCTCAGTTACAGGGAGGACGCGCGCCGCACGCCGCTGCGCGTCGCGCCCACGCGGGCCAAGACGCAGCCGGCCTTCGGCTTACACGCCGAACGCGCAGGCGGGGATCGCCCGCCCGCCGGACAGTTCGTGCTGACGCTCGAGGGGGGACGCCGCCTCCGCGCTCACCTGGTTCGCCGATACCGCCCGCTTCGGACACTTCGGGCTTCCACGGTCGCTGCGCTCGTAGGCCGCGCTCGCTCACTCCGGGCCAAACCAGCCGAGCCGAGCGGCAAGGCTTCCCGTACTGGTCGAACTCACCGGACCGGCGTTGCTCCCTTCGCGTGAAAGCGGCAGCCGCGTCCCATCCGCGGCGAGCACGGCGATCCCGGCATGGCGCAGTTTCCGTCGCTCACGGCCCGGCAACTTCTGCGCGTCCTGACGAGCCAACCGCGCCGCTACGAGGTGACCCGCCAGTCGGGCTCCCACCGCAGGCTGCAGGCCGCCGGTCGACCCCGGATCACGTTCAGCTTCCATGACCGCCAAACGATCCGACCAGCGACCGTGAAGCGCATCCTGTGCCAACAGGTGGGCCTCGATGAGGACGAAGCTCTACGGCTACTCTAGGAACGGAGCGATGGACACAATCCGCGTCATCTACGAGCAAGACGAGGACACCTGGCTGGCGACGTCGCCGGAGGTGCCCAACTGGACCGTCGTCGCCGACAGCTACGACGAGGCGCACCGGCTCGCCGAGGATGGCGTTCGGTTTGCCCTCGACCGCGACGATCTCGAAATCAAGCATTTCGTTCCGGCTCCGGCGTAGTCGGTCGGCACAATCCATTGGGCACCAATGCCCAAACGGCAGATAATCGCCGCAAATTGCGGGCGATCTTCGGCGGCATGGAATCGATTACCGACCGCCGAAAACCGCTCAACCAAGGCCTTTTGCCGCCTCTTCCGCTTTCTCCCAGAGGGCTTCACACGCGAGAGGTCGCTGGTTCGAAACCAGCCGCGCCCATGCTCACAGGGGCCTTGCGAACGCGGGCCTTCGCCGTCGCGAGGGACCGGCTCGCGGTGCGGTGCGACAGGGCTTGCAGTGCCCGCCGGCCGATCCTGCCCGTCCGGGCGGCACGGCCGTCAGCGCGATGTGATCGACTGGGGACGTGGACCACTCGCTGCTGCACGCCCTCAACGCGCTGTTCGCCCACCACGACGACCTCGAGGACCCCGTGGTCGCCTACGTCAACGCGGCCGAGATGCTCTTCGCCGGGATGCTCGTGCTCGCCTTCGTGGTCGTGGGCGGCCACCGCCGCCGGGCCACGCAGCGCGCCGCCGTGGCCGCGGGGCTGAGCGCGGGCGTCGCGCTCGCCCTGGCGCAGGTGATCGCGCGCCTCGTCGAGCGTCCGCGCCCGTTCGTGGCCGACCCCGGCGCCGTCCACCTCTTCGCCCGCCACGCCGCCGATCCCGGGTTCCCGAGCGACCACGCCACGGCCGCCTTCGCGATCGGCGTCGCGCTGCTCCTGCGCCGGCGGGCGTGGGGCACGGTCGTGCTCGTGCTCGCGACCGTCCTCGCCGCCGGGCGCGTGGCCATGGGCGTGCACTACCCGAGCGACGTGCTCGGCGGAGCGCTGCTCGGCGCCGGCGTCGCGTTCGCGCTGCATCGCCCGCACGTGCGGCGGCTCGTCAACCGCGCGGCCGACGCGGCGGGCGGGCTGCTGGACCGCACGATGGCGACCCTGGCTCGCCCCCTGCGCAGCGGCTAGCGCGTCGTCGATGGCCGACCCGGTCGTCCTCGCCGTCGACCTCGGCACGACCGCGACGAAGGTCCTGGCCATCGACGCCCGCGGCGCGACGCGCGCCATCGCCCACGACGAGCACCCGCTCGACGAGCAGGCGTCCGGCGAGGCGACGCAGGACGCCGACGCGATCCTGCGCGGCGCGATCGCGGCGATCGCGGACGCGGCGCGCGGTGCCGCCGACGCCGGCGTCGAGGTCGCGGGGCTCTCGTTCTCGACGGCGATGCACTCGCTCGTCGGCCTCGACGCCGAGGCGCGGCCGCTGACGCGGCTGGTCACGTGGGCCGACACGCGCGCGACCGCGCAGGCCGAGCGCCTGCGCACGAGCGCGCGCGGGCTCGAGCTGCACCGACGCACCGGCACGCCGGTGCACCCGATGTCGCCGCTGCCCAAGCTCATGTGGTTCGCCGAGCACGAGCCCGACCTCTGCGCGCGCGTGCGCCGCTGGGTCGGGATCAAGGAGCACGTGCTCGCCCACCTCACCGGCGCGTGCGTGACCGACCACTCCGTCGCCTCGGGGACCGGGCTCCTGGACCTCGCGCGCCTCGACTGGGACGACGAGGCGCTCGAGCTCGCCGGCGTGCAGCGCTCCGCGCTGGCGGAGCTCGTGCCCACCACCCGGGTGCTCGACGGGCTCACGGCCCGCGCGGCGCGCGAGACGGGCCTGCCGCGCGGCACCGCCGTCGTGGCCGGGGCCGGCGACGGCCCGCTGGCCAACCTCGGGCTGGGCGCCGTGCGCCCGGGCGTCGCGGCCTGCTCGATCGGCACGAGTGCGGCGCTGCGCGTGATGGTCGAGCGCCCGGCGGTCGACCCGCAGGGGCAGGTCTTCTGCTACGCGCTCGTTCCGGGCCGCTGGGTCGTCGGCGGCGCGCTCAACAACGGCGGCGTCGTGCTGCGGTGGACGGGCGCGGCGCTCGCGCCCGACCTCGGCGAGGAGCCCGAGGACGCGCTGCTCGAGCTCGCCGCGCAGGCGCCCGCCGGGGCGGGCGGGCTGCTGATGCTCCCGTACCTCTTCTCCGAGCGCGCGCCGCACTGGAGCGCGCTCCCGCGCGGCGCCTACGTCGGCCTCACCCACCACCACCGTCGCGAGCACCTCGTCCGCGCCGCGCTCGAGGGCGTGTGCCTGCAGATGACGCTCGTGCTGCGCTCGGTGCGCGAGGCCGGCAACGACGTCCGCGAGGTCCGCGCCACCGGCGGCTTCGCCCGCAGCGCGCTGTGGAAGCAGATGCTCACCGACGCGCTCGGAATGCCGGTCGGCTTCGCCGCCGAGACCGAGGGCTCCGCGCTGGGCGCCGCGCTGCTGGGCCTGGAGGCGCTCGGGATCCTCGAGAGCATCGACGAGGCGGCCGAGCTCGTGGCGATCGGCGAGGTGCTCGAGCCCGATCCCGGCGCCGGCGCCGTCTACGCCGGGCTCGAGCCCGTCTTCTCGGCGCTCTTCGCGACGCTCGCGCCCGCCTTCGCCTCGCTGCGTGAGCTCGAGCCGAGCCTGCCCCACCTGCCGCCGCCCTCGTAGCCGGGGCGCCGCTCGCGCATGCGCAGCGCGAGCAGGGGGAAGCACGCGGTCGAGACGATCGCCGCCCCGACGAGCGCCGCAGCGGTCGAGGAGCGCATGTGGCCGCGCTCGAGGGCGAGCGTCGTGATCGCGACGACGAGCGGCAGCTCGGTGGCCGAGAGCAGCGCGAGCGCGAGGCGCTCGCGGGCGTCGAGGACCGCGCGGTAGAGCACGAGCGCCGGGACCCCGCGAACGACGAGGAAGAGCGCCAGGAAGAGCGGCAGCTTCGCGAGCGCACCGAGCTCGCCGAGGGAGACGAGGTCGAACTTGACCCCGCTGACGACGAAGAAGAACGGGATGAAGAAGCCGTAGCCGACCGCGGTCAGCTTCGACTCGAACCAGTGGACCTCGCGCTCGCCGAGCGCGACGCGGGTTGCGATGCCCGCCGCGAAGCCGCCGAGCAGGAGGTCGAGGCCGAGCGAGGCCGCGAGCGCGACGAGCGCGAACGTCACGAGCACCCAGATGCGCACCGCGAGCTGGCCGCTCGCCTCGAGCGCGCGCTCGACGGCATCCCAGCCGTGGTGCACCCAGCGCACGCCGATCAGCGCCGTGGCCACGGCGAGGACGACGAAGAGGATGAGGATGAGCGACGTCGAGACCGGCCGCGTCGTCGAGAGCAGCAGCGTCACGAGCATGATCGGCCCGAACTCGCCGACCGCCCCCGCGGCCAGCGCGAACGCCCCGAAGCGCGTGCGCAGGACGCCCGTGTCGCCCATGATCGGGATCAGCGTCCCCAGCGACGTGGTCAGGAGGGCCGAGCCCGTGAAGACGAGCGAGACGACGACGCCCGCCAGCGCGAGCAGGCCCCCGAGGCCGTAGGCCAGCGCGAGCGACATCACCCAGCCGATCGCCGCGAGCTTCACCGGCGCGCCGCGAATCCGCGCGAAGTCGATCTCGTAGCCCGCGAAGAAGAAGAGCATCCCCAGGCCGAGGTTCGCGAAGAACGAGATGAAGTCGTCGGGGTCGACGAGCCCGAGGACGTCGGGCCCGACGGCGATCCCGAGCAGCAGCTCGACGACGACGACGGGCACGGCGACGCGACGCCCGACGAGGATCGCGAGCAGGGACGCGAGCGCGGAGGCCGCCACGACGACGAGGAACGAGCGGGTGTCGATCGTGAGCGTGACGCCGTCGTCCGGACGCGTGTCCTGCGCGCCCGAGAACAGCCCGCCGCCGTTCACGGCGGCCAACGGGAGCGAAGCGAGCGCGGGCGCGGCGAGCATCGTCGCGGCGCATCATCGCCGCTGGGTCGCGCCGGCGCGAACGTCCGCGCGCGCCGGACGACCGCCGCAGCGTGCCGGGACTTGCGTGGCCCACGCCGTTCTGCGACGTTCGGTTCTCAGCGACAGAGAGGGGAGTCATCATGGCCGATCGTGCCGTGTTCATCGGCTTCGGGGTGCCCGTTCGGGGTCGCGAGGAGCGGGCCGTCGAGATCTTCAACGCGTTCGTCGAGATGCTCGGGCGGATGCGCTCGGATGGGCGGATCGACGGCATGGACGTCTCATTGCTCGATCCGCACGGCGGTGACCTCGGCGGGTTCTTCATGGTCTACGGCAGCGAGGCCCAGTGCGCAGCGCTGCCCAACGACGAGGAGTTCCGGCGCGCGATGATCGATGCCAGCCTGATCGTCGAGAACCTCGGCGTCGTCGCCGCGGTGACCGGGGACGGGGTCGGCCGGGAGATGGCGATGTACAGCGAGGCGGTCACGCGGGTCGGGCACGGCGCACACGCGCTCGCGGGCGCGCACAACGGCGATTGAGCCAGGAGGATCGCTCGGGTTCTCCTGACGCGATCCTCAGTCGACCCTCATGTCGACGATGACATCGAACACGCCGTTGACGAGGACGTCGTCGACGAACTCGTCCGCCGCGCGCCGCCGCTGGTCGTAGCCGTGCTCGGCCTGGTTGCGCTCGAGCTCCTCGAGCGTGCCGTCGAAGAACCCGAAGGTCACCACGCGGTCGTGATCAGAGGTGTCGCGGATCATGTTGAACCGCACCCAGCCGGACGGCGGAGCCTCGGACTCCGAGGGGCGAAAGGCCTCCGCGAACCGCTCGAAGGTGCCCTCCTTGAGCTGCCGGACGGTCAACGCGCAGAGCATGTACGCCTCCTCGATCGGGATCACTGCGACCCTAGCCCGGCGACTCGCCCACGGCCAGCCCTCGACGCGATTCGCTGGTCGCTCGTCCTACCGGCCGTCGCGCTCGCGGCCGTCGCGCATGCTCACCCGGGGGCTGTCGAGGAGGAGGCCGCGGCGACGCAGGCCGGTGAGAAGCGACTCCTCGCCCGCGAGCTCGACGCTGGTGGCGTAGCCCGGGCGCAGGCGCAGCTCGACCCGCTCGGCGTGCAGCGTGCTCGGCTGGCCGTCGAGCTCGAAGCGCATCCCGCCATAGCCGCCGGCGATCGCGAGCTCGAGGCGGCTCGACGCGCCGAGGACGAGCGGCGGGCACGAGCCGCCGTGCGCCGCGAGCGCGGTAACGACGAAGCCGTCGGCGCCCGGCGCGAGCAGCGGCCCGCCCGCCGCCATGCTGTACGCGCTCGAGCCGTGCGGCGTGGCGGCGACGACGCCGTCGCCCGCGACGCGGGCGTAGAGGACACCGTCGGCCGTGATCGCGGTCACGACCTGGCCGCCGCCGGCGCGCGCGACGACGAAATCGTTCAGGACGACCGCGAGCGTACTGCCGTCGGCGCTCGCCTCGAGCGCGGGCAGCGGGACCGGCGTCCAGCGGCCCTCGCGGACCTGCTCGAGGGCCCAGCCGAGCCGGTCGGCGGTCACCGAGGTGAGCGCTCCGATGCTCCCGCACGCGATCGCGAGCACGGGTCGCCGCGACGCGGTGGCCGCGGCGCGGAGCGCAGCCAAGGCCGTGCCGTCGCCCCCGAGCGCCAGCACGAGGTCGCACGTCGCGGGGTCGATCGGCTCCGCGACGCGGCGGCTCTGCCCCGCCAGCTCGAGCTGTCCGACGACGACGTCGCGGCGCTCCGCCCAGGCGCGGACCGTGGCGAGCGCGCCGTCGAGGTCCCGGCGGGGGTGCACGACGAGGCCGAGCCGCCGGACGGCGACGGGCGCGGCGAGTTGCGGGGCAGCGGTCATCGGCACATCCTGCCCCACGCGGCGGCTCAGCGCGGGGGCGGTGGCGGGTGCGGTGGCGGTGGCGGCGGCGCGGCACGCGAGGGCCCGCCGCCGGGCCAGGCGAGCAGGAGCGCGCACGGCGCGTGATCGACGACGAACCGCGTCGCGTGGCCGAGCGAGCGCGGCCCGGGATCACGGGTGTCGCGCGCGACCACGAGCAGGTCGGCGTCGCGAGCGACCTCGAGCACGACCGCCTCGGGGCGGCCCGCGATCGCGAGGCGCGCCGCCCCGGGGTGGCCGAGGCGCTCGGCGGCGGCGTCCAGGAGCGCTTCGGCGCCGTTCGCGACAACGCACCGTCGGCTCGGAGGGCCGGCGCTCAGCCGACGATGCGTACGGCGGCGACGTGGTCGATCGCGGCGCACGAACGCCCGACGTGGAGCTCGTAGCGGCCCGGATCGATGCGCCAGCCCGGCTCCGTGCGGCGCCCGGCGCCGTAGCCGGCCATCGGCGAGGAGCCGAGGCGCGCCGCGAGCTCGGGCCAGTCGCGGTCGCCGGGATCCCAGCACGCGAACGCGCGCGCGCCGAGCTCGAGGCGCACGGTCGCGCTCGCCCCCGGCTCCAGGCGCACCTTTGCGAAGGCCTTGAGCTCCCTGGGCGGGCGCACGAGCGGACCCGGCGGCGGCGCGACGTAGAGCTGGACGACCTCCGAGCCGGCCCGGGCGCCGGTGTTCGTCACGTCGACCTCGACCGCCACGTCGTCGCCGGCGGCGATCTCGCCGGCCTGCACGCGCGGCTCGCCGAGCGCGAACGCGGTGTACGAGAGCCCGTGCCCGAAGCCGAAGCGCACGGGCAGCCGCCGCGCCTGAAACCAGCGGTAGCCCATCAGCACGCCCTCGGCGTAGCGCGTCGTCCCGTTCTCGCCGGGGAACGCGCCGAAGGCCGGCGTCTGCTCGACGCGCCGCGGGAACGTCGTCGGCAGCCGCCCGCCGGGCTCCGCGTCGCCCGTGAGAACGGCGGCGAGGGCATCGGCCATCTCCTGGCCGCCGAGCCACGCCATCAGCAGCGCCGGCGCGTCGTCGGCCCAGTCGAGGGTCACCGGCGCGCCCGCGTTGAGGACGACCACCGTCCGCGGGTTGGCCGCCAGGACCCGGCGCACGAGCTCGTCCTGCGCGCCGGGCAGGTCGATCGTGGCCCGGTCGACGCCCTCGGACTCCCAGTCGGCGTTGGTGCCGACGACCACGACGGCCGCGTCGCTCGCCGCCGCCGCGGCGACCGCGCGCTCGAGGAGATCGGGCGCCGCGGGCGCGCGCACGCCGACCCTGACGCCGCGCAGCGCCGACGGCGCCCCCTCGCAGGAGTATTCGACGACGACCTCGGCCTCGCGGCCGGCCTCGAGCTCGACCGTCCCGGCGATCTCCTCGGAGGCCATGCCGATGAGCTGGTCGCCGCGCGGCGGCGGGTCGCTGAAGCCCTCGACGACCTCGACGCCGTCGACGAGCACGCGCGCGCGCCCGGCTTGGGCGATGGCGACGGCGTGGAGCCCGGACTCGGCCGGCGTGAATCGTGCGCGGGCGCGGAACGAGAAGTCGTCGGCGGACAGGCCGGGCGCCGGCTCGCCGAAGAAGAGCAGCAGCCCGTCGCCGCGGCGCGCGCGGGCGACCGGTGCGCCGACGAGCGCGGGGCCGGCGTGCAGCTCGATCGCGAACGCGGCTTCGAGGGCCGGCGCCGTGCGGTCGATGTCGCAGCCACGCTCGTGGCGCAGCTGCACGCCGTCGCCGAGGCGCGCGCGCAGCGCGTCGAGCGGCGTGACGCGGCGGTGCGGGCGCAGGAACGCCGAGCCGCCGCCCATGATCTGCGCGCGGTCGGCGTTGGGGCCCACGACGGCGAGGGTGCGCAGGGCCGACGCGTCGAGCGGCAGGAGCCCGTCGTTGCGCAGCAGGACCATCGCCTCGGTCGCCGCCTCGCGGGCGACGTCCCGATGCTCGGGGCGGTCGACCGAGCGCTCGGGCGCCGGCGCGTCGTCGTCGAGCGCGCCGACGCGGTCGAGCGTGCGCAGCAGCCGCGTCGCCTGGGCGTCGACGAGCGCCTCGTCGACGACGCCCGCGCTCACGGCCCGCGCGAGCGCGCCCCCGAGCGCGCGCCCCGGCCCCGGCATCTCGAGGTCGAGGCCCGCGCGCGGGGACGCCTCGGTCGAGGCGAGCGCGAACCAGTCGGTCATGACGAAGCCCTCGAAGCCCCACTCGCCGCGCAGGATCCCGCTGAGCAGGTCCTCGTCCTCGGCGCAGTAGCGGCCGTTGAGACGGTTGTAGGCGGTCATCACCGCCAGCGCCCCGCCCTCGGCCACGGCGAGCTCGAAGGGGACGAGGTAGAGCTCGCGCAACGCGCGCTCGTCGATCACCGAGTCGATCGTGTAGCGCTCGAACTCGGTCTCGTTGCCGGCGAGGTGCTTGACGGTCGCGATGACCCCCTCGCCCTGGACCCCCCGCACGTACGCCGCGGCCGCCCGCCCCGCGAGCAGCGGATCCTCCGAGAAGCCCTCGAAGGTGCGACCTGCGAGCGGCGAGCGGTGGAGGTTGACCGTCGGCGCCAGGAGCACGCGGCAGGCCTTCGTGCGCGCCTCCTCGCCGAGCAGCGCCCCGACCCGCTCGACGAGCTCGGGATCCCAGGTCGCCCCGAGCGCCGAGCCGCACGGCACGCAGACGGCGGTCGCCTCGCCCGCGCCGAGCACCGACGAGCCACGCGCGCCGTTCGGACCGTCGGTCATGCGCACGGGCGGGACGCCCGTGACGGCGGCCGTGCTCCACATGTCCTGCCCGGCGGTCAGGGCCGTCTTCTCCGCCAGCGTCAGGCCGGCCACGAGCGTCTCGACGTCGCGCATGCGCGAACCCTCTCAGGCCGTTCAGCGCCGCTCGCGCTGCGAGCGCTTCGCGCCGACGGCGGCCACCGCGCTCAGCGCGAGGAGCGCCAGGCCGAGGCCGAGCGCGTCGGCGGCGAGGGCCGCGATCGCGGCGACGAGCCCGAGGACCGTGGCGATGTCGAAGTAGGCGGGTGGCAGCACCGCCCAATCATGGCGATCCGCGGGCAGCGCGCCCGGCTCGAATCTCGGCCGGCGCGAGCGAGCATCGCGCCGGCACGACGCATCGTCCATTCGTCCACTCGGGGTGCAGGATCACGCCCGTGCTGCCGATCACCCTTCTTGGGCCGCATCACGACCGTGGACCGCAGGCCGCGCCTGTGGCCCGGGGGGCGACAGGGACTCAGCGTCCCGGTCGGCGAGGAGGAGGGGCCGGCGTGGGGGCGCCGGCCCCCCTCCCATCCGCGCTCGCGGCGTCGAAGCGGTCGGGCGCGAAGGGCTCGAGGCCCGCGCGCGCGACGTGGCGCTCGGGGCACCGTAGCCGCAGTGGGCCGGTCCGCGGTCGTCTAGCCTCGTCGAATGGCCGACGAGGTGCGCGCCGCGGGCGGGGTCGTCGAGCGCGACGGGCGCATCGCGGTCGTCCACCGCCCCAAGTACGACGACTGGTCGCTGCCCAAGGGCAAGCTCGAGCGCGGCGAGTCCTTCGAAGCGGCCGCGCTGCGCGAGGTGCGCGAGGAGACCGGGCTGCGCTGCACGCTCGGCGCCGAGCTCGACCCGATCCGCTACCGGGACTCGAAGGGCCGGCCGAAGGTCGTGCGCTACTGGCGGATGACGCCGGGCGAGGACGGCGGCTTCGAGCCCTCGCCCGAGATCGACGCGCTGCGCTGGGTCACCCGCGAGCAGGCGCAGCGGCTGCTCAGCTACGCCCACGACCGCGAGCTCGTCAGCGGCATCCCGGTTCGGTGACCTGGGAGTTCGCGCGCCACAACGTCGTCCTGCTGGCCGCGCAGGGGCTCCTCGTCGTACTGCCCGCCGCCGGCCTGCCGCGCTGGGCGCGGCGCTTCGCCACGCCGCGCTGGGCGCTCGTGCTGCCGCTCTCGATCGGCGTGGTGGTGGCCGCGATCGCCCTTCTGCCCGACGTCGCCGACGGGCTGACCTGGCTCGCCCTCGTCCTCGTCCCGCCCGGCGCGGCGCTCGCCCTTGGCTGGGCGATGCGCGGGGCGCGCCCGCCGCTCGCGCTGCTGGCCGCCCCGCTGCTGGCGCTCGCGTGGGGCGACCAGCGGACGCTGCTCGGCGACGGCGCCGCGCTCGCGCTCACGGCGCTCAGCTGCGTCACGCTCGGCCGGCTGCTCGCGGGCGTCGCGCCGCTCGGGTGGCTCAAGGCGGGCATCGTCGCGATGGCACTGATCGACGCCGTGCTCGTCTTCTCCAACGGCCTGGAGCAGCCCAACGCCGTCCTCAACGCGGCCGTGCCCGCGCCCGGGCTCCCCCAGCTGCAGTTCGAGCACCTCGGCCCGGCGAACCTCGGCTACGGCGACCTCTTCGTGGCCGGCGTGCTCGGCGGCGTCCTGGCCGCCGAGCGCGTGCGGCAGTGGCCCGTCGCGCTGCTGACATTCGCGCTCGCGGAGGGCTTCACGCTGCTCTTCTACGTCACCGACACGCTGCCGATGACGGTTCCGGTCGCGGGCGCGCTGCTCGTGCGCGAGGGCCTGCGCCTGCGCGGCGCGATCCACACACGGCGAGCGCCCGAGCCCGTCGCGTAGCGGGAGCCCGTTCCCACTGCGCCGCGCCGGGATAGCTTGGGCACATGAGGTTCGTCGTCGCCGGAGGCGGGGTCGCGGGACTCGCGGCTTCGCTCGCCGTCGCCCGAGCGGGCCACGAGGCGATCGTCCTCGAACGTGATCTCGTCGATCCCGACGGGTCGCCCCACAGCGCCTTCGACGTCGAGCGCCGGGGAATCCCCCATTACTTTCAGCCACACGCGTTCCTGCCGCGCGGTCGCCGCTTGCTGTCGGATTGGGCTCCCGACGTACTGGACACGCTCGTGGACGCCGGGGCCGACCCGCAAGACCTGGCGCGCAAGCTCCACGGACCCCGGCAGCCCGGTGACGAGGACCTCGTCTATCTGTGGGTCCGGCGGCCGATCATCGAGTGGGCGCTGCGGCGCGCGGCGGCGGCCGAGGCGGCGGTCGAGATACGAGCCGGCGTCCGGGTGACGGGGTCGGCGGCGAGCGAGAAGGGAGCGCCCCGTATCACGGGCGTTGCCGTGGACGAAGGCGATCCCGTATGCGGCGACGTCGTCGTCGACGCCCTCGGTCGCTACCGATGCCCACCGGGGTGGCCGCGGGCGGCCGGCGAACCGACCGATTCCGGAGCCATCTACTACTGCCGCTACTTCGAGCTCGCCGAGGGCGTCGAGCACCTCGACGCGCCGATCCTCAACCCGCGCGGTGACCTCGGGTACATGGGCTTCAACACCTTCCGCGGCGACAACCGGACGTTCGCCGTGATCCTGCTCGCCCCGGCGACCGACCGCGCGCTGCGCGCGCTGCGCCACGAGCAGGCGTGGCGGGCGGCCTGCGCCGCGATCACGCCGCTTGACGTCATGACCGCGCCCGACTACGCCCGGCCGATGACCGACGTCATGCCGATGGGCGGGCTCATGAACGTCGACCGAACCGGCGACCCGCTGGTGTCGGGGATCGTCGCGGCCGGAGACGCCTTCTGTCACACCGATCCCGCCTTCGCGTACGGCCTTTCGTTTTCGCTTGCCCACGCGCAGGCGCTGGCCGACGCCAGTGACGAGGCACCCGACGTGGACGCGATCGTGGAGCGCTACCGGGCGCACGCCGGTCCCGAGGCTCGCGAGCGCCACGCGCTCGCCTGCGCGATGGACGCGGCGCGCGCCCTGCGCTGGATGGGCGAGCCGCTTCAGATCGCCCGACGCGACGGCTGCTATCCGCTCTTCTCGTTCGTGGGCGCCCTGGCCGCCGCACCTCATGACGACGCCGTCCTGCGGCGCACCATCCGTCGGATCGGTCTGCTCGACCGCACCGCCGTCTTCGACGAGGACGAGGCGCTGCACGACCGGATCGAGACGATCCTGGGCGAGCTTGCCGCACGTCAGCCCTCGCCGCCGGGCCCGCCCCGCGAGGAGCTGCTGGCTCGCCTGGCAGCGGTCACGCCGTGACGCGGCGGCAGATTGCGGGGCGGGGAATCGCCCGCCAGGCAGCGTCTTGGCCGCGCGGCGTCGAGCGGAGAGGGAGGGATTCGAACCCTCGAACGAGGTTGACCCCCGTTACGCGATTTCCAGTCGCGCCCGTTCAACCGCTCCGGCACCTCTCCGGGGGAGCGCAAGGGTAGCCGCTCGTCAGAGCTGCCAGGTGCCGCCGCGCAGCACCGGCGCCTCGCCGCCGTCCGCCCGCACGCCCGCGACGTCGACGTCGTCGCCCCCGATCATGAAGTCGACGTGGATGCTCGAGTGGTTCAGCCGCTCGCGGTCCTCCTCGCCGGCGGTGAACTCGTAGCTCTCGCCGAGGGCGATGTGCGAGGCGGCGTTCTCGTCGAGGAGCGTGTCGAAGAAGACGGTGTCCAGGCGCCCGATCCGCCCGTCGCCGTCCACGAGCGCGACCTCGCCGAGGCGCCCGGCGCCCTCGTCGCGGGCGACGTAGCCGCGGAGCACGTCGGCGCCCTCGTCGGCGTCGATGCGCACCGCGCGGCCCTCGCGGAACTCGACCTCGAGCCCCCTGACGATCGAGCCGCCGATTACCAGCGGCTTCGTCGTGCGCACGACGCCGTCGGTGCGCTGCGGGTCGGGCGCGCCGAAGATCTCCTCCGAGGGCAGGTTGGGCATGTGCTCGACGCCGTCGACGGTCTCGAAGCGGGCGGCCATGAACCGTGTCGTGGGCAGCAGGCCGACGCTCACGTCGGTCCCCGGGCCGCGGAAGCGCAGCGCATCGAAGCGCTGGGCGGTCACGCGTCCCGCGACGTCGACGAGCGTCTGCGCCCGCTCGCGCCACGCAGCCACCGGGTCGTCCTCGTCGAGGCGGCAGACGTGGAGGATCTGCTCGGCGAGCCGGGCGATCGCGTCCTCCTCGGAGAGGTCGGGATGGACCTGGCGCGCCCAGCCGGCCGTCGGGAAGGGCACGATCGTCCAGTTCGTCGTGCGCTCGTTCACGACGATCCCGGCCTCGCGGACGAACGGCAGCTGATCGCGGCCGGCGCGCCGCGGGTCGAGGTCGTCGAGCAGGCCCGGGGTCGCCGGGCCGGCGAGCCCGATGCGAGCGCAGTGCTGGCGCCCGAGCTCGAGCACGCGCTCGCCGTACCAGGAGGGGACGAAGTCGAGCGTCTCCTCCTCGGCGTGCTCGATCCGGGCCCGCTTGACGTGCATGTCGAAGTAGGCGACGTCGACGAACCTCGCGCCGTGGCGGTAGGCGCTCGCCGACAGCGCCCGCACCATCGCCTCCTTGCCGAGCTCCGCCCCGATGGCGACGACCTGTCCGCGCTGCACGTTGGCGGCGAAGCCGACCGTGAGGTCGGCGAAGCGCTCGAGGGTGGCAGGGTCGAAGACGGCAGACGTGCTCGTGGGCATCGCCGGACGGTAGCGCCAGCTAGAACGCGCCGGCGTCGTCCACGAGCCGCAGCTGGCCGTCGAGGCCCGAGACCTCGATGATGCGGGCAACCTCGGAGTCGGCCGCCGGCCGGACGATCGCGAAGCGCTCGCCGTCGCGCTCTGCCCGCGCGTGGGCAGCGACGAGGACCCGTACGCCGCTCGAGTCCATGAACTCGAGCGCGTGGAGATCGAGGAGCACGCGGCCGCCCGCCTCGAGCGCCCGCATGACGACCGCCTCGAGGTCGGGCGCGGTCGCCAGGTCGAGCTCGCCGCGAACCACGACGAGCAGGCGCCCGCCCTCGTCCTCGGTGGCGATCGAGAAGTCCTCGGGCTCCAGCCCCATCCCACGAGCATCCTATTGCGGGCGCGGTGGTCGACGGGCGAGCTTCGATGCGCCGGCCGGTGATCCGCAGGCGCCGGCGCTGCGCTCGAGCCCTCAGGCGACGTGTCACGGGGATCGCGACGGCCCGCGGTGTGACTCGTCGCCGCCGTGGCGCCGGCCCCGGGATGCCGGCGACGTCGCCGCCACGACCGGCCACCGTCGTGCTCCGCGCCGTCGCCTTCTCCCCGGCGCGCCTCGTCGTGCACCGAGGACGACCCGTGACGGTCGCCTGGGACGACACGGACCCCGACCGGTCACGAGCGTCCGCGCCGGCCGGGCCCCGAGGTACTCCTCGCGGCCGGCCGGCGCGACCGACGCTCCCGCGGAGCGTCCGGCTGGACGCGTCAGCGGCGCAGTGGCAAGACCGGCAGGATGACTCTCCCGAAGGTGGAATTCGCCACCCCCGCGAACGATCCGTACCACGCGGCCACCGCCGTGGCAAGCCCGAAGTAGCCGCCCGCCTTGTGGATGTCCTCGTTGCGATCGCCGCCGGAGTCACCGATGGCGAGCAGGAAGAACGTGATCGTGAGCAGCGTGAAGACGACGACGAGCATCCCATTGATGCGAAACGTCGCAACCAGCATGTAGAGGGTGAAGATCCCCCATGCGAACAGGTAAAGCGAGCCCGCATTCAAGACGTCCGCCGCGGCGCCCTCCTCCCGCACGATCGGGCGGTCGAACTCCCTCCAGGCCCAGAACGACAGCCAGAAGGCGCCGTAGGACGTGAACGCCACAGCGCCGAACGTGTTGCCGGTCCGAAACTCCCACATGCCGGCGAGGACCTGGGCGATCCCGCCGTACGCGAGCGCGACGCCGTACACGATCGGCTCGCCGGGCTCGGAGACAAGACCGGAGTTGAACATGCTCAAGACGAACGTCGTGAGCGCGAAAGCCGCCAGCCCGAGCGGGCCGGGGTCGGCCGGCGTCCACCCGCCGGCCGGCTCAGCCGGCCTCGCCGCGGGACCCGGCGCGTTGGGTGTTGTGCCTGCTTCCATCAACACCTTCTCCCTCGAAGATTCCCCGGGGGCGGTCCGAATGGGGCAGGGATTCCGCCACCCGGCTGACGCTGAGCATGATTTACCCCCGGCGGTGACCAGTGAATCCGTAGCAACTACCGCACTGGGAACGAGAGGTCCGCAGCATCATGCGGGGTCCGTCGAGCCGGATCCGCTGTGGCGGCTGGTGTTCTCGCGGTCGTTGGCGCGGCGCTGGACGAGCACGTCAGGACGGAGTTTCCGTTGGTGCGCGATCGGGTGGGCGAGCTCCAAGCGGAGCAGGATCGGGGCGGGCGACGTAGCGGCTGCGGATGCGACGGGGCGACCGGCCGCCGTAGGCTTGTCACTACGACCTGTGAGGAGGCCGCATGGCGACGACGAAGGTCGACTTCAAGCGCGAGCTGCGCGGGCTCTACACGCCCACGCGCACGCCCATCGTCGTCGAGGTGCCCGAGCTGGCGTTTCTGATGATCGACGGACACGGCGATCCGAACACGTCGAGCGCGTACGGCGAGGCGGTGTCGGCGCTGTTCTCGGTCTCCTACGCCGCCCGGTTCGCGCTCAAGCGCGCCGGCGTCATCGACTACGGCGTGATGCCGCTGGAAGGGCTCTGGTGGGTGCCCGACATGACGACGTTCTCGGTCGAGGACAAGTCCGCCTGGGACTGGACGATGATGATCATGCAGCCCGATCAGGTGAGTCTCGAGGTCGTCGAGCAGGGGCGCGCCAGTGCGGCCGCGAAGACGCCATCGGCGGCGTTGGAGCGGCTGCGGCTGGAGCGCTTCGCGGAGGGCCTCGCCGCCCAGGTGCTGCACGTCGGCCCCTACAGCGCGGAAGGACCGACGATCGCCGCGCTCCATGAGTTCATCGCCGCGCGGGGCTGCGAGCGCGCCGGCAAGCACCACGAGATCTATCTGGGCGACCCGAGACGGGTCGGCACCGGAGAAGCTCAAGACGGTCCTGCGCCAGCCGATGCGCCGCTGATGGACGCGCGCGATCTCACCCGCCAGTTTGGCCCCGGGGCGGGTCGCGGCCGCACTGGCGGTTCGTCGCCGCCCCGGACGAGCCGGTGGGCCGATCCGGCGGGAAGGTGCTCGTGCGGCTGCGGGCGCTCGCCGATCCGCAGTGGCTCGAGGGCATCGCGCGCTGATCCGCACGTCGCCAGTCATCGAGGCAGGCGACTGGGAGGAGGCTCGGGCCCTGCTCGACGGCCACGATCGAGGCGGATGCCAGCCCCGAGGCGGTCTGGTCGCTGTACTAGGACGTCGCGACCTGGCCGCTCTGGGACGCCCAGGCAGAGTGGGTGACCCGCGACGGCCCGTTTGCGCCCGGCACGACCGGCGCGATGAAGTTCAAGGGCCAGGAGCCGTTGCACTATCGGCTCGTGAAAGTCGAGCCCGGGCGCGAGTTCGTCGACGAGACGCCGGTCGGCGAGCTCGTGGTGCGCGTCTCGCATCTCCTGGAACCGCTCGGGCGGGGCCGAGTGCGGATCACCTATGCGGCGGAGATCGACGGACCCGAGGAGCAGGCGAAGGAGATCGGCGCGGCGATCACAGCCGACTTCCCCGACACGATCGCCTCGCTCGTCGCCCTCGCGAAGGAGGGCTCCCGATAGCCCCGCGCAGGCCACGCACGCGGTTCGGCGCGCCGGAGCGAAGCCCCGGCTTCCTGCTCTGGCGCGCCACGCTGTCCTGGCAGCGGCGGATCCGCTCCGCGCTCGCGCCACACGACCTCACGCACGTACAGTTCGTGCTGCTCGCCTCGCTGTGGTGGCTCGAGGACCACGAGCCCGAGCCGCCCACCCAGGCGAGCCTCGCCGCACAGGCCGGGACCGATCGGATGATGACGAGCCAGGTGCTGCGAAAGCTCGAGACGCGCGGCCTGGTCGAGCGCACCCCCGACCCCAGCGACACCAGGGCCCGACGGCTTGGCCTCACGCCCGCCGGCCGCGAACTCGTCGGCCGCGCGCTCGACGACGTCGAGCGCGCCGACGCCGACTACTTCGCACCGCTCGCCCACCGGCACGAGGCATTCCTCGAGGCACTCGTCGCGCTGGCCGGCCGGCCGGACGGTGAGCGGGAACGGAGGAGACGATGATCGAGCCACACATGAACACCGTGCGCCTGCGCGCAGCAGTGACCCCCCCGGGCTCAGCCACGAGCGGATCCCCAACCCGCAACCGCGCTCGCCGGCTTCGATGCGACGGCGCCTCCGCCGACTACGCCCTGGTGCCGCCGTTCTCCAGCGGAGGGGGAGGGATTCGAACCCTCGGTGGGCCGAAAGGCCTACAACGGTTTTCGAGCCCGCCCCGAAACGGCCGCATGCCGCATCACAACTGGAGTCTCCGTCCCGGGGGAATACGAGGGGGGATGACTCTCAGCGGAGTGCGAGACTGAGCGCGGCAGCGGTCAGTGCGAGCGCGACCCCGCAGTCACTGTGGGGGGCCGGGCTCTGAAGTCTTCATCCCCAGTTGCCTCGGGCCATGTCTGCGACGGGCGGCCCGCGGGGAGAGCCTGGCGGTTACTGTTCGCTCATGGCCGAGATCGCTTCCTCGGCACAGCGGGTCCAGGAGGGTGAGGCCGCACTGGCCCGTGCGGCCTGGAGGGAGGCGCGGGCGATCTTCGAGGAGGAGCTCGAGGCGCAGGAAACGGTCGATGCGCTGGAGGGCTTGAGCTGGGCTGCGTGGTGGGTCGAGGACGTGCCGGTCTGCATCGAGGCGCGCGAGCGTGCGTATCGGCTCAGCCGGCGGCAGGGGGACGTGCGGCGTGCGGCGATGCTCGCCGTCTGGCTCGGCGACGACTACCTCGTCCTGCGCGGGGAGCGCGCGATCGCCAATGGCTGGTTTCAGCGCGCGGCGCGCCTCTTGGAAGGGCTCGAGCAGTGCCCGGAGCACGGCTGGCTCGACGCGCTGGTCGGTTATATGGCGCTTGTGGAGGGCGATGCGGCCCGGGCGAAGGAGTTCGCCGCTCAGGCGCGTGAGCTGGGCCGCAGCTTCGGCGTGGTCGCACTCGAGATGTTCGCCCTCTGCGTCGAGGGCGTGGCGCTGGTCAACGAGGGTCGAGTAGCGGACGGCATGTGCTGCCTGGACGAGGCCACGGCGGCGGCCCTCGCGGGCGAGTTCGAACTGGTCGTCCCGGCGGGGTGGACCTGCTGCATGCTGCTCAACGCCTGCGAGCGGGCGCGCGACTACGAGCGCGCGGCCGAGTGGTGCCGCAAGGTTGCGGAGTTCGGGCACAGGATGAGGATCAACTTCGTCATGGGCGCCTGCCGGGCGCACCACGGCGCCGTGCTGACCTGGCTCGGTCGCTGGGATGAAGCCGAGCGCGAGCTGACGCGGGCGACGGAAGACCTGATCGCGGAGCGACCCATCTGGAGCGGACTGGCCTTGGTGCGGCTCGCCGATCTGCGTCGGCGTCAGGGCCGCGTGGCCGAGGCACAGGAGCTGCTCGACCGAGCCGCGGGCAATGCGCTCACCCCCGTGGTGATGGCCGAGATCGCGCTCGACCAGGGCGACACCTCCGCCGCGGCCGATCTGCTGGAGCCGGTGCTTCGGCGCGTACCGACGCAGAACATGACGTTGCGCGCGACACCGGTCGAGCTGATGGTGAGGGCCAAGGCGACCGCCGGCGACGCGGAGGCGGCGACGCCGTACCTCGAGGAGCTCCGCTCCATCGCGGCGTGGGTCGGAACGCGCCCGCTGCACGCCTCGGCGACTCTGGCCGAGGGGCTGGTCGTGGCCGCCGCGGGCGACGCGGAGCAGGCGCGCGCACGGCTCGAGGACGCCGTGGAGCTGTTCGCCGCCAGCGGCGCCGCCTTCGAGCTGGGCCGGGCTCGCATCGAGCTGGCGCGCCTCCTCGCCTCGCTCGGTCGCACCAACGCCGCTGTGCGCGAGGCGACGCTGGCCGTCAGGCGCCTCGACGACCTCGGGGCCTCTCGGGAGGCTGCGCGCGCGCGCGACCTGGTGGCGGGTCTCGGTGCTCGTCCGGTGGCCAGGCGCGCCGCGCCCGGCGAGCAGCTCCTCACCACTCGTGAGCTCGAGGTGCTTCGCCTGGTCGCAGAGGGACTCACCGATGTGGAAATTGCGGCGCGGCTGGTGCTCAGCAAGCACACCGTCCACCGCCATCTTCAAAACGCGTACGCCCGACTGGGTTGCTCCTCGCGGGCCGCCGCGGTGGCCGAGGCGAACAGGCTGAGGCTCCTTTAGGTCCTGCGCACGGCCTAGATAGGCCAGGCGCCAAGTTGGCCTGATCAGGCGAAGACGGCGGCCTGACGCGCGCCGATACTCGCCGCCGAGATCAACGGCTGAGAGGAGCGCCGAAAATGTCGACGCAGAAGACCGCGCAAGCCAGCTCCGCCGGGTACCTGCTGGCCGGCCAGGCCTCCGAGCTGGCACGCCTCCAGCTCCAGTCGCGTGTCTGGGAGCCAAGCGGCAGGCGGCTGCTCGGTGAGATCGGCGACGGTCGCGGCGCCCGGGCGCTGGATGTCGGTTGCGGCGTGCTCGGCTGGCTGCGGGTGCTGAGCGAGTGGGTCGGTCACGACGGACAGGTGACCGGGACCGACATCGACGAGTCGATGCTCGCCGCCGCCAACCGGTTCGTGACCCAGGAGGGCCTTTGCAACGTCGGGCTGGTCAGGGATGACCTCTTCGCCAGCGAACTCGAGCCCGACTCGTTCGACCTCGTGCACGCCCGCTACGAGATCTGTCCGCTCGGGCGCGGCCACGAGCAGGTGGAGACCTACCTTCGCCTGGCGCGACCCGGCGCGACGATCGTCCTCGAGGACCCCGACACGGGCTCCTGGCACTTCAATCCGACCGCGCCCGCGCTGGAGCGGCTGATCGAGCTGATCGAAGAGGCGTTTCGGCTCAGCGGCGGCGACTGGCAGGCAGGCCGAATACACCTCCACCTGCTGAGCGAGTTCGGCATCGAAGGAAACGTCCGGGCCGAGATCGTGGCCCTCCCCCCTGGCCATCGGTATCTGCGCCTGCCGCTGCAGTTCGCCACCTCGCTGGAGGAGCGGCTGCTAGCGCTGGTCAGCGCCGATGAGCTGCAGGAGCTCCGCGACCAGGGTGAGGCCGAGCTGGGGGAGCCGGGCCGCTGGGGCACCACATTCACGCTGCTGCAGTGCTGGGCGCGCCGATGACTGCCATCGCTGCCACCAAGACCACGGTGGATGAGCTGCGCGTCTCGTTCGCGGGCGAGCTCGTTCAACCGGGCGACCCGACGTACGACGAGCTCCGCAGGGTCTGGAACGGGTCCATCGATCGGTCACCTGCGCTCATCGCGCGGTGCCGCGGCGTCGCCGACGTGATTGCGGCGATCCGGTTCGCCCGTGACGCCGGCCTTCCGGTCGCCGTCCGCGGTGGGGGACACAGCTACCCCGGCCACTCGGTGTGCGACGGGGGCATCGTCATCGACCTGGAGCCGATGAAGGGCATCCGCGTGGACCCGAAGGCGCGCACCGCGCGGGTGCAGGCGGGCGTGCTGTGGGGTGAGCTCGACCGCGAGACCCAGGCGCTCGGGCTGGCGACCACGGGCGGGTTCGTCAGCCACACCGGCGTCGCCGGCCTGACGCTCGGCGGCGGCATCGGCTGGCTGCATCGCAAGCACGGGCTGACGATCGACCAGCTCCTCGCCGTCGACCTGGTCACCGCCGGAGGGAAACCGGTCAAGGCAAGCGAGACGGAGAACCCAGAGCTGTTCTGGGGCCTGCGCGGCGGCGGCGGCAACTTCGGGATCGTCACCGAGTTCGAGTTTCGCCTTCACCCCATCCGACCGGCGGTCCTGGCCGGGCCCATCTACTGGCCAATGAAGAAGGCGCCGGCTCTGCTGCGCTTCTACCGCGAGTGGATCGCCGAGGCGCCGGACGAGCTGATGACGATCGTCATGCAGCGCCGGGCGCCGGCGGTCGACTTCGTGCCCGCCGAGCTACACGGCAAGCTGATCGTGGCCGTCACTTGCTGCTATGCAGGAGCGATCGAGGACGGGGAGGAGGTCCTGCACCCACTCAAGCGCTTCGGATCGCCGGCGCTCGACCTCTGCCGGCCCAAGCCCTACGTCGAGCATCAGTCGATGTTCGACGCCGCCTACCCGCACGGCTGGCACTACTACTTCCGCGCCTGCGACATCGCCGGGCTCACGGACGACGTGATCGACGTCATGGTCGAGCACGGCAACCGCATCGTCTCCCCGGTCACCACCGTCGGCCTGTGGCAGATGGGAGGCGCCATCGCCCGAGTGGACGATCGCGCGACGGCCTTCAACGGCCGCCAGGCCGGCTTCACCCTCAACATCAACGGCAACAGCAAGACGGCCGAAGCGTTCGAAGCCGAGCGCGAATGGGCCCGCGCCTACTGGTCCGCACTCGCCCCCCACCACACCGGCGTCTACGTCAACTTCCTCATGGACGAGGGCGAGAAGCGGATCAGGCAGGCCTACGGCTACGCCAAGTACGAGCGGCTCAAGGCGCTCAAGCGCGCCTACGACCCGACGAACTTCTTCGGCCTCAACCAGAACATCCCGCCAGACTGAGCGAGTCGCTTCGAGGAGCACAAGCGTGGCGCGACTGGGCGGGCCGTCCTGCTCCCTGCCCAGCGTGTACGGCGCTCCCGTACCTACCTGCGGCTCTCGTGGAGGAAATCCCGGACTGCCACGTTGAACTCACAGGGCGCTTCGACGTTGCAGATATGACCGACGTCCGGCAGGACAATGAGCTGCGAGCCGGAGATGGCCGCCTGCAGGGCCTCGGCGACCGGCAGCGGCGCTCGCACGTCCCGGTCGCCGTACACCAGTAAGGTCGGGACATCGATATCGGGCAGCACATCGCGGACGTCCTCAGCGGACGCCCGCGCCATGGCCCGAAACCCGCGCGGATGGAACGCCTGCATGCTGGCGCGGAAGTCGTCCACCGTCTCATCTGGCATCGCCTTGGAAAACATCGTCGGCAGTAACGCACCCACGAACTCCTCCGGCGTGCCATCGGCCAAGGCGAGAGCCTGGCGAAGCCGCTGCTCGGCGACCTCGCGAGGCAGCGAACCGGCCCACCCCGCGTATCAGCGGAGGGGGAGGGATTCGAACCCTCGGTGGACCGAAAGGCCCACAACGGTTTTCGAGGGGGTCCGGGACCCGCCCTCGCGCGGCCTGTAGAGCCAAACTCGGCACGGAGGGAAAGCCTGGGGGAAAGAAGCCGGCCCCTCACCCTTGCGCCTTCCTGCCCGCAGCGCGCTCGACGAGGAACGCGTCGAGCAGATCGCGGGCCCGCTCCAGCTCGCCGGGCAGCGTGTGCGTGTATCGCCGCAACGTGATCGTCGCGGCGCCCGGCTGATACTCGGGCGTCTTGTGGCCCATCAGGGTCGATGCGACCTTGGGCGAAACGCCGGCATGGTCGAGCCACGTCGCCGCCGTGTGCCGCGACTCGTGCAGACCGATCGGCTCCAGGGCCAGGTCGGTCCACGTCTTGCGCACCCGCTTCTGCAAGTGCGACACCTCGAGCAGCCCCGATCCGCTCTCGCGCCGTGGCGGGCAGACCTTCCCCGTTGTGGGCCGGCCCTGCGCGATCCATGCACGCCGCAGCATCGCGCTCAGCGGCCTGACCAGCGGCACCACACGCCAGGACCCGCCGGGCTTTCGCCCTTCCTCGTCGGCCGCCAGCTCGATCGCGCCGAGCTTCAGATCGACGTGCGACCAGTCGAGCGTCCGGATCTCCTGATGGCGCGCCGTCCCGTACGCAGCGAGCGCGTAGGGCAGCGCGTCCTCGACCGGCAGCGGCGCGAGCAGCGCTGCGAATTCGCCCGGCGTTGCCACCCGATCGCGCGGTGTGGCATCCATCGCCGGCAACCGCACGAGCTCGACCGGGTTGTGGCCGACCAGCTCGCGGTCCTGCGCCCAGCGGTACAGCGAGCGCAACGCGTTGACGACGCTCCGGACCCGCGACCCCGACATGCCCTTGCGCGTCAGCTCGTCGACGAGCTGCTGCAGGTCGCCGCGCCGCACGTCCCCGAGCCGCCGGCGCGCAAGCCGGTCCGGCACCTGGCGCAGCGCGGACTCAAGATCCTGCACCGCGCGGCGGCGGTACCGCCGGCCCCACTTGTTGAGCGCCACGCCCTCGCGCGCCGCGGCGACGAACCTGGTCCTCGCGTCGGCGAGCTTCGGCCCCGCGGCCTCGGGTAGCGCGCCCTGTCGCAGCGCCTCCGCCAAGTCGTTGCGCGCGTTGCGCGCCTCCGTCACGCGCTTGAAGCGGCGCGTCTTCCGCGGCTTGGCGGCCACGCGGTCCCACACGACGCCGTAATAGCTCGGCGTGCAGTTGCACGTCCTCCGGGCACCGCCGGCCGTCACCCGGCACGCCTCTTGGTGGCGCGCGAACACGCCTTGAAACCTCGTCCTCGTGTCGCGCCCCGGCACGCCGCTCCCGTCCTACACCGCCCGACCCTGCCGACAGGCCTCGTCCTCCGCCCAGCGCGCGACGTCGCGGATCGGGTAGAGCCGCAGCTGCCCCGAGTACACGCAGCGCAGGTGCGGCTGCACATGCCGCTGGAAGTGGCGCAAGCTCATGCCCAGCGCCGTAGCCGCCTCCCGGCGCGTCAGCAGCAGCCGTAGCACCGCTTCGTCGGTCGTTGGTCGCGTTTGTCCACCGACGCTCATCGTGAACCTTCCTCCCGCCTAGCCATTCTCTCCCGATCGCCCATCAGCCTCCTCACGCAGGATCCGCCGGTTCTCACGCGCCCTCGCCGCCGCCGAGCGAGCCAGCAGCTCGTCCGCGGTTGTGAGATGACCCATGCCGACGAACCGGAAGCTCGCGATCCGCTCGGTCGCGCCGGCGAGCGCGCGTTGCGTCGCGTCGCGGGAGCGCGCGAGGAGCTGCTCGTGGACGTGTTGCTCACGCGCCTCGCGCAGCGCTTTGAACGTGGTGGAGTAGCGGCGGCTCTTGGTGAGGCAGTGGCCGCGGTAGCCGAGCGTGTGCGCACACGGCCCCAACCGCCGGTCCGTGAGCGCCTGGTGGGCGTTGAGCCGGAAGGCCTCGCGCATGTAGGAGCGGACGTGCTCGCGCACCGGCAGCCGGTCGACCTCGTAGTCCGTGACGCGGTGCAGGACGCCACCGGCCTGTTCGGTGCTCTTGGTGGCGTACTTGGCCAGGTAGCCGGCGACCTCGCGCCGCTGCTCGTGGTCGAGCGGGCGGACGTCGAGCTCGGAGCCCCAGCGCACGCGGCCGCCGCCGAGCTCGTCGGGGAGCGGCGCCGAGACGGTCTGGACGGTTTCGCGGATCGCGCGTTCGAGCAGCTCGATCGTGAAGCGCCCGTCCGGCGACCGGAGATCGTCCGCGCGGTACTTGGGCATGGCGCGGTCGAGGCGGATGACGGCGTGCAGGTGCACGAGTCCGCGGCGCTGGTACTCGGCGACCTTGACGTAGGCGACGCGCACCAGCTCAAGCAGCCGCGCCTGCGTCATCGCCGTCAGGTGCGCCATCGTCCGGGGCAGGTAGATGGGGATGGTTCGGCGCCATAGCTCGCCGAGTGCGTTGTTCCAGATCACGGCGCCGACGTGGTCGAAGCAGTCCGGGCAGATCGGCTCCCCGAGGCAGGGGTCGTCCTCGGCATGCACGCGCCCGCAGGAGAGTCGCACGCCGTGCTCGCAGATCGGCGCATCGCGCCGAGGCCGGCAGTGCCGCGGGCTGCCGTCCGGCCCGAGCGGTCGGGTGTGCACGAGTCCGAAGCTCGGTGCGGTGAGCGTGACGAACACGGCCGGGTGCTCGATCACGGTGTCCGGGATGCCCTTGCCGCCGCGGAGGCCGGCGGCGATGAGCTGGTAGGCGTCGCCGCGGTAGCGCTCCGCGCACGGCGGGCAGACGGCCTCGCGGCGGTTCCCGCACGCCTTTCTGAGGATCCCGTCGGGCTCGCTGTCCGCCGACCACACGCGCCGATGGCCGTGTCCGTCGCAGGTCTCGATCCGGCCCTCGAGGCGGATGGGGCGGGCGCAGTAGCCCGTGGAGCGCAGCTGCGCCTGAAAGCGCGCGAAGTCCGGCCGGCCGGCGCGCGCGGCGAGCTCGCCGAGCAGCTTGGGCACCAGAGCGGGTGGTAGAGGCGCGTGCGTGGTCATGCGGCGTTGCGCAGCCAGCGCAGGACGGTCGCTTTGGTCGCGCCGACGGCAGCGCCGGCCTCGCGCCGTGACGCGCCGGCGTGGACGCGCGCGAGCGCGCGGTCGATCTCGGCTTGGCTGTAGCGCCGCCGGCCGGCCGGCCGCGGTTGGCCGGTCTGTCTGACCCAGCGCGCGACGCGATTGGCGGGGGCGCCGACCGCCAGCGCGGCCTGCTTGATGGTCTTGCCGGCGGCGATCAGCCTGAGCGCCTGGGTGATCTGCTCGTCGCTGTAGCGCCGACGCAGATCGCCGCGCGGTGCCGCTGCCTTGCGGCGGGCGCGTTCGGCGTGCGCGCGCAGCTCGTCGCGCAGCTCGACCACGAGGGCGGGGTTTGAGCCCTCCGGCGCGACGGCGCGCTCGGCGAGTTGGCGCGTCGGCTCGTCCGCGTCGCGGTAGGCCTCGGTGAGGATGCGTCGGTTGGGTCGGCGCGCGTCGATGCGGGCGTTGCGGACCTGGGAGCGCACGCGCAGGTTCGCGAGCCCGGCGAACCGCCCGCGGGCGGGATCGTGTTTCACGCATGCCTGAAACAGCCCAAGCAGCGCCTCCTGGCGCGCGTCGTCGACCTCCAACCCCAGCTCGCCACTGCGGGTGACGTGCAGGATCAGCGGCCGGTAGCGGTGCGCGAGCTCGGCGAACGCGCCGTTGTCACCGTCGGCTGCGCGGTCGGCCAGGAACCCGTCGGTGACGGCTCGCAGACTCATCGCTCACCCGTCACGGGACCGTTGACCCGCGCGACGTACCAGCGATCGCGCCGCACCAGATGAGCCGGTAGCGCAGCGCGTAGGTCGCGGCCGAGCGAACCGACCGCGGCCTCGCCGAGCCGTCGCATGGCCACCGGCGACCCGTACACGCACAGCTCGCCCGCCACGCCGACGTTCAGCCACGCCACCGGCTCGCCCGCCGCGCTCACGAACCGGTGACGCCGCAGCGCGGCGTCCTCGCTCACGCACACGGACATGCGCGCGATCGGCATCACGCGGCTGCCTTCTCACCCGACCCCGACGAGCGCCCGATCGCCGAGTGGATCGCGACGCAGCGGAACGCCATCCCGGAGCGACCGTCCATCTCCCACGCCTGCGCCGTGAGCCCGTCGACCGCGACCATCTCGCCCTGGGCAACCTTCGGATCGCGCGGCACCGCGACGCGGATGATCTCCGCCTCGCCGTCGCCAAGCGCAACGAGCTGCACGCGCCACAGCACCTCGCCATTGACGTCGGTGCGCGGCGCCCACGCCTCGCGGGACTTGCCTCCTCGTACTGGCGCAGCGGCTCCGCCGGCGCCACCACCAGGAACTTCAGCCGGCTCGTATCGATTGGGAGACGCACGGGGCGAGTCGCTCGACTAGTCGTATAGACGCGTAGCAGACTAAAGGTTCAGTCGGACCTGTCAAGGCCCGCGCTGTCAGCGTGAGAACCCATCAGCGAGCCGGCAGCTCGTAGCTGAGGACGTAGCGGTCGGCCGCCATCACCGTGTCGCAGGCCTCGACCGGCCGCTCATCGGCGTCGTAGGCGACGCGCAGGACCCGGAACACCGGGACGCCGGGCTGCAGGCGGAGCGCGCGGACCTCCTCGACCGTGGGCATGCGGGCAGTGACCTCCTCGGAGAAGCGCTTGAGCGGATGCCCTTGCTCCTCCAGTCGCGCGTAGATACCGCCCGGCCCGGTGTCGGGCTGAGCGATCTGCGTGCCCTCGGCCAACTCCCACGGAACATAGGACGTGGCCAGCTCCATCGGCTCACCGTCGGCCAGATAGCGCCGGCGCCGGACCAGGACCTCGGCGCCCATCGCAAGCTGCAGCCACACCGCCACGTCATCGGCCGCCTTCGCGCGCCCGACCTCCATGACCTCGACCTGCGGCACGCGACCCTCGGCCTCCAGCTCGGCGAGATACGCCGCCCGACCCCGCTCGCGGTGCCTGCGCGCGAACCGGTCGTGCGCCAAGCGGCGCACCGGCGGGCTATCGCGCACGAAGCTCCCGCGCCCATGCTCCGTCCGCACCAGGCCCTCGCCGCGCAGCAAGTTCACGGCCTGGCGGATCGTCCCCCGCGCCACGCCGTGCGCCTCGATCAGTTCCTGCTCGCTGGGCAGCTGCGCGCCCGGCGCGAGCTCGCCGCTCTCGATCGCCGCGCGCAGCCGATCCGCGATCTGCTTGAACACCGGCCGGTCACTCGTCGGATCGATCGCCACACTCACGCCACACGACCTACACTCGTCTAGACGACTCCAAGCCTACCGCCAACGTGAGCGCCCCCGACCAACCGCCGAAGCACTCCGTCAGCGTCGCCGCCGCCATCATCGACGACCAAGGACGCTTCCTTGCCATCCGCCGCGCCGACAACGGCCGCTGGGAACCCCCCGGCGGCGTCCTCGAGCTGGATGAGTCAATCGAACAAGGCCTCATTCGCGAAGTTGCCGAAGAGACCGGCCTCCAAGTCGAGCCGGTCGCGCTCACGGGCGTCTACAAGAACATGCGCCGCGGCATCGTCGCGCTCGTCTTCCGCTGCGCGATCATCGGCCAGACAGCACACCCGCCCCGCGAAATCTCCGAGATCGCCTGGCTGACCTCCGACGAGCTGTCCCGGATGAACGAGGCCTACCGCGTCCGACTGCTCGACTCACTCGACTCCCCGCCCCCGCGCGTCCGCACCCACGACGGAGTGCAACTGCTAGAGCCGCGACCCTGAGTGCCCCGTTTCATCAGATCCGGCGCGCGCAGCTCCTCGCTTCACGGCTCGCGTGGCAGCGGCGGCGTCCCCGGCGACCGCCGTGGCTCTCTACGGCACCCGGGCGACGAGTCAGTAGACGTAGACGTCGCCGAAACCGCCTATCTCCAGCGCAACGCGAGTCGGAAGATGCGCGAAGCATGCCTCGGCTAGCGTCCAGCGGCCGTGACCCTCTAGCTCGTCGCGCAGGGACGCCATCAAGTCCTCGAGGTACCAGACATCTCCCGCCGCATAGGCGATCTGTTCGTCGGAGAGCGACGGTGCCATCCAGTCCGAGGTCTGTCGGCTCTTATCGAGGGCAACACCGAGGTAGCGATTGACCAGTGGGGCGAGGCTCTGATCGCTCGACGGCAATCGGAGCAGCTTCGCGGCGATCTTCGTGCAGGCGACGTTCGCCGGGCGAGCCCCCCATTTCGACGCCATGAAGCACAGATCGAACATCGCGTGATGCAACAGCTTCGGAGTCTCCGAGCTCTCAAGCAGCGCTCGTAGGCGCGCGGGCCGCTCGTCGGGATGCTGAACGAAGGCCACCGATCCTCTGTCGTGGATTTGGATCGTGGCGAGCTCGTCCGTGCGCCAGTCGAGACCCGTGGTTTCGATGTCCCACGACAGCATCGGCGATGTCCTCATTCGCTCGTATGCTGGAGTGTCCAAGTCTCCAGCGAAGACTTCGAGCGAGGCTTTCGAATGCGCGGCCGTCGTCATGGTGATCACGGCTCCTTTGTTGTCGTCTCGTCCCAGCACAGCTCGAACTGCGTTCCGAAGAACTGACCGGTTTGGCCGCGATCCTCGAAGACCATGGCCGGGACACCGGGGGCGCTAGCGAGAGCGCTCGGATAGAGGGTGGCGACCACGGTGGCCCCCATTCGGTAGTAGCCCCAGACCGGCGCGCGGCGGATATGCCGGACCTCTACGGTCGTGTTTTGTCCGGCACTCGTCATAAGCCCTCGATAGAACCCGGCGGTCTCCTCGATCCGCTGGTGGACGTACGACAGCTCTTTGTCGAAGCGCTGAGCAAGATGTCGCAGCAGATCGGCATCTTCCGCGTCTGGCAAGAGTACGCGCAGGCGCACCTTTGGGCGTTCGATCCACTCGATCCACTGACGTTCGTATCTCCTGCGCCATGTCGCGCCCCACGACACCAACAGATCGATTTCCGTTGCGTTGCGGAAGAGCTCCGGCCAGGCGGCAACATCGAGGTAATCGTCGGAGATCGCGCGCAGGCCGGCGCGCCGCACGTCGTCAGCTACACCGGCCGCTGCAAGGACCTCCTGGGCGAAACGGCGTTTGCCCACCAGTTCCCACACGAGCGACAGAGTCGCCGAGGCGACCAGGAGGCCGCCCAAGCTGAGCAAGATCGCTCGCCAGATGGGATGGTGCGCGTCGGAGTTCCGCTCCCCAGCCCAGAGCAGTATCGATCCCACAACTGCGACGCCGGCGAGTATCGTGAGCGTCCGGACATCCGTCCGGAGGCGCTGTAGCTCCCAGTCACGGATATCGATTCTGCGCGGCACGGGGCGAGATTACGGACGGGGCCGGACGTTCGCGCCTTTGGCGGGCAGGCTGCGCCGTCCCGAGCTGTGCGGCACTGCGGGTTTGCGAGCCCCAGGCTCTCTCCCTCGAGGAGAGTCCAACGACTTCTCGCGGGCTGCTCCTCCAACCTCGCACACTCGCAATGCCGGTCACGTCGCGGGCTGACGTCTCGCAGGCCGGGCGAAGGGACGGGCTCGACTTGCGGCTACCACGTACGGTTGGCGTAGGCTTTCCACATGGCAAGAGAGTCGAAGGACTCTGAGAACGGCTCTGCGTCGACGCAGGGTGGTACGAAGAAGTGCTTCGTGGTGTCGGAATTCGGCCGGGACGAAGCCACCCGACTCGAACGGAAACAGACGCTCAAGCACCTCGTCAGGAAGGTCTTGGAGCCAATGGGCTACCAAGTCCAGCGCGCTGACGACATTGAAGACCTGGGTCAGATCACCCATCAGATAATTGAGCGGCTCCTCGATGACGACCTAGTGATTGCCGACCTAACCGGCCTCAACCCGAACGTCTTCTATGAACTCGCCGTTCGCCACGCCGCCCGGAAGCCGGTCATCACTCTCATGACGGAAGGGCAAGCCATCCCTTTCGATCTCAAGGACGTGCGGACAATCTTCTACGACCTGCACAGCCCCGACTCGTTGGAGGCCGCGCAGCAGGGGCTGAGCCAGAAGGTTCTTGCTATCGAGGAGAATCCGACTGAGATCCGGAATCCGATTACCGTCGCGACGAATGTCACTCTCCTCCGACATAGCAACGATCCAGAGGCTCGAGCCGCCGGCGCCGTGCTCGCGGCACTCAACGAGCTCCAGGATGAGGTGCGTGCCTTAGGACGTCGAGTGTCGCGGGCACAGGTCCAGCCCGGTGCCGCCGTCATTAGAACGGCCGCCTACGACGATCTCCTTGCACGCATCCGTGGGACGATCACCGCGTCGCGCACGAACCTCAGCACTGCGGAAGTTGCGGAACGCCTTCACGTTTCGCCGGAGACGGCTGAGCAAGCGCTCGCTTACCTCAAGGAGCGGGAGGACGGCATCTACCTGGTCGACGGTAGGTGGACCGATATCCCGTTCTAGCCTCTCCGGATAGCGGCGCCACGCCGATGCATCCCCACGCCTTGGCAGACTTCCGATCACAACATACCCCGACAGGTTGACCGCCCTACCGCACGGCCCGTCTATTCTGCTACGGACGGATGGGAGGGCGTCCAAGCGTCGATGCCATCAGATCCGAGCCACATGGCGCTGGTGTCTCCAGAGAGGGCTCTTGCGCCCTCTTGCCCAAGCCTTAAGGGTCGTTGTTGAGCGCTGACGCCGCCCCATTGACGTCCGAATAGGAAAGCGGCGCGTACCAGCCGCGCGCGATCTGCTGGATCTTGTTGCCTCCCCGGTCGCTCGCGGCATAGTAAAGCGCGTTGCTTACCGCCGTATTCGAGATTCTGTGGCCTTCCTGACGCAAGATTGCGCCCACGTTTCGCGAGCGAATCTTGCGCGGCTCTCGGTTTACCAGCTCGATCACAAGCTCCACCGGAGACTGCTCGGGACCGCTCGCCTCGTCGCCTTCGGTGGGCTCAGCCTCAAGGCCGGCCACGCGAGACATATAATCAACGTGGCCTCGCCAGAAATCCACGTCAGATTGATGCTCGGCCAGCCGCCGTTCCTTACTACGTAGGATTTCTTGAGCACGTGGCAGCTTGGAGCGCACATCGGCGCGGTCCGCCAGGTCGACTTGCAGCGATTCCGACTCCATGACAAGAATCGTAGCAGACTCGACGAGCACAAAATCCATCAGGACACGGCTGAATCGTGCGCTAGTTGGACCGCAGCGTCGGGATGACCTATACTTCCGATTCTGCCCTCGTAGCTCAGCGGATAGAGCACCCCTTTAGCGTAGGTGGAGGTCGCAGGTTCGAATCCTGCCGAGGGCGCTATTGCCGTCGATCCATCCTGCCGATAGTATGTGGGTACCTACGCTAAAGGGTCGCTGACGCTGAGCCGCAGGCTCAACCAGCGGATTTGTCTAAGGGCCGGGCGAGGTCGCCCGGCCCTTTCTATGCCCACACTCGCGTGTGCCGTCGCGCCGCCAGGACGGCCTTACTCCACCGCCGCTAGCGTGGCCAAGTAGGTGCCCGGGCTGAGCGCAGCTGCGCTGCGGCGTTTCTGCCGGCGGCGTAGTCGCATAACCGATCGCGCGGCGCCAGTGATGAGCCTCTCTACGGAGTCAAGGGCGGCGGCCGTCGGCCGCCGCCGCGCGCCGGCTGCGGGCGGCCGCAAGCGGCCGTCCTCGCCGGCGCTCACGAGCGCCGAGGCGCACAGCCACCAGCACTCGCCGCGCACACCCGGCCGCCGAGCCGCCACGTGGACGACGCCGCGCTCGACCAGCTGCCTCCCGATCGGCGGCGGCGGCTGCGCCGTGTCGACGCCGGGCGCTCAGCGCGCGACCGCCGTGCCGTCGGCGAGCTCGCGGATCAGCACCGAGGAGGGCGAGCGCCGCAGCTGGGCGCACATCTTGGCAGTGTGGCCGAGAGGATCAGCGACCCGAACGCTGGGGACCTTGGCACACGTCGTCCGAGACAGAGAGTCCACGGATGAGGTGCTCGCGCATCCGGCGCGAGCTGCGTGGCCGCGAACGCTCGCGAGGACTTCGGCCGAGGGCTCTCGGGGGAATGTCGGGGGAATGAATCGTCTTCGGAAGCGCGTACGGCAGGCCTCCGCTGACCTACATTGCCCGCCCGCCGCCCAGCCCAACGAACCGCCGAATCCCGCCTAGGAACAGGGATTTTGGCTTGTATAGCGGAGGGGGAGGGATTCGAACCCTCGGTGGACCGTAAGGCCCACAACGGTTTTCGAGACCGCCCCGTTCAACCACTCCGGCACCCCTCCGCGGCGACAGGCGGTCAAGGCTAGCGGGAAGGTGGTGTGCGGGCCGGCGTCGTTCACTGCATGCCCGCGACCCCGAAGCAAGCCGCGCAGGCCGAGCTCGGCGGCTGGGAGCGGCTCGCGCAGCGCGTCGCCGCCTCGCGCTCCGGCGCCTGGTTCTAAGTCCACGTCGCCCGCGGCTCGAGCGCTCGCCGCACCGGCTCACGAGCGGCCGGCTGCGCTGCGGGGCTGACCCGGCCCGTGGCCACGCTGCACCCGCGCGGGGCGCGCTCCGGGGCTGCCACGCGACACGCCGGTCCTGTACCTCGAGGACGGCGAGCGGGTAGTCGTCCTCGCCTCGAGCTCGTCCTCGAGGCCGTCAGCGCCGCGCGCTGAAGAACGTCGTCAGCAGCGCCGCGCACTCGTCGGCGAGCACGCCGCCGGCGACCGCCGGACGGTGGTTCAGGCGCGGCTCGGCGAGGACGTCGAGGACGCTGCCCGCCGCGCCGGCCTTCGGGTCCGCGCAGCCGAAGACCACCCGCGGCACGCGCGCGAGGACGATCGCGCCCGCGCACATCGCGCACGGCTCGAGCGTGACGTAGAGGACGCTCCCGAGGACGCGCCAGGTGCCGAGCGCGGCGGCGGCGGCGCGGAGCGCGAGGGTCTCGGCGTGGGCGGTCGGATCCTGGCGACGCTCGCGCTCGTTGTGGGCGGCGGCCACGATCTCGCCGGCGCGGACGACCACCGCGCCGATCGGCACGTCGCCGTGGTCGGGGGCGCGGCGGGCCTCGGCGATCGCCGCGCGCATGAACGAGGCGTCGCCGGCCGCCGCGGCGGCTGGCATCATGTGGGGCTGCGGCCGCGCCATGGGGTGGGCCGCAACCTTCCCACCTCGCGCGCTGTTGCAACGCCGCACCGCGCCCTCTCCGATGCCCCGGCTCGCCCTGCTGACCGTCGCCGCGCTCGCGGCCGTGCTGCCCGCCACCGCGCAGGGTGGCGAGGTCGTGGTGCGAATGGCGCCGGACGCCACCGCCGCCCAGGCCCGGGCGGCGGCGCACGCGGCCGGCGCCACCGGCGTCCGGACGGCCTCGCGCGGGCGCACGCTGCTCGCGCTGCGCCGGGGACGGAGCGTCGACGCGGCCGTCGACGCCGTACGCGCCCGGGCCGGCGTGGCGGCGGCTTGGCCGCGGGTCGTCGCGCGGATCGCGGGGTCGGGGCCGAACGACACCGGCCTGGCCTCGCGCGCCGCCGGAGCCGCCGGCGGCTGGCAGCGCGCGCAGTGGAACCTCACGGGTCCCTACGGCATCCGCGCTCCGGCCGCCTGGCGGCGCGCCCGCCGCATCGGGCGGGCGCCCGGGCGCGGCGTCAAGGTCGCGCTGCTCGACTCCGGGCTCGCCTACGCCGACGACCCGCCGCTGCGCCGCTCGCCGGACATCGCGCCCGCGCGCGTCGCCCCGGGCTACGACTTCGTCGACGACGATCCGTTCCCACTCGACGTCAACGGTCACGGCACCTTCATCGCGTCGGAGGTCGGCGCGGTCGCCGACAACCGGTACGGCATGGTCGGCGTCGCCTACGCCGCCACGCTGATGCCGGTGCGCGTGCTCGACGCCGAGGGCCGGGGCTCGAGCGAGCGGATCGCGCGCGGCATGCGCTGGGCGGCCGACCACGGGGCGCGGGTGCTCAACATCTCCATCGAGCTCTACGACACGATCACCGACCAGGCCGAGTCGATGACCACCGATCCCGTGATCCGCGGGGCGATCCGGTACGTCGCGCGCCGTGGGGCGATCGTCGTCGCCGCGACCGGCAACTCCGGCAGCGCGCGGGTGCCCTCGGGCGAGCTCGGCGCCAAGATCGTCTACGTCGGCGCGACCACCGAGCACGGGTGCCTGGGCGAGTACTCCGACCACGGCCCGGGCATCGATCTCGTCGCTCCCGGCGGCGGCGGCGACGGGCTCGTCCCCGGCGATCCCCGCTGCCTCCCCGACCTCGTCGGTCGCAACGTCCTGCAGGTGTCGTTCCGGGCGTCGAGCCCCGGGGTCTTCCGCGTCCTGCACGGGCGCGACGATCGTCCGGGGCTCTACGGGACGTCGATGGCGGCGCCGCACGTGACCGGCGCGGTCGCGCTCCTGCTCGGGGCCCGCACGCTCGGCCCGCGTCCGTCGCCCGCCGCGGTCGCCGAGCGCCTGCGTGCGACCGCGCGCGACCTCGGCCCGCCCGGCTTCGACGGCTTCTACGGGGCGGGCCTGCTCGACGCCGCCCGCGCGCTCTCGGGCTGACCGCGCTCGGGCGTGCGGATGATGAGCACGCTGCACGGCGCGTGATGGCTGACGCGATTGGGCACCGAGCCGAGCAGGAAGCGGCGCGCCCCGGTCATCCCGCGGTTGCCGACGACGATCAGGTCCGCGTCGCGCTCCTCGGCGACGTCGAGGATCGCGTCGGCGGGGTCGCCCTGGCGCGCGTAGGTCTCGGCGGCCACGCCCGCGGCCCGCGCCGTCGCGGCCGCCTCGCGCAGCGTCGCGTCGACCTCCTCGCGCGGGTTGACGATCCACTCGAGGTCCTCGGGGACCGGCTGGGCCTCGCGTCGCAGGCGCGAGCGCGAGACGGGCTCGTAGGCGCTGACGATCTCCACCCGCGCCCCCAGGCGAGCGGCGAGCGCGACGGCCTGGCGCACCGCCTCGCCCGCGCTCTGCGACCCGTCCGTCCCGACGACGATCGAAGCGAACATCGGTCTCAGACGAGCTTGACGATCGCGATGATCATGCCCGCGACCACGAAGAGCACGACGAGCCCCTGCATCCAGATCCACGTGGGCGACATGCCGCCAAGCTAGTGCACGGGTCCTGCCCCCGCGCCGCCGCGTCGCGACCGGGGGATGGACCGGCTCGCTCGCCTCGTCCATGCGCTCGCGGCGCCGAGGCGTCGCCCTCTCGGGACCGCAGGTCGCCTCGCGGCGCGCGGCTCGAGCGCTCGATGCACGACGCGACGGTGCCCGGACGCGACCTCAGCCGCGCAGCTCCCCGTTGATGGCGTCGATCGTCCGGTTGATCTGCGCCGAGATGCGGGTCACGGCGCTGACGAGCTCGGTCTGCGCGAAGAGGACGGCCTGCGCGTCGCGCGAGCCGAACGCCGCTCGCGCGCGGTCGATCTGGCGCCCGTAGGAGCCGATCTCGCCCACGAGGCGAGCGTGGAGCTCCCTCACGCGCCCCGGGGGCTCGACCGCCCGCAGCTGCGCCACGACGCGGTCCACCGCGGCGCGAAAGCCCCGCAGCGTGAGGCGGTCCTGCGTCGGCGTGCTCGTCGAGGTGATCCGGCTCGAGAGGCGGTCGAACGTCGAGGCGAAGCCGTCCTGGGCGCGGTTGACCGTGTCGGCGTACGCGTTGTCCTGCTCGTGATCTCCGCCGCAGCCCGCCGCGCCGAAGCCGGCGAGGACGAGGACGACGACGACCGCCGCTGCGAGCGCGCGGCGCATGGGCCGGCGAGCTCGACCTCAGCCGAAGAAGATCTCGGCGGTCGCGTAGAGCCCCGGGTCCAGGAGCTTGGGCGCGGCGACCGCCTCCTCGAGGCCGACGAGCACGATCTCGGTCCCGCGCAGCGCGACCATCGAGCCGAACTTGCGCTCGGAGACCGCCTCGACCGCGCCGACCCCGAAGCGCGTCGCGAGGATCCGGTCGTAGGCGGTCGGCGTCCCGCCGCGCTGGACGTGGCCGAGGATCGTCACCCGCGTCTCGAAGCCGGTGCGTGCCTCGATCTCGCCCTCGAGCTGGACCCCGATGCCGCCGAGCCGGGCGTGCCCGAACGCGTCCGTCTGCTCCGCGGCGGTCGTGATCCCGGTGCCGTCGGCCGGCATGGCGCCCTCCGAGACGACGACGATCGAGAACGTCCGCCCGGTCGCGTGACGGCGCTTGATGTGGTCGCAGACCTCATCGATGTCGAACGGCCACTCGGGCACGAGGATGACGTCGGCGCCGCCGGCCAGGCCTGCGTAGGTGGCGATCCAGCCCGCGTGGCGCCCCATCACCTCGACGACGATGACGCGGTTGTGCGACTCGGCCGTCGTGTGCAGGCGGTCGATCGCGTCGCTGGCGATCTGCACGGCGGTGTGGAAGCCGAAGGTGACGTCGGTCCCCGAGAGGTCGTTGTCGATAGTCTTGGGCACGCCCACGACCGGCACCCCGTCGGCCGACAGGCGCCCGGCCACGCCGAGCGTGTCCTCGCCGCCGATCGGGATCAGCGCGTCGATCCCCTCGCGCTCGAGCACCGCCGTGACGGCCGCCGTTCCGTCCGCGTCGCCCTTGTAGGGATTGGTCCGCGACGTCCCGAGGATCGTGCCGCCGCGGTGCAGGATCCCCGCCGTGCTCTGCGCCGTCAACGCGACCGTGTTCGCCTCGACGACGCCGGCCCAGCCGTAGCGGAAGCCGACGATCTCGTGGCCGTGGCGGTTGACCCCCGCGCGCACGACGCCGCGGATGACCGCGTTGAGCCCCGGGCAGTCGCCCCCGCCGGTGAGGATTCCGATCCGCATCCGCGGCATCCTGCCCGAAGCGCCGGGCGCGTGCAACGAGGCTCGACGTCAGGCGCGTGTTCTGAGCACGACCGCGTCCCACGGAGCGAGCGTGATCCGCCCGTCGATCGCCTCGCCCTCGCGCGCGCGGCGGCTCGCGAGCACGACCTCGCCCGCGAGGCCCGCGACGACCCGGGGCTCGGGCGTGAGGTTCAGCGCGACCGCGTGGCCGTCGCCCCGAGCGAAGGCCCACGCCCCCGCGGGCGCCTCGAGCGGCGTGTAGGCGCCCTCCACGAGGTCGGGCTGCGACCGGCGCAGCGCGATCAGGTCGCGGCACAGGTGGAGCATCGACCCCGGGTCCTCGCGCTGGGCGGCGACGTTGCGGCTCAGGTCGCCGAACGGCAGCCACGGCTCGACGCCCCGGGGCGTGAAACCCGCGCCCTGCTCGCCCGTCCACGGCATCGGCGTGCGCGCGCCGTCGCGCCCGGGATGGACGCCCTGCAGGCCGACGGGGTCCTTCACGCGCTCGGGCGGCACGTCGGTCTCGCGCAGGCCGAGCTCGTCGCCGTAGTAGAGGACGGGCGTGCCGCGCAGGACGAAGAGGAGCACGAGCGCCGCGCGCGCCGCGTCCTCGTCGTCGCCCGCCCAGCGCGTCGGCGCGCGCGTGACGTCGTGGTTGGAGATCGTCCACACCGGCCAGGCCTCGCCCTGCAGCAGCTCGTCGGTGCGGGCGACGATCGGCGCGAGCGTCGGCGCGTCGAAGGTCGCGAGCATGAAGACGAAGTTGAACGCGAGATGCAGCTCGTCGGCGCCCGAGCCGTAGAAGCGCGCGAGCTCGTCGAGGTCGAGGACCCAGGTCTCGCCGAGCAGGACCGGCTTGTCCGGGCGCGCCTCGACGAGCTCGCGCCAGTGGCCGAGGACCTCGTGGACCTCGTCGCGGTTCATCGAGAAGATCGGGCGCTGGCCGATGAGCCGCCAGGTCTCGGCGTCCTCGGCCGTCGCCTCGGGGTTGTCGCGCAGCTCGCGGTCCTTGACGATCGCGTGGGCGGCGTCGATGCGAAAGCCGGCGATGCCGCGGTCGAACCACCACGTCATGAGCTCGTCGAAGGCGTCGCGGACCTGCGGCTGCCACCAGTCGAGGTCGGGCTGCCGGGGCAGGAAGTTGTGCAGGTACCACTGGCCGGTCGCCTCGTCCCACGTCCACGCCGGGCCGCCGAAGTTCGACAGCCAGTTGTTGGGCGGCTCGCCGTCGGCGGCCCCGTCGCACCACACGTACCAATGCCGGTGGGCGGCGTGGCGCGAGGAGCGGCTGTCCTGAAACCACGGGTGCGCGTCGCTCGTGTGGTTGGGGACGAGGTCGAGCAGGACGCGGATGCCCCGCCGCCCGGCCTCGGCGATGAGCTCGTCGAGGTCGGCGAGCGTACCGAGCTCGGGATGGACGCCCTGGAAGTCGGAGACGTCGAAGCCCCAGTCGGCGTTCGGCGAGGGGAACGTCGGGTTCAGCCAGAGCCCGTCGACGCCGAGCCACGCGAGATGGTCGAGGCGCGCGGTGATCCCGCGCACGTCGCCGACGCCGTCGCCGTTGGCGTCGGCGAACGAGCGCGGATAGACCTGGTAGAGGACGCCGTTACGCCACCACATGCGCGCCGCCGTCCCAGTCGTTGCGCAGCGCCCAGACCGCGCTGACCGTCCACGCCTGCACGTGGTTTGCGATCGCGATCGGCTCCGGGTGGGTGGGGTCCGATTCCGTGACCGCGTAGCACTCGGGGTAACGCCCGATCCGCGCCACGCCCTCGAGCACGCCGGCGCGCAGGCGCTCGGCCTCGGCGACGCGCCCCGCCGCGCGCAGGCCGCCCCAGCCCAGCCACGAGTCGAACGGCCACACCGAGCCGCGGTGATAGCTGAAGGCATCGAAGACCGGCGAGCGCGCCGAGAGCGTGCGCAGCCCGAAGCCGGTGAGCACGTCGTCGGCGGACAGCCGCTCGGCTGCGCCGGCGACCGGCGCCCCCGCCCACAGCAGCCAGCCGAGCTGCGAGCCCGCCCCGGACACGCGGCGGTCGTGGGCGTCGAGCGCCATCGTCTCGGCGTCGAAGGCCGCGCCGATGCGCGCCGCGAGCGTGTCGGCCGCGCGCTCGTGCGCCGCCTCGCCCGACAGCCGCGCGAGGCCGCGCAGACCGGCCAGCGCCGCCGCCTGGGTGTCGGCGTCGGCGACCGGCGGCTCCGGCGCCTTGCCATCCTCGCCCAGGATCCCACTGCCTCGCGAGCCGACGGGATCGACGCTGTCGCGCCAGCCTTGCTGGACGAGGCCGCCGGCGGCGCGGCGTGCCCAGCGCACGAGCCCGCCGCCGCGATCCAGGGCGCGCAGCAGCCAGGCGCCGGCCGCGCGCCACGCGGGCTCGAGCTCGGCGGCCAGCGCGGCGTCGCCGGTCATGGCCAGCACGTGCAGGAACCATGGCGTGCTGTCGGCCGAGCCGTAGTAGCGCAGCTCGCCGTCGGGCACCCGGAGGCCGAGGTACCCCTGGCGCGCGACCGAGATCCCCGGGCGTACCTCGTGGACGATCTTGCCGGGCTCCTCGTCCCACGTCGGGTCCGCGCGGCGCCCCTGTAGCGCCGCCAGCGCGCGCAGCGTCGCGCGGGCGATGTCCGGCCTGGCCGGCAGCAGCGCCAGCGCCGTGATCAGCGAGTCGCGCCCGAACAGGCAGTGGAAGCGCCCGGGGTCCCCGGGCGCCACCGACTCCGTGGACGCGTACGGCCAGCCCTCGGGGGCCAGCAGCTCCCCGAGGCCCGGGACCTGCACTACCCCTTGACGGCTCCGGCGGTCAGGCCCGCCACGATCCGCTTCTGGAACAGCAGCACCAGGACGATGAGGGGAATCGAGATCGTCACCGAGGCCGCGCTGATCGTGCCCAGCGGCTGCTCGTACTGCGTCGACCCGGTGAAGAAGGCGATCGCCGCCGGCACCGTCCGCGCACTCGAGGACGACGTCAGCGTGATCGCCAGCAGGAATTCGTTCCAGGCGAAGATGAAGGTCAGGATGCCGGCGGTCGCCAGGCCCGGCGCAGCGAGCGGCACCACGACCTTGCGGAACGCCTGGAAGTGCGTCGCCCCGTCGACGAGCGCGGCCTCCTCGAGGTCCTTGGGGATCTCCTTGAAGAACGACGTGAGGATGTAGATCGCCAGCGGCAGCGCGAACGTCAGGTACGGGATGATCAGCCCGATGCGCGTGTTGTAGATGCCGATGTCGCTCCACAGCTTGAACAGCGGCGCGGCGATCGCGATGCCCGGGAACGTCGTGACCGAGAGCACGATGCCCAGGATCAGGACCTTGCGCTTGAGCTTCAGGCGCGCCAGTGCGTACGCGGCGAAAGAGCCGAACAGCAGCGCCAGCACGGTGACCGACAGGCTCACGATGGCCGAGTTCTTCAGGCCGTTGGTGAAGTCCGAGTTCTTGAAGATCGAGTCGTAGTTGTCGAGCGACGGGTTCGACGGGAGCAGATCGGCCCTCGCGAGGTCGGCTCCGGTCTTCAGCGACGTGTTGATCAGCCAGTAGAACGGCAGCAGGCAGAAGATGATGATCGCGATTACCGCGAGCCAGATCAGCGGGTGCTGCCGCTGGCGCGGCGGCTTGCGCGCGCGCTCGCGCGCGCGCGGCCGGGCGACGCCGACCGGCTGCGTGGCGTCGGCGGTGCTCATCACGCCCGCTCCTCGCCTGTCAGCGCCTTGATGTTGCCACCGACGAAGCGGATGTAGAGGAACGACACCAGCATCACGACGATGAACGTCATGATCGCCATCGCCGAGCCGAGGCCGATCAGGCGGTTCTCCCGCAGCTCCGAATAGGCCTCCAGCGACAGCGTGTTCGTGCCGTTCGCGCCTCTCGTCAGCACGTACGGCAGGTCGAAGATCCGCAGCGCATCGAGCGTGCGGAAGATGAGGGCGACGAGGATCGCCGGCTTGAGCAGCGGCAGCGTGATCTTCGTGAAGCGCTGCCACACAGACGAGCCGTCGACCTTCGCCGCCTCGTATATGTCGTCGGGTATGACCTGCAGGCCGGCCAGGATCAGCAGCGCCATGAACGGCGCCGTCTTCCAGACGTCGGCGATGATCAGGACCGCCATCGCCCAGGGCTTCTCGCCCAGGAACACCGTGTCGCCGCCGGGCAGGCTCAGCGTGCTCAGCACGCTGTTCACGAAGCCGAGGTCCGGCTCGAAGATCGCCCGCCAGGTGATCGCGGTCACGACCGTGAGCAGCGCCCACGGGACGAGCACCACGGTGCGCAGCAGACCGCGCCCCTTGAACGCGCTGTGCATGGCGATCGCCATCGCGAGCCCGAGCACGAGCTCGAAGAACACCGAGAACCCGGTGAAGACCAGCGTGTTGAAGAACGAGGCGACGAACACGTCGCTCTTGAGCGCCGTCTCGTAGTTGCCCAGACCCACCGGGGCCGCCCACCGCGACAGCCCCGGAACGCGCACCGAGTACTCATGCAGCGACAGCCAGAGCGCGTACCCGATCGGATACGCGGCCACGGCCAGCATGAGGATCATCGACGGCGCGATCATCCGCAGCGCCAGGCGGCGCTCCGCCTTGTCGGCGGAGACCGCGCGGCGGCGGACCTTCGGGGCTGTTGCGGTGGCGGCCTCCATGAAGCGGCGCTCCTAGAACGTGGCCAGCGCCTGGTTGATCTGGTCGTCGGCCGTCTTGAGCGCGTCCTGCGGGCTCACCTGACCGGAGAGCGCCTGGTTGACGTTCTTGTAGATCGCCTGCGAGATCTGCGGATAGACCGGGGAAACGGGGCGCGACTTGGCCTGCGAGACAGCCTGCTTGAGCTCGGCGGAGAACGGCAGCGCCTTCTGCACGGCCGGGTCGTCGTAGGTGGCGTTGAGCACCGGCGCCAGCGAGTACTTCGACGCGTCCTGCGCCTCGATCGGCTCGGAGGTCAGGAAGTCGATCAGCGCCACCGAGCCCTCCGGGTTCTTCGAGTACGACGAGATCACGAGGTTGTGGCCGCCGAGGACGCCGGCCTTGCCGGCACCCTCGAAGGTGGGGAGCGTCGCCACCTTGAACTTGCCCGCGACCTTGCTGCCCTTCAGGTTGCCCAGCGCATAGGTGTACGGCCAGTTGCGCATGAACGCCGGCTTGCCCGACTCGAAGGCGCGCCGCGACTGCTCCTCCATGTAGGTCGTCACGGCCTTCGGCGCGGAGCCGTTCTTGATGCCGTCGACCATGAACTGCAGCGCCTTGAGGTTCTGCGGCGAGTTGATCGCCGACTTCGTGCCGTCCGCGCTGAGGACCTGGCCGCCGGCCGCGAACGCCAGCGAGAGGTAGTCGCACGTCAGGCCCTCGTACGGCGCGCCCTGGTAGACGATCCCGCCCTTGTCCTTGGCCTCGGCGTAGAGCTCCTGCCACGTGGCGGGAGCGCCGGAGACCTTGTCGTCGCGGTAGTAGATGAACGCGGCGTCGGTCTGCTTGGGTACGCCGAAGTACTTGTTCTCGAAGAAGATCGACTGCAGCGTCGACGGGATGAACTCGGCCTTGCGCGCGTTCACGTAGTCGGACATGTCAAGCAGCCACTTCTGGCCGGCGAACTCGACCGACCAGATCACGTCCGAGTAGAAGATGTCGCACTCCCCGGACTTGGCCTCCTGGCGCTGGATGAACTGGTTGCGCTGCTCGTCGGCGGACTCCGGGAACTCGAGCAGCTTGGCACTCAGGCCCTGAGCCTTGAACTTCGCGTTGAACTGCTTGACGGACTGCTTCTGCGCGCCCGACGTGTCCTTGCCGGTGCAGTACGTGACCGTGCCGGTCGCATCCTTGGACGCAGCGAGCGTCGGCGCCTTCGCGACGCCTTGCGTGGTCTCGGCGGCCTGCGTGCCGGTACCGCCGCCTCCGCCGTCGTCGTCGCCGCCGCAAGCCGCGACGAACAACGCCGACGCGGCGAACAGCGCCGCGATCATTCTCCTGCGAGCCACCATGCGATGCACCCTCCTCGGTACGAGAGACGACCCTCGTGATGTGGGCGCCCGCCCTCCTCCGGGACGGGCGAAGTCGCGGCTTAGGTACCCGCGTCGCGAAGCGGTGAATCAGCGCGGCGGGATCTACGAGACGCCGCTGAACGTGTCGCAGCGGTTCGCGTCGCCCGAGTCGAAGCCCGTCCGCAACCAGCGCGCGCGTTGCTCGCTCGAGCCGTGCGTGAAGGTCTCCGGCCTGATCCGGCCCCGGGCGGCCTGCTGGATGCGGTCGTCGCCGACCGCCGCGGCGGCGCCGAGGGCCTCGTCGACGTCGCCCGGGTCGAGGTCCTGGCGCTCGTAGACGCCGTGCGCCCAGACGCCCGCCAGGCAGTCGGCCTGCAGCTCGAGGCGGACGGAGAGCTCGTTGGCCTGGTCGGGGCGCTCGCCCGAGCGCCGGCGGACCTGCTCCTCGACGCCGAGCACGCGCTGGACGTGGTGGCCGACCTCGTGGGCGATGACGTAGGCCTGCGCAAAGTCGCCCGGCGCCTTCAAGCGGGAGCGCAGCTCCTTGAAGAAGCCGAGGTCGAGGTACACGCGCTCGTCGGCCGGGCAGTAGAACGGCCCCGTGGCCGAGGACGCGGGCCCGCAGCCCGTGTTGACCATGTGCGAGAAGACGACGAGCTTCGCGCGGCGGTAGGGCCTCTTGGACTTCGCGAAGGTCTGGAGCCACGAGCGCTGGGCGTCGTCGAAGACGTAGGCGCTGAACTCGAAGGCGTCGTCGTCGGACGGCGCGCCCTGCAGCCCCGCGCCGTCGGCGCCGCCCGCCGGGCGCAGGGAGCCGAGCGGGTCGTCGACGGTGGCGCCGAAGCCGCCGCCGCCGTCGCCCGAGCCGACGAGCTGCTCGCCGCCGACGGCCAGCGCCGCGAGCACGAGCACGAGCGACAGGCACCCGCCGCCCTTGCCCAGCCCGGTCGTGGGCATCGGGAACGGCAGGCCGCCGCCGCCGCCGCCGGCGCCGCCCGAGCCGCGGGCGTCGATGACGTCGCCGCTTCGCTGCCCACGCCGCCAGCGCATGGGCGCACGCTACCGTCTCGGCTCGTGCCCGAAGCCCGCGACGACCTGCGCAACGTGGCCATCGTGGCGCACGTCGACCACGGCAAGACGACGCTCGTCGACGCGATGCTGTGGCAGACCGGCGCGTTGAACCGGCCCACCCATGCCGCCGACGTCGCCGAGCGCGTGCTCGACTCGATGGACCTCGAGCGCGAGAAGGGGATCACGATCCTGGCCAAGAACACCGCGGTGCGTTACGGCGGCGTGAAGCTCAACATCGTCGACACCCCTGGGCACGCGGACTTCGGCGGCGAGGTCGAGCGCGCGCTGACGATGGTCGACGGCGTGCTGCTGCTCGTCGACGCCTCCGAGGGCCCGCTGCCCCAGACGCGCTTCGTCCTGCGCAAGGCGCTCGAGGGGCGCCTGCCGGTGATCCTCGTCGTCAACAAGGTCGACCGGCCCGACGCGCGGATCGCCGAGGTCGTCGACGAGGTCTACGAGCTCTTCCTCGATCTCGACGCCGACGAGACCCAGATCGACTTCCCGATCGTCTTCACGAACGCGAAGGCCGGCTGGGCCTCGCTCGACGAGCACGAGCGGGGAACCGACCTCGGCCCGTTGCTCGACCTGCTCGTCGAGCAGATCCCGGCGCCGACCTTCGACCCGGCCCATCCGCTGCAGGCCCACGTGACGAACCTCGACGCGTCGCCCTACGTCGGGCGCCTGGCCGTCTGCCGCGTGCGCCACGGGACGATCCGCCGCGGCCAGGACCTCGGCTGGTGTCGCGCCGACGGCGAAACCGTCACCCGCGCGCGCGTGGGCGAGCTCTACGTCACCGAGGCGCTCGACCGCGTCCCGGCCGAGGAGGCGGGGCCGGGCGAGATCATCGCCGTCGCCGGCCTGCCCGACGTGACGATCGGCGAGACGCTCGCCGACCCCGACGACCCGCGCCCGCTGCCGGTCATCCGCGTCGACGAGCCCTCGCTCAGCGTGACGATCGGGATCAACACGTCGCCGCTGGCCGGCCGCGACGGCGAGCGGGTCACCGCCCGGCTCGTGCGCAACCGGCTCGAGCAGGAGCTCGTCGGCAACGTCTCGCTGCGCGTCGGGCCGACCGAGCGCCCGGACACGTGGGAGGTCCAGGGGCGAGGCGAGCTGCAGCTCGCGGTCCTCGTCGAGCTCATGCGCCGCGAGGGCTTCGAGCTCACGGTCGGCAAGCCGCAGGTCGTGACGCGCGTGCTCGACGGGCGCACGCTTGAGCCCGTCGAGCGCATGACCATCGACGTCCCCGAGGCCTACGTCGGCGTCGTCACCCAGCTGCTGGCGCTGCGCAAGGGCCGCCTGGAGCAGATGGTCAACCACGGCACGGGCTGGGTGCGCATGGACTACCTCGTGCCCGCCCGCGGATTGATCGGCTTTCGCACCGAGTTCCTCACCGAAACGCGCGGCACCGGCCTCATGCACCACGTCTTCGACCGCTACGAGCCGTGGGCGGGCGAGTTGCGCACGCGTCCCACGGGCTCGCTCGTCGCCGACCGCGGCGGAGCGGTGACGGCCTTCTCGTGCTTCGGGCTCCAGGAGCGCGGCGCGCTGTTCGTCGCGCCCGGCGACGAGGTCTACGAGGGGATGATCGTCGGCGAGAACGGCCGCGCCGACGACCTCGACGTCAACGCCGTCCGCGAGAAGCACCTGACCAACATCCGCTCCTCGACCGCCGACGAGCTCCAGCGCCTCACGCCGCCGCGCCTGCTCTCGCTCGACCAGGCGCTCGAGTTCCTGCGCGAGGACGAGTGCGTCGAGGTGACGCCGCTCGCCGTCCGGCTGCGCAAGCTCACGCTCGCGGCCGGCGCCCGCCAGAAGGCCGCGCGGCGGCGGCGCGCGGGCGCCGCCGCGGCCGTCTGATCAGCCTGGTTCGCCGCGAACGAGAACGAGTACAGGGCCGACGGGGCCGGGGCGGTCATCGCGAGATGAACGTCAGCGTACTGTAAACGGTGGCGACGGTCTGGCCGTAGTCTGCGGACGTGGCCGAGCTCCGCGGCGAACGCACCGTCGAGATCGAGGCGCCGGCCGAGCGCTGCTTCGCGATCGCAGCCGACCTCGAGCGGGCGCCGGGCTGGCAGCGCTCGCTCGTCTCCGTCACCGTGGCCGAGCGCGACGCCGAGGGCCGGTCCGCCGTCGTCGACACCGTGTTTCACGCGAGCGTGCGGACGCTGCGCTCGCGGATGCGCTTCCGCTACGACCCGCCGGGCGCGATCGCGTGGGCCCAGGAACGCGGCGACCTGCACCGTCTCGAGGGCTCGTGGCGCTTCGCCGACGCCGGCGACGGGCGCACGCGCGCGACCTATGCGCTGCGCGTCGACCCCGGCCGCATGCTCGGGATGCTCCTGCGCGGCGCGGCCGAGGAGCGCGTGCGCCGGGCGCTCGTCGACGCCACCGCCGACGGGCTGAAGGCGCGGGCCGAGGGCGGGTCGGTGGCGATCGCCTAGCGTGTCAGGAGTCATGCAGCTGCCACAGGCGCTCGCGGACGTCGTCGGGGTTCGCCACGCCTTCGCCGACCCCGACCTGCGCGCGCCGTACGAACGCGACTGGAGCGGGCGCTTCGGCGGCGCCGCCCGCGTCGTCGTCCGTCCGGCCGACGCCGCCGAGGTCGCCGAGGTCGTGCGGGTGTGCGCCGAGGCCGGCGCGGCGATCGTCCCGCAGGGGGGCAATACCGGCCTCGTCGGGGCCGGCGTCCCCCGCGGCGGCGAGGTGCTGCTCTCGCTCGCGCGCCTGAGCCGCGTCGGCGAGGTCGACGCCGCGCTCGGCCAGGTCGTCGTCGGCGCCGGCGTGACGCTGGCGGCGTTGCAGGGCGCCTGCCGGGCCGCCGGCCACGACGCCGGGCTGGACTTCGGCGCGCGCGACTCGTGCACCGTCGGCGGCGTCGTCGCCTGCGACGCCGGGGGCGCGCGAGCCCTGCGCCACGGGACCGCCCGCGCACGGGTCGTCGGCCTCGAGGCCGTCCTCGCCGACGGGTCGCTCGTCTCGCGCCTTCAGGCGCTGACGAAGGACAACGCGGGCTACGACCTTCCCGCGCTGCTCGTCGGCTCGGAGGGCACGCTCGGCGTCATCACCGCCGTGCGCTGGCGCACGACCCCGCTGCTGCGCTCGCGCGTGGCCGCGCTCGTGCCCGTCGAGTCGGCCGGCGCCGCGGCGGCGCTGCTCGCCGCGCTGCGGGCCGAGGCGCCCTCGCTCGAGAGCTGCGACTTCTTCCTCGACGACGGGCTCGAGCTCGTGCTCGCGCACGAGCGGCGCTCGAGCCCCGTCGCCGCCCGCGCGCCCGTGTACGTGCTGGCCGAGTGCGCCGCGCGGACCGACCCGACCGACGAGCTCGCCGCGGCGCTCGAGCGCGCCGGCGTCCAGGACGCGCTCGTGGCCGACGACACCGCCGGGCGCGAGGGGCTGTGGCGCCTGCGGGATGGCCACGGCGACGCGATCAACGCCGCGGGCGTGCCCCACAAGCTCGACGTCGGGATTCCGCTCGCGCAGCTCGGGCGCTTCCTCGAGGCGGTCCCCGGCGTCGCCGGCGACGCGGTGCCCGGCACGCGCGCGGTCCTCTTCGGTCATCTCGGCGACGGCAACGTGCACGTGAACCTCCTCGGCCTCGAGCCGGACGACGAGCGCGCCGACGACGCGGTCCTGGAGCTCGTCCTCGCCTGCGGGGGAACGATCAGCGCCGAGCACGGCGTCGGGGTCGCCAAGGCACGCTGGCTTCAGCGCGCGCGCGGCGAGCGCGAGGTCGAGGCGATGCGCGCGATCAAGCGCGCGCTCGACCCCGCGGGGCTGCTCAACCCCGGCGCCGTGCTGGCCGAGGCGCACGCGGTCGGCGCGTGCTACGCGAGCGTGCGCTCGTCCCCGGCGCGGCACTAGGGTCCGTTCGTCGGCACGCCGTACGAATCACGTCAGGGGGACGTTCGCGGATGGGACGACCGGTCACGTTGTTCACGGGCCAGTGGGCGGATCTGCCGCTCGAGACGCTCGCCGGGAGGGCCGCGGCCTGGGGCTTCGACGGCCTCGAGTTGGCCACGTGGGGCGACCACTTCGACGTCTCGCGCGCCGAAGAGCCCGGCTACCTCGAGGACAAGCGCGCGCTGCTCGAGCGCCACGGGCTCGGCTGCTGGGCGATCTCGGCGCACCTCGTCGGCCAGTGCGTCTGCGACCACCCGCTCGACGAGCGCCACGAGGCGATCGTGCCGCCCCACGTGTGGGGCGACGGCGACCCCGAGGGCGTCCGGGCCCGCGCCGCCGAGGAGGTCGAGGCGACGCTGCGCGCCGCGGCGCGCTTCGGGGCCGTTACCGTCACCGGCTTCACGGGCTCGAGCATCTGGCACGTGCTCGCGGGCTTCCCGCCGGTCGCCCCCGAGATGATCGACGCGGGCTACGAGGACTTCGCCGAGCGCTGGAACCCGATCGTCGACGTCGCCGACGAGGTCGGCGTGCGCTTCGCCCTCGAGGTCCACCCGTCGGAGATCGCCTACGACTTCTGGACGACCGCGCGGACGCTCGCGGCGATCGGGCACCGGCCGGGCTTCGGGCTGAACTTCGACCCGAGCCACATGGCCTGGCAGCGCGTGGATCCCGACCGCTTCCTCGAGACCTACGCCGACCGCATCTACCACGTCCATGCCAAGGACACGAAGAGCCGGCTCGACGGGCGCAGCGGCGTGCTCGCGAGCCACCTCGGCTTCGGCGACCTGCGCCGCGGCTGGGACTTCGTCTCCGTCGGCCACGGCGACGTCGACTTCGAGCGCATCAACCGGCGCCTGAACGCGATCGGCTACGACGGGCCCGTCTCGATCGAATGGGAGGACAGCGGGATGGACCGCGAGCAGGGCGCGCCCGAGGCGCTCGAGCACATCCGCCGCCTGTCCTTCGGCGGCGCCGAGGGCGCGTTCGACAGCGCGTTCGCACCGAGCTCGGAGGATTGACCATGACCGGCGCGGGAGGACGGCCGGCGCTCGGCGTCGGCATGGTCGGCTACAGCTTCATGGGCCGCGCGCACTCGCAGGCGTGGCGGACGGCGCCGCGCGTCTTCGACCTGCCGCTGCAGCCGCGCATGGTCGCGATCGCCGGGCGCTCCGCCGAGAGCGTCGAGGCGGCCCGCGCGGAGCTCGGCTGGGAGGACGGCGTCACCGGCTGGCGGGCGCTGCTGGAGCGCGACGACGTCGACCTCGTCGACGTGTGCACGCCGGGCGACTCGCACGCCGAGATCGCGATCGCGGCGCTGCAGGCCGGCAAGCACGTGCTCTGCGAGAAGCCGCTGGCCACGAGCGTGGCCGAGGGCGAGGCCATGGCCGCCGCCGCCGAGCGGGCCGCGGGCGCCGGCGTGCGGGCGATGGTCGGCTTCAACTACCGGCGCGTGCCGGCGCTCGCCTTCGCGCGGCAGCTCATCGCCGAGGGCCGGCTCGGCGAGACCCGCCACGTGCGCGCCGCGTACCTGCAGGACTGGCTCGTCGACCCTGAGTTCCCGCTCGTCTGGCGGCTCGTCGCCGAGCACGCCGGCAGCGGGGCCCTCGGCGACATCGGCGCCCACGTCATCGACGCCGCGCAGTTCCTGCTGGGGCAGGAGATCGCGAGCGTGAGCGGCCTGACCGCGACGTTCGTCAAGGAGCGCCCGCTGGCCGACGCTTCGGCCGGGCTCGGCGCGGCCGGGAGCGCGCACCGCGGGACCGTGACGGTCGACGACGCCGCGCTCTTCCTCGCGCGCTTCGCGGGCGGCGCGGTCGGCACCTTCGAGGCGACGCGCTTCGCCACCGGGCGCAAGAACGGGCTGGCGATCGAGGTCAACGGCTCGCTCGGATCGCTGCGCTTCGATCTCGAGCGCCTCTCCGAGCTCGAGCTCTACGACGCCCGCGACGACGCGACGACGCAGGGCTTTCGCCGCATCCTCGTGACCGAGGCCGCCCACCCCTACATGGCGGCCTGGTGGCCGCCCGGGCACCTCATCGGCTGGGAGCACAGCTTCACCCACGAGGTCCGCGACCTCGTGGTGGCGATCGACGCCGGCGAGGACGCCCGGCCGACGTTCGCCGACGGCCTGCAGGTCGAGCGCGTGCTCGCCGCCGTCGTCCGCTCGGCGCGGAGCGGCTCGTGGGAGCCGATCGTCTGACGTGGCTGCGCCCCCGGCACTGGCGAGCGCTGTCGGCCGGCTGGGCACCGAGTCGGCGTTCGCCGTCCTCGCCCGCGCGCGCGAGCTCGAGGCCGCCGGGCGCGACGTCATCCACCTCGAGATCGGCGAGCCGCACGCGGCCACCCCGGCGCACGTCGCCGAGGCCGCCTTCGCCGCCGTCCGCGCCGGGGAGACCGGCTACTGCCCGAGCGCCGGCCTGACCGACTTCCGGGCGGTGATCGCCGCCGAGCTGAGCCGGACCCGCGGCGTGCCCGTCCCGGTCGAGCGCGTGCTCGTCGGCACCGGCGCCAAGCCGTTCCTGCTCTTCACCGTGCTCGCGGTCTGCGAGCCCGGCGACGAGGTCGTGTACCCCGATCCCGGCTTCCCGATCTACGCGTCGGCGATCCGCTACGCCGGAGCGACGCCCGTGCCGCTCCCGCTGCGCGAGGCCGACGGCTTCAGCTTCGACCCCGAGGAGCTCGGCGTCCGGCTCGGTCCGCGGACGAAGCTCGTCATCTTCAACTCGCCGCAGAACCCGACCGGGGGCGTCGTGCCCGGCGCCCACCTCGAGGCGGCGGCGGAGCTGATCCTGCGCACGCGGGCCTGGGTGCTCTCCGACGAGATCTACGCGCGGCTGCTCTACGAGGGCACGTTCGCCTCGATCGCGAGCGTGCCGAGCCTGCTCGAGCGCACGGTCCTGCTCGACGGCCTCTCGAAGGCCTATGCGATGACCGGGTGGCGCTGCGGCTACGCCTGCGTCCCGGAGGCGCTCGTCGAGCCGCTCGTGCGCTTCTTCGTCAACTCGACGTCGTGCGTGCCGCCGTTCGTCCAGCGGGCGGGCATCGCCGCGCTCACCGGGCCGCAGGACGACGTCGAGCGGATGCTCGCCGAGCTGCGCGTGCGGCGCGACGTCACGGTCGCCGGGCTCAACGCGCTGGCGGGCGTCTCCTGCCGGACTCCCGGCGGGGCGTTCTACGCGTTCCCGAACGTCTCGGAAGTGCCGCTCGGCGCCGACGCGCTCGCCGCGCGCCTGCTCGAGGAGGCGGGCGTCGCCGTGCTCGCCGGCTCGGGCTTCGGCGCCGAGGGCGCCCGGCACCTGCGCGTCTCCTACGCCACGTCGCCCGAGCTGCTCGAGGCCGCCTTCGGCCGGATCGCCACGCTGCTGGCCACGCTCGACTGACCGCCGCCGTCAGACCGGCAGCGACCCGGGCGGTCGCGGCGGATCGCCCGCGCGACTCGCGCAGCGGCGCCCGGCCACGCGATCGCCGTGGCGGTGGCGCGCCGGGCGGGCCTCACGACCCCACCGCCGCGGTCGAGAGCGCGCCGTCGATCCGGCGCCAGATCCCGCCCGGATTCTCGTCACGCAGGGGCGCCGGCAGCGCGGTCGCCGGCGCGCCCTGCCAGCACACGGGCCGCAGGAAGCGCCGCGTCGAGGTCAGGCCGACGGAGGTGTGGTCCGGTGTCGTCGTCGCCGGGTACGGGCCGCCGTGCTGCATCGCCCACGTGACCGTGACGCCGGTCGGGAAGGCGTCGAAGGCCAGGCGGCCGACGCGCGGCGTCAGGACGCGCACGAGCGCGTCGATGAGCGCGGCGTCCTCGTCGGCCTGCGCGAAGACCGCCGCGGCGAGCTGGCCGTCGAAGGCCTGCAGGCCGTCGACGAGGTCGTCCTCGCCCAGGTAGCGCGCGAGGACCACGGCTGGTCCGAAGCGCTCCTCGCGCAGCGCCGCGCGGGCCGCGACGGCCTCGGCCTCGGCGGCGACGACGACCGGGGCGTGGCGGAAGCCGGGTCCGGCCGCGCCGGCACCGGCGCCCGTGAGGACCTCGGCGCCCGGCTCGCCGGCGAGCTGGTCCAGCCCGGCGGCGAAGCCCTCGAGCAGGCGGTCGTTGAGCATGACCGGTGGATCGATCGCCGCGAGCGCGGCGACGAGCGCGGCGACGAAGCCGTCGCCCTCGGCCCCCGCGGGCACGAAGACGACGCCCGGCTTCGTGCACAGCTGGCCCGCGGCGAACGTGATCGCGTTGAGCAGCGCGTCGCGCACGGCGTCGGCGCGCGCGCGCAGCGCGGCGGCGGTGATCACCGAGGGGTTGACGCTGCCCATCTCGGCGAAGACGGGGATCGGGCGCGTCCGCCGCGCCGCGCGGTCGAAGAGCGCGCGCCCGCCGCGCGTGGAGCCGGTGAAGGCGACGGCCGCGACCCCCTCGGCGTCGACGAGCGCCTCGCCGAGCTCTCGGGCGGCGCCCTGGACGATCGCGAACGTGCCCTCGGGCAGGCCGGCCTCGGCGACCGCGCCGGCGACGCAGCGCCCGACGAGGTCGTTGACGCCCGGCTGGGAGGGATGACCCTTGGCCAGGACCGGGCAGCCGGCGGCAAGCGCGGCCGCGCTGTCGCCGCCCGCCACGCCGAAGGCCAGCGGGAAGTTGCCGGCCCCGAAGACGGCCACCGGCCCGATCGGCACCAGCATGCGGCGGAGGTCCGGGCGCGGGACGGGCTTCGCGTCGGGGTCGGCGGGGTCGATGATCGCCTCGAGGTGCTCGCCCCGCTCGACGACGCCGGCGAAGAGCTCGAGCTGGACGCACGCGCGCTCGAGCTCGGCGGCCACGCGCGGCGCGGGAAGCCCGCTCTCGGCCTCGCAGAGCGCGCGCAGCTCGTCGCCCGCGGCGCGCATCGCGCCCGCGGCGCCGCGCAGGGCGGCGGCCCGCCGAGCGGGATCGCCGAGGCGCTCGTCGGCGCGGGCGGCGAGCGCGGCGCCGACGAGCGCGGCCACGTCGCCGGGCGCGGTCTCGGGATAGCGGGCGAGCTCGTCGCCGGAGCGCGGGTCGACCGCGACGAGGGTGGCCTCGGAGGTGGTCATCGGGTCGTCCTCCAGGTTGCGACGTGGATCGGGTGGCCGAGCACCGGCTCGGCCGCCTCGTGCAGGCTCTCGCTCAGGGTAGGGTGCGGGCGGATCGTCCCTCGCGCTCCAGCGCCAGCGCGGCGGCGAGGACCACGCCGGCGTCGCGGCCCGCGAGCTGCAGGTCGCCGAGCGCGATCGCCGGCCAGCCCAGGACGCTGAACGCGCGCGTGTAGCCCGAGAACGGCACGCGCACGTCGAGCTCGTCGACGCCGACGCGCGGCAGCTCGGCGAGGCCGAGCGTCGGCGAGGCCACGAGGTCGACGTCCGGCTCGCGCCGGGCGCGGGCGTGCCATGCCTCCAGGGCCGCGACCGCGCCGGCGCGCTCGTCTGCGGTGACGCGGACGGCCGCGTCGAGCTTGGACCGGATCGTGGGGCCGTACTCGTCGCGCCGCGCGGGGAACGTCGCGGCGTGCGCGGCGGCCGCGTCGGCGAGGAAGAGCGGCCACGTGTCGCCGGGCGGACGCGGGAGGGCGACCTCGCGGACGTCCGCCCCGGCGGCGCGCAGCCGTGCCGCGACCGCCTCGGCGCGCGGGTCGTGCGGCGCCGGGGCGTCGGCGCCCGTGACGTCGGGGCGGGCGCTGAGCACGCCGGCCCGCAGGCCGGCGATCCGTGGAGCCGGGACCGCGCCCCCGGTGAGGATCGCGTGGGCCAGCGCGCAGTCGGCGGCCGTCCGCGCCATCGGCCCGACGGTGTCGAAGCTCGCCGCCAGCGGGAAGACGCCCTCCGTCGAGATCGCCCCGAGCGCGGGCTTGAGGCCGACGACGCCGCAGGCGGCGGCCGGTATCCGCACGGAGCCGCCGGTGTCGGTGCCGAGCGCGAGCGCAACGAGCCCGGCGGCCAGCGCGGCGGCGTTGCCCGCGCTCGACCCGCCCGCGATGCGGTCCGGGCGCCGTGGGTTGCCGATGTCGCCGAAGTGGACGTTCTGGCCCGTGACCCCCCACGCGAACTCGTCGGCGTTGGCCTTGGCGACGACGATCGCTCCCTCGGCCTCGAGCGCGGCGACCGCGGGCGCCGTGCGGTCGGGCACGTGGTCGGCGTGGATCGCCGAGGCGTACGTCGTCCGCACGCGCGCGGTGTCGAGGAGGTCCTTGACCAGCAGCGGCACGCCGGCGAGGCGCCCGCGGGGGCCGGCGCGCGCGCGCGCGACGGCGCGCTCGCCGCACGGCGTGATGACCGCGTTGAGATCGCTGCGGGCCTCGAGGCGCTCGAGCGCCTGCGTCACCGCCTCCTCGGCGCTCAGCGTGCCGGCGGCGACGGCGGCGGCGACCTCGGCGGCGGTCATGGCCAGACCCTCGGCGCGCGGGCGCGGCCCCTCGACGCGCAGCTCCTCGCGGGCACTCACCGCGCGGCCTCGCGGATCTCGCTCAGGGTCTGGTGCGGGGTGATCGCCTCCGGGTCGACCCGCAGCTCGACGAGCGCGGGCCGCCCGGCGCCGAGCGCGTCGTCGAGCGCGTCGGCCACGTCCTCGGTCCGCTCGACGACCGCGCCGTGGGCCCCGAACGCGCGGGCATAGGCGGCGAAGTCGGGGTTGACGAGGTCCGTCCCGACGACCCGGCCGGGGAACTGGCGCTCCTGGTGCATGCGGATCGTGGCGAGCATGCCGTTGTTGACGAGGAGCACGACGACCGGCAGGTCCTCCTGGACGGCGGTCGCCAGCTCCTGGCCGGTCATCAGGAAGTCGCCGTCGCCGGTCACGCACACCACGGTGCGGTCGGGGTGGACGGCCTTGGCGGCGACCGCCGCCGGGAAGCCGTAGCCCATCGCGCCGCTGCGCGGGGCGAGCTGCGTCGGGTAGCGCCGAAACGCGTAGAAGCGATGCGCCCAGACCGTGAAGTTGCCCGCGCCCGAGGTGATGATCGCGTCGGGCGCCAGGCGCTCGCGCAGGGCGGCCATGACGTCGGCGAGCTGCAGGTCGCCGGGCAGCTCACGGTGGCGCTCGAAGTCCTGCTCGTAGGCGGCGCGGGCCTCGGCGACGAGCCCCGCGCGGCCGTCCGCGCCGGCCGCGGCGTCGAGCGCGCGGGCGGCGGCGGCGAACTGCGGCAGCCCGGAGACGATGCCGAGCTCGGGCTGGTAGACCGCGCCGAGCTCGTCGGGGTCGGGGTGGACGTGGACGAGGCGCTGGCGCGGGCGCGGGATGTCCAGCAGCGTGTAGCCGTTGGACGGGATGTCGCCGAGCCGGCCGCCGACGGCGACGAGCACGTCGGCCTCGGCGATCCGCGCCGCCAGCGCGGGCGCCATGCCGATCCCCGCGTGGCCGGCGTAGACCCCGGCGTCGTTGTGGACGTAGTCCTGGCAGCGAAACGACGTCGCGACCGGGATCGCCACCGCGGACGCGAAGGCGACGAGGTCGGCCCCCGCCTGCGCGCTCCACCCGCCCTCGCCGACGATGATCAGGGGACGCTGCGCCGTCGCGAGCAGCGTGCGCAGCCGCTGGAGCTCGGCGTCGCCGGGCGAGGCCGCCGCCACCGGCGCGCGCACGGCGTCGGGCACGTCGGCCGCGCCGGTGAGCACGTCCTCGGGAAGGGCGACGACGACGGGGCCCGGGCGTCCCGAGCACGCCACGGAGTACGCGCGCGCGAGGACCTCGGGCAGCCGCGCCGTCTCGTCGACCTGCGTGACCCACTTCGCGACGCTCCCGAAGACGCGGCGGTAGTCGAGCTCCTGGAACGCCTCGCGGTCGATCGTCGAACGCGCGACCTGGCCGACGAGCAGCAGCATCGGCGTCGAGTCCTGGGCGGCGGTGTGGACGCCGACCGCCGCGTGCGTCGCCCCGGGGCCGCGGGTCACCAGGCAGATCCCCGGCCGGCCGGTGAGCTTGCCGTACGCCTCGGCCATGTTGGCCGCCCCCGCTTCGTGTCGCGCCGGGATGAAGCGCACCGGCGCGTCGTAGAGGGCGTCGAGGACGGCGAGGTAGCTCTCGCCCGGCACGCCGAACGCGAGCTCCGCGCCGTGGAGCCCGAGCTGGTCGACGACGATCCGGCCGCCGCTGCGGGTCACGCGCGCACCGGCTGCCGGCGCCACTCGTCGAGCGGGATCCGCTCGAACGGCCGGATGGCCCGCGAGGCGTGGAGGCCGGCGCTGTTGACGAGCACGTCGATGCCACCGGCTGGAGTGGCGGTCGCGGCCGCCATGCGCTCGACGTCCTCCTCCTGTGACACGTCGACCGTCAGCCTAACGCCGTCCGGGTGCCGGGCGGCGCTTCGTCGGCGCCCTCGAGGTCGGCGACGACGATGCGCGCCGTCGGCGGCGAGCCCGTCAGCGATCGCGCGCCCGATGCCCCGGGCGCCTCCGGTGACGATCGCGACCTTGCCCTCCAGCGCGCTCGTCGCAGCGGCGAGAACGGGGTCGGCAGCGGAATGCGGTTGCGCTGCGTGTGTGGCATGGCGCGGCGGCGTCCGCGGGCGCATCGCGGCTGAGCTGACCGCCCGGGACCGGGAGCGCTCGATTTGCATGTCGCCGAACGTGCGCTAGGATACTGAACCGAATGGTTCGGCATTCACAGCTCGATCGGGCCTTCGCGGCCCTCGCCGACCCCACGCGCCGGGAGGTGCTCGAGCGCCTCGGCCACGGCGGCGCCACGATCACGGAGCTCGCGGCGCCCTTCGGGATGTCGCTCACGGGGATGAAGAAGCACGTGCGCGTGCTCGAGGACGCCGAGCTCGTCATCACCGCGAAGGTGGGGCGCGAGCGCCGGTGCAGCCTGGGCTCGCGGCGCCTCGAGGACGTGGAGGCGTGGATCGAGATGTACCGGCGGATGCTGGACGAGCGCCTCGACCGGTTCGGGGCGCTGCTCGAACGCACGAAAGGAGTGCAGCCATGACGAAGGACCAGCACGGTCCGACCGCGACGCTCACAACGCCCACGGATCGCGAGATCCACGTCGAGCGCGTCTTCGACGCGCCTCGCGAGGGCGTGTTCGCGGCGTTCACCGATCCGGAGCGCATCCCCGAGTGGTGGGGCCCGTATGGCACCACGACCTCGGTTGACCAGATGGACGTCAGGGCCGGCGGAAGCTGGCGGTTCGTCGTCCGCAACTCGGACGGCAGCGAGACCGGCTTCCGCGGGACCTACCGCGAGGTCACGCCGCCCGAGCGCATCGTGCAGACGTTCGAGTGGGAGGGGCTCCCGGGCCACGTCTCCGTCGAGAGCGCCACCTTCGAGGATCTCGGCGACCGCACGAAGGTGACGTCGGTCTCGACCTTCCACACGACCGAGGAGCGTGACGGGATGCTCGGGTCGGGCATGGAGGGCGGCATGAACGAAACCTACGCCCGCCTCGACGAGCTGCTGGCGAGGCTCGCCGCCCGCTGACGCCGTTGCGCCGCAGCACCGGGAAGCCGCTCGGCCGAGCGGCTTCCCGCCGTTGCCACCGCGTGCCGCCCGACCCTTCCGCCGCTCGCGCGACGGGGAGCCGCTACGCGCCCGATCGACCGGGCTCGTCGGCTGCCTGGGCGGGTTGGCCGGCGCGTGACGCGAGCGCGCGGCCTACATCCGGCCCATCACCGGCGCCGACCGAGTTGCGTCGCGACCGGTGCCTTGAAGGCGTACTGCTCGTACATGAGGAAGAGGCCGGTCCTCGGAATCGCGGTGGGCGAGGAGTGGACGTTGCCGGGCTCGGCCGCCGAGGCCGGGGCGAGCCGGCCGATGAGCTCGACGGCGCGCTCCTGCTCGCCCTCGCGGGCGGCCTTCTCAGCGCTCCTCCGTGACCGGGTTGGTGAGGGCGCCGAGGCCCTCGATCTCGACGGTGACCTCGTCGCCGTCCTTGAGCAGGATCTTCGGATCGCGGAAGACGCCGACGCCCGCCGGGGTGCCGGTGGCGATGAGGTCGCCGGGCTCGAGCGTGATGACGCGGCTGACGTAGGCGATGATCTCCGCGACCGAGAAGATCATCTTGCTCGTGGAGGAGTCCTGCAGCGTCTCGCCGTTCAGCACGCACCTGATGCCCAGGGCCTGGGGGTCGTCGATCTCCTCGCGCGGCACGAGCCGCGGGCCGACGGGACAGAACGTGTCGGGCGACTTCCCGCGGGTCCATTGCCTGTCGGCGAACTGCAGGTCGCGGGCGCTGACGTCGTTGAGCGGGATGTAGCCCGCGACGTGGTCGAGCGCCTCGGCCTCGCCGACGTGCTTGGCGGCCGTGCCGATGACCACCCCGAGCTCGGCCTCGTAGTCGACCTCACGCGCCTCGGCCAGCAGGACGATCGGCTCGCCCGGGCCGATGAGCGTGTTCGGCCACTTCGCGAAGAGCAGCGGCGCCTTCGGCAGCCCCACGCCCTGCTCCTCGGCGTGGTCGCGGTAGTTGAGCCCGACGCAGACGATCTTCCACGGGCGCTCGATGGGCAAGGGCATGGATGCGACCCTATCCGGCGCCCACCGTGCACGGCGTGACGGTCGCTCTGCGCCGCCCGCTTCTACGAGGACCGCGCTCGGCGGTCGCGGCCGCGCATCCGCTCGCCGTGGCCGCGGGCGTCAAGGTCGCGGCCGCGGGCGGCTCGGCCGTCGACGCGGCGGTCGCCGCGGGGGCGGCGCTTGCGGTGGTCGCGCCCGAGGCGTGCGGACTCGGTGGCGACGCGCTCCTGCTGGTCGACGCCCCCGGCCAGGCGCCGGTCGCCTACGTCGGCGCCGCGGCCGCGCCGCGACGGCCGATCCTCCCGATCACGGCCTCGGGGCCCGCGAGCGCGGGCGTGCCCGGCGCCGTCGCGGCGTGGTGCGCCGCCCACGCGCGCTTCGGCACGCTGGCGCTCGGCGACGTCCTCGCTCCTGCGGCCCGGCTCGCCGCGCACGGCTTCCCGGTCTCCGCGCAGCTCGCGGCTGCGCTGGGGCGACGCGAGGCGATGCTGGCCGCCGGCGCCGCCGGCTGGCGCGTGCGCAGCGCCCGCGAGGGCGAGCGCCTGCGCCAGCCCGAGCTCGCGACGGTCCTCGAGGCGATCCGTGCCGACGGCGCGGCCGGCCTCGGCGGTGGCTGGGTCGCCGAGGCGATCGCGGCCGCCACCGGCGCGCAGGGCGTGTCGGCCGAGGACCTCGCCGCCTACGGCGTCGACGCCGAGCCGCCGGTGGCCGGGGCGACGAGCCGCGCCCGCCTCTGGGTCACGCCGCCGCCCTCGCAGGCGGCGCTGGCCCTCCTCGCCCTGTCGGCGCTCGAGGGCGCGCCGCCACCCGGCACGGTCGCGGGCGAGCACGCCGCCGTGGAGGCGCTCAAGGCCGCCTTCGAGCGGCGCCCGGCGCTCGCGGCCTCGGGGGACGCCGGCGCGCTCGTCGGCCGGCCGCTGCCGCCGGTGCCCGCGCGCGCCTCCGACCTGCGCGGCCCGACCGCCGCCGACCACACGGCGGCGGTCGCCACGGCCGACGCCGACGGGATCGTCGTGTCGATGCTCGTGAGCGTCTTCCACGAGTTCGGCTCCGGGGTGCTGGTCCCCGAGGCCGGCCTGATCCTCAACAACCGCCTCGCCGGGCTGCTGGACGCCGGGCACGACCCGGCGCTCGCGCCGCCCGCCGCGGTCCGCCCCGCCCACACGCTCTCGCCCATGCTCGTCGAGATCGACGGGCGGCGCCTCGCGATCGCCACTCCCGGCGCCGACGGCCAGGTGCAGACGCTCGTCCAGCTCGTCCGCCTCCTGGCCGAGGCCGGCGCCGGGCTGCCCGAGGCGCTGCACGCGCCGCGCTGGCGCGCGGTGCGCGGGCGCCTGCTCGTCGAGGCCTCCTTCGACCCCGCGATCCGCGACGGCCTCGCCGCGCTCGGCCACGACGTCGACACGCGTCCCGACGGCCACATGCTCTTCGGCGCGGCCGCGATCGCCGGCCGCGACCCCGCCGGCGGCGTCCTGGCCGCATCCGATCCGCGCCGGGAAACCTGGGCCGCCGCGCGGTGAGCAGGTTTTCGGACACACAACGTCCGCGAACCTGCTGGGGAACTCGATCGACGGTTGGGCTGGACCGGCGACCAGCGGCGCCGACTCGACGCGTTCGTCGACCCCGGCGCTGCCGGCGATCTTCGACGCTTGGGCGGGCGTGGGTCAGCGGCTGCCGTAGCGCTCGTGCGCGGCCCGGCTGACCGGGCACGCGCGGGTCTTCACGCCGCAGACGCCCGTGTCGCACAGGCGGCACATCCACCGGGTCGCCCCGGCTCGCGCATGAGGCCGACGACGACGCGGGAGGTCAGGGCCTCCAGCAGGACGCGCTCGTCCGGCGACAGGACGTCCAGGGCGTCGCACAGCACCGCCGCGCGGGCCGACGCCACGCTCGCGGCGGCGCGGCGGCCGGAGGGCGTCAGCGACACGATCGTCGTCCGCCCGTCCGCTCCCGCCCGGCGGCGGACCAGCCCGGCGCCCTCGAGCGGTCGACGAGCCGCACCGCGCCCGACGACGTGAGGCCGAGCACCTGGCGCAGCCGGTCGATCGACGGCCCGTCGAGGAAGTGGTGCAGCGCCGCGAGCGCCACGCCCGCGGTCTCCGAGCCCGGACGCCCGGGCTGCCCGGCGGCGTCGCCGACCGCCGCCGCCATCCGGTCCGAGAGCGCAAGCGCCAGGGCGCCGATCACGTTGGCCGCGCGATCGACGACGGGGTCGGCGCGAGGGCTCATCCGAGCGCCGTCACTCGCTCCACCAGCCCGGCACCTGCTCGACGTCGTCGGCGGCCGAGGCGACCGCCGGAGCTCCGAAGGCGAGGAACTCGAGGCCCTCGGGGCCGGCCGAGAACGCCCGCGTGACCGCGGGCGCGACGCGGATCGCGTCCAGCGCCCGCAGCTCGACGACGTCGTCGTCGAGCTTCACCTGGCCGCTGCCGGCCAGCACGACGTAGAGCTCCTCCTGGCGCCGGTGGCGGTGGCCGAACGGCTGCGTGCACTCCGGCGCCAGGCGCTGCAGGCTCGGCGCCGCTGGCGCTCAGGCCCAGATCGCGCGACGCGAAGCGCGCCTGAATTTCCGGGTCCATGCCGAACTTCGGCGCGGCGTCCTCGACGTCGCGCAGGTTCTGGATCGTGTAATCGCCCATGACGCTCCTTCCCGGAGTTAGATGCGTGATTCACACACTACCCGGATCTGCCGGACGTCAAGCGCGCGCCCGATCCACGCGATCCTTTAGCGGGAGGGGGTCAGGCCCCCCTCCCGGCCTCCCCCCGGGGCGGCGGGATCAGCGCCGGGGCGGCAGAGCCGCCCCTCGTGGTGGATGCTGGCGCCATGCGCGATTCGGGCGTGGCGAACATCAACGATGTCCTCGATGGTCATGTGGCACTCGAGGTCGACTGCGTCGACCGGCTGTACCTCAACGCGTACGTCCCGAACCTGCAGGTCGGTGGGCAGGTCGTGCGGTTCATCACCCAGCACCTTGGGCAGCCGATCCCGTCGGCGGCGCTGCTGGGCAGAATCGGCAATCGCTTCCGGCGTGAGGTCAAGGTGTTCGCCGACGCCCACCGGGTCCCGATCCTGCAGCTCAAGAAGCCCGACCGGTCGCGTTGGGATGACCGCAAGCTCGATCACGTCCGCCCGCTGCTGGAGGCGGCTGAGCGTGAGCGCCGGTTCGGGGTGGTGGCGATCGTCGCCTGCCAGGAGTTCCAATGGGTCATCAGCGCCCGCAACCGCGCCACCAAGCCGCGGGCCGTGTGCTTTGAGTTCTTCCGCGAGGAGCGCCGCGTCGGCGTCTACTACTTCTACATCTGCGACCCGGACTTCGGGCCCGCCTTCATCAAGATCTGCACCTACTTTCCCTACCCGGCCAAGGTCTGGCTCAACGGCCACGAGTGGGCCAAGCGCCAGGCCGACCACACGGGCGTCGAGTACGTCGCGCTGTCCAACGGGTTCGCCGCGTGCCCGCAGCCCGAGCGGCTGCAGGCGATCTGCGACAGCTTCAGCGCTCGCCACGTGCAGTGGTTCTTCGACCGCTGGACCCGCGTGATCCCGACGCCGTTCACCGATGCCGACCGTGATGCCGGCTACTGGTGGGAGCTCTCGATGCGCCAGGTCGAGGTCAGCCGCACCCTGGTCTTCGACGACCCGCGCCGCGCACGCTCGTTCTTCGAAGCGCTCGTCGCCGACAACATCACCATCGGCCGCCCCGAGCAGATCGCCATGGTCTTCGCCCGCCAGCTCCGCAAGACGACCAAGGGCCCATTCCGCACCCGCGTCTTCAATCCCGGCACCGACGTCAAGATCGACTTCTCCTACAAGCACTCGCGGATCAAGCAGTACCTCAAGGACGGCCGCGCGCTGCGGATCGAGGCGGTCATCAACAAGCCTGCCGACCTCGACATCCTCGCCCGCCTTGAGCACCTGCCCGAGCTGATCGCCAAGGCCCGCGCCGTCAACCACAGGCTGCTTATCATCGAGCGTGCCGGTCAGAGCTGTGCCATCGGCTCTGCGCTGTTTGAGCGCATCCACCAGCCCTACAACCGAGAGGGCCAACGAACCGGAGCCCTGCGCTTCGGGGACACTCGCGCGATGGCTCTGGCCGGCGCCCTGCACATCCTGCTGCACGCCGTCACCGGCTTCACCAACAAGAGCCTTCGCGGGCACGTCGCCGGACTCCTCGGCCAGCCCTACACGCCCAGCAAGATGAGCTACGACCTGCGCCGCCTGCGCCTGCACGGCCTCATCACCCGCCTGCCCCACAGCAACACCTACGTCCTCACCGCCGAGGGCATCCGCGTCGCCGTCTTCTACACCAAGCTGCACAACCGGCTGCTGCGCCCGCTCCTGGACGCCGACAAGCCACCCGCCCCGATCCCGGCCCGCCGCGCACTGGCAACGCTCGAGCACGCCGTCAACGACTATGTCCACAACGCCCGCCTCGCTGCATGAAACTTGTCACAACGTCACGACTCCCCGACACCAAGAAGGACTAGCGTGGCCCCGTGCCGCTCCCGAAGTCGCTCGCGCGCTTCAACCGCGTCGTCACGAACCCCCTGCTGAGCCCGCTGGCCGGGCGGCTCCCGGGCTTCGCGATCGTCGCGCACGTCGGCCGGCGCTCCGGCCGCGCCTATCGCACGCCCGTCAACCTCTTCGAGACCGACGGTCGCCACGTCATCGCGCTCACCTACGGCGCCGACAGCCAGTGGGTGCGCAACGTCCTCGCCGCCGGCCGCGTCGACGTCCTCACGCGCGGCCGGCGCCTCGAGCTCGTCGAGCCCGAGGTCGTCCACGATCCGCAGCGCGCGCTGATCCCGCCGCCCGCACGCTGGATCCTGGGCCTCGTGAACGTCACCGACGTCATGACCTTCCGCCGGCAGCGCCCGTCGTCGGCCTCCGCCCCGACGTCCGGCTGGTAGTCGCGCAGGCCAGACGGGCACCGCCGTCGGCCGGGCGCGGGCGTCGTCTCGGGCTCCGTGCGTCGCCGTGGGACACGGCGACCGGCGGCGCCCAGCCAGGCGGCGAGGGATCCGAGGGCCGGAGGTGGTCGATCACGGCCTCGAGCACCGGCGTCGGCATCAGCGAGGCGCCAGCGTTGTTGAGGTACGTCACCTCGGCGCAGCCCGGCGTCTGCGCGCGCGCACGCTCCACGTCGATCGTCGTCGCCTCCGCTCCTCGTTGACTCGCAGAAGTCGTCCTCATCGTCGGTATCTTACCCCCAATCGAGCGTTAGGAGGTAGCCTCCGGGGGCCATGAGCACACCGGCACGACCGCTCGAACGGCTTCGGCTGCTCGGAGGAGCCCTCCCGCTCGACTTCGTCAACTCGGTGGACCGGCGGACGAGCGACCGGCCCGTCGAGTACCTACCACTACGACGCGCTCGTACGCTGGTCGCAACGGCTCGGGACGCTGTCGCCGGACCAGGCAACCACGCTTCAGGCCGCGGCGGCCGGCGATCCTCGGACGGCGGCGGCGACGCTGGCGACGCTGCGGCGGCGCCGCGAGGATCTCTACGCCGCGCTGGCGGCGCTCGCCACCGGACGCCGTCCGGACGCGGGCGAGCTCGATGGGCTACGACGCTGGTACCGCTCCGCCGTCGACGCGGGAACGCTGCACGATGACGGCGACGCGTTCGCGCTCGGCTGGTCCGGGCACGACGCTCGCCTCGAGCGGCCCGGGTGGCCGATCGCCGATGCGGCGTGGAGGCTGCTGGCCGGCCCGGTGATCGGACGGATGCGCATGTGCCCCGCCGACGGCTGCGGCTGGCTGTTCGTGGACCGCTCGAGGAACGGCACGCGCCGCTGGTGCAGCATGGACGGCTGCGGCGCGCGCATGAAGACGCGCCGCGCCTACGCGCGGACGCGCAAGCGCGCGGAGGCCGAGGCGAGCGGGAGCCCGGGCGACCGACCGACCTGGCGCCAGCGACCGAGACGGGCTCGGACGCCGGTCGTCTACGTCGTGGCGACGGTGCCGATCGTCGCGACCTCGACGCCGCCGCGAAGCGTGTCGAGATTGACGCAGAATCGCTCGGCGGCGGCGACGAGCGTCTGGATCCGCCTTGGGTCGGTTCCCTCGACCGCCGCCAGTCGCACCGTGCACTCGAGGGCTTCGAAGCCAACCCGCACGTCGGGATCGGCCGCGAGGCAGCCGCGGACGTCGAGCTCCCCCGTGACCTCGACGTCGAGCTCGGTGAGCTCGAGACCGAGCAGGTTGGCGATCATCCGCAGCGCTCCGTCGGCGCACGCGGCGAGGGCCGCGCAGAGCAAGTCCCCGGGATTCGGCGCGTCGTGAAGGCCCCCGACATAGCGGTCAAGGCCGAAACGGACCACCGTCCCGTAGCCGTCCCCGACTTCGACCTCACCATGGAAAGGGAATCCCCCGCCGGACCCGGGCCGCTGAGGTTCGCGCCGTCTTGCGCGTGAGCGCCTCCTGCGGACGCTCTCCGTACAGCGCCCGCGGCGGCCCCTGGCGCGTGGCGACGAGCGACTCGCGCGCTCGCGCGCTCACGACCCGGCCGCCCCGGCCGCCGGGCCCTTGTCGACGAAGCCCTCGATCACCTCGACGTTGACGAACGGCATCCCTCTTCTCCTTCCCCTGGGCGAGCTCCCCGCGGGCGTCGATCCGGCTCAGCTCGCCTTCGAGCTCAACGCCTTGCTGGTCGCGGCCAACACGTCGTTCATCCTCCACGGTGACCAATCGGCGTTGCATCGCGCACGCGGCGCGGTTCGGGAGCGGCTTCGGATCGCCCGAGTAGGTTGTCGTGATCACGCGCCGCAGCGGCGCGCAGGTCGGCGAGCAGCTCGTCGAGCACGAGCTCCTCGGGCACGGCGCGCGAGCGGAGGTCGTGATCGCGTCGGCGACCTCGCGCAGCTCGGCTCCGATCGCGTCGACCCACCCCGAAGGAGGAGCTGGGCTCGGCTCGCCCGCCGCGGCGTGTCGCTCGTAGGTTCCGGCGTCCATCCGCCACTGGTCGGCCGCCGGTCAGGTCGATCACGCGGCGGAGGATGCGAAGGCCATCCGCGTCCATGTCGCCATGGAGGTGCAGTGAGGCGCCGCCGGCGACCAGCGCGCGCAGCAGCCGCAGCGCCGCGGTCGACGGCCAGCCCCCGGTGCAGACCAGCGCCGGGCACTGCGCGCCCAGGGCGTCGGCGGCCGCCGCGACAACGTCGGGGTTCTCGCAGCAGAAGGCGACCGGCCCGCACTCGAGCACTTCGAGCCCGCGCAGCTCGCGCAGCGTCACCACGCGCGGCTCGCCGTGCTCGGCGGCCGTGCGCAGGGCGTCGGCCAGCGGTGCGCTCCCAATCGCGCGCAGCCCCAGACAGAGCACCGCGCTCGACAGCTCATCACAGCCCAGCCCCCAGCGGTCATAGCGTTCGCGACGGGCTTCCGCGCCGTCGCGCGGTGCGGAGTCGCCGTCGAGGTAGCGCCAGCGCCCGACGAACGGCGCCGTCGAGGGGCCGGCCTCGATCGAGCGCATGCGGATCGCCGGCGCATGATGCGCCGCGAAGCGCGCGAGGGTCTGTGGCGGGTCGGCGGGCAGGGCCGCCAGGACGTCCAGCGCCGTTGCGAGCAGCGCGAAGGACTGACCCTGCCCCGCGCGGGCCGCTGCGCCTGAGCGCCGCTCGCGCGCCAGCCAACCGGCCAGCTCGGCGCCGCGCCGCAGCGCGCCATGACGGATCCAGGGCGGCCCAGCCGCGGTCGCGTGCGGCGGCCGATGCGAAGCGCGCGGCGGAGCTATTGACCAGCGGGGCGCCCGCCGCCCGGCCCAGCTCTACGAGGGCGCACGCACGCGCCGACTTCAGCAGCGCCGCGTCCAGCGCCGCCAGATCGACGCTCGCCGTGGCGCCCGGCGCCACGGCCCGCCAGCGCGTGCCGAGCAGGCCCGACAATGCCGCGATCTCCGCGGGCGTGACCCGCTCCAGGCGCAGGCGGCCGGCGGGCTGCAGGCCGTTGCGCTCGAGCCGGCGGGCGGCGCCGGCGAGCACGTGCTCCAACCCGGACGGCGCCGGCAGGAGGCCCCGCGGCGCGCTCATGCGTCGATGACCTCGGTGACCTCGCGGCCGTCCCACACGAAGTGTTGCGCCCACACGCCCCACTCGGCGTTGTCGCGGTGCAGCTCGTAGAACCCGGCGCGCGGCACGGTGGCGACGCACGGGTTGAGGTCATAGGAGGTCATGACCCAGTCGAGATCGAGCTCGATGATCAGCGCGAAGATCTGTTCACGCGTGGGCGGATCGATGCCGTCCATGGCCTCATCGAGCGCAACGATCCGCGGCGCGCCTGGTGCCAGGTCGTAGAGCGCTGCGGCGGTGGCGAAGAGGGGCAGGTGCATGAGCACCGACTGCTCGCCGCCGGAGCCCAGCCCCTGCGTGCGCGCGGTCAGGCGGCGGCGGGAGCCGTCGCGCTCGTGGAGGTGCAGGGTGAAGCGCCACCAGCGCCGGTAGTCGAGGGCGGTGGCGAGGTGGTCGGCGATCCGGCCCGCGTCCCCGGCCCCGTCCTCGTCGCCGGCGCGCGCGTCGACGATCTGACGCTCCAGGAACGCGAAGAGCACGTCGCGCTCGGCCTTGCCGAGGTTGTCGGCCGCCCGATCGCCGAGCACCTCGAGCACCTGCGCGGGGGCGCCCGCGTCGTCGTCGGGTTCCCACGACAGGCTCACCGTCCGCCCGGCGCCCGTCGGGCATCGACGCAGCGTCTCGTTGCGCGCCCGGACGGAAGCGCGCACCTCGGTGACCCGCTGGCGCAGGTGCTCGGCGATCTCACCCAGCAGCGCCTGACCGAGCACCTCGCGCCGCTTGGCCGACAGGACATGCTCGCGGTGAGCGAGCTCGGCCTCCAGCTCGGCGACCATCGAAGTCGGGGTCGTGCGCCGCCCGTCGCGGGAGACTTCGACCAGCGTGATCCCGTCGGCGTATACGGTCGCCGCGTCCATGTCGAAGGCGACGAGGCTGCGCTGCAGCGCGCTGACGGCATCCGAGACCTGCCGCGCTCGGCGGGGGAGGTCCACGCCCGTCCCGGCCGGCGGCAGCACGCGGACGCGTTCCAGCGCGGTGGTCAGCGTCCACGATGCCGAGGCGCGCTCGTCGTCGGGTCCGCCGGTGCCGCCGTGCGCCGCGCTGAAGAAGTCGTGGCGCCCGAGCGCGCGCACCTCGTCGAGCGCGGCCGTGCGCTCGAGCTCGGCAACCTCGAGCGCCGAGTGCGCCTCCGCTGCGGCGCGCTCGGCGTCCTTGACCGCGGCTGTCAGCTCGCGCAGTGCGCGGTCGGCGGCCGTGCGCTCGGCCTCCAGCGCCTCCCGGCGTGCTCGCAGCGCCGAGGCGCGGGCCTGCAGCTCCTGCGCGGTCGCCCCGTCAGCGGTCCGCGCCGCGGCCAGCCGCCCGTCGGCGTCGGCCAGGTCGGCCACGGCGCGCTCGCGCTCGCCTTCCAGCGCCGCCCATGCCGCCTGCGCCTCGCTCAGCGCCCGCGTCGCCTCCGCGCTGACGGCGCTTGCCCGCTCGCGTTCGTCGAGGGCGGCGAGCGCGCGCTCTCGAGCCCCCGGCACGCGGTCGAGCGCGCGGTCGGCCTCGCGCAGCGCCGTCGGCTCGGCGGGCAGCCCCGCGGCGCGCGCCTTCGCGGTGAGCGCGTCATGAGCCTCGCCGCGGGCGGCCTCATGGCGGTCGCGCTGCGCCACGAGCCGCGCGAGCTGCTCCTCGGCGCCCGCCAGCCGATCGGCGGTGCGCGCGACCGCCCGCAGCGCGGCGCGCAGTTCGTCCGTCGAGGGCACCGCGGCGAGCTCGGCCGCCAGCCGCGCCTGCGCGGCGCCGTGCTGGTCGTCTTGCGCCTGGAGCGCCATCAGCTCACGCTCGAGCGCCTCGACCTGCTCGCGGGCCTCCGCCAGCAGCCGCCGGCGCAGCGCGGCGCGGGCCGCGGCGCCCACGAACTCGGCCGCGGGCTTGCTCGCGCGCCCGTGCAACGCCCCGAAACGAAAGCGCCCGGGCGCAACGGCGATCGCGCCCTCCAGCGCAAGCGACCGCAGCACCGCCTGCACGACCTCGGCGTCGAGATCGCGCTCGCCGGGCTCGGCCCGCAGCAGGTCGGCCAGCGTCGCGCCGTCGAGCGGTGCCGAGGCCACGAGCGTTGCGTCCGCATCGCACACGGTGCCGTCCGGGGAGATCCACGCGTCGAGCAGGCCCGCCTCCTCCAGCGCGGCCTCCAGGCTCGCGCGGTCGGCGGCGGGAAGGTGATCGCGGAAGTCGCAGACCGCCCACAGCGGCGCCCCTGCCCGGCAGCGGCGATCGCCCCGCCGAGGTGAGCGCGGCGACGGCTCGGGATCGCGCCGCGCCTCGATCTCCGAGTGGCGCCGGCGCGCCGCCGCCAGCGCCTCGTCGAGCGTCTCGCGCCGCGCCGCAAGCCGGGCGCGCGCCAGCTCCAGCGCGCCGCTGCGGGCGGCCACGAGCGGCGCCAGCGGCGCGGAGAGGTCCTCGCCGGCGAGGGCGGCTCGGCCGATCGTCTCGAGCGCGGCGTCATCGACCCGCAGCTCGGTCAGCGCGCGCCGCCAGGCTTGCAGCGCTGTCTCGAGGCCTTCGGTGGCCGCTTCGAGCTGCGCCTCGGCCTCGGCCGCGCTCGCCAACGCCTCGTCGCGGCGCTCCGACGCTGCGACCAGCGGCTCGGCCAGAGCGTGCAACGCGGCCTCGGCTCGCTCGAGGACCGCCGCCAGCTCGACGGCGGCGTCCACGTCCGCGCGGCGGACCGCGAGCCGTCCGGCCAGTGCCTCGAGCGCCGAACGCTCGGCGCTCCCGAGCGCCGAGAGGCCCGCAGCAGCCAACAGCTCGTCGAGCGCAGCGACAACACTCTCGAGCGCTGCCTGCGACCGCTGCGTCCCCGCCTCGGCGTCGTCGCAGCTCTGCTGCGCCCGCGCGACCTGCGCGTCGGCGCCCGTGACGAGTCGGGTGACGCGCTGATGTCTCGCGGCGGCCTCCTCGTGCTCGCGGACACGATCCTCCAGGAGCGCGACGATCTTGTAAGCGTTCGAGCTGACGAGCTGCAGGTGCTCGGCGTCGGCGCGGCGGAAGTCGGCCCGTGCCGCCTCGGTCCGGTGCTCGGCCGCGTCGAGCTCGCGCGTGCGCTCGCCATGATCCTCACCGGCGGCGCGCACGGCCGCGCGGGCGCGCTCGTGGGCGCCCTGGGCCGCCCGCAGCCGCTCGGCGCGCAGCGCCAGGACGCCCCGGGCGTAGGCACGCAGCTCGCGCTCGACGAGCGCGGCGACGCGACGACGCGCGTCGCCCAGCTCGTCGTGCTGGCGCTGGAGCTCGTGCAGCTGCTCGAGCGCGTCACCCAGCTTGCGCACGAGCGCCTCGTCGACGGCGGGCAGCGCGTGCGAGAGCATGGCCGACAGCCGCGTGACGTTGAGGCTGTCCGACAGCTTCGGCTTGCGCAGCTGCCGGATGACCTCGAGCATCTGCTCGTAGAGCTCGGCGCTGACGAACGGCACGAGCTGGGCGCGCAGCGCCTCCTTGTACGCGGTCGGCCCGTCGTGGAGCGCGCCGCCGCCGATGGCGAGCTGCTCGTACAGGTCGGCCTTGAGTACCGGCTGGGCGGTTCCGTCGCCCGTGTCACGAGTGAGCGTCAGGCCGGCCCCGACCCGCTGCGGGGTCGTGAAATACCAGCGGTCCTTCACCCCATCGGTGTGACGCGTGGCCTCCAGCCCGATGCCGCACGTCAAGAACCGCTCGCCGCCCTTGCCGTCGACCCCGCGGAACTCCGCCCACGCATACCCGATCCGCTTGCCGGCCCTGCGCTGCGGATGGGGATCGGTGCATTCGATGAGATTCCAGCGCATCGTCTTGGCCGACGAGGCGAACGGGTCGAGCTTGCGCGGCGTGATGTCGCCGTCGAGCACGAAGGGGATCAGCAGCTCCAGGGCCTTGCTCTTGCCCGAGGTGTTGCGTCCCCGCAGCGCCAGGCGCCCCTGCTCGACGGAGAACTCCTGGTCGGCGTACTCGTAGAGGCCGACGATGCCGAGCCTGTGCGGGCGGAAACGCTCGTTCACGCCTGCTCGAGCAGCCGCGGTTGGCCCGGTCGTGCCACGGCGGCGCGGTAGCGGTGGCCGACGGGCAACGCCCGCAAGCCGTGCTCGCCGCGGTCGACGAGGCGCAGGTCGACGAGAACCGCCAGCGCCTGCTCGCCGGCTCGCGCGACCGCCTCGGCGTCGCCCGGATCCCACGCCCACTGTCCGGCATGCTCGGCCACGAGGCGGCGCACCGTCGCTGCGACGCGCTCGGGGGCGATCGTCGCGACGCCGCCGCTGTCGAGCGCGCAGAGCTCGGGCACGAGCAGCAGGGCGAGCTGCTTGACGTGCCCGCGCGCGGGGAAGGGTCGGTCGGTCAGCTCGCGTCCTTCGGCCAGCAGCGCGGTCCCTTCCCGGCGACGCTCGACCTGCAGGCCGGTCAGCTCGGCCGCGAGCGTTTCCAGCCGTGCGCGTTGGGCGAGGAAGTACGTCCGCTCCTCGTCGTCGAGCTCGTCGAGCAGGAGCACCGGGTCCTCGACGAGCGCGCGCACGAGCCGGCGAGCGCGGGCGCGGCCGGCGAGATCGCCGCCGTCGGCCTCCGGCCGTTCCAGATGCTCCGGCCTGGTGGCCTCGGCGCAGCGGACGGGATCGGCGAGCAGCAGCGCCAGCCGCCGCCTGTGCACGTCGTAGAACGCCTCGTCCTCGGAGTCGAGCTCCCCGGCAACGCCGGAGCGGAGCCTGAGCACGCCGAGCGCGGCCAGCGCATCGATCGCGTCGGCGAGCGCGACGCGATCTGCTCGGGCCCGCCAGTCAAGGTCGACGTCGAGCGACCGGCCGTGCGCGGCCACCTCCTCGGCCAGCGCGCCGAGCGGCACCTGCGTCCAGCTGCGCCGCTCGAGCACGCCCGCCACCAGGCACAGCAGCAGGCAGCCCCGGCCGCCCAGCGCGCGGCGCTCGTCGATCGGCCGGGCGCGTTCGCTGCGGCTGCGTGCCGGCAGGCGCAGGGGACGGGCCCCTGCGAGCGTCACCCGCTTGGAGAGGTGCGCGGTGTCCGCGGTGACGGTCAGCGTCGCCCCGAGTCGGTCGCGCAGAGCCGCCGCGAGGTGCTCGCGATGGCGGCGCACGAGAGCCAGCTCGGGATCCGCCTCGGTCAGCAGCTGGCGTTCGAGCAGCGCGCGAAGCGCCCGTCGACGCTCCTCCTCGACTGCGACCGCCACGGCGTCGAGGGTCATGCGAGCACCTCGATCGCGAAGTCCGGGCAGTCCAGCCGCCCGTGTTCGGCGGCGATCGTGGTCCGCGCGCCGTCCGACGGCGGCACGAGCCGCAACCGCAGCCGCCCGTCCGTCGACGTCGCAAGCCGACTGCCGTTGGGCTCACGACGCTGCGCGAAGGCGCGCGACAGCAGTCCGAGCAGGTGGTCGAGCTCGACCGGGTGCAGGCGGTGCAACTCGCTCATGCGCAGCGTCTCACCGGCGCGCAGACGCTCGAGCAGGCGCGCCAGGTGCAATCGCTCGGCGGCCTGACGTGCCCGCACCCTGTCGCGGATGCTCGCGTTGACGGCCAGGCGCGCGGGCGAGCCTGCACCGGAGGCGCGCCGGCCGGGCGTGCGCAGATGAGCGGCGACGGCCACCGGACGAGCGTCGCGCCAGCTCGTCGAGCCGGGCGCGACGACCTGATCGGGGTCGGCCTCAGGGACGGAGAGGTGGCGCGGAGGGCGCAGCCCGGTGGCGACGGCCACGCTGGCGGTCGCGGTGCGCTCGTCAGCCGTGGCGACGAGCCGCGCGAGCGTGTCCCACGCGGCGGCGCGATCGCGTCGGCCGGCCGCGCGCTCGATCAGCCGCTCGGCCATGTCGATGATCGCGCGGATCGCGTCCAGCAGCTTCCCCGTCAGCAGCGCCCACGGCGCATCGGCCAATCCCGGCTCACCGAACCAGGCGCGCGCCGCCTGCCAACCGGCCGCCTCGACTCGGCGCGCCTGCTCTCGCACCTGCGCGACCGTCAGCTCGCCGATCGCCGGCGGGAGCGAACGCGTGGACAGCGCGAGGTCGAGGAGCCGGTCGACGCCCAGCGCCTCGATCTCGTCGATCGCCGCGAAGACCGGGGCGGCATGGCGGCGCAGGTCGCGATGAAAGCCCTGCAGGTAGGCCACGATGACCTCCTGCTGGCTGACGAACTCGTCGCTCGTCACGCGGTCGGAGGCGGTGAACGCCTGCAGCTGCGTCATGAAGTCGGTCGCTCCCTGACGCAGGGCTGCGACCGCCTCGGCGACCGCCTTGGGGTCGCTCGCCAAGCGCTGCGCATAGGGCCCCGGCGCCCTCGGCGAGCCAGCGATCCGTCCAGAGCACGTCACGGATGCCCAAGAGCCGACCCGACTGGAGTCTTGCCAGCTCCTCGCCCAGCGCATCGAGCTCCGCGAGCAGCCGCTCGACCCGTTCGCCCGCCGGGGTGATGTCGAAGACCGAGCGCTTGCGCCGCCACTCGGCGGCCGAGGTGACGGCCCGCGTGTCCGCGCGCGCGACGAGCGCCCCGTCGTCCACGAGTCGCTCGAGCAGCGGTCGAGCGCGTCGGCGGCGAGAACGACGCCGAACTCGGCCCGCAATCGCCGGGGCGACGTAAGCCGACCCCGAGCTGCCAGCCGATGTCGCGCGTCTTGTTGAGGAAGAAGACCCGCATGACGCGCCGGTAGCGCTCGGCATACTCGCCGACCGCATAGCTCACCTCGCGGCGCTCGGGCAGCCCACCTGCAGGTCATGAGTACCGGCAGCGCTTCGGCCATCCGTGCCGAAGGTCGCGGACGATGGCAAACTGTGACGGACAATCGTCACCGCGCGAGGGTAGGCGCGGCGCAGGACGGATCAGGGAGGCGGGGAGCTGGCTGGCATGGTCATGTCGGTAGAGGTGGTGTAACGGGCGCGTGGTAGGCCCGCCGAAGGAAGGGTCGGCCACCGCATAGTCCAACTGGTCGGTCAATCTCATCGATCGACGGAAGGAAGCACCACGATGGCCGAGAGCCGGGATGCGTCCCTGCCGATGTTGTCGCCCAGGTGATGGGCGGCGAGCACGGCGATGTGTTGCGCGAGGCGGTCGCGCTGGTTGCCCGTGCGCTGATGGAGGCCGAGGTCTCCGCGCGGGTTCGCGCCGAGCACGGCGAGCGCTCGCCCGACCGGGTTGCGCACACCGGAGACGGCTACCGGCCCGGGCGTGGGAGCGCGGGTCGGCGAGCTCGAGCTGTTGATCCCCAGGGTGCGCTCGGGCCCGGCGTACTTTCCGTCGTTTCTGGAGCCGCGCCGGCGCTGAAGCAGGCGATCGTCGCGGTCGTGATGGAGGCCTACGTCAACGGCGTGAGCACCCGCAAGGTCGACCGGCTCGTCGAGCAGCTGGGCATCCAGGGCATGGACAAGGACCGCGTCGAGCCGCCTGTGCTGCGAGCTTGACGAGCACGTCGAGGCGTTCCGCACCCGCCGCTGGAGGGCGCCTACCCGTACCTGTGGCTCGACGCCAAGCAGCTGAAGGTGCGCGATCACAGCCGCGTGGTCTCCAAGGCGCTGGTCGTCGCCTACGCCGTCCACGAGAGCGGCCGGCGCGAGGTGATCGGCCTCGATCTCGGCGAGGTCGAGTCAGAGGCGTTCTGGGTCGAGTTCCTGCGCTCGCTGCGCGCGCGCGGCCTGGACGGCGTCCAGCTGGCGGTCTCCGATCATCACGAGGGCCTGAAGACCGCGATCGCCCGCGTGCTGGGCTGCCCGTGGCAGCGCTGCGCGGTGCACTTCGTCGGCGATCCAGCGCTGCCGGCCCTCGCAGCGCGGGCTGGTCTCCGCCGCCCTGCGCGAGGTCTTCGACGCCGACAACCAAGAGCAGGCGCGCGAGCACGTCACCCACGTCATCGAGCGCCTCCAGCCGGTCGCCCCGAAGGTCGCCCGGCTGCTCGCCGACGCCGAGGAGGACCTGCTCGCCTTCTACGCCTTCCCCGCCGCGCACTGGTCCAAGCTGCGCTCGACCAACCCGCTTGAGCACGTCAACCGCGAGATCGGCCGACGCTCCGACGTCGTCGGGATCTTCCCCAACGACCGCCGCGATCCGCCTCGCCGGCGCCCTGCTGCATTGAGCAAAACGACGAATGGCTCGTCGGCCGGCGCTACCTGAGCGAGAGCATGCGAATGGTTCTCTACGCCGAGACCCTGGACCAGGAGAAGGATCCCCGATCAGATCAACAACAACGAGGAGATGCTGCCCCTCGCCACCTGAGAAGAGCGCCAACGCCGACGAGCTGGCGTTACACCACAACCTGCGACTTGACTGCTCGCATTCGAGCAGCGCGCGGCGCTCGCATCAGGCGATCGCGCTCGCCGTCTGCTCCCCAGCGAGTCGCTCCACGAGCTGTCGTGTCGTGCCCGGCATGACGGGCTCCCGGGCATCTGCTCAAACCCAACCCAACTGCGCGTCCTCGAGTTAATCTCCCAGACACCAGGGCGCAGCCGCTGCGCAACACCGCACGGCCGAGATCGGCGTCCCACGTCACCATCAGCATGTCGTCGCCGAGCGCGAGCGCTGTCGCCAGGTGAACGGCGTCATCGGCGCGCAGCGCCAGGTCCTCGGCCAGCCCCTTGCTCGCCGAGCGAGCGGCTCATCGACGGCCACGCGGAGCAGTTCGGCGTGGAGCTCCTCGAAGTCCCGGAGGGCTCGACGGTGCTGCTGGGGCGTCAAGCGTGCGGCGCGAGACGCGCCGCCGCAAGCGCCGCCCGACCCTCGGGATAGGCCAGGATGCTCGACGCCGCCTGCTCGGGCTCCTGCCACAGCTCGGCGGCCAGCTCCGAGCCCTCCTCGATCACCGCCAGCTTCACAAGCGCGGACGTGTCGAAGTAGATCGTCCGCGGCGCTGTTCGGCGACGAGATCGGAGACCGACTGCTGCGGCCGGACCCGGGCCCGCTTCGGTCGGCGCGCCTTCACCGGCGCGGTGACGAGCCCACGCCGGACAAGCGCGTCGAGAGGGCTCGCGCGATCGATCGCCGACAGTGGCGCGACGGGCTTGCCGCGGCGCATCACGAGGATCTCGCTGCCCCTCTCGACGCGGTCGAGATGCTCGCTCAGTCGATCGTGAAGCTCACGCACCCCGTATTCGTACTCACGCCCTTGTAGCGTCATACGCACGACCGTAGCAGCTACATTGCGGGCTGGGGCCCGAGGACACCGGCCAGGGCGCGACCGCCGGGGGTCAGGGCCATACACTCTGTTTCGTGACCTCCACGACCAGCGTCGAGATCGATACCGAGCTGCTGGCCGGCCTGCACAAGCACCATCCTGGGAAGGATCACCGGTCGCTCATCGAGCACCTGGCCCGGATCGACTTGGGCTTCAGCGCTGTCCGCGAAGCTCACAGGCGCAGCACGCTGGATCAAGACGCGGCCACCGACTTGCTGTGCGCGCTGTGCACGAGGCTCGTAACACCTCGGCGTGACCCGACTCGTTCTGGACGCAGCATCTTGCTCCCGGCCGTGGTCGCCAAGCCGGAGAGCCATCCGCCGTCCGGTCAGGCGCGATCGAGATGGTGGCCTGCGACACGCTCCTGAGCGAGGTCTGCGGCGGGCTCGCCGGCCGCTACTTCCGGGATCGGATCACCGATGAGGAACGAACCGTCATCCCCGCGATGCTCGCAGCCCTTGCGGTCATCGCTCCCGATCCGGTCTTCCCGCCGCCCATCCTGCGCGACCCTTCGGATGACTACCTCGTGGCGCTCGCCCAAACGACGCGCGCGGAAGCGATCGTCACCGGCGACCGCGACCTGCTCGACCACGAAGGACTCGAGCAGCCGGCGCTGAGTGCAAGGAGGCATGCCGGCGTCTCGCGCTGATCGCGAGCTGAGGCGGGCCCAAGCGCTCTGTCAGCCCCGCCGACGCGGCTCGGCGGCCTCCCACCGGTCGGGAAGCTCGCCTTCGCGTGCTGCCCACTCCAGCGTCCTGGCTGTCACCAGCACCTGCCCGCCGGAGCCGGAGCAGAAACTCCACAGCTTCTGCGTGGCCCGCTTGTAATGGTGGACGAGATCGTCGAACTCGAACGCGTCGATCTCGCCGGCGTCATAGCGGGCCAGTCCATCGCGGACGCGATCGATGAGCCTCGCCAACACGGCCTCGTGATAGGCACCGAGCCGGGCGCGGGCCGCGCGGCGCTCGGCCTTGGTGGACCGCTCCGGCTGCAAGGGACGCTCCGGACTCCGCTCCTCTGGTGCCACAGCGGCCACAGTAGCTCACGCGCGGCGGCCGCTCTCGCAAGCCGCCGGTGCCCGACCGGCTACGCCTGCCCCTTCCCCGACCACCGCCGATAGGCGGCCAGAATGCGGCTCGGCTGGGAGTCGTCAGCCATGACCAGATCGAGCGCGGAGACCGTGTATGTCACCTCCCCGCGACGGCAGCGCGCGACCAACCCATGGAGTGGGTCGCCGTCGTAGTCGACGGCGAGCACCTCGACCGGCGTCCCGACCACCGTCGCGGCGACCGGCGAGGTCAGCTCCTCTTCGAGGGCGGTGACGAACCCGGTCAGCTGCTCGTCATCGTTGTGGCAGTCCACCGTCAGCTCCTCGATCAGCTCGTCCAGCTCGTCGGGCGTGGCGCCCATGTCGCTAGGCGGCGAGTCGTCCGGGACGGAGCCCGAGCTCCTCACGCAGCCACCCGAGGTCGGGCCAGGGCGTGCCATCACGGCGGGCGCGCTCGGCGCGGTTCTCGATCCCGCGCAACAGGGATTCGAGCTCGCGGCGCGCGCCGCCGGCGGCCGCCTGGCGCGGCGAGCGGCCTCCCAGCGGCTCGAGCGGCTCATCGAGCCAGCGCCGGTAGTGATCGTTGACCAGCTGCTGCTCGAGCTCGCGCGCCTCGGCGGCGGAGAGCCCGCGCGGCTGTTCGTGCCGTCGCGACGGGCGCCGCGGTCGACGCGAGAGGTCGGGCTCGAAGGGCAGAACGGTCCGCTCGCGCAGCTCGGCGAGCGCGCCGAGGGGGTCCGCGACCAGCCCGATCGCCGCGTCGAGTCGAGCCTCGGACATCGCCGTGCAGCGCAGCTCCTCGTCGGTCAGCTCGAACGTCGCGAGGCAGATGCGCCCGGGCAGCCCGGTGAGGCTGCTCTCGAAGCAGATCGCCCCGGGCGGCAGCGACGGACGACCCGCAAGCAGCGGCGCGCGCTCGACGGACCACTGAAACGTCTCGCCGGAGCCGTCCTCGCTCTCGCCCACCCACGCCAGCTCCGGCGGGCAGTCGAGCAGGTCCAGCGCGGCCAGGGCATCGGTGACCTCCCAACCCGCGCGCCCGTGGGCGATCGGATCGCCCTCGGCGGTGAAGAAGCTGGGCTCCACGCGGCGGCTGGCGGGAACGAAGCGCATCAGCTCGAGCGCGGCGACGCGGAACACGTCAGCGGCACGGTCGGGGCCGGCCGCGACTCCAAGCTCGTCCGCGAGGCGCTCGAGCTCGGCGATCAGCTCGGGCTCCTCATCCGGCGCGTAGAAGAGGACGGGACCCCACAACGACGGGACCCGCTCGTCGTCCATCACACGACACAGCAGCACATCCCAGCGCGCGGCTTCGCGCGACACCTCCCGCTGCGCACCCCCACGACCTCGCCGCTCAGCACGTCCTCCAGCTCGATCCATCGACCCGGCTCGACGGCCCGAACGCGCTGCAGGCTCGGGCGCGCGGCGGCGATCCGGCCCGCCACGTCGCGCTCTCGTGAGTTGATGTCGGCGCGGGCGGCGTAGCGCTGCGCCGGGGTTCCGCCACCCGCAAGCGGGCGGTCCGAGCACAGCCAGGTGGCGAAGATCTGAGCGTCGCGCTCGCCAAGGCGCCGCCCGGGCCCGGCGAACTGCTCCAACGCCGCCTCCGCCTCCTCCCGGAACTCCTTCAGCACCCAGTCCGAGATGCGCTTGCCGACCGCGTCCTCGAAGCCCGCCGTCTCGCGGTCGCGCTGCTCGGCAGCCAGGCAGCAGCGCTTGTGCTTCAAGCCGCTTCCGCACGGACACGGCGCGTTGCGCGACGATGCTCCCATCGCCATCGCAAGCTACGACGCGTCGCGGATGGAATGGGCCCGGCGCCGTCAGACGGGCTGGGCGAGCTCATGGCCCAGCGTCCGGTAGGCCTTCGGCCGCTTCGCGAACATGCGCCGCAGCACCGGCAGCTCCGCATCCACGTAGTCGTAGACGAGCCCCCGCGCCCCGCGTATTGGACGACTGTCCCCTTCCACGCGACGGGCATCGCCAGGAGCAGCGCGTCGAGGCGAGGTCGTCGATTCCCTCGCCGACGTAGCGGCCCGTGGCCAGCACCATCGAGCTTCTCGTCGAGGAACACCGTGTTTCCCTGCCGGCGGGGTCCGTGCTGAAGAGGCTGCGCGATCAGGTTCCCGAAGCCGCCCTTCGGCAAGGTGTCCCTGGCTCGGGACAGGCGGTCGTATGAGGCCATGCCGAGGTCGGGCAGCGTGCCGTCGCGTCCGTCAAGACGAGCAGCCCGCACCGGCGGGCCAGCGGCGCCGGGCACCGGCTCGTCGAAGAAGAACCAGACGTGCGCCCCCGTACCCGACCGCGAGCGCTCGACCGCTGGAACGACGCCGAGCTGGCCGCAGGCATCACGCACGGCGCCCACGTTCTGGCGCCAGGTTCCGCCGTCGAGGTTGATCGCCAACAGCCAGCAGGTGTCGTCGGTGAGCAGCGGGAGACCCCATCGCCTGGCGGCCCTGCAGATGTGTCAGCAGCTCCTCTCGGCCGGCGCCACGAACGCCTGGCTGGGGCACGAGCCGCGCCTTGGCACACACGCCGGGCTTCCACTCGTTCGCGCACCGTGGCGCCCAGCCGCCTCGCCCCGTCCTCGCGTTCTGCACTTTTCGAGGTGACATGGCACGACACGCCACGCAAGGACGCGATTTGTTCCCACGTCGTCCCCACCCGTGTTCCCACCGACATGTGGTTCGGCCCGCGCGAGTGCTTACTCGGGCGGCCCTTCGAGCTCCTCCGTCACCGCGCTGCGCAGCGGCGGCAGATGGTCCGTCACGATCTCCCAGACGCGCTCGAGATCGATGTCGAGGTACGCGTGCGCGGCGATGTTGCGAAAGCCGTAGACCTCCCGCCACGGGATCTCGCGATGTCGGTCCTTGAGCTCTGCGCTGAACTGGGCGGTCGCGTCCGCAAGGATCTCGAGCCGTCGCAGGACCGCCGTCCTGAACCAGCCGATGCTCGAAGAACGCCGGACGCCCGTCACGGACGTAGTCGTTGATCAGCTGGATGCTCTGCGCGACGTGTTCGAGGTAGCACCTCTCGCGCTCGCCGCTCACAATGCGACGGCTTCCCGCCGGATGCGCTCAGCAGCGCGACCGTCCCTGGTGAGCTCTTTCACATCGACCTCGCAGCCAAGGGCGGCCTGCAGATCAAGGATCAGCGCGCTCAGATCGAGAACACTGCGGTCAGGATCGAAGTCGACGAGGAAGTCGACGTCGCTCCCGGGCACGGCGTCGCCCCTGGCCACCGACCCGAAGATCCTGATGTTCCGAGCGCCGTGGCTCTCGGTGATTCGCTCGATCTCGGCGCGCCGCTGCCGTAGCTCGTCGAGGGTCATGGACGACATTTTGCCCGGCCCGTCACGGGAAGAGACGGCGATTGTGCGGGACCTCGGCGGGGCGCTCGGTTCGCTTCACAGTGGCGCGCACAGCCGGGGCGCAGCACGCCCGATTAGCTCGGGTGCCAGGCGCAGGTCGACCAGTCGAACGGCTGCGGCAGGTCGCGCAGTCGCTGATCGTTGGCCTGCCAGTCACGGTTGATGTGTCGGCCGATGATGACGGCGGCGACTAGGCCGGCCCCGGCCTGCCGGAGCGTGGCGACAGCGCTTTGTGCGTTGGCGCCGGTCGTCCAGGTGTCGTCGATGACGAGCAGGGACTCGCCCGCAAGTCGGCGGGCGGCGACGTACTTGTCCGCGCTGAACGCGCGCTCCTCGACCTGCGCACTCGATCGCGTCAGTAGGCGCTCGTAGCGGTCGCGTGTCGGCAGCACGATCTCGCCGACAATGCGGCGCAGGGGCTGGCGCTCATCGCGTCTGCGGTCGCTGGACGGCACCGTCGCCACGATGTCGAACGCCGGGACTCCTGCCGCCGCCGCGACGCACTGCTCGTGGTCGGCGAGGTAGCGCCACAGCACGGCGGCGAGCTCGATCCGGAGCCGCCGCGCGACGTCGCCGCCCAGCCGCTTGTAGCCGGCGAGCACGTGGTGAAGCTGCTCGCGCGCCACGCTGTAGGAGATCGGCGCCGCGATCTCGAGCCAGCGTTCGGCGTGCTGGCAGGTGTAGCAGCGCGGGTAACCGTCGGTGAACGTGAAGCAGACCTGGCAGACCCCCGGTCCCGGGCGGGGGCTGAGCATGAAGTTCGCGTAGAGGTCGGTGAGCTCGGCGACGGTCGGCATGCAGCCGACCGCTACGCGACGAGCACGCCCGGCGAGGTCAGCCGGTCCACGAGCGTCGTGATCTCCTCGGGTGAGCCCACCACGTGCGTTCCGGGTCGCCCCGCGTACTCCCGCGCCCACTCGTGCTCGAGCAGCGACTCGAGCAGAAAGACGGGACGGCCGTGCTCGAGCGCGAGCCGAGCCTGCATGCGGGAGCCACTCGTGTGCGAAGCCTCGACCACGACCGTCGCGAGGGCGAAGCCGGACATCACCGCGTTGCGCATCGGGAAGCTCCGCCTAGCTGGCGGCGCGTCGGGCCAGAACTGGGAGATCACGGCGCAGTCCGTGGCGATCCTGCGCTGCAGGTCGGCGTTCTGCGCCGGGTAGCAGCGCCGCAGGCCGGTGCCGATCACCGCGACCGTGCGCCCGCCGCGGCTGAGTGCCGCTACGTGAGCCGCCGTGTCGATCCCGGCAGCCAGCCCGCTGACGACCGCGTAGTCCGCGTCGACGAGGTGCTCGGCGATCCCGCGCGCCTGGCTCAGCCCGTGCTCGGAGGCCCTGCGCGTCCCCACGACCGCGATCGATCGCGCGTCGCGCAGTTCCAGGCGACCAGCAACAAACACGAACGGGGGACGGTCGTGGACCGAGCGCAGGTTCTCGGGATAGCCCGGGTCGAGCACGGTGAGCAGGCGCATGCCCTCCCGTCCCCACGCTTCGATCTCACCCGAGATCGCGTCGAGGTCAGGCGCATCGTGCTCGCCGCCGAAGAGCGCCGGCGCTCGCGCCTCACGCGCAAGCTCTTCCTCGAGCACCGCGCTGGCGCTCCCAGCCTCCTCGACGAGATCGGCGTACTCGGACCACGGACGGCTGCCTACCCGCAGGAGCGCGACGACGGCAGCTGCTTCGGTGCGAGGCGCCATCACTCTGAGCCTACCGGGGCGAACACGTGTTCGACGATTCTACGCGCCGGCACGGACGGTGTCTTCTGCGGCGTCCGAGCGTGTCGAGCAGGCGCAGCGGCGAACCTCAGATCACGACCAGATCACGATTCAAGTAGCGCCGCCACGTGGTGACGACTAGTGCGCGCTGATGCACTCGGCCGGTCCGCCCCGCACGATTCCCCTGCAAATGTGCATGATGGTAGAACCAGGCGAGCGCGCCCGAGAGGATTCGAACCTCTGACCTTCGGTTCCGTAGACCGACGCTCTATCCAGCTGAGCTACGGGCGCAGCGCGACGAACGAGTCTAGCGGCGGCTCCCGGTGAGCGGAGAGGGCGGGATTCGAACCCGCGATGGGACGGTCGGCCCCATACTCGCTTAGCAGGCGAGTGCCTTCAGCCACTCGGCCACCTCTCCCGGGTGCGGCCAGTGTAGAGAGGCTCAGCGCGCCACGCCCGCGGGCGGGGCCGACGGCGCGCCGGCCGCCAATCCGCTCGAACCACACGCACGTCCCGCCGGCCTCGCGCTCGACCCCCCCACCGCTCCGCGAAGCGCTCGACGAGCATCAGGCCGAGGCCGCCGCCCTGACCCCCGGCGCGCAGCTCGGGCTCGACGCCTGCGCCGTCGTCGCGGACCTCGACGCGCACCAGCCCGCCGCGCGCCACGACGCGCAGGCGCACCCGGCCACCCTCGCCGCCGCCGCCGTGGCGGACCGCGTTGGAGACGATCTCCGACACCATCACGAGCGACGGCCCGAGCGCCTCGGGGACCAGCCCCCCAGGCGCTCGCGGGCCGCCGCACGGGCCCCCGACGGGCGAGCCGCCCGCCGGGCAGCGCCACCTCGCCTGCAGAGATCGCCGCCCGGGCGTCGCAGCAGGCCGGCGTTCAGCGTGCGCAGGACGATCTTGGGGATCGCCCGTGATGCCCGCCGCGGTGCGCATCGTGTAGCGCACCAGCCCGGTGACCGCCGCGGCGCCCGCGCCCTTGCCCGAGACGTCGCCCATCGTCACGAGCCAGCCGTCGCCGGTCGCGATGACGTAGAAGTCGCCGCCGGCCTCCGCCCCGCCGCCGGCCTCCGCCCCGCCGCCGGCCGGGTAGAGCGCCGCGACGTCGCAGCCCGGCATCGCGGGCACCGGGTCGCGCACGGGCGCCGCCCGCAGCGTGCGGGCGATCACGCCGCGCTCGGAGTACAGGCGCGCGTGCTCCAGCGCGACCCCGGCCCGGCGGCCGAGCTCATGCCCGAGCTCGAGGCTCTCGGGGCCGAAGCGACTTTCTTCTCTCCTTCGCTCGCGTTCGGTCGTGCGGTCGCGGGCGCGGCGGCGCTCGGCCGTCGGCGCGCGCGGGCGCGCGCCGCGCCGGGCGCGCGCTCGGGCTCGGCGGCGCGGCGCGTGGCGGGCGGCCGTCCCGCCACGACGTCGCCGTGCCCGCCCGGGGGCCGCGCGCCGCCGCGCCGCCGCTCGCGGCGGCGGGCGCGCCGCCCGGCGGCGGCGCGCCCGACCTCGGCGCGCGGCCGCGGAGCCCGGGACGTGACGCGGCGCGCCGGCCGTCGCGTCGCGTCGCCGTCGCCGGCGGCGCCGCGCTCCTCGCGGTCGCGCGCACGGTGCGCACGCGGCGGCGGGGTCGGGGCACGTCCACGCGCGCGCGCCGGCGATCCCCACCGCGCCCGTGCCCGAGCCTCACATCCATCGCCCCGCGCTCCCCCCCCCCCGCCGCACTCACCGCGCCCACCCCCCCCCCACCAACCCCCCCCACACCCCACCCCCCCCCCCCCCCCCCCCCCCCCCCCCCCCCCCCCCCCCCCCCCCCCCCCCCAGCGACACGGCGAGCGGTGCGCACCGGTCGCCGGTCAGCGCGAGCGCAAAGCGGGGCAGGACGTAGAGCCCGCGACGGCGACGTGGGAGCCGCCCGCGAGGTCGATCGCCAGGAGGACGGCGAGCGCCGCCGCGGCCAGGGCGGTCGCGCGACGGGGTGGCGTGCGCCCACGATCTCGTGGAGGGCCAGCGACGTCATCCTCGGCCGGCCCATGCTCTCAGGGTGCGCGTCCCCGGTGGGCCGGCCGTCGCCTACGCTTGACACGCCGGAGGGGTGGCAGAGCGGTCGAATGCACCGGTCTTGAAAACCGGAGTCCGTTCGCGCGGACCGCGGGTTCGAATCCCGCCCCCTCCGCCTCGGGAGCCCGGAATTCCGCCCTGCAGGCGGATTGCGGCGTCTCGGACGCTCGTGTCGATGGGGCGGCCCGCCCCTCCTCCTTCTTCTTTTCTCTCTTCTCTTTTCTCTCTTTTTCCTCTTTTTTTTTTTTTTCCTTTTTCTCTTCTTTCTTTCTCCTTCTTTCTTCTTTCTCTCCCTTCTTCTTTTTCTTCTTTTTCTTCTGTGCTGGCTTGGCGCGTCTCGCCGCGCGGTCGTCGGCGTCCGGTTTTCTTTTTTTTTTTTTTTTTTTTTTTTTTTTTTTTTTTTTTTTTTTTTTTTTTTTTTTTTTTTTTTTTTTTTTTTTTTTTTTTTTTTTTTTTTTTTTTTTTTCGATGGGGCGGCCCGGGTCGGCGAGCCCGCGTGGTTTTCGCGGCTCGTCGCGGCGTGGTTTTCGTGTTTTTTTTTGTGTTGTTTGTTTTTTTTTTTTGTTTTTGTTGGTTTTTTTGTGTGGTTTGTTTGTTTTTTTTTTTTTTTTTTGTGTGTTTTTTTTTTTTGTGTTTTTTTTTTTTTTTTTTTTTTTTTTTTTTTTTTTCTTCCCCGCGGCCTCGCTCCGCCCCTCGCCCCTCTCGCGCTCGCTCCCCGCCCCCCCCCCACGGCCGCGCCGCGCCGCGCGCCGCGCCGCGCCTGGACTACGCGCGCTCTCAGCCCGCTACATCTACATCGGCCTCAGTCCCGTGATCGCGCCGCGGACCCGGGTGGAGGGGCTTCGCCCTCCAAGTTCTCGCCGGCGTCGATCCGCCACCGCCGCGCGTACACGTACGCGAGGACGGCGTCGAGGCGACGCACTACGACCTGTCGACCACCAGCTGCACTCCCCCCCCCGCCCACTGACCCGCATCGCCGCTCTCGTGTGGGCGCTCGACTGTCGAGACTACCACCGCACCTGCCGCGCGATCCCACTCGGCGACTGAGCTCGCTCGCGTCGGGCGCTGGAGCCCTCCCGCTCCTCGCACACTCTGTCGCTAGCCGCCCTCCCCCGCCGCACCCCATTCACCTCCCCCCCCCCCCCACACCCCCCCCCCACCCTCCCTCCCCCTCCCCCCCCCCCGCCCCGCGCCGCGCGAGCCACCGGCCCGCCGGGGGTCGGCGAGCGTCGATCGGCGAGCGGCGCCGGGTCCTTCGCCCGGACGGCCGCGACCCGCTCCTCGACGAGCTCACGGAGCTCCTGCTCAGCACCGTCGTCGATCTTGTCCTCCTCGTGGACGATTCGACGACCCCGGCGAACTTCCGATCCTGTTCATTCGACGTCCCAGCCGAAGTAGACCTCCACCCGGCTGATCTTGTCGCCATCGAATCCGAAGATCTCGGTGTTGCGAAACCGAAGGTGAAGGTGGTGTTTGGAGTTGGCAGCAGGTGGAAGGGGGTGATACCCAAGGGCGGGGCAGAGAACGTGAAGTCGTCGGTCAGATGCTGCTCGACGACACCGCGATCGCCGGATTCGTAGGCGCCGTAGACGTCGCGGACGACCTTCAGGCGGTCATTGGCGGTCACGTGCGGATCCCTCTTCGTGTTGGGTCATCAAAGCCAGACCGCCGGCATCCGCGTCGCCCGCCACGCCGTCGAGACAGCGCTGCACACGACCGACGTCGAGCGCTGCGACCGCCTCTGGAACGACAGCGCCCGGCTCGTCGGCCTGCGGGTGTGAGGGGACCGCCAATCCCGGAAATGCAATCAGGTTTGCGAAGTTTGTAGCCTGTCGGCGGTGACCTACGTCATCACGGGCAGCTGCATCAAGGACGACTCCTGCATCGAGGTCTGCCCTGTGGACTGCATCCATCCGAAGCCGGGGGCGCCGGACTTCGAGACCGCCGAGCAGCTCTACATCGACCCCGAGATCTGCATCGACTGCGACGCGTGTGTCGAGGCCTGCCCGGTCGACGCGATCTTCGCCGACTTCGAGGTCCCCGAGAAGCACGCGTACGCGCTGGAGGTCAACGCGCAGTTCTTTGCGGAGTGGAGCACGGCCGAGCGCACCGCCGCGTGATGGCTGCGACGCGACCGCCGCGCGTGGCGATCGTCGGTGCCGGGCCTGCCGGTGCGTTCGCGGCGGTCTGCCTGCTGCGGGCGTGTGGCGACGCCGAGATCGACCTGTTCGAGCGACTGCCCACGCCGTGGGGCCTGCTGCGCGGCGGGGTGGCTCCGGACCACCAGGAGATCAAGCGCCTGGCAGACACTTTCGACCGGGAGACCCTGCGCCGCGGCTGCCGCTTCTTCGGCAACGTCGAGGTCGGCGTCGATGTCTCGCACTCCGAGCTGATGCGCCACTACACCGCGGTCGTCTACGCCACCGGCGCCCGGACCGACAAGGCGCTGGGCCTGCCGGGCGAGGACCTGCCGGGCAGCTGGGCCGCCACCGAGTTCGTGGCCTGGTACAACGGCCACCCGGACTATCGCGGTCTCGATTTCGACCTCTCCTCGCGGCGGGCCGTCGTGATCGGCAACGGCAATGTGGCCGCGGACGTGACCCGCATCCTCACGCTGAGCGAGCACGAGCTGCGGCGCACCGACGTCGCCGACCACGCCCTCGCGGCCCTGTGCGACAGCCGCATCGAGGAGGTGGTCGTGCTCGGCCGGCGCGGTCCCGCGCAGGCGGCCTTCACAAGCGCCGAGCTCCGGGAGCTCGGGCATCTCGACGGCGTCGACCTGCGCGTCGACCCCAAGGACGTCGAGCTCGACGAGCAGTCGCGCCGGTGGCTGGCGGAGCAGGGCACGTTCACCGCGCGCAGGAACGTGGAGCTGGTGCGCGAGTACGCGGCCCGGCCCGCGCGCGCCGATGCCCGGCGCCGAATCGTGCTGGGCTTCCTGCGCTCCCCCCTGCGCATTCGCGGGACGGGCGCCGTCGAGGCGATCGACATCGCCCGCAACGAGATCGTGCGAACCGACGACGGCTCGCTGAGGGCGCGGGCCGTCGCCGGCGACGTTCAGACGATCGAGTGCGGCCTGGTCCTGCGCTCGGTCGGCTACCAGGCCGTGGCGCTGCCCGACGTGCCGTTCGACGAGCGCCGCTTCGTCCTGCCCAACGAGCGCGGGCGAGTGCTCGCACGCGACGGCGAGCCGCTCGCCGGCGTCTACGCGGTCGGCTGGATCAAGCGCGGCCCGACGGGGATCCTCGGCACCAACAAGCGCGACGCCGAGGAGACGGTGAGCTGCCTCGTCGAGGACCTGCGCACGGGAGCCCTGGCGGTGGCTTCGAGCCCGGGCCCTGAGCCGATCGACGCGCTGCTCGCCGAGCGCCGGCCGGACCTGGTCGGCGTCGAGGGCTGGCGCGCGATCGACGCCGCTGAGCTCGAGCGCGGGCGCGACGCGCAGCGCCCGCGGGTCAAGCTGGCGTCGCGCGACGAGCTGCTTGCGGCAGCCGCCCGCGCTCGTTGCTGAGTCAGTTGGAGTCGTGGGTGACCGCGCGGGAGAGCCCCGCACCGGCGCATTCGCGGACGTCGGCGCATGTGCAGCGTCCGGTGTGGCGGCCACCGGCCCCATCACCGCACCAGCCGGAGGAAGGCGCCCCGGAAGTCAATCGCCGCACAGCGGGGGGGGGGGGGGGGGGGGGGGGGGGGGGAACATTAACCCAATCTACATACCTGCACGCGAGGTCGGCCTCGCTCTTCGCCAGCGTGTCGAGCGCCTCGGGCGGCGCTCCGTCGTCCAACCTCAGCGCGTCGCGGTCGGTGTCGTTGTAGTCCTGGCGATCCGTGGCGCGTTCGTCGGCAGCCGAAGCGGCCGGAGCGGATCGCCGGCTCGTCCGCGTGCGCTCCGACCGGTCCCCTCGTCCTCGTCGTAGAGTTCGGTCTCGGAGCGGTGGCGTTGCCGGTCGAGGCCTGCCCTCGCCTCCTGCTGCTCTTCCACTTATTAGGAGCGTCGTCGGCCCCGATCGCGCGCCGTCTGTCGCCTGCGCCTCGTCTGGAGCGAGCGTCGTCGCTGCCTCCTCGCAGTCTCTTCCTGGTCGGACAGCGTTGCTCTCGCGCTGGTCACAGCCGGCACGGCTCGCCCTAGCCGTGCGCGGTGGCGTGTCGATTTCTGCGTCGCTCGCTCGACGCATTGGTAGTAGCACAGTCCACCGCTTAGTGAAGAGAGAGATGAGAGTCATGGTCCTGTTCTAGGCGGGAGGAGGCGAGGCCGGGGTGTTGCCGAGCCAGGAGCTGCTCAGCGCAGTGGGCAACTTCTACGAGGAGCTCGTCTAGGCCGGCGTGTTGCTCGCCGTGTACGGGCTGCACCCCAGTTCCTACTGCGTGCGGGTGGCGTTCTCGGGCAGCGAGCGCAAGGTGATCGACGGTCCGTTCGCCGAGACCAAGGAGCTCCTCGCGGGCTACTCGTTGTGGCAGGTGTAGTCTCTCGACGAGGCGATCGAGTGGGTCTAGCACGTTCGCAATGCGGAAGACGGAGGCGTGGTCGAGATCCGCTCGGTCTTCGAGCCCGACGACTTCGGCGACTCGCTTACTCCTGAGCTGCGCGAGCAGGAGGCGCGCCTGCGCGAGCAGGCCGAGTCGTACCTGTAGCCGTCGCCGCGTCTCCGTCGATCCATCGTGCCCTCTATCGTCGTCTACCGTTCTATCGTCGCCGTTTGTCGCATCTAGTCGCCGCGGCTGATCGCCGTCGTTGGCGGATCGTGCGCGTCGTCTGTCTCGCGGAGGAGCTGGCGCAGGAGGCGCTCGTTGCCGCCCTGGAGCAGTTTCCGAGTCGGGGTGCCGGACAACCCCGGCGCCTGGCTCATGGGCACGGCCTAGCACCGGGCGGTCGATCGCCTGCGCCGGCGAGGTCCACGAGCGATAGAGCGCGAGCTCGGTTTGGAGATCGAGATCCAGGGCCAGATCGAGATCCCCGATCTGGAGGCCGAGATCGACGATCCGTTCGTCGTCGATCTCCTGCGCCTCATCTTCACGACCTGCCATCCAGTGCTCTCGACCGACGCGCGTGTCGCGCTCTCTCTGCGCCTGCTGCCGGCCTGACGACCCGATAGATCGCCCGCGCCTACCTGGTCTCGGAGGCGACAGTCGCGCAGCGGATCGTGCGCGCGAAGCGGTCTCTGCGGAGGCGCGCGTGCCCTTCGAAGTCCCCGAGCGCGACGAGCTCGCCGGCTCGCCTCGCCTTCCGTGCTCGAGGTCGATCTACTTGATCTTCAACGAGGGCTACGCGGCGACCGCCGGCGATGACTGGTCAGGCCCGAGCTGGTCGAGGAGGCGCTCCGGCTCGGCCGCATCCTCGCCGAGCTGCTCCCGTCGGAGCCAGAGGCACACGGTCTCGTCGCCCTGATGGAGCTGCTCGCATCTCTCTCACGGTGCGCGGATCGGTCCCTCCTGAGAAGCGGTACTGGTGCTCGACCAGGACCGGTCGCGCTGGGACTGGCTGCTGGTCGGCCGCGGCCTCGTCGCACTCGATCGCGCGCGGAGCACCGGCGGCGCCGTGGGCCCGTACACGCTCCAGGCGGCCATCGCCGCCTGCCACGCTCGCGCCCGGCTCGCCGACGACACGGACTGGGAGCGCATCGTCGCCCTCTACGACGCGCTCGCCCAGCTCCTGCCCTCGCCGGTCGTCGAGCTCAACCGCGCGGTCGCTGTCGGGATGGCGTTCGGCCCCGTAGCGGGGCTGGAACTGGTTGACGCTCTCACGTCCGAGCCCGGCTCGCGGTTACCACCTGCTGCCGACCGTGCGCGGAGACCTTCTCGCGAAGCTCGGTCGCGACGACGAGGCGCGGGTTGAGTTCGACCGCGCCGCCTCGCTCACTCACAGCGCCCGCTAGCGCGCAGTGCTGCTGAGCTGATGGCGGCCTGCTCGCCCCGGAACAGCGGCTGAACAGAAGGAGGCATTCGATGTTGCTCTACTACTATAGCGCTGTCATCTATGTAGTCTTCTCATCGATCGTCTTTGTAGTGTCCCGGCCTTCGCTCTCTAGGTGTCTAAGGTCTTTCTCGCCTTCCGCACCCGGACGACGGTCGAGAACACCGCCGAGGCGATCCGCGCTACGGGAGGAGCGGCCTAGATCGCGTAGATCGTCGCCCTCGACGAGCAGGCCGTCTACCGGCATGCCGACGCTGTCGCGGCGTAGGCCGAAGGGATCGACATCTCCTTCTACCTGTCGCACTCTCACACCCACGGACCCCGCTTGCCGAGATGCAGGTCGATGACTTCATGCACCGCTGTAGACAGCCGCGCGTCGACGTTCCTGACCGCGAGGCGCCGCGCGCCACATGATCCGCCAGCGATCTGGCGTGATCCTCGTCTTCGGCGTCCCGGCGACCGCAGCGGCCGATGCGCGACTACTACCTGGGAGGGACGCAGGTCGCGTTCGACGCTATCGAGACGATCCGGCGGCAGCTCTCCGTCGAGTTGTGCCGCACGGAGTCCGCGTCGTCACCCTCGCCAGCGAGGGCCCGAATCGCTGCCCGAGGCTTCGATGCCGGCAGGCGATCGTCGAGATGATCGAGGGCAGACGCTGCTGGGGCGGCCGCGACGCTCGAGGACGTGGCAACGCCGCCGTCTTCGCCGCCTCCGACTGGCGCGCACCATGACGGCGGCGATTGTCAACGTCAGCTGCGGCGCGCTCGTCGACTAACGAGATCCGCGGAACGCGCACAGTCCCGCTTGCGCGTGACCGGAGACGCCCGCGCCCGCTGACGTCGACCGATCCAGAGTGCCGCTCGCGCAGCGGAGCTGGCCTGCTGCTGCGCTGCCGGTCGTCCCGGCGGCCTGCTGCAGCTCGTTGTCGTTGAGGTCGGTGCCGCGAGAACGCGTCCTCGCGGCGCGTGTCGTCCCGTCCTGTTGAGGCGTCGACGGTGATCGAGGTGAACGCGGGTCGACGACACAGAGCCGGCGCGAAGTCGCGCCGCGGTGGGCACGACGCGAGCGCCCGCGCGGCGCGGCGCGCGCCGCGCTCGCGGGTTCGAAGGCGCCTCTCCACTCCCGTCGCCGGCGGGCGGCGGTTGACTTCGCCCCGGTGCATCGGATACGCCAGGACCCGTGGCATTCGCCGAGCCCGAGTTCCAGCTGACCGACGAGCCGCTCGACGAGCACACGCACGTCATCGCGATGTCGGGGGAGATCCACGTGAGCACGGCGCCCGCGTTCGCGCGCGGCCTGGACGCCGCGCTGGCCCAGGGCGCCACGAACGTCGTGGTCGACCTCGACGCGGTCGGGTTCATCGACTCGACCGGCCTGAGCGTCCTGCTCAACGGCCTGCGCGGCGTCAACCGCCGCCACGGGCTGATGGCCCTCGTCGTCTCCAACCCGACGGTGCTACGGCTCTTCGAGGTGACGGGCCTGGACGCCACCTTCGACATCCGGCGTACGCGCGAGGAGGCGCTCAGCTCGATGCGGGCGGCAGACTAGGCGGGGCGCCGAAGGGCGCGAGCACCGCCGGGAGGTCGACGCCCCCGTCGTCGCGCTGTCCGTTCTCCAGGAGCGCGATCAGGTGGCGCCAGGTGACCGCGGTGCCGTTGAGCGTGTGCACGAGCTCGGGCCGGCCGCCGCCCGGGGGCCGGGAGCGGATCCCGAGCCGCCGGGCCTGGAAATCGGTCGTGTTCGAGGTCGACGTGACCTCGCGGTGGCGCCCCTGCCCGGGCAGCCAGGCCTCGCAGTCGAGCTTCTTGGCCGCGCTCGCCCCGAGGTCGCCGACGCCGATGTTCACGACGCGGTAAGGGAGCTCGAGCTCTTGGAGGATCTCCTCCTCGAGCGCGAGCAGCCGCTCGTGCTCGGCCGGCGACTCCGCGGGCTCGACGAACGAGAACATCTCGACCTTGTCGAACTGGTGGACGCGGAAGATGCCCCGCGTGTCGCGGCCCGCGGCGCCGGCCTCGCGCCGGAAGCAGGCCGAGAAGCCGGCGTAGCGGCGCGGCAGCGACTCGAGGATCTCGCCGGCGTGCAGCGAGGCGAGCGCCACCTCGGAGGTTCCGGTGAGGAAGAGGTCGTCGCCGGCCACCCGGTAGATCTGCTGCTCGGTGTCGGGCACGAAGCCCGTGCCGTAGAGCGCCTCCTCACGGACGAGCACCGGTGGCACGACGGGCTCGAACCCGCGCGCCACGAGCTTCTCGAGCGCCCAGCGCACGAGCGCGAGCTCCAGCAGGACGAGGTCCCCGCGCAGGTAGGCGAAGCGCGAGCCGGCGACCCGCGCGCCGCGCTGCATGTCGATGCGCTCGCCGGCGAGCTCGAGATGGTCGCGGCCGTCGCGGACGCGGATCGTCCCGACCTCGCGGACGACCTCGTCCTCCGCCGCCGCGGTCGGGTCGGGCAGGTTCGGGAGCGCGGCCAGCGCGGCCTGCAGGGCGCCATCGGCCTCCCGGGCGCGCTCGCCGAGGTCCTTGACCTCGCGCGAGACCGCGCTCATCCGCTCGACCAGCGGCGCGGCGTCCTCCCCGGCGCGCTTGGCCGCGGCGACGTCGGCGGAGGCGCGCTTCTGCTCGGCCCGGAGCGTCTCGGCGCGCGCCGTGGCCTCGCGCCAGCGCCCGTCGAGCTCGAGCACGCGGTCGAGGCCGTCCGCGTCGCCGCGGCGCGCGAGCGCGGCGCGCACGGCGTCGGGATCGCGTCGGATCAGGCGCAGGTCGAGCATGGCCGGGCCGAAGCCTACGGCTGCGACTGCGGCGTGATGTCGTTGCCCTAGTGGGTCTTCTCGTGACGTTGGGCCGGAAACGGCGAGGCGCCGGCGCCGACTGGCGAGGACGCAGGGAGCGAGCAATGGTGGAGCCATTGCCGCGACCGAGGACAAAGCCAGGCGGTGATCGGCGTCCGCCGTTTCCGGTCAAACGTTGCGAGAAGGCCCATTAGCGCGCGCCGCCGGCGTACTTGGACAGGAACGCCGCGACGTCGTCGGCGTCCTGCCCGACGACGAGGTTCTCGGGCATGATCGCGCCCGAGAAGCCGCCGTTGCGGATCGCGTAGAGGACGTTGTCGGGGGTCTCGCGGCGGACGTTGAAGTTCGGGCCGTCGCCGCGCTCCCGGTCGCCGACCTTCTGGGCGCCGCCCTGGGCGCCGACCACGTCGAGGTTGTGACAGCCCGAGCAGCGATCCGAGAAGAGCTGCGCCCCGCGCCGGACGTCGGCCGGCTGGGAGGCGATCTCGGGCGAGATCGCCTCCGAGCCGCAGGCCGCGAGCACCGCCGAGGCGGCGAGCACGGTCCCGGGAACGAGCAGGCGACGGCGCATCGCGGCCGGGATCATACGAGACCGATGCCCGCGCGACGTGCAACGCTGGCGCTGCTGGCGACCCTCGGCGCCGCCGCGCTCGGCGCCTGCGGCGACGGCTCCGCGCCGGCGCGCGCCCACGACGGACGCCTCGTCGTCACGCTCGACGAGTTCCGCGTGCGCCCCGAGCGCATCCGCGTCGCGGCCGGGCGCCTGGAGATCGTCGCCCGCAACGCCGGCGTCCTCGCCCACGACGTCGCCGTCCTGCAGGGTCGCCGGCCGCTCGACCCCGCGAGCGAGCGGCGCTACGGGACGAGCGCGACCGCGCTGCCCGGAGAGACCGTCGCGCTCACCGTGCGGCTGCGCCCGGGGCGCTACCGGCTGGCCTGCGTGCTGGCCAACCACGACAACCTCGGCCAGTACGCGGAGCTCGACGTCGTCGCGCGGGGCTGAGCGCTCGGATCCGGTGTAGCGTCTCGCCCCATGCCCGGCGTCGTCGAGCGAGCGGGGAGCGCCGGCGCGGTCGAGGCGAGCTGGGCCGCGCTGCTCGAGGACGACCGCCGCCTCGTCTGGCATCCCTACGGGCCGATGCCCGCGAGCTCCGCGCCGCTGCCGGTCGTGGCCGCTGGCGGCGTGCGGCTCGAGCTCGCCGACGGGAGCGAGCTCGTCGACGGGATGGCCTCATGGTGGTGCGCGGTGCACGGCTACCGCCACCCGGTCATGGACGCCGCCGTGCGGGCGCAGCTCGAGCGCATGGCCCACGTCATGTTCGGCGGCCTCACCCACGAGGGCGCCATCCGCCTCGCGCGACGCCTGACGGACTGGACCGGGATGGACCACGCCTTCTTCGCCGACTCGGGCTCGGTGGCGGTGGAGGTGGCGATGAAGATGGCCTTCCAGGCCACCGGTCGCCGGCGACTGCTGACGTTTCGCGGCGCCTACCACGGCGACACGTTCGGCGCCATGGCCGCCGGCGATCCCGGCACCGGCATGCACGCGCTGTGGCGCGACACGCTGGTCGAGCACGTCTTCGCCCCCCGGCCGCCGGCCACGATCGACGCGGCCTGGGCCGACGCGGTGCGCGCGCTGGCCGAGCGCCACGCCGGCCAGCTCGCCGCCGTCGTGATGGAGCCCGTGGTCCAGGGCGCGGGCGGCATGTGGATCTACGACCCGGCGTGCCTCGCGTACGCGCGTTCGCTGTGCGACGAGCTCGGGCTGCTGCTCCTGCTCGACGAGATCGCCACCGGCTTCGGGCGCACGGGCGCGCTCTTCGCCGCCGAGCACGCGGGCATCCGTCCCGACATCGTCTGCGTCGGCAAGGCGCTGACGGGCGGCTACCTGACGCTGTCGGCCGCCGCGTGCACGAGCGCCGTGGCCGAGCGGATCGGCGGGCCGCTCATGCACGGCCCGACCTACATGGCCAACCCGCTCGCGGTCGCCGCGGCGCTCGCCTCGACCGACCTGCTCGCGACGGGCGCGTGGCGAGCCGACGTGGCGCGGATCGAGGCCGGCCTGCGCGACGGGCTGGCGCCAGCCCGCGCGCTCCCGGGCGTCGCCGACGTACGCGTGCTCGGCGCGATCGGCGTCGTGCAGCTCGCAGCGCCCGTCGACGTCGCCGCCGCGACCCGCGCGGCGGTCGAGCGGGGCGTCTGGCTGCGGCCCTTCCGCGACCTCGTCTACACGATGCCGCCGTACGTCGCCGACGCCGACGACGTCGCGCGGATCGCCGCGGCGGTCGTCGCCGCCGCCGCCGCGGGAGGCGCCGCGGCGTGAGCGTCCTCTGCGTCGGCGGCACCGACACCGGCGTCGGCAAGACCGTCGTGGTCGCCGCGCTCGCCGCACTCGCGCGCGAGCGCGGGGAGTCCGTGGCCGTGGTCAAGCCGGCCCAGACCGGCGTCGCGCCGGGCGAGCCCGGCGACCTCGCCGACGTGCAGCGGCTGGCGGGCGTCGACGACCTGCACGAGCTCGCGCGCTGGCCGGAGCCGCTCGCGCCCGCCACCGCGGCGCGACGCGCCGGCCAGGCCGGCCTGACCCCCGAGCGCGTCGCCGCGTCCGTCCGCGCGCTGGGCGCCGACCGCGACCTGGTGCTCGTCGAGGGCTCCGGCGGGCTGCTCGTGCGCCTCGACGCCGCGGGCGCGACGTTCGCCGACGTCGCCGCGCTGCTCGACGCCCCCGTGCTCCTCGTCGTGCGCGCCGGGCTCGGCACGCTCAACGCGGTCGCCCTCTCGTGCGAGGCGCTCGCCGCCCGCGGCGTGACGTGCGCGGGCGTGGTCGTCGGGGCGTGGCCGGCCGCGCCCGACCTCGCGGCGACGTGCAACCTCGACGACCTGCCGGACTACGCCGGCGCCCCGCTCGTCGGGCGGCTGCCCGCGGGCGCCGGCGCCCTGACGCGCAGCGCGTTCCTGGAGGTCGCGCGCGCATCGCTGCCGATCGGAGTGGAGGTGCACGCATGACCGACGTGCTCGACGCGGCCCGCGACCAGGTGCTCGAGCGGGGCGAGGGCCTCGGCGAGGCGGCGTTGGCCGAGGTCCTGCGGCTCCCCGACGAGCGCCTCGAGGACGCGCTCGCGCTCGCGCACGAGGTCCGAATGCGCTGGTGCGGCCCCGAGGTGGAGGTCGAGGGCATCGTCTCGGTCAAGACCGGCGGCTGCCCGGAGGACTGCCACTTCTGCTCGCAGTCGGGTCGCTTCGAAAGCCCCGTGCGCGCCGTGCGCCTGGAGATCCCCTCGCTGGTGGAGGCCGCGCGCCAGACCGCGGCGACCGGCGCCACCGAGTTCTGCATCGTCGCCGCGGTGCGCGGGCCCGACGAGCGCCTGATGGCACAGGTCCGTGCGGGCGTCGCCGCGATCCGCGACGCCGTCGAGATCAACGTCGCGTGCTCGCTCGGCATCCTCACGCGCGAGCAGGGCGAGGAGCTCGCCGATCTCGGCGTGCACCGCTACAACCACAACCTCGAGACGGCGCGCTCGTACTTCGCGAACGTCGTCACGACCCATTCCTGGGAGGAGCGCCGGGAGACGCTCGCGCTCGTGCGCGAGCTCGGCATGGAGGTCTGCTGCGGCGGGATCATCGGCATGGGCGAGTCGCTGGAGCAGCGCGCCGAGCTCGCCGCCCAGCTCGCCGCGCTGCAGCCCGACGAGGTGCCGCTGAACTTCCTCGACCCGCGCCCGGGGACCCCGTTCGCCGAGCTCGAGCCGCCGGGCACAGGTGACGCGCTGCGCACGATCGCCGCGTTCCGCCTCGCGCTGCCGCGCACGGTCCTGCGCTTCGCCGGCGGCCGCGAGCTCGCGCTCGGCGACCTCGGCGCGCGCCAGGGCATGGCCGGCGGGATCAACGCGATCATCGTCGGCAACTACCTGACGACGCTCGGCCGCGATCCCCAGGAGGACCTCGACCTGCTCGCGGAGCTGTCGATGCCGGTCAAGGCGCTGAGCGAGACGCTGTGACGGTCGCGGCGATGGCCGCGCGCTACTGCGACGCCTGCGGCCGGCCGCAGGACGACGGCGACCACGAGCGCTGCCGCGCGCGGCGCGCGGCCACCGACCCGCCGCGCTTTTGCCCCGTGTGCGCCCGCAAGCTCAAGGTGCAGGTCCTCCCGACCGGCCTGACGGTCGAGTGCGTGCGCTGCGGGCCGATCGCGCCCCGATGACCGACGTCGCGCGCGTGCTCGCGGAGCTGCGGGCGACGGGCCTGTTCCGGGAGCTACGGACGCTCGAGAGCGCGATTGGCCCCCGGGTGACCCTCGAGGGCGCGTCGGTCCTGCTGCTGTGCTCCAACGACTACCTCGGTCTGGCCGGGGACCCGCGCGTGCGCGGCGCCGCGGCCGAGGCGGCCGCGCGCTGGGGCGCCGGGAGCGGGGCGTCACCGCTCGTCGCCGGGCGCCTCGGGATCCACGCGCAGCTCGAGGCCGAGCTCGCCGCCTTCAAGGGCACGGAGGCGTGCACGCTCTTCGGCTCGGGCTTCCTGGCCAACACGGGCGTCGTCGCGGCGCTCGCCGGGCCGGGCGACGTCGTCTGCTCCGACGCGCTCAACCACGCCTCGATCGTCGACGGCTGCCGGCTCGCCCGAGCGCGGGTCGCCGTCTACCCGCACGGCGACCTCGACGCGCTGGCGGCCGCGCTGCGGTCCGCGGGGCACGGCCGGGCCGTCGTCGTCACCGACGCGGTCTTCTCGATGGACGGCGACCGCGCGCCGCTCGCCGAGATCGCCGCGCTCGCCGGTCGCCACGGCGCCCGCGTGGTGGTCGACGAGGCGCACGCGACCGGCATCGTCGGGCCCGGAGGCCGTGGCCTCGTGGCGGAGCTGGGGCTCGAGCGCGAGGTCGACGTCGTCGTCGGCACGCTCGGCAAGGCGCTCGGCTCCTACGGGGCGTTCGCGTGCTGCAGCGCCGAGCTCGCGTCCTTCCTCGTCAACCGCGCGCGGACGCTGATCTACTCCACGGCGCTCCCGCCCCCGTCGGTCGGGGCCGCGCTGCGGGCGCTCGCGATCCTGCGCGACGACGACCCCGGACTGCCCGACCGCGCCCGGGCCAACGCCCGCGTGCTACGCGAGGCGCTCGGCGCCGAGGGCTTCGACGTCGCCGCGGGCGACATGCCGATCGTCCCGCTCGTCGTCGGCGCTCCGGAGGCGGCGATGGCGATGTGCGCCGAGGCGCTGGCCCGCGGCGCGTTCGCGCAGGCGATCCGGCCGCCGACGGTGCCCGAGGGCTCGTCGCGGCTGCGGATCGTCTCGATGGCCCCGCACACCGCGCAGGAGCTGCGCGCCGCGGCGGGCGCGTTCGGCGCCGCGGCGCGCGCGCCGGGCAGGCGAGGCTGAGCCCCGGCGCCGGCCAGGTTGCCGCCGTTGCCGGACGATCGCGCTTGGGGTTCAGGACCGTCCAGGGCCGGCGCCGGGCTCCCGCGTGGGGTTCGGCGCGGGTCGTCGCCCTCCTCCGTGGCCGGGACTCATGCCAGCCGCGCGTAGCCGCCGCCGAAGAAGACGAGCGGCTCGCCGTCCTCCTCGGCGTGGGCGTGCGTGACCGCGCCGATGCCGATCGTGTGGTCGCCGGCGGGGTGCAGCTCGCGCAGGTCGCAGGCCAGCCAGGCGAGGGCGCCGTCGAGGACGGGCACGCCGTGCGCGACCGTGTGCGTGACGGCCTCGAACTTCTCGCGCGCGACGCGCTTGGAGGCGAAGACCCGGGCGAGCTCGGCCTGCTCGGCGCTGAGGACGTTGACCGCGAAGCGCCGCACCGCGGTGACCGCGGGCAGCGTGCGCGAGTCGTTGTCGAAGCAGACGAGCAGCAGCAGCGGGTCGAGCGAGAGCGAGCTGATCGCGTTCGTCGTGAGCCCGGCGGGGCCGTCGGGCCCGTCGCAGGTGACGATCGCCACCCCGGTCGGGAAGCGCCCGATCACGCGGCGATACCGGTCGCGCCCGACGCTCATGCGGTCCCCCACGCGCGGGCGGCGAGGAACGCGAGGACGACGCAGGCGAGCGCCATCGTCCCCATCTCGCGGCGCACGATCGCGAGGACGACCGAGCGCCGGCCCGCGGCGTCGAGGCGCCCGACCGCCTGCGCGTCCTCGAGGGCGCGGCGGTCGAGGACGGCCTGGGCGGCGGCCAGGCGCAGGCCCTCGGCGACGAACGACACCACCACGGGCAGGAGCGCGTAGAGCCAGAAGAGGCGGTCGGCGGGCTCGAAGCCGCCGAGCGCGAGCGCCCCCGCGACCACGGCCAGCGCGACGGCCGCGACCTGCCCGCCGCGGCACAGCAGCCAGAACCCGCGGCTGGGCTCGACGCGCCACCAGAACAGGCCGCCGACGCCCGCGGCGAGCGCGTTGAGCGCTGCCGTGAGAAGGGCCGCGATCTGGGCGACGTGCGTCATCTGCCACTAAGTATCGATGCGTCACAAATGGTGGTAGAACCCAGCGCGGATCGGCCGACTCGATGCTTCGCGACTACCTCCCAGCGCTTGTCTTCGTCGTCCTCGGCGCCACCGTGGGCGGCGCCTTCGGCGTGCTGAACGTGGTCATCGGCCCCAAGCACCGGGCGGGCATCTCCCACACGGCCGATCCCTACGAGTGTGGCCTGCCCTCGGAGATCCAGCAGGGCTTGCGCTTCGGGATCAGCTTCTACCTGATCGCGATGCTCTTCATCCTCTTCGACATCGAGGTCGTCTTCCTCTACCCCGTCGCGGTCCAGCTGCGGGCGTTCGGCACCTTCGCGCTGATCGAGACGGCGGTCTTCATCGCGCTGCTGCTCGTGGCGTTCGTGTACGTGTGGCGGCGAGGAGCGCTGGAGTGGAGATAGTCAGGCGCGAGCAGCAGCCGTCCGAGCTCCGGGTGCGCCAGCTGCGCTCCCAGCAGCTGCTGCGCGGCGAGCTCGAGGGCGAGGACCTCGAGCGCCACGTGCGCGAGAGCATCATCACGACGACGCTCGACCGCGCCGCCGCGTGGGCGCAGGGCAACTCGCTCTTCCCCGCGTCGTTCGGGCTCGCCTGCTGCGCGATCGAGATGATGACGGTCGTCGGCGCGCGCGTGGACGTCGCGCGCTTCGGCTTCGAGGCCTTCCGCGCCTCGCCGCGCCAGGCCGACGTGCTGATCCTCTCCGGGCGCATCTCGATCAAGATGGCCCCGGTCATCCGGCGCATCTACGACCAGATGCTCGAGCCGAAGTTCGCGATCGCGATGGGCGCGTGCTCGTCGTCGATGGGCGTCTTCAACAACTACGCGATCGTGCCGGCCGACAAGTTCATGCCGGTCGACGTCCACGTGCCGGGCTGCCCGCCGCGGCCCGAGGCGCTCATGCACGGCATCCTCAAGCTGCGCTCGATGGTCCAGCACGACCCGGGCCTGGGCTGGCGCGAGCGCTACAACGCCGACGGCACCGAGGAGATCCTGCCCGGCACCGACGAGCGGGCGCCGGCGGCGGTCGACGTCCCGAAGGCCGGGGAGGTCCCAGGTGCCTGACGCGACGGGCCTCGAGCTCCTCGCCCACGAGCTGCGCGAGGCGCACCCCGACGGCGTCCTGGACACGACCCACTTCCGGGGCAAGGCCGCGCTCACGGTCGCCCCCGGCGCGATCCGGCCCGCCCTCGCGTTCCTGCGCGACAAGGGCTTCCGGGCGCTCGTGAGCGTGCACGGCCTGGACTACTACCCCCACGAGCCGCGCCTCGGGGTGCAGTACGAGCTCCTGAGCATGGAAGCGCTCGACCGCATCACGGTGAAGCTCCGCGTCCCCGCCGACGCGCCGCGCGTGGACTCGGTGACGCCCGAGTGGCCGTCGGCCGACCACCAGGAGCGCGAGGTCTTCGACATGTTCGGCGTCGTCTTCGACGGCCACCACGACCTGCGCCGCATCCTCATGCCCGAGGACTACGAGGGCTTCCCCCAGCGCCGCGACTTCCCGGTCGGGGGCGAGCCCGTGCTCTTCACCAGGGACGGCGCCGAGGGCAAGGACTACACGTCATGAGCCTCGAGGTCTCCGACTACCGCCGCCAGGAGGAGAGCATCGACATCTCGGCGCGCGCGCAGACGCTCGAGCGCGCCGAGGGCGTCGAGCAGGAGCTGCTCACGCTGAACATGGGACCGCACCACCCGGCCACCCACGGCGTGCTGCGGCTGCTGATCACGCTGGAGGGCGAGGTCGTGCGCGACCTCAAGCCGATCGTCGGTTACGTGCACACGGGCATCGAGAAGACGGCCGAGGACAAGAGCTACTGGAAGGCCATCCCCGTGATCGAGCGGATGGACTACCTCGCCTACTACTTCAACGCGATGGCATTCTGCGGCGCCGTCGAGACGCTGCTCCAGCTCGAGATCCCCAAGCGCGCGCAGTACCTGCGGGTCATCCACCTCGAGCTCAACCGGATCATGAGCCACCTCGTGTGGCTCGGGACGAGCGCGCTCGACCTCGGCGCGATGTCGATGTTCTTCTACGGCTTCCGCGAGCGCGAGACGATCCTCGACCTCTTCGAGTACTCCTCGGGCCAGCGCATGCATACGCGCTACATCCAGGTCGGGGGCGTGATCGAGGACGTGCCGACCGGGTGGGTGGAGAAGTGCCGAGCCTTCTGCGCCGAGATGCCGCGACGCGTCGAGCAGTACCGCGACCTGCTGGCCAAGAACGAGATCGTCCTCAACCGCCTGCGCAACGTCTGCCCGCTGCCGACCGACGAGCTGCTCGCCCACGGCGTGACCGGCCCGCTCCTGCGCGCGTCGGGTCACCCCTGGGACCTGCGCAAGGCGATGCCCTACTGCTCCTACGACGACTTCGACTTCAAGGTCCCGGTCGGGACGATCGGCGACAACTACGACCGCTTCTTCGTCCGCGTCGCCGAGATCGACGAGTCGGTGAAGATCATCGAGCAGGCCCTCGACGGGCTGCCCGCAGGCCCGCACATCACCGACGACCGCAAGGTCGCGCTGCCCCCGCGCCACGAGCTGGCCACCTCGATGGAGGCCCTGATCCACCACTTCAAGCTCGTGACCGAGGGCTTCCGCGTGCCACCCGGCGAGGTCTACTACCCGATCGAGGGCCCCCGCGGCGAGCTCGCGTGCTTCGTGCGCTCCGACGGCTCGAGCAAGCCGGCGCGCGTGCACATGCGCGACCCGAGCTTCGTGAACCTCCAGGCCTTGGCGCCGATGGCCAAGGACGCGTACATCGCCGACCTCATCGCCACGCTCGCCTGCCTGGACCCGATCCTGGGCGGCATCGATCGCTGATGAGGCGCTCCACGACCCCGCGGCCCCGCGCAGGCGCAGCCGCCGAACCCCGCGTCTGATGGCGATCGACCCCTCGCGGGTCCCGCGCTTCGGGCACGGCTCGCGGGTCCCGGGCTGGGATCAGGCCGCCGACCTCTCCAAGGACCCGGCGGTGGTGCCCGATCTCGCCACGACGCCGGTGCCCGCCGAGCTGCGCGCGGCGATCGAGGAGGCCATCAGCCGCTACCCGGACCGGCGATCGGCGGCGATCCCCGCGCTGCACGCCGTCCAGGCCCATCACGGCTGGTGCTCGCCGGAGGGCATCGAGCAGGCCGCCGCCGTCATGCGCCTCACGCCCGGGTACCTCACCGCGGTCGCGACGTTCTACGACATGCTCTTCACCCACCCGGTCGGCGCCCACCAGGTCTTCGTCTGCACGAACATCTCGTGCTCGCTGTGCGGCGCCGACGACCTGTTCGCCGCCTTCCAGGAGCACATCGGCGACGACCCGGAGTTCAACCTGCGTTCGTTCGAGTGCCTCGGCGGGTGCGACATGGCGCCGATGGCCTCCATCGACGGCGGCTACGTGGGCCCGATCGCCGTCGACGAGGTCCCCGCCGTCGTCGAGTCGGTGCGCCGCGGCGAGGAGCCGCTGCCCGACCGCCAGCTCGCCCGCCGCAAGACCCTCGATCCCCGTTCGGCCCCGTGACCCGGCCCCTACTCTTCAACGACATCGACGAGCCCGGCCTCAACACGCTCGAGGTCTACGAGCGCCACGGCGGCTACCAGGCCCTGCGCAAGGCGCTGGCCATGAGCCGCGAGGAGGTGCTGCACGAGCTCGAGCTCTCGGCCATCCGCGGGCGCGGGGGCGCGGGCTTCGCGATGGGCAAGAAGGCCTCGTTCCTGCCCAAGGGGACGATGGACAAGTACCTCGTCTGCAACGCCGACGAGTCCGAGCCCGGGACCTTCAAGGACCGGGACCTGATGCTCAAGAGCCCGCACATGCTCGTCGAGGGCATGATCATCGCCGCCTACGTCGTCGCGGCCAACTTCGCCTTTGTCTACATCCGCGGCGAGTACGACCTGCCGGCCACGCGCCTGGAGCGCGCCGTCGAGGAGGCCAAGGCCGCGGGCTACATCGGCCGGAGGATCCTCGGCTCGGACCACACGATGTCGCTCTGGGTGCACCGCGGCGCCGGCGCGTACATCTGCGGCGAGGAGACCGCGCTGCTCGACTCGCTGGAGGGCAAGCGCGGCAACCCGCGCCTGAAGCCGCCGTTCCCGGCCGTCCAGGGCCTCTTCCAGGGACCGACGCTCATCAACAACGTCGAGACGCTCTCGACCGTGCCGACGATCGTGGCGATGGGCGGCGAGCGCTACGCGCAGCTCGGCGTCCAGGGCTCGACCGGCACGAAGCTCGTCTCCGTCTCGGGCAACGTCCGGCGGCCCGGCAACTTCGAGGTCGAGCTGGGGATCCCCTCGCGGGAGATCATCTACGGCCTCGCCGGCGGGCCGCCCGAGGGCCGCGAGGTCAAGCTCTGGTTCCCGGGCGGCTCGAGCGCCCCGATCCTCACCAAGGACGATCTCGACCTGCCATACGACTTCGACACGATGGCCAAGGCCGGGTCGATGCTCGGCTCGGGCGCGATCATCGTCGTCGACGACTCGCACTCCGTCGTCGACGTGGCGATGAAGACCGCGAAGTTCTACCGCCACGAGTCCTGCGGGAAGTGCACGCCGTGCCGCGAGGGCACGAACTGGACCGTGAAGATGCTCGAGCGCATCGACTCGGGCGAGGCCACGCCGATGGACCTCGACATCATGGCCTCCGTCCAGGAGCAGATCATCGGCAACTGCCTCTGCGTCCTGGGCGACGCGATGGCGATGCCGATCGGCTCGATGATCGCGAAGTTCCGCGACGAGTTCGAGGCCCACATCGAGGCCGCCCGCGCCCGCAACGAGCTGACGACGACCGACGAGGCTCCGCCCGAGGCGCTGATCCAGGGCGCGGTGGCCTAGTGGGTCTTCTCGTGGCGTTGGGCCGGAAACGGCGAGGCGCCGGCGCCGACTGGCGAGGACGCAGTGAGCGAGCGATGGTGGAGCCATTGCCGCGACCGAGGACAAAGCCAGGCGGTGATCGGCGTCCGCCGTTTGCGGTCAAACGTTGCGGGAAGGCCCACTAGGAGCGCCGATGCCGCGCCCCGAGCAGCGCTCGGTGACCTTCTCGATCGACGGTCGCGAGGTCACCGCTCCGGAGAACACGATGCTCGTCGACGCCGCCAAGCTCGGCGACGTCGAGATCCCGTTCTTCTGCTACGAGCCCAAGCTCGGCGGGCCCGTCGGCGCCTGCCGGATGTGCCTCGTGGAGATCGAGGGCATCCCGAAGCTCCAGACGGGCTGCTCGACGCCGGTCAAGGACGGCATGGTCGTTCACACGCGGACCGAGCGCGTCCACCACGCCCAGGAGGCGGTGGTCGAGTTCCTGCTCGTCAACCACCCGCTCGACTGCCCGGTCTGCGACAAGGGCGGCGAGTGCCCGCTGCAGGACATCTCGTTCGGGTGGGGCGGCGGGCGCTCGCGCTTCATCGAGCCCAAGCGCCACTTCGAGAAGCCGCTGAACCTCAGCCCGCTGATCGCGATCGACCGCGAGCGCTGCATCCTCTGCTACCGCTGCGTGCGCTTCAGCCAGGAGATCGCCGAGGACTACCAGCTCGTCCTGCAGGAGCGTGGCGCCGGGACCTACGTCTCGACCTTCGACGGCCATCCGTACGTCGCGCCGTTCAGCGGCAACATCATCGACCTCTGCCCGGTCGGCGCGCTGACCTCCCAGCCCTACCGCTTCCGCGCCCGCCCGTGGGACATCGAGTCCTCGGGCTCGGTCTGCACGCTGTGCCCCGCGCAGTGCAACGTCTCCTTCACGGTCCGCGACGAGCGCGTCCTGCGCGTGAGCGCGCGCGACAACGACGATGTCGACGACGGCTGGCTCTGCGACAAGGGGCGCTTCGCCTACCAGGCGATCCACGTCGACGAGCGCGTCACGCAGCCGCTCGTGCGCGACGGGGGCGAGCTGCGCGCGGTGTCGTGGGAGCGCGCCCTGACCACGGCGGCCGGCGCGCTCGGGCGCGCGGAGGGGCGCGTCGCCGCGATCGCCGGCGGCGAGACGACCAACGAGGAGGCGCTGCTGCTCGCGCGCCTCGTGCGCGAGGGTCTCGAGTCCGCCGACCTCGACTCGCGCGCCGACGGGACGCTGCCGGCCGCCGAGCTGCGCGCGCTGCATGCGCCGGCGCTGCAGGCGACCGTGCCCGACCTCGAGTTCGCGCACGCCGTGCTCGTCCTCGACACCGAGCCCGTCGACGACATGCCGATCGTCGACCTGCGGCTGCGCAAGGGCGTGCGCCGACGTGGCGTCAGGCTCGCGGTGGCCACGAGCCGCCCGTCGGCGCTCGACCCGAGCGCCCGGCTCAGCGCGCGCTTCGCCCCGGGCGCGGGAGAGGCCTTCCTGCTCGCGCTGACCGCCGCGCTGCAGCCCGGCTCGAGCGAGCACGCGGCCCGGCTCGCCGAGGCGGCGGGCGCCGAGGCCGGCGCGGTGCATGCGCTGGCCGGCCTGCTCCGGACCGCGGCAACCACCCGGACCCCTTCGGGGCCGGGCACAGGTGACGTGGTCGTCCTCTACGGCGAGCGCCTCGTCTCCGGCCCGCGCGGGACGCAGGCGGCGCGCGCGCTGCTGAGCCTCGCGGGCGCGCTCGGCCTCGCCGGGCGCGACGGGGCCGGGCTCCTCGGCGTGCCCGCCGGCACGAACGGCCGCGGCCTCGCCGAGGCCGGCTTCCTGCCCAACGCCGGCCCGGGCCTGGCGCCGCTGGCGCAGCCCGGGCGCGACGCGGCCGGCATCGCGCAGGCCGCCGCCGACGGCGAGCTCAGGGCGCTCTACCTCCTGCACGCCGACCCGCTGCGCGATCTCGGCCGCCGCGGCCTGTGGGCTCGCGCCCTCGACAGGGCGACGACGGTCGTCGCCCACGCGCGGTTCCTCACCGAGGGCGTCCGCGAGCATGCGACGGTCGTCTTCCCGGCCGAGAGCTACGCCGAGAAGGAGGGGACGCTGACCCACCCCGACGGGCGCGTCCAGCGCCTGCGGCCCGCCATCGGCCACCAGGGCGAGACGCGGGCCGAGGCGCTCGTGATCGCCGACCTCGCGCAGCGGCTCGGCCTCGACCTCGGCGTGCTGACCACGTCGATGGCCTCGGCGCAGCTCTTCGCGACCGTGCCGTTCCTCGCCGGCCTGACGCTCGAGGAGCTCGGCGGCAAGGGCGTGCGCTGGCCGCAGCGCGCCGCCGCGTCCGCGTTCGGCGAGGTCCAGCTCGGCCCGTTCGTGCCCGAGGCGCCGCCGGCGCCGGCGGTCCCCAACGGCCGCCTGCGCCTGGGCACGTTCCGCTCGCTGTGGCGCTCGCCCGAGGTCGCCGCCTCCCCGTCGCTGCGCTTCCTCGAGCGCGCGCTGCACGTCGAGATGGCGCCGGCCGACGCGCAGCGCCTCGACGTCTTCGACGGCGAGCACGTCGTCGTCGCCCACGACGCCACGGCGCTCGACGCGATCGTCGCCCTGCGCGCGGCGACCCCGGAGGGCACGGTCTTCGTGGAGGGCACGGCGCTCGACGGCCCGCTCGTGGAGGTCCGCAAGATCACATGAGGCCCCGCGTGGCCCGCACCCGCCGACGCCGGTCCCGGCCGGAGGTCGCGTCGTGAGGCCCCGCGTGGCCCTCACCCGCCGACGCCGGTCCCGGCCGGAGGTCGCGTCGTGAGCCTGCCGCTGGCCGACGTCGCCTACTTCGAGCCGTGGTGGATGCAGATCCTCAAGGGGATCGTGATCTTCGCCGTCGGGCTGTCGCTCGTGCCGGTCATCCTCCTCGCCGAGCGCAAGCTCCTCGGGCGCATGCAGAACCGATACGGACCCAACCGCGTCGGGCCGTTCGGTGCCCTGCAGCCGCTCGCCGACATCCTCAAGCTCCTGACGAAGGAGCAGTTCCGCCCCCGCACCTCGATCGGATGGCTGTTCGCACTCGCGCCGATCGTCTCGATCGTCACGGCCGTCGCGGCGTTCGCGATCATCCCGTTCGGCAACGTCGTCGACATCTTCGGCACGAGGACCGGGCTCTACGGCGTCGACGTGTCGATCGGCCCGCTCTACCTCTTCGCGTTCAGCGCCGTTGCCTTCTACGGGATCATGCTCGGCGGGTGGTCGTCGGGCTCGAAGTACTCCTTCCTCGGCTCGATGCGCGCCGCCGCGCAGCTCATCTCCTACGAGGTCTCGCAGGCGCTTGCGCTCGTCGGCGTGATCATGACGGCGGGCACGCTCTCGATGACCGGGATCGTCGAGGCCCAGGGCGGGATCTGGTTCGTCGTCCCGCAGTTCGTCGGCTTCCTCGTCTTCCTCGTGGCCTCCTTCGCGGAGACCAACCGCGCCCCGTTCGACCTCGTCGAGGCCGACGCCGAGCTGGTCGGCGGCTACAACACCGAGTTCGGCGGCGGTCGCTTCGCCTCCTACTACTTCGCCGAGTACCTCAACGTGCTCGTCGTCTCGGGCATCGTCACCACGGTCTTCCTCGGCGGGTGGCAGCTGCCGGTCGGGATCGATCCGCCGACGTGGGTCGACCCGTTCGTGGTCCTCTTCAAGATGGCCCTGATCGCGTTCTTCTTCATCTGGATCCGCGCGACGCTCCCGCGCCTGCGCTACGACCAGCTCATGAGCTTCGGCTGGAAGGTCCTGCTGCCGCTGGCCACGCTCAATGCCCTCGTGACGGCCGCCGTGGTCGTCGCCACCGACTAGCGAGGAGCGCCCCGGAGATGCCGACCTGGAACCCCTCCGCGGACACCATCGAGGTCATCCGCGCCCCCAATCCCGGCGGCCGCGGCGGCGCCTACCGCGCCTTCGGCGAGACGCTGCGCGGGCTGAAGACGACGTTCGCCCGCATCCCCGAGGGCACCCACACGATCCAGTACCCCGAGGAGAAGGTCCCCGTCTACCCGCGCTTCCGCGGGCGCCACCGCCTGCACCGCTTCGAGGACACCGGCCTCGAGAAGTGCGTGGGCTGCTCGCTGTGCGCGGCGGCCTGCCCGGCCGACTGCATCCGCGTCGTCGCGGCCGAGAACACGCCAGAGCACCGCGTCAGCGCCGGCGAGCGCTACGCGGCCGTCTACGAGATCAACCTCGCGCGCTGCATCTTCTGCGGGTACTGCGAGGTCGCCTGCCCGTTCGACGCGATCACGATGGGCCACGACTACGAGATCTCGGACTACCACCGGTCCGACCTGATCTTCACGAAGGAGATGCTGCTGACCGAGCCCTTCGAGCGGACCCCGCTGCGCGCCGAGGGCGAGTAGCCTGCCGCCTCGCTGATGGCCGAGGTCTTCTTCTTCCTCGCCGGGATCGGCGCGGTGACGGGCGCGGTGGGCGTCGTCGTCCTGCGCAACCCGTTCTACTCGGTCCTCGCGCTCGTCTCGCACCTGCTGTCGCTGGCCATGCTCTACCTGCTCCTGCGCGCGGAGTTCGTGGCCGCCGCGCAGGTCATCGTCTACGCCGGCGCGGTCATGGTCCTCTACGTCTTCGTGGTCGCCTACGTCGGAGCCGCCGAGCCCGCGCATCTGCGTGCGCCGGTGAGCGCCGGGCAGCGGACGGTCGCGCTGCTCTTCGCGGGGACGCTCGCAGTCGAGCTCTTCATCGCCGTGCTCGGGTCGGGGCTGAAGGGCATCGACGCCGAGGGCGCGCCCTACCGCGCCGGCTTCGGGACCCCGGCGCAGATCGGCGAGCTGCTGCTGACGCGCTTCCTGCTGGCGTTCGAGGTGGCGTCGTTCCTGTTGCTGATCGCCGCTGTCGGCGCGGTCGTCCTCGCCCGCCGGCGCGGCGGCGTCCACGAGGAGGAGGAGCGCATGGCCCCCGTCTCGCTCGCGCGCCCGCTCGGCACCGGCACGATCGTCGAGGCCGCGGGCGGGCTGACCGGGACGCCCGCGCATCGACCGCTCGGGCCGCCGAGCGACGCCGGGATCGAGCGCGATCCCGCGGAGGTCGAGCCCGCGCGCCCCGGAGGCGGCTGGTGAACATCGGCTGGTACCTCGCGGTCTCCGCGCTCGTCTTCGCGATCGGCGCGGCCGGCGTGCTGACCCGCCGCAACCCGCTGGTCGTCCTCCTGTGCCTCGAGCTCATGCTCAACGCGGCCAACATCGCGCTGATCGCCTTCGCGCGGATGTGGGGCAACGCCGACGGGCAGATCTTCGCGATCATCGTCATGGTCGTCGCCGCCTGCGAGGTCTGCATCGGCCTCGGGCTCGTCGTCGCGATCTACCGCCGCCGCCTGCCGATCGACGTCGACGAGCTGCGCGAGCTGCACGGATAGCATGCAGACGGCGGCCTGGCTCATCCTCCTGTTCCCGCTCGCCGGCTGCGTCGTCATCGGCCTCGGCTTCCGGGTGCTGCCGGCCCGGCTCGTGGGCTGGATCGGGACGGCCGTGATCGCCGCGGCCTTCGTGTGCGCCGTCATCGTCCTGCTCCGCCTCCAGGACCGCGGCGAGGAGGAGCGCCAGGTCGTCTACGTCGCCTGGGACTACGCGAACACGGTCGGCTTCGACGGCCGGCTCGCGATCCTCGTCGACCCGCTCAGCGTGTTCATGGCGGTCGTGGTCGCGGGCGTCTCGGCCCTGATCCACCTGTACTCGGTCGCCTACCTGTGGTCCGACGAGGGCTACGCGCGCTTCTTCGCGTACCTGAACTACTTCGTCTTCTCGATGCTGCTGCTCGTGCTCGCGGGCAACTTCCTGATCCTGATCATCGGCTGGGCCTTCGTCGGCGCGGCGTCCTACCTGCTGATCTCGTTCTGGTACCGGCGCACGACGGCGACGCGCGCGGGGATCAAGGCCTTCGTCATCAACGTCGTCGGCGACGCCGGGCTCGTGCTCGGGACGTTCTTCATCTTCCGCTACGCCGGCACGCTCGACTTCCTGGGCACGTTCGACTCGGCCAAGCAGGACTTCGCCTCGCACAACGGGGCGCTTACGGCCGGGCTCATCTTCATCCTCGTCGGCGCGTTCGCCAAGAGCGCGCAGATCCCGCTGCACACGTGGCTGCCCGACGCGATGGAGGGCCCGACCCCGGTCAGCGCGCTGATCCACGCGGCGACGATGGTCGTCGCCGGCGTCTACCTGATCGCGCGCCTGCACCCGCTCTTCGAGCTCTCCTCGGGCGCGGCCGCCGTCGGCGCGATCGTCGGCTGCGTCACGCTGCTCGTGGCTGGGACGATCGGGCTCGCGGTCACCGACCTCAAGCGCGTCATCGCCTACTCGACGATGTCGCAGATCGGCTACATGGTCATGGCCGTCAGCGCCGGCGCGTACGTCGCGGGCCTCTTCCACCTGATGACGCACGCGTTCTTCAAGGCGCTGCTGTTCATGGCCGCGGGCTCGCTGATCGCGGCGATGGCCGGTGAGCAGAGCCTCGATCGCATGGGCGGCTTTCGCCGCGTCATGCCGTTCACGTTCGTCTGCTTCGTCGTCGGCGGCCTCGCGCTCTCGGGCGTCCCGCCGTTCTCGGGCTTCTTCTCCAAGGACGACATCCTGCTCGTCATCGGCGAGGAGGGCGGGTGGAGGTGGGCGCTCTACGTCGCCGGCTACGTCGGCGCGCTGCTGACCGCGATCTACACGTGGCGGATGATCTTCCGCGCGTTCTGGGGCGAGCCGGTGCCCGAGGCGCGCGAGCTCGCCGAGGGCCACCTGCACCACGCCCCCGAGCCGACGAACCCGGCCACCGGCGAGGTCGAGGACACCGACGTCGGCTTCCCCGGCCCAGTTCACTTCATCGCCGAGCGCTCGCTGCCCATGAAGGCGGCGATGGGCCTGCTCGCGGCGCTCGCGACGATCGGCGGCATCGTGCTGATCCCGAAGACGACCACGTGGCTGGACACGTTCCTCGAGCCGACGTTCGCGGGCTCGAGCGTGCAGCCGAGCGAGAACGACGGCCTGCTGGCCTTCGGCCTCGTGCTCGGCACGGTCCTCGGCCTCGCGGGGATCGCGATCGCCTACTACGTGTGGGTGCGCCGGCCGGGCACGAGCGCGGCGGTGGCGGCGCGGCTGCGCGGCCTCTACGAGCTCTTCGTGCACAAGTGGTACTTCGACGAGCTCATCGACCTGCTCGTCGTCCGGCCCTGGGGCTGGTTCGGGCGCTTCGGCCAGCAGACGTTCGAGCGCGTCGTGATCTCCGGCACGCTGGTCGGCGGGACCTCCGGGATCGTGCGCGCCGGGTCGGCGGCCGTCCGCGCGCTGCAATCGGGCCTGCTGCGCGCCTACGCCGCGCTCCTGCTCCTCGGCCTCGTCGGGGTCGCCCTCTACTTCCTGCTGCAGAGCGCGTGACCGTCCACCTCTCGATCCTGCTCTGGCTCCCGCTCGCCGCCGGGGTCGTCGGCCTCCTGCTGCCCGCGGCGCTCGGGCGCTTCGCGACGCTCGCCGGGGCGCTCGCCACGCTCGTCGTCGCGGTGATCGTGCTCGTGCGCTTCGACACCGGCGCGAGCGGCCTGCAGTTCGTCACCGACCGGATCTGGATCTCCGAGCTCGGCATCCACTACAAGCTCGGCGTCGACGGCCTGAACCTCTTCCTGCTCCTGCTCACGGCGGTCATCTTCCTGGCCGGCATCCTCTGGGCCAGCCTGCGTGAATGGGAGCGCCCGCGCCTGTTCTTCTTCTGGATCGGGCTCGCCGAGAGCGCGGTCCTCGGCGCGCTGCTCGCGCAGGACCTCGCGCTCTTCGTCGTCTTCTTCGACCTCATGCTGGTGCCGTTCCTGTTCCTGGCCGGCGGCTGGGGCGGCCCGAACCGGATCGCCGGCATCATCAAGCTCTTCATCTACACGCTCGTCGGCTCGCTGCTCATGCTCAGCGCCGTGGTCGCGACCGGCGTGCTCGCGCCCGGCGAGGGGATCGACTTCGCGCTGAGCCGCCTTCAGCAGACGGCGCCCCAGCTCTCCACGGGCAACCAGGAGTGGATCTTCCTGTTCTTCGCGGCCGCCTTCCTCGTGAAGATGCCGGCCTTCCCCGTCCACGGCTGGATGCCCGACGGCTACAAGGCGATGCCGATGCCCGTGCTGGCGATCTTCTCGGCGGTCCTGAGCAAGGTCGCCGCGTACGGCTTCCTGCGGATCGTGCTGCCGCTCTACCCCGACGCCAGCGCGCACTTCCAGGAGCTGATGCTGCTCGTCGCGCTCGCCTCGATCCTCTACGGCTCGGCGATGGCCTTCACGACGACCGACGCGCGCCTGATCCTCGGCTACTCGTCGGTCGCGCAACTGGGCTTCATCACGCTCGGGATCTTCGCGCTGCGCGACGCGGGCGCGCAGGGGGCGGTGATCCAGTCCGTCAACCACGGGCTCGTCGTCGCCCCCGCGTTCTTCGTCGTCGCGCTGCTCGCGGCGCGGGCGGGCGGCTCGGAGGACCTGCGCGACATGGGCGGCCTCGCCTTCCGGGCGCCCGTGCTGGCGACGCTCTTCTTGATCGTCGCGCTCGCCAACCTCGCGATGCCCGGCTCCTCGAACTTCGTCGGCGAGATCCTCATCCTCCTCGGGACGTTCGAGTCGAAGACCGCGATCGCGGTGGTCGCGTTCACCGGCGTCGTCCTCGCAAGCGTCTACACGCTGCGGCTCTTCATCCGCTCGATGCACAACCGCGTCGGCCCCGAGGCGACGTCGCGCGAGATCTCGGTGGCCGACGGGCTCGTGCTCGTGCCGCTCGTGCTCCTGATCCTCGCCTTCGCGCTCTATCCGCAGATCGCGCTCTCCAAGGGCGAGCGCAGCGTGACCCGCTCGATCGCCGCCGCCCGCCAGGCCGCCGAGCCCGCGCAGGAGGCCGCGCGGTGACGCTCGCCGCCGCCAAGGGCCCGTCGATCGACTGGGCCGGCCTGTCGCCGCTCGTCGCCCTCCTGGGCGGCGCCGTCGTCGTGCTGCTCGCGGGGCTCCTGCGCCCGCGGTGGGTCCGCGAGGGGCTCGTGCCGCTGCTCGCCGCCGCGGCCTTCGCGGCCGCCATCGGGCTCGGGATCTGGCAGCTCGGCGAGCGCAAGACCCTCGTCGCGACCGCGCTGCGCCTCGACGAGCTGACGGTCGTGCTCAGCTTCGTCTTCTGCGCCGGCGGGATCGGCGCGATCGCGCTGGCCTGGCGCGGCGTCGCGCCGCGCGAGGCGGCCCACGGCGAGTTCCACGCCCTGCTGCTCACGAGCGCGGCCGGGATGTGGACGCTCGTGGCCGCCCAGAACCTCGTCACGCTGTTCCTCGGCCTCGAGCTGCTCTCCGTGCCGCTCTACGTGCTCTGCGCGACCGAGATGCGCCGCGAGCGCTCGCTCGAGTCCGGGCTGAAGTACCTCATCATCGGCTCGGTCGGCTCGGCGACGCTGCTGTACGGGCTGGCGCTCATCTACGGCGCGACGGGCTCGACCGACTACACGGCGATCGCGCGTGCAGCCGACGGGGTGGTGGGCGACCCGCTGTTCCTGACGGGGATCGCGCTGACCGTCGTCGGACTCGCCTTCAAGGCCTCGGTGGCGCCCTTTCACCAGTGGACGCCCGACGTCTACCAGGGCGCGCCGACGCCGGTGACGGCGTTCATGGCGGTGGCCACGAAGGCCGCCGCGTTCGGCGTCTTCCTGCGCTTCTTCGACGTCGCGCTTGGCCCGGCCCAGGACGAGTGGGCGCCCGCGCTCGCCGCGCTGGCGGCGATCACGATCGTCGTCGGCAACGTCGGCGCGATCGGGCAGACGTCGCTGAAGCGGCTGATGGCGTGGTCGTCGGTGGCCCAGGCCGGCTACATGCTCGCGGGCGTCGTCGTGGGCACGCGGCTCGGGGTCTCGGCCACGGTCTTCTACCTCGGCGTCTACCTCTTCATGAATCTCGCGGCCTTCGCGGTCATCGTTGCCCGCGAGCGCGAGACCGGGCTGGGCGACGACCTCGCCTCCGTACAGGGCCTCGGCGCGACGCGGCCGGCGCTCGCGCTGGCGATGACGGCGGCGATGCTCGGGCTGGCCGGGATCCCGGCCACGGCCGGGTTCATCGGCAAGTTCTACCTCATCGACGCCGCCGTGGACGGGGCCTACACGTGGCTCGGCGTAGTCATCGTGATCGGCTCGATGGTCTCGCTGGCCTACTACCTGCGCGTGCTCGCGGCGATGTGGATGCAGGGCGCGCCGGAGGCCGGCGAGGCGGTCGCCGTGAGCGCGGCGACCGGGCGCCCGGCGCTCGCGGGCGGCTCGGCCGAGGCCGATCCCGCGCTCGGGCGCCCCCAGCCGGAGGTCTGGGCCGTCGCGCTCGTCTTCGGAGCGGCGACGATCGTCTTCGGGATCGTGCCCTCGCCGCTCTTCGACCTCGCCACGAAGGCCGGCGCCGCGTTCACGAACCTGCTCTGAGGGCGAGCTGATCGCGCCCGCAGCGGGCGCCGGCGTGTCGGCTTCGTCATCGATGCGACCACCAAGCCGACCACGCCGACGGCATGGCAGGATGCCGGGAGGATGCGGATCTCGGCAAAGGCGGACTATGCCGTGCGCGCCGGCGTCGAGCTGGCGGCGGCCGGCGAGGGGCCGACGAAGGGCGACGCCATCGCCCGCGCGCAGGCGATCCCGGTGAAGTTCCTCGAGAACATCCTCGCCGACCTGCGCCACGCCGGCCTCGTGCGCAGTCAGCGCGGCGTCGACGGCGGCTACTGGCTCGCGCGGCCCGCGGCGCAGATCACGATCGCCGACGTGATCCGGGCCGTCGAGGGCCCGCTGGCCTCCGTGCGCGGCCGCCGGCCCGAGGAGATTCGCTACGACGGCAGCGCGGGCGCGCTCGTCGACGTCTGGATCGCCGTGCGCGCGAGCCTGCGCGACGTCGTCGAGCACGTGACGCTCGCCGACGTCGCCGCCGGGCGGCTGCCGGCGCAAATCGCGAAGCTCACGCGCGAGCCCGGGGCCTGGTCGCCGCGCTGAGCCCCTCGCCGGCGACGAGTCGATGGCCCGCCCCGGGTCGTCAGGCCTCGGCCGGCGTGGGCACGGCGTCGCTGCCGACCCAGACGATGTCGCCCGGGCCGAGCTCGAGCGCGGCCGCCTCGTCGCGCGTGAGCTGGACGGGCAGCGACGCGCCGTCGGGGAGCGCGAGCTCGGCGCGGACCTCGAAGCCCAAGTGCACGACGCGCCGGACCATCGCCTCGAGCGCGCCGGCGCGCGGCTCGGAGGACACGCTCAGGTCGTGCGGGCGCACGAGGTCGCCCTCGAGCCGGGCGGTCGGGCCCAGGAAGGACATGACGAAGGCGTTGGCCGGGCGGTCGTAGAGCTCGCGCGGCGCTCCGGCCTGCTCGACGCGGCCCTCGTTGATGACGACGATCCGGTCGGCGACGTCCATCGCCTCCTCCTGGTCGTGCGTCACGAGCACGGTCGTGACGTGAACCTCGTCGTGGAGCCGGCGCAGCCACGCCCGCAGCTCCGCGCGGACCTTCGCGTCGAGCGCCCCGAAGGGCTCGTCGAGGAGCAGGACCGCCGGCTCGATCGCCAGCGCCCGCGCGAGCGCCATCCGCTGGCGCTGGCCGCCGCTGAGCTGACCGGGGAAGCGCGACTGGAAGCCCTCGAGCCCGACCACGCCGAGCAGCTCGTCGACCTTCGCGGTCACCTCGCCCTTCGGGCGCTTGCGGATCCGCAGCCCGAAGGCGACGTTCTCGCGCACCGTGAGGTGCTTGAACGCCGCGTAGTGCTGGAAGACGAAGCCGATGCCGCGCTTCTGGGGCGGCAGCATCGTGACGTCGGCCCCGTCGAGGACGACGCGGCCGCTGTCGGGGGCCTCGAGGCCGGCGATCACGCGCAGGAGCGTGGACTTGCCCGAGCCGCTGGGGCCGAGCAGCGCCGTCAGCGAGCCCGACCCGATCTCGACGCTGACGTCGTCGAGCGCGGTGAAGTCGCCCCAGCGCTTGGTGACGTTCTGGGCGGTGATCATCCGCGGTCCTTGCGTGGCTTGAGCAGCGTCATCGCCAGCAGGGTGGCAAGCGAGATGAGCGCGAGCAGCGCGGACGCGGCGTAGGCGCCCGCGAGGTCGAAGTTCTGGAAGCGCTTCTCGACGAGCAGCGTCAGCGTCTCGGTCTCGCCGGCGATGCGGCCCGAGACGACGCTCACGGCTCCGAACTCGCCGATCGCCCGCGCGGTCGTCAGCACGACGCCGTAGGCGATGCCCCACCGGATCGCGGGCAGCGTCACGCGCCAGAACGCCTGCCAGCGCGAGGCGCCCAGCGTCGCCGCGGCCTGCTCCTGCTCGTCGCCGACCTCGCGCAGGACCGGCACGACCTCGCGCACGACGAACGGCAACGAGACGAAGATCGTCGCGAGCACCATCCCGGGGACGCTGAAGATGACCTGGAAGGGCAGCTCGACCCAGCCGTTGCGCCCGTAGACGAGCAGCAGCGCGAGCCCGATGACGACGGGCGAGAGGGCGAAGGGCAGGTTGATGACCGCGTCGATCACGCCCTTGCCGCGGAAGCGCCCGCGCACGAGCGCGAGCGCGGCGACGACGCCGAAGACCGTGTTCAGCGGCACGGCGATGAGCGCGATCTCGATCGTCAGCCAGAACGCGTGGATCGCCGCCGGCGTCGTGATCGAGCGCCAGACGGGCGCGAGCCCGTGCTCGAACGTGCGGTAGAAGACGAGGCCGATCGGGACGATGAGCAGGACGCCGAGGTAACCGAGCGCGAGCGTGCGCAGCCCGAGGCGGACGCGGCGGTCATCGGTCATGGCGCGCCCCCCAGCGCCCGAGGGCGCCGATCGCGAGCAGGACGGCGAGCGAGAGCCCGAGCAGGACCACCGACACCGCCGCCGCGCCGATCGGATCGTCGCTCTCGATCTGACCGAAGATGTAGACGGAGGCCAGCTGCGTCTTGAACGGGATGTTGCCGGCGATGAGGACGACCGCGCCGAACTCGCCGACCGCCCGGGCGAAGCTCATCGCCGCCCCCGAGAGGATCGCGGGCACGAGGTTCGGCAGCACGACGCGGCGGAAGATCGTCGCGTTGCCGGCGCCGAGCGAGGCCGCCGCATCCTCCATCTCGCGGTCGAGCTCCATGACCACCGGTTGCACGGAGCGCACGACGAACGGGAGCGTCACGAACAGCAGCGCGAGCATGATCGCGGTCTTCGTGGCGATGACGTTGATCCCGAGCGGCGAGGTCGGCCCGTAGAGCGCGAGCAGCGTGATGCCTACGACGATCGTCGGCAGCGCGAACGGCAGGTCGATGAGCGCGTTGACGATCCCCTTGCCACGGAAGCGGTCGCGGACGAGGACCCAGGCGACGAGCGTCCCGGCCACGGCGTTGATGGCCGCGACGCCCAGCGAGCAGAGCAGCGTCAGCCGCAGCGCGGCGACGGCCTGGCGGCTCGAGACCGCCGACCAGAAGGCATCGAGGCCCCCGTCGGTCGAGCGCGCGAGCACGGCGGCGAGCGGGATCAGGACGATGACGCTGAGCCACAGCGTCGCGATCCCGAGGCCGAGCGCGCCCGAGCCGCCGACCGCCGCGCCGCGGGGAGCGGCGCGGCGGCGCCCGAGCCCCCGGGTGAGCGCCTCACTTGGCAGTGGACACCCCCGCGGACTCCTCGATCTTCGCCACCGAGCCCTTGTCGGGATCGAAGAACTCGTCGTTGACCTTCGACCAGCCGCCGAGGTCGCGGATCGTGAACAGCCCCTTCGGCGTCGGGAACTTCGAGGCCGTCGCCTTCGCCACCTCGGCGTTGACGGGCCGGTACCCCCACGACGCGAACACGCGCTGCGCGGGCGCCGAGAGCGCGTAGTCCACGAACGCCTTCGCCTGCTCGGGGTGCGCGGACTTCGCGACGACCGCGATCGGGTTCTCGATCAGGATCGTCTGGTCGGGGATGACGTAGTCGACCTTCTGGCCCTTGCGCTGAGCGGTGAGCGCCTCGTTCTCGTAGGAGATGAGCACGTCGCCGGTGCCCGCGGAGAAGTTCTGCAGCGCCTCGCGCCCGGACTTGTCCTGGACCTCGACGTGCTTCGTGATGAGCTCGCGCAGGTAGTCCAGGCCGCCGTGCGGGTCCTCGCCGCCGCCGCTCTTGGCCCCGTAGGCGGCCATGATGTTCCACTTCGCGGCGCCCGAGGTGAACGGGTTCGGCGTCAGGACCTTCACGCCCGGCTTCACGAGGTCGTCCCAGCCGTGGATGCCCTTCGGGTTGCCCTTGCGGACGATCAGCGAGACGACCGAGCGCGACACGAGCCCCCTGGTGGCGTTGTGCGACCAGTCCCGGGCGACGAGGCCGGCATCGACGAGGCGGCTGACGTCGGGCTCGAGCGAGAAGGTCACGACGTCGGCCTTCAGGCCCGACTCGACCGCGCGGCTCTGGTCGCCCGAGGCGCCGAAGGACTGCGAGAAGGCCGTATCGCGGCCCGGCGCCGTCTTGCGGAACTGCGGGATGACCTCGTCGTAGACCACCTGGGGCGTCGAGTAGGCGACGAGCGACAGCTTGACGTTACCGCCGGCCGAGGCGTTGTCCTGCGAGCCTCCCGGCGTGTCGTCGGCGCCGCCGCAGCCGGCCGCGACGAGCGCGGCGAGGACGGGCACGACGACGAGCAGGGAACGCGGCTTCACGAGACCTCCATCCGGGAAGGGAGAATGAACAGAACCCCGATCGGGGTTCGCGCATAGTACGCATTGTCAACTTTGCCGGTAGGGTAGCGGCGAAGACGGAGGTTCGTCGGTGGCCGCTCAGACCTTGTGGTGCACCGGCGACCACGAGCCGTCGTCCGCGCGCGTGAAGTCCTGGAACAGGCCCGGCGCCTCCTGGCGCATCGTCGTGGCCACGCGGTCGAAGACCAGGCGCAGCTCCTCCTCGGCCCCGGGCGCGGTGCGCATCTCGATCACGTGCCGGAGCGTCCGCACGTTGGCGGTCCAGACGATGTCGGTGCTCAGGCCGATCGGCGCCAGCCGCCGCAGCGCCGACGTGACCTCCTTCTTGACCGCGAAGGGCACGCCCTCCTCGTCGAGGCCGAGGGCCTCAGCGGCGGTGACCTGGAACTCCTCGAGGCGCTCGACGAGGCTGACGACCTGATCGCGGATCGGCTCGAGCGCATCGGGCACGCGGAACCCGAGGTCGGTGAGCCGCACGTAGCGCAGGCTCTCCTGGCTGAAGGCCGAGCCGGCGCGGTGGCGGACGAGCTCGTGCGTGAAGACGCGCGAGACGCTGCGGAACGCGAACGTGTAGCTGGCGTGCTCGAGCACGCTGCCGTGCAGCGAGCCCAGCAGGTTGCCGAGGTACTCGCGCTGGTCGTGACGGACGCGGGTGACGTTCGGGTTGAGCCCGGGCTCCCAGCTGCGATAGCAGACGCGCCCGCAGAACTCGACCAGGAGCTGGGCGGGGTTCGGCGCCCCGTCGCCCTCGCGCTCCCGGCGCTCGAGCCATGCGCCGCCCCCGACGTCCTGCAGGTAGGCGCGCATCGCCTCGAGGTCGATCGAGGGACGGGCGATGAGGTGGACGGAGGGCGCGGTCTCGCGCATGGTCGGCGGCTCGGGGACGGTGGACGGGACGCTCATGATGCCGATGCTGTCGAAGCAAGCGGTCAGAAGCGCTCGCGCCGGCCACTCGACACTCGGGCGACAGGCTGTCGACATACGGGCGCCGTTCCCGATCAGCACGGCAAATCCGGATTTGACACTTATCCGGGCTCTGTCGAGAAGCTGTGACCGCCTGCGCCCGATGGGGTCAGATGGCGCGATGCCGGCGAGCGCACTGCTGTTCCCAGGACAGGGGAGTCACGTGGAGGGGATGCAAGAGCCCTACCGCGGTCATCCCCTGCTCGAGCGCGGCCTCGAGCTGCTCGGCCACGACCCCTTCGAGCGGCTCGCCGACGGGACCCGCTTCCAGCAGCCCGCGCTCTTCCTCTGCTCCGTCGCCGCCTGGGACGAGTGGCGCGCCGAGGCCGGCGAGCACGCCCACGAGGTCGTCGCCGCCGCCGGGCACTCGCTCGGCGAGTACGCGGCGCTCGTGGCCGCCGGCGCGCTGGAGTTCGACGACGCCGTGCGCCTCGTCGACGAGCGCGCGGACGCCATGGCCGACGCCGGCGATCGCCAGGCCGGCGGCATGGTGGCGATGCTCGGCGGCGACGCTCGCGCCGTCGGCGCGCTCGCCCGCCGCCTCGGGCTGATCGTCGCCAACGACAACGCGCCCGGCCAGCTCGTCCTCTCGGGTCCCGACGAGGGCGTCGACGCCGCGGCCGAGCTCGCGCGCGAGGAGACGGGAGCCCGCGCCCGGCGCATCGACGTCACCGGCGCCTTCCACTCGCCGCTCATGGCGCCGGCGGCCGAGCGCCTGCGCGCGGCGCTCGCGGCCACGCCGGTCCGGCCGCCGTCGATCCCCGTCTACGCCAACGGCACCGCGGCGCCGTTCGCGGACGTGCGGCGCGAGCTCGCGCAGAACCTGCTGCGGCCCGTGCGCTGGCGCGAGACGCTGCTGGCCATGCGCGCGGCCGGCGTGGAGCGCTTCGTCGAGCTCGGGCCCGGCGCCGTCCTCACCGGCCTCGTCAAACGGACGCTGCAGGCCGCGTGACGACGATCGAGCTCAGCTTGGGCCAGCCGCCCGAGGCGGCCGGCGCCCCGGAGCGCGGCGCCGCCCCGCGCCCGACCCTGCGCGCCGGGCTCTTCGGCGTCGGCGCCGCGCTGCCCGAGCGCGTCGTCACCAACGGCGACCTCGAGGCGCGCCTGGACACCGACGACGCGTGGATCGTCCGGCGCACCGGCATCCGCGAGCGCCGCATCCTGGGGCCGGACGAGCAGCTCGCCGGGCTCGCCGCGCGAGCGTGCGAGCGCGCGCTCGCCGACGCCGGGCGCACGGCCGCGGAGCTCGACGCCATCATCGTCTCGACGATCACGCCCGACCGCGTGACGCCCGGCCTGGCGCCCTACGTCGCGCTGCTCATCGGCGCCGAGCGCGCCTCGGCGGTCGACATCAACGCCGCGTGCGCCGGCTTCCTCAACGGGCTCGACCAGGCCGCCGCGCTCGTCGAGAGCGGCCGCGCCGGCGTCGTGCTCGTGTGCGGCGCCGAGGCGCTCTCGCGGATCACCGACCACGACGACCGCTCCACGGCCGTGCTCTTCGGCGACGGCGCGGGCGCGGTCGTGGTCGCCGGCGGCGACCTCGAGCTCGGGATCGGACCTGTCATCCTCGGCTCGGACGCCGCGCACGCCGACCTCCTCTTCGCCGAGCGCGACGACCCCAAGCTGCGGATGGAGGGCGCCGGCGTCTACCGCCACGCCGTCCGGCGCATGGTCTCCTCCACGCACGAGGCGCTCGAGCGCGTCGGCGCGAAGATCGCCGACGTCGATCTCTTCGTCGCCCATCAGGCCAACGCGCGGATCCTCGAGAGCGCCGCCGCCGAGCTCGGGCTGCCCCGCGAGAAGGTCGCGCGCTACGTCGACACGATTGCCAACACGTCGTCGGCCTCGATCCCGCTGGCGCTGGCCTTCGCCGAGCGCGACGGGCTGCTGCGCCCGGGCGCGACCGTCGCGCTGTCGGCCTTCGGCGCGGGCTTCGTCTGGGGCGCGACGCTCGTGAGCTTCAAGGAGCGCGTGCATGTCTGCGCCTGACGGCGGCTGCGCGCTCGTGACCGGCGGCACGCGCGGCATCGGCGCCGCCGTCGCCGAGCGCCTGCAGGCCGAGGGCTGGAAGGTCGCGCGCCTCGGGCGCTCGGGCGGCGATGTCCGCGCCGACGTCGGCGACGCCGCGCAGGTCGGGCAGGCCTTCGACGAGGTTCGCGCGAACTTCGGTCCCGTGCTCGTGCTCGTCAACAACGCCGGCGTGCGCGCCGATGGCCTCACCATCCGCATGGCCGCGGAGGATTGGACGAGCGTGGTGGACACGAACCTCACCGGCGCCTTCCACTGCACGCGCCGCGCGCTCGACGACATGCTGCGCGCGCGCTGGGGACGCATCGTCAACGTCTCGTCGGTCGTCGCCGAGCGCGCGAACCCCGGGCAGGCCAACTACGTCGCCGCCAAGGCGGGGCTGCTCGGCCTGACGCGCACCGTGGCGCGGGAGATGGCCCGTAAGGGCGTCACCTGCAACGCGGTGACCCCCGGCGTCATCGAGACCGACATGACGGCCGACCTGTCCGACGGGCTCCTCGGGGCCGTGCCGGCGGGTCGCGTGGGGCGGCCCGAGGAGGTCGCCGCCGCCGTGGCCTTCCTCGTCTCCGACGAGGCCGCGTACGTCAACGGCGCCACGCTCGCCGTGGACGGGGCGCTCGGCGCCTAAGAGAGCAAGCAACCAAAGGAGCAACGAACCATGCCCATCCCCACCGACCAGGAAGCCATCGGGGCCATCCGCGAGGAGCTGACCGCCATCAAGGTCCCCAGCGCCGACGAGGCCGCCGCCGAGAGCACCTGGGCTGACCTCGACGTCGACTCGCTCGACCTCGTCGAGGTCGTCAAGGCGCTCGAGGACCGCTACGACATCGAGATCGCCGACGGCCGGCTGAAGTCGATCGCGTCGGTCGGCGACGCCGCCCAGCTCGTCCAGGAGCTCGTGCGCGAGAAGGAGGGCGTGACCGCGTGAGACCCAACCCCGGGCCCTCCCCCCACGACGCCTCGCGCCCGGCGCGGCAGTCCGCCCGCAGCGATGTCGTCGTCACCGGACGCGGCGTCGTCAGCTCCATCGGCGAGGGCGCGGCCGCCTTCTTCGAGGCGCTGCTCGGCAAGCGCTCGGGCATCGCCGACGGCGTCGGCGCGATGACGGAGTTCGATCCCGAGACGGCGATGAGCCCGAAGGAGATCCGCCGCGCGGACCGCTACACGCAGCTCGCGGTGGCCGCCGCCCAGCAGGCGGCCGACGAGGCGCAGCTCGCCGAAGGGGTCGACCCCGAGCGCCTCGGCGTGGTCGTCGGCACGGGCGTCGGCGGGCTCGTCACGCTGCAGGCCGAGTGCCGGAGCTGGCTCGAGGGCGGCGACCGCGCGGTCTCCCCCCACTTCGTGCCGATGATGATGCCCAACGCCGCCGCCGGTGTCATCGCCATGCGCTTCGGCGCGCACGGCCCCGGCTTCAGCGTCTCCTCGGCGTGCGCGACCGGCGGCCACGCGATCGGCGAGGCCACGCGGATGATCGTCCGCGGCGAGGCCGACGTCGTCATCGCCGGCGGCACCGAGGCGGCCCTCACCGGGCTGTGCATCGCGGCCTTCCGGCGCATGGGCGCGCTGTCGCGCGAGGGCGTCTCGCGGCCCTTCGACGCTCAGCGCGACGGCTTCGTCATGGGCGAGGGCGCGGCCGTGCTCGTCCTCGAGCGCGAGGAGCACGCGCGGGCGCGCGGGGCCACGGCGCTGGCGCGGATCGCGGGCTACGGTGCATCCAACGACGCCTTCCACATCACGATGCCCGACGAGACCGGCAAGGGCGCGACGAAGGCGATGCGCGCGACGCTCGCCGACGCCGACGCCGCACCGGGCGACGTGGGCTACATCAACGCGCACGGCACCTCGACCCCGTTCAACGACAGGATCGAGACCCTGGCGATCAAGCAGGTCTTCAACGGCGACGGCAACCCGCCGCCGGTCTCCTCGACGAAGTCGGCGATCGGGCACCTGCTCGGCGCGGCGGGCGCCGTCGAGGCGCTCGTCTGCGTCGAGGCCGTTCGCCGGGGCGTGCTGCCGCCGACGCTCAACCACGAGCATCCCGACCCCGACTGCGACCTCGACTACGTGCCCGAGGGCCCGCGCGAGGCGCCCGGGCTCGAGCTCGCGCTCTCCAACTCTTTCGGTTTCGGCGGCCAGAACGCGTGCCTGGCGGTGGCGAAGGCGTGAGCCCCCGCGTGGCCCTCAGCCACGGTGACCGGTCCCTCACCCGCGCTCGCCGGTCCCCACCGGACGTCGCGTCGTGAGCGCGGTCTTCGACGTCCATCCCGGCGCGCTCGTCGCACACGCGCGCCTCGAGCTGCTCTTCGACCCGGGCACCTTCAAGCCGGTCCGCACCGCGGTCGGCGACGGCGTGCTCTCGGGCTCGGGGCGCGTCAACGGCCGCGTCGTCTGCGCGTGGGCGCAGGACGGCGGCTTCAAGGGCGGTTCGCTCGGCACGCGCGGCGGCGAGACGATCGCCCGCACGATCACGCGTGCGGCCGGACTCGGCGTGCCCATCGTCGGCTTCCCGCACTCCGGCGGCGCGCGCCTGCAGGAGGGCGTCGCGGCGCTCCACGCGTACTCGGCGATCTTCCGCGCGCAGTCGCTGGCGACCGTGCCGCAGGTCAGCGTCATCGGCGGCCCGTGCGCGGGCGGCGCGGCGTACTCGCCGGCCCTCGGCGACCTCACGGTGATGGCCGGGGACGGGGCGAAGATGTTCCTCACCGGCCCGGCGATCGTCGAGAAGGTCACGCGCGAGCGCGTGAGCGCGACCGAGCTCGGCGGCCCGCGGGTCCACGGGCGCAACGGCGTCGCGCACCTCGTCGCCGAGCACGATGTCCACGCGGCCGAGCTCGTCCGGGCAGCGCTCATGCACCTGCCCTCGCAGGCGGGCGGCCCGCTGCCGCTGCACCCGCCGGCCGACCCCGCTCCCGGCGACCCGGCCGCGGTGCTGCCCGAGCGCGAGCGTCAGGTCTACGACGTGCGCGACGTCGCGGCGCGGCTCGTCGACGCCGGCGAGCTGCTCGAGCTCGCCCCCCGGTGGGCGCGCAACCTCGTCGTCGGCTTTGCCCGCATCGACGGCGCCCCGGTCGGGATCATCGCCAACCAGCCCAGGCACCTCGGCGGCTGCCTGGACGCCGACAGCTCGCAGAAGGGCGCCTGGTTCGTCGATCTCTGCGACCGCTTCGGCGTGCCGCTCGTCGTGCTCGTCGATACGCCGGGCTTCCTGGCCGGCGTCGCCCAGGAGCAGGCGGGCGTCATCCGCCACGGCGCGTCGCTGGTGCGGGCGTTCTCGGTGGCGACCACGCCGCGCGTTACCGTGACGTTGCGCCAAGCGTATGGTGGAGCGCACATCGTCATGAACTCGCGCGACCTCGGAGCGGACCTCACGCTGGCCTGGCCGGACGCCAAGATCGGCGTCATGGGCCCGCGCCAGGCCGTCGAGGTCGTCCACCGCCGGGAGATCGCGGCGGGCGCCGACCCCGACACGCTCGCGGGCGCCTACGCCGCCGAGCACCTGCCGGTGCGGATCGCCGCCCAGCGCGGCTTCGTCGACGAGGTCGTCGCGCCGGCCGAGACCCGCGAGCGGATCGCCTTCGCGCTGGAGACCGCTCGATGACGGTCGCAGCGTCTGCCGCACGCCGTGCGGTCCAGACGCGCAACGCGACCGAGGAGGCGATCCTCGCCGCCGCCCGCGAGGCGCTGGCCGAGAAGGGCTTCGAGGCGCTGACGATGGACGCGATCGCGCGGCGCGCGTTCGTGTCGCGCACGGCCGTCTACTTCTACTTCCCCAACAAGCGCGCGGTCGTCGACCGGCTCATCCAGCAGGCGTTCAGCGAGATGTACCTCGCGGCCTCGCCCTACCTCGATGGCGACGGCGACCCCCGCCGCGAGCTGCGCACCGGGCTCGCGCGCGTCATGGGCGTGGTCAACCGCAACGCCCGCGTGCTGCTGCTCGCCGCCCAGCTCTCGGGCGCGCGCGGCGAGCACCTGCCCGAGGAGTGGGCGCCGTACCTCATGCGCTTCGTCGAGCGAGCCGAGGCTCGCATCGCCCGCGACCAGGCGCGCGGCATCGCGCCCGACGACATCGCGCCGCGCCTCAGCGCCCAGGCGCTGCTGGCGATGGTCGAGAGCCACATCACGCGCGAGCTCGTGCTCCGCCGCGGCGACGTCACCGAGTCGATCCGCGTGCTCGCCGAGCTGTGGTGGCGCGCGGTCTACTCGCAGCCCGCGGATACCGCGGCGTCGGTGGCCTCGGCGTCGTAGCGCCGGCGCGCCCGAGCCGAGGCCGGATCGTCGTTTCGCGGTCGTGGCGACCGGCGGTGACCGCTCGGCCACCGAGCCGGATCAGCGAGGCTGCTGCTCGGTGGCCGCCGGCGCCGCGCCGAGCGCGTGGAAGCCGCCGTCGGCGTGGAGGATCTCGCCGGTGACCGCGCGCGCGAGCGGCGAGAGCAACAAGACGCACGCGTCGGCCACCGGATCGGGGTCCGACGTGTCCCAGCCGAGCGGCGCCTGGCGCTGCCAGGCGTCGGCGAGGACGTCGAAGCCGTCGATGGTCGACGCCGCCACCGTCTGCAGCGGACCGGCGGCGACGAGGTTCGAGCGCACCCCGCGCGGGCCGAGATCGCGCGCGAGGTAGCGGTTGACCGACTCGAGCGCCGCCTTCGAGACGCCGGCCCAGTCGTAGGACGGCCAGGCCACGCGGGCGTCGAAGTCCAGGCCGACGACCGAGCCCGAGTCCGAGCGCTCGAGCAGCGACAGCAGCGCGGCGGTGAGCGCCTTGAGGCTGAACGCGCCGGTCTCGAAGGCGGCGACGGCGGAGGCGCTCGGGGTCTGCAGGAAGCGTCCGCCGAGCGCGTCGGGGGGCACGAAGGCGATCGCGTGCAGCACTCCGTCCACCCGGCCCCAGCGCTCCTCGAGCGCCGTCGCCAGCGCCTCGAGCTGGGCCGGGTCGTTGACGTCGAGCTCGAGCACGTCGGGCGACCCGGGCAGGCGGCGGGCGATGCGCTCGGTGATCCGCAGGCCGCGGCCAAAGCCGGTGAGGACGACCTCGGCGCCCTCCTCGAGCGCGCGCCGCGCCACCGCGAAGGCGATCGAGCGGTCGGTGAGGACGCCGGTGATGAGCAGCCTGCGGCCGTCGAGGAGCATCGTCCATCCCTACCGGCTCCGGGGCTCGGGGCGACACGGGTTCGACACCGGTGCTGCCCGTGTCGAGCGGCCGGGTATCCTCGCGGGATGACCGACGGCTGCGAGACCGGCGTCTGCGGGGCCGACGTCCCGCCGCTCGTGGGCTCGGTGCTCACGGGCACGGGGCTCACGCTCGACCAGGCCGTGGCCGCGCTGCGGCGCGGCGACCGCGCGGCGCTCACCGACGTCCAGCGAAGGATCGTCGAAGCCGAGGTCGAGCGCCGAGCCTGATCGCCGGCGAGGCGCGCATGGCCCGTACCGCGACGGCCTGTCGCTCGTGCGCGGGCCGTTCACCGACCAGGACTGCGGCGAATCGCGGTCGAGCGCGCGACCCCTCCGCGGCGAGAGCAAGGATCGCCCATTCCGACACATTGCTGGACTTTGCTCGTCGTGGGTGATTTGATCATCGCGTGGTCGCCGCTTTGCCCGGGAGAGGCTGGGGTGAGTGGGAGGCGCGCGCGGGCGTGGGGCTTGATGTCGACGTGCAGCGCCCGGTCCCGGCGGACGCCGTCGTTGGCGGTTTTCCGCATCCGGGACGGGGCACCTCGCCTCGCAGCCGTCCCTGGCAGACGGGCAGCGCGGCCGTGATCCTGAGAGCCGTCGTCTTGAGTGGAGGTTGAGCGATGGGAGCAGAGGAAAAGGCACAGGCGTCGCAGGCTGGCGACAGCGCGCTGTCGGAGGCGCAGATCGCGGTCCACTGGCGCGAGGAAGAGGAGTACCCGCCGCCGGAGTCGTTCGTGGCGCAGGCGAACGCGAACGATCCAGCGATCTTGGAGCGCTTCGGCGAGGAGCACTACCCGGAGTGCTTCACCGAGTACGCGGAGATGCTCACCTGGGACCGCAAGTGGGACACGATCCTGGACACGAGCAATCCGCCGTTCTGGAAGTGGTGGGTCGGGGGGCGGCTGAACGCGTGCGTGAACTGCGTCGATCGGCACCTCGAGACGCGCGGCGACCGCGACGCGCTGGTCTGGGTGCCGGAGCCCGAGGCTGAGGAGACCTCGCACATCACCTACGCGGAGCTGCACCGCCGGATCGGCGAGTTCGCGGCGCTGCTGAAGGACTTCGGCGGGGTGACCACGGGCGACCGGGTGACGTTCCACCTGCCGATGGTGCCCGAGCTTCCGGTCTCGATGCTCGCGTGCGCTCGGATGGGCGTGATCCACTGCGAGGTGTTCGGCGGGTTCAGCGGCGCGGCGTGCGGGCACCGGATCGCCGACTCGGACAGCAAGATCCTGGTGACGATGGACGCCTACTACCGCAACGGGGACCTGATCGACCACAAGGTCAAGGCCGACGAGGCGATCGTCGCCGCCCGCGAGGAGGGCGCCGAGATCGAGAAGGTGCTCGTGTGGCGGCGGCACCCGGGTGAGTACCACTCACAGAGCCCGATGGTCGAGGGTCGCGACTTCTTCATCGACGAAGTGCTGGAGGACTATCGCGGCCAGCAGGTCGAGCCGGTGTCGATGCCGGCGGAGGCGCCGCTGTTCTTGATGTACACGAGCGGGACGACCGGCCGGCCGAAGGGCTGCGAGCACTCGACCGGCGGTTACATGTCATACGTCACCGGCACCTCGAAGTACTACCAGGACATCCATCCCGACGACACGTACTGGTGCTTTGCCGACATCGGCTGGATCACCGGGCACTCGTACATCGTCTACGGACCGCTTTCGCTCGGGACCGCGAGCGTGATGTACGAGGGCGTGCCGACCTACCCGGACGCGGGGCGCCCGTGGCGGATCGCCGAGACGCTCGGGGTGAAGATCTTCCACACCGCGCCGACGACGATCCGGCTGCTGCGCAAGCTCGGACCCGAGGCGCCGGAGCAGTACCACTACCACTTCAAGACGATGACGACGGTCGGTGAGCCGATCGAGCCCGACGTGTGGCGCTGGTACTACGAGACCGTCGGCAAGGGCGAGGCGGCGATCACCGACACCTGGTGGCAGACCGAGAACGGCGGCTTCCTCGGCAGCACGCTGCCGGGGCTGCAGGCGATGAAGCCGGGCAGCTGCGGTCCGGGGGTGCTCGGCATCTACCCGGTGATCTACGACGAGACCGGCGCGGAGGTTCCGAGGGGCTCGGGCAAGGCGGGCAACATCTGCATCCGCAATCCGTGGCCCGGGTCCTTCCAGACGATCTGGGGTCAGCCCGAGCGATACGTCGAGACCTATTACGCGAAGTACAACAGGGACAAGGACAGCACGGACTGGCACGACTGGCCGTACTTCGCCGGCGACGGCGCCGTGCAGGCGGCGGACGGATACTTCCGGATCCTCGGCCGGGTCGACGACGTCATCAACGTCGCCGGCCACCGGCTCGGGACCAAGGAGCTCGAGTCGGCAGCGATCATGGCCGACGAGGTCGCCGAAGCCGCCGCCGTCCCGGTGATCGACGAGCTCCGCGGAAAGACCGTGGAGATGTACGTCGCGCTCAAGCCCGGGTTCCAGCCGAGCGACGAGCTCGCGAAGAAGGTCTCCCAGACGATCGTGAAGGAGATCGGCTCGATCGCGCGTCCGAAGAACGTGTGGATCGTCACCGACATGCCGAAGACGCGCTCGGGCAAGATCATGCGTCGGGTGATCGCCGCGGTCTCGAACTTCGCCGACGTCGGCGACGTGACGACGCTCGCCAACCCCGAGATCGTCGATGAGATCCGCCACCACGTGCAGAGCGAAAAGCTCGCGCACGGCGAAAGCCCGCGCGAGCTCACAGAAAAGGAGCGAGAGGAGATCGCAGCGTTCGGCCACGCGGAGTGAACGGCCCGAGCGACGCCGGCAAACTTAGTCGGCGATGAGTGTGATCGACGGCGCCTACTCGCCCGCGAGGCGGGCGTCGTCGATTAACTCGCCAAGCGCTGAGGCGCTCTTCGCGTAGCTGCCGAAACCGCGCACGTCCCCCCGCGCGCCGTCACCGAGCGCCGGTGCCCGACGGCCGGGCATAGTCTCAGGCCATGTGGTGGCGGGAGGGCGTGGTGCACCAGATCTACCCGCGGTCGTTCGCTGACGCGAGCGGCGACGGCATCGGCGACCTCGAGGGGATCCAGGGCCGCCTCGAGTACCTGGCCTGGCTCGGCGTCGACGCGATCTGGCTCTCGCCGATCTTCCCCTCCCCGATGGCCGACTTCGGCTACGACGTCGCCGACTTCACGGACGTCGACCCGGTCTTCGGCGACCTGGAGGCATTCGACACGCTGCTCGAGGACGCCCACGCCCGCGGCCTGCGGGTCCTGCTCGACTGGGTGCCTAACCACACGTCCGACCGCCACCCGTGGTTCGTGGAGAGCCGCGCCTCGCGCGTGTCGGCGAAGCGGTCCTGGTACCGCTGGCGCGACGGCACGCCGGACCGCCCACCCAACAACTGGCCGGCGGCCTTCGGCGGCGGCCCGGCGTGGACGTGGGACGAGCGCACCGAGCAGTGGTACCTGCACACGTTCCTGCCCGAGCAGCCCGACCTGAACTGGGACGAGACCGAGGTCGTCGAGGCCATGCACGGCGTCCTGCGCTTCTGGCTGGATCGCGGCGTCGACGGCTTCCGCGCCGACGTCGTGCACCTCATCGGCAAGGACCCGGCGCTCGCCGACCTCCCGGCCGAGCGCTTCACCGGCGGCCATCTCGACGTCGTCGGCTTTCACGACGTCGCGAGCACGCACTCGCTCCTGCGCGGCATCCGGCGCGCGCTCGACGCCTATCCGGGCGAGCGGGTGATGGTCGGCGAGGTCAACCTGACCGAGACGGCGCTCATCGCCCCCTACCTCGGCGCCGACGACGAGCTGCACCTCGCGTTCGACTTCGCGTCGCTCGCCGTGGCGTGGGAGGCGGGCGCGTGGCGAGAGCGCATCGCAGACGTCGAGCGCGTGATGGGCCCGCGGTGGCCGACGTGGGTGTTCTCCAACCACGACCAGCCGCGCATCCGGACCCGCCTCGGGGGCTCGGAGGCCCGCGCACGAGCCGCCGTGCTGCTGCTGCTCACGCTGCGCGGCACGCCGTTCCTCTACGCCGGCGAGGAGCTCGGGCTCGAGGACGCGATCGTGCCGTCCGAGCGCGTCGTGGACCCGGGCAGGCGCGACGGCTGCCGCGCGCCGATCCCCTGGGAGGCCGACCCGGCGCACGGCTGGCCGGCCGTACCGTGGCTGCCGTGGCCGCCCGAGCCCGGGCCGCGCAGCGCGGCGGCCCAGCGCGGCGACCCGGCCTCGATGCTCCAGCTCGTGCGTTCGATCCTGGCCGCGCGCCGGGCCTCTCCCGCGCTGCGCCACGGCTCGCTCGCGCTGCTCGACGCGCCGGCGGGGCTCCTGGCCTTCGAGCGCGCGGCCGACGGCGACCGGCGCCGGGTGCTGGTCGGCTTCGGCGGGCGCGAGACCACGTCGCCGGCGGGCTGGGCGTTCGAGGTCCGCACCGACGGACGCGACGGCGGCCCGCTCGCGCCCGACGGCGGGGCGCTCCTGCGCCCGGACTCGACGAGCGGAGGCTGACGTGCGCCCACTAGGCGCCGAGTGCCGCGCGCAGGGCATCGTCGCCGATGCCCTCGACGCGCACTACCTTGTCCCGCGCCGTGTGCCCGCGCACGACGGCCACGCGCGACGGCGCCACCCGCAGCCGCCGCGCCACGAGCCGGCACAGCGCGTCGTTCGCGCGACCGTCGACCGGCGGCGCCGTCACCCGCACGACGAGCGTCCCGGCCCGCCACCCGACGACCTCGTCGCGGCTCGCGCGCGGCTGGAGGCGCACGCCGAGCCGGGCGTCATCGGACGCGGTCGCCATCGGTCATCCATACCCTCTCGCCGCGGCGTTCGCACAGTGAACGCGGTGGTACGTGCACCACCGGCCGACCGCGAGTGGATCACGTCGATGTACAAGAGAACCGGCTCGTGCGCGGCACGATGCGCCTGCGGGGACTCTGGCCGGACATCGCCGAGTGGCTCGCGGGGCGCTCGGACCGCTGGGCTCAGGTCCGGCGCTTGCGCTTGCGCCGGCGCTCGGCGGTCTGCGGCGGAGCGCCCGCCGGCTCGGGCCGCGGCGGCGGCGGCGGCTCGACGCCGGCGCGGGCGGCCTCGCGCTGCTCGCGCAGCTCCTGCTGCGTGGGCCACGGCTCGGCCTCGCCCGTCGCCCACGCCTTGGGCACCCCGCGCGGCGAGCGCCCGAGGAACAGCAGCCCGACCGCCGCGAGCCAGAACGTCCGCAGGACCCCGTACTGGTCGAGCGGCAGCACGAACGTGGCGCCGACGATGATCCCGAGGATGCCCATGAAGCGCGTGAGCAGGCCGACGCGCATGGCGTTCAGCGCGACGAGCACGAAGCCGAACCCGAGCGCGAGCGCGCCGACCTGTCCGAGGATCTGGCCGAGCAGGACGCCCGTGCCGCCCAGGGCGTCGGCGGCGGCGGAGTTCGAGCGGTCAGCGGAGCTCGTGAAGTCCCGCGCCCCCACGTAGCGCGAGATCTCGCTCAGCGGACGTCCGAGGCCGAAGGCGACCGCGCCGATCGCGGCCAGGACGAGCGCGAGCTGCGGGAGCTGCGGACGCCGCGCGCGCGTCGCGCGGAAGAGGAACGCGACCGGCACGAACAGCGCGAGCGTGCCGAGCCCGAAGAGGACCGCGCCGAGGAGCGGCAGCGTCGTGTGGTCGCCGATCCACAGCGCCTGGGTCGCGAGCCGGCCGGGCGGGATCGGCCGGCCCGCCTCGGTCAGGCGCAGCGTGTCGACGACCGTGAGGATCCGGTCCTCGGCCTTCGGGAGCCCGCGCAGGCCGATCCCCGACAGCACCGCGCCGAGCAGCGTGCACGCGGCGGCCGCGAACGTGATCGCCGCCACGCGTACGCGGTTGGCGGCCTCCCACCGCAGCGTCTCCTCGGGACTCATGCGCGGCGGTCGGCGGGGCCGGCGCCCGTGCCGAGGCGACGCGGCGGCACCGGCGCCTCGACGTCGGCGCGCACGAGCGCGCGCGACAGCCGGTCGCCGGCGACGAGCACGAGGTCGAGAAACGGCCCGGCCACCCGCAGGGCGGCCTCGATGCGCCCGCGCCAGGCGAGCTGCGTGGGGGACGGCGGCGCCACGGCGGCGGATTCTACGGACCGTCGGGGCCCGCGCGCGCTCTCAGCCGAAGCTGTCGGGGTCCGGACCGATGCGCTCGCCGGCGTCGAGCGCGTCGATGGCCGCCATCTCCTCGGAGCGCAACTCGAAGTCGAAGAGCTCGAAGTTCTCGCGAATGCGCGCGGGGGTGACCGACTTCGGGAAGACGACGTTGCCGAGCTGCAGGTGCCAGCGCAGCACGACCTGTCCGGGCGTGCGCTCGTGCGCCTCGGCGATGCCGGTGACGACCGGGTCGTCGAGCACCTGGCCCTGGGCGAGCGGGCTCCACGCCTCGGTGACGATCCCGCGGTCGGCGTGCTCGCGCCGCAGCCCCGGCTGCTGAAGGCGCGGATGCAGCTCGATCTGGTTGACCGCGGGGGTCACGCCGGTCTCCTCGACGACGCGCGCGAGGTGCGCGGGCTGGAAGTTCGAGACGCCGATCGCGCGCACGAGCCCGTCGGCCTTCAGCTCGATGAACGCCCGCCACGTCTCGAGGTAGAGATCCTGCGACGGGGCGGGCCAGTGGATCAGGTAGAGGTCGACCGCGTCGAGCTCGAGGCGGTCGAGGCTCGCCTCCAGGGCGCGCTTGGCCCGCTCGAAGCCCTGGTCGTCGTTCCAGCACTTCGTCGTGACGAAGAGCTCCTCGCGCGACAGGCCCGACGCGCGGAGCGCCTGGCCGACCTGGGCCTCGTTCTGATAGGCGGCGGCGGTGTCGACGTGGCGGAAGCCGGTCTCAAGCGCGCGGAGCACGACCGCGATGGTGTCCTCGGGCGCGACCTGGAAGACGCCGAAGCCCAGCTGCGGGAGCTCGACGCCGTCGGGGAGCGGGACGTTGGGAACGGGACTCGTGGTTGAGCTCATCCTCGCGCTCCTGCCCGCTGCGGGCGGGGCCCAACCGCCGGAGGCGATGGCATAGGCTGCCCGCCATGGAGGTCCGCGAGGTCATGACGGAGCCCGTGGTCACCGCCCGCCCGGCGGCGCCGGTGCGCGAGGTGGCCGAGCTCATGCGCGATCGCAACGTCGGATCCGTCGTGCTCGTCGACGCCGACGGGTCGCCGGTCGGCTTCATCACCGACCGCGACGTCGCGGTCGGCGTGGTGGCCGGGGGCCACGGCGCCGAAGCGTCCGCCCGGAGGCACGCATCGAGCCCGGTCGTGACCGCCAGTCCCGGGCTCGACGTCCTCGAGGCGACCGAGTTGATGGTCAGACACGGCGTGCGCCGGCTGCCGATCGTCGAGGACGAGCGGCTCATGGGCATCGTGACCCTCGACGACCTCGCCATGCGGATCGGCGACCTGCAGATCGCCGCCACGATCACGCAGCAGGTCACGCGCGCGGCGTTGCCGGACTTCTACTTCTTCGACCGCGGCGGCTGAGCCAGCAGGCCGGCGGCGGCGCTCGCGATGGCGCCGTCGTGCGCGCGCCGCGCGGCCGGCAGCAGCCCGGCGAGCGCGTCGGCCGCGGCGACGACGTGCGGCGGCGACTCCGGGCCGGTGACGACGACGGCCGGCGGAGTCAGCCCGCGCAGCTCGCGGCGCGAGACCGGCCAGCTCGCCAGCCCCGCGAAGTCGGCGAAGAAGGCGCGGTGGGCCGCGCGGGCGCGCTCGAGCGCGGGCGGCGCGACCCGGCCGCCCAGCCAGCGCTCGACGCCCGCCTGCGGGCCGCCCGAGCGCACGGCCTCCGCGATCTCCGCGCGCTGCGCGGCGAGCGCCTCGGTCGCCTCGGGCACGAACGCGAAGAGCGGCGGGTCCGCGAGGACGAGGCCCGCGACGAGCGGGCGATGGCGCTTGGCGAGGTCGAGCGCGACGAGCGCGCCGAAGCCGTCGCCGGCCACGATCACCGGCGCGGCGTCCAGCGCCCGCAGGAGCGCGGCGGCGTCCTGCGCCTGCTCCTCCACCGTCGTGCCCTCGTAGATCTCGGGCGCGCCGCTGGAGCCGTAGCCGCGCCGGTCGTAGGCGAGCGCCCGCGCGCCCGCGCGCGCGAGCGCCTCGGCGACCGGCGCCATCGCCTCGCCGTCCGACGCCAGGCCGTGCACGAGCAGCACGCCCGGCCCGTCCCCGCGCTCGGTGACGTGCAGCTCGATGCCCGCGCCCTCGACGATCGGCATCCGCGCGAGGGTAGCGGCGCGGCCGGCGCAGTACGCTTCGGCCATGGAAGGCTTCGGTGGTCTCTTCGGCGATCCCGACGAGCTCCAGCGCCGCATGGCCGAGCTCGCCGAGCAGATGCAGGGTCAGCAGAGGCTGGCCTGGGCCGACAACGCGATCAAGCTCGCCGTCGACATGACCGTCGCGGCGGTCAACCGCGTCAACATCCAGGGCACGACCGAGGAGCAGGCCCAGCAGATCCGCACCGTCATGGCGGCGATCTTCCCCGAGGCCGTCACGCTCGTGCGCGAGGCGCGGCAGGGGCTCCAGTAGGGCTCTCCGCCTGCCGCGCCTCCTTGCCGGCGGCGACGACGTCCTTGAAGGAGCGAAAGCGGAAGATCGTGAAGAGCGCCGCGAAGCCGAGCGCCAGGCTGAAGACGCCGATGGCGATCTGCTGGCCGACGGAGTAGGCGGCAACGGTCGCGCCCGAGGCGGTGCCGGCGAAGACCTTGACCAGGAACGCCTGCTGGACGCCCGCGCCGCCGGGCGTGAAGGGAACCGCCGCGGCGACCGCGTTGACGCCGAGGACGAGCAGGACGTTCTTGACCGACCCGCCGATGTGGAAGGCCTCGAGCATGAACCAGAAGGCCGTGAAGCGCAGGCACCAGCCGCCGAGCTGCACGAGCCAGACCTCGCGCACGTAGCGCCGGCGGTCGCGCAGGATCGTCAGGCCCTGACGTACGCGCGCCCAGAACGCGCGCACGCGGCGCGAGAGCAGCGCGAAGCCGACGAGCCCGCCGACCGCCAGGACGGTGAGCACGAAGAGCAGCAGCCTGGGGTGGCTCGCGAAGAACGACAGGTCGAAGGCGTTGAGCTTCGAGAAGTCCGGGGGCTTGGGGAAGACGCCCTGGGTGAAGGCGAAGCCCAGGATGAAGACGCCCATCGTCGCGTCGAAGACCAGCTCGACGCAGAAGGCCGCGGCGACCGCCGGGTAGCTCGAGCCGGGGATCGACGTCTTGGTGAGGAAGAGCCGGACGACGTCGCCGCCGCGCGCCGGGATGACGCTGTTGAAGCCGTAGGCGGCGACGTAGGCCGCCCAGATGCGCCGGAACGGAAAGCGCACGTCGGGATAGGCGGCGCGCAGGATGTTGTACGAGGCGCGGGCCCGGATGCTCAGGTAGCAGCCGAAGGCCAGCAGGCCGAGGGCCAGGGCGCCGAAGCGCACGTCGGCGAGCTGGCCGAAGAAGTCGCCGACCGCGCCGAAGAAGTTGCTGAGGTCGTCGCCGAGCGACGCGAGGATCACACGGCCTAGGTTAGGCCCCGCCCGCCCGCGCCAGCCCCAGCGCCGACCACACGGCCGGCTCGGCGAGCGAGCCGGCGACGACGTCGGCGTCGAGCGCGACGCCGGGCACCGACGGCACGCCGACCACGCGCATGCCGGCCGCGCGGGCCGCGGTGACGCCGGTGGGCGAGTCCTCGAGCGCGACGCACCCCGCCGGCGGCGCGCCGAGCGCCCGGGCGACGGCGAGGAAGACGTCGGGCGCCGGCTTGGGCTGCCCCACCTCGTCGCCGACGACGACCGCGTCGAAGGCCCGGCTCAGGCCGGCGCCGGCGAGCGCGCGCTCGACGAACGCGCGCCGCGAGTTGGAGGCCAGGCCGACCGGGATGCCGCGCTCGCGCAGGGCGCCCACGAGCTCGACGAGCCCGGGCATCGCCGGCACGGCGCCGTCGAGGCGGGTCATGACGAGCGCGTGGAGCTCGTCGTGGAGTGCCGCGCCTTCGGCCTCGGGGCGCGCGAGCATCCGCGCGAGCTTGATCGCCGAGACCTCCGGCGAGGAGCCCAGCAGCTCGCGTTTGTGGTCGATCGTGAAGAGCGCGCCGTAGCGCGCGAAGAGGTCCTCCTCGGCGACCGTCCACGCGCCCTCGGTGTCCAAGGCGAGGCCGTCGTGGTCGAAGATGGCAGCGGCGATGGGCATCGCGGCCGCATGATGTCCGATCACCTCCCGTGCACGTCTGGACCCACGACCGCTTCGCGTTCCCGCTCCCCGCCGGGCACAGGTTCCCGCTGCCCAAGTATCGCCTGCTGCGCGAGCGCGTCGTCGCCGACGGCCTCGCCTCCCCGCGCGAGGTCCACGAGCCCGACGCGGTCGCCTGGGCCGACCTCTGCGTCGTGCAGGACGCCGGGCTGCTCGAGCGCATCCGCACGGGCGCCCTCAGCGTGCGCGAGCAGCGCGGCCTCGGGCTGCCGTGGTCGCCCGAGCTCGTGGCGCGCGGCCGGCGCTCCGTCGCCGGGACGGTCGCGGCCGCCTCCCACGCGTTCGAGCGCGGCGTGGCCCTGAACCTCGGCGGCGGCACGCACCACGCCGGCCGGGACTTCGCGCGCGGGTTCTGCCTGTTCAACGACGTCGTCACGGCGATCGCCCGGCTGCGCGCCGCCGGCGCGCTGCGGCGCGCGCTCGTCGTCGACTGCGACGTCCACCAGGGCGACGGGACCGCGCAGCTCCTCGGCGGGGCCGCCGACCCCGACGCCTTCACGCTGTCGCTCCACGCGGCGCGCAACTACCCGTTCCAACGCATCGCCTCCGACCTCGACGTCGAGCTGCCGACCGGCACCGAGGACGAGGGCTACCTCGCCGCGCTCGACGGCGCGCTCGAGCGCGCGCTCGACGGCCCGGCCCCCGAGCTCGCGTTCTACCTCGCGGGCGCGGACCCGTGGCAGGGAGACCGCCTCGGGCGCCTCGCCCTGACGAAGGCCGGGCTGCGCCTGCGCGACGACCTCGTGCTCGACCGCCTCGGCGAGCTCGGCGTGCCGACGTGCGTCGTCCTGGCGGGCGGCTACGCGCCCGACGTGCGCGACACGGTCGACATCAACGCGGCCACCGCCGCCGCCGTGCACGCGCGCTATCGTCCGCCGCGATGAGCACGCCGCCGCGCGATGCGCCGCGCCGCCCGGTCAAGAAGGAGCGCGCGATCGCCTCGAAGTCGATCGCGGCGCTCGCCGTGGCGTTGCTGCTCATCGCCTTCGGCATCGCCAACAGCGACGACGTGCGCATGGACTGGCTGCTCTTCCACTCGAGCACGCCGCTCATCGTCGTCATCGGCGTCTCCGCGCTGCTCGGCGCGGTGCTCGGCGGGCTCGCGGTGGCGCGGCGCCCCCGACGCGCCCGCCGCTAGCCCTCCGCGCGCAGCGTGCGAGACGCCGGCAGGCCGCCGAAGGGCGACGAGCCCCCGCGCCCGGCGAGCGCGCTCACCCAGGTCACGCTGCCGGAAGCCCATGCCGAAGCCCACCGCGACCGTGTCCACGGCCGGACGGTACCGGGCTCGCGCGTTGAGCTACCGTCGTGCGATGCCGGAGGACCCCCGCTCGACGCTGACTCGCCGCGGGCTCATCGAATCGGCCGAGCGCCTCTTCGCCGAGCACGGCATCGAGGCGGTTTCGCTGCGGCAGGTCGCGCTGGCGGCCGGGCAGCGCAACCACTCGGTCGTCCCCTACCACTTCGGGTCCAAGGACGGCCTGGTCACCGCGATCTTCGAGTTGCGGATGGGCGACATCAACGACCGGCGTGCCTCGCTGCTGGCCTCGCTCGAGGAGCAGGGGCGCCTCGGCGACCGCGAGGGGCTCGTGGAGGCCTTCGTGATCCCGCTCGCGGCGTCGCTGCAGGCCGACCCCGTCAGCCACTACGCCCGCTTCAACGAGCAGGTCCTCGCCGGGCTGCCGCTCGACTTCACCGACATCCTCGAGCACCCGCGCAACGGCGAGGGCCCGTTCCCGGCGCTCGAGCCGCTCGTGCGCAACTATGCGCTCCTGCGCGACAGCCTCGACCACCTGCGCCCGGCGCAGCGCATGGAGCGCATGGCCCTCGGCGCCCGCTTCGTCATCCACGCGCTCGCCGACTTCGAGCGCGACGCGGCCGCGGGCCGTGCCACCGACGCGGATCTCGAGCGCCGCGTCGAGCAGCTCGTCGGGCTCGCCGAGGGGATGCTCAGCGCGCCGTAGCGGTCGCGGCGGTCGTCCACTCGCCGGCCAGGCGGACGACGACGGCCGCGGCCGCGGCCATCTCCTGCAACGAGGCCCACTCGCGCACCGAGTGATACTCGTGCCCGCCGGTGAAGAGGTTGGGCGTGGGCAGCCCCATCGCGCTCAGCATCGACCCGTCGGTGCCGCCGCGGATCGGCGTGCGGACGGGCTCGATCGCCTCGGCACGGATCGCGCGCGCGGCGACCGCGACGACCTCGGGGTCGGCCTCGAGGTGGCGGCGCATGTTCGGGTACTGGGGACGAACGTCGACGCGCAGGCGCGCGCGCGGCTCGGCCGCGACGACCTCCTCGGCCGTGCGGCGCAGGAGCGCGAGGTGGCGCTCGAGCGCCTCGTCCTCGAAGTCACGGGCGATGAAGCGCAGCTCCGCGCGCGCCGCGGTCGCCTCGAGCCGATACGGGTGCAGGAAGCCCTCGCGGCCGGAGGTCGTCTCGGGCGTGAGCGTGTCGGACGGCAGCGCGTCGAGGATGCGAGCGGCCAGGCGCGCCGCGTTGACGAGCTTGCCCGTGGCGAAGCCGGGGTGTACGTCGACGCCCTCGACCGTCACGATCGCCTCCGCGCCGGTGAACGTCTCGTCCTGCAGCTCGCCGAGCGTCGAGCCGTCGACCGTATAGGCGCAGCGCGCGCCGAACCGCTCGACGTCGAAGAGCGAGGCGCCCTCGCCGATCTCCTCGTCGGGCGTGAAGGCGACCCGCAGCGTCGGCCGCGGCAGCTCGGGGTGGGCGGCGAGATGCGCGACGGCGGTCACGATCTCGGCCACGCCGGCCTTGTCGTCGGCGCCGAGCAGCGTGTCGCCGCTCGAGGTCACGAGGTCGTGGCCGACCACCGCGGCGAGCTCGGGCATCGCGCCCGGGTCGAGCACGGTGCCGTCGCGCGGCAGCGCGATCGCGCCCCCGTCGTAGGCGCGGTGCACGAGCGGCTCCACGCCGTCGCCGGGGGCGTCGGGGCTCGTGTCGACGTGGGCGACGAGCCCGACGACCGGCGCGTCGCCGTCGACCGTCGCGGGCAGCGTCGCCATGACGTAGCCGTGCGCGTCGAGCGCAGCGTCCCGGAGCCCGATGCCGTGCAGCTCCTCGACGAGCGCCCGGGCCAGGTCGAGCTGCCCCGGGGTGCTCGGCGACTGCGCGCGCTCGCGCCGCGACTGCGTGGCGACGCGCGCGTAGCGCACGAAGCGCTCGAGCAGCCCGGGCGCCAGCTCCTCGGCCAGCGCCGAGGTGTAGGGGGCGCTCACGCCGCCGCGCCCAGAGTACCCAGCACGAGGTCGTCGTGCTCGGCCGGCTTGACCTTGCGCAGGACCTCGCGCACGACGCCGTGCTCGTCGATGACGAACGTCGTGCGCTCGTTGCCCCAGAACGTCCGGCCGTACATCGACTTCTCGACCCAGACGCCGTAGCGGTCGGCCACGGCGTGGTCCTCGTCGGCGAGCAGCGTGAACGTCAGCCTCTGCTCGTCGTGGAAGCGCTTGACCTTCGCGACCGGGTCGGGCGAGACGCCGAGCACGGTGGCGCCCGCGGCGTCGTAGTCGGGCTGATGGTCGCGCACGCCGCAGGCCTGCGTCGTGCAGCCCGGGGTGTCGGCCTTGGGATAGAAGTAGAGGACGATCCGCCGGCCGCGGAGGTCCGCGAGGCGGATGGTCTCGCCGTGGTGGTCGGGGAGCTCGAAGTCGGGGGCGGCCTGGCCGGGCTCGATCATGCGCGTCCTTTCGATCTCGCGGGCCCCCAGACGATAGGCGACCGTGCGCACGCGCCAGGCTCGATCCCGCGCCGCGGGGCGCCGCGGCTTGGGCCGACCGTGCCGGCTGGAAGGACGATTGGCCCGCGATGAGACGCCCGGAAGGAACGGCGCGGGGCGGGCGTCCGCACTTACGCACGGTAAGCAAGCCGAGGCTCTGACATGAAGCGCATCATCATCATCGTCGTCGCACTCGCCGCAACCGTCGTGCTGGCGGCCTGCGGAAGCAGCGGTGACAACTCCTCCGACGCGACGACGCCGAGCGCCGCGGCCAGCGGCAAGACCGTGTCGGTCAAGAACGTCGACGGCGTCGGCGACGTGCTCGTCGACACGAGCGGCATGGCGCTCTACTCGTCCGACGAGGAGGCCAACGGCAAGATCGTCTGCGACAGCGGGTGCCTGTCCTTCTGGAAGCCGCTGAAGGCCGGCTCCGCCACGCCGACGGCCGCCGGTGACGCCGGCAAGCTGTCCGTCGTCAAGCGCCCGGACGGCACCAAGCAGGTCGCCGCCAACGGCAGGCCGCTCTACACGTTCGCCGAGGACTCCCCCGGCAACGTGAAGGGCAACGGGTTCGAGGACGACTTCGACGGCCAGCACTTCACGTGGCACGCGATCGTGGCCGGCGGCCAGCCTGCCGGCGCGTCCGGCGGCGGTGAGAGCGACGACGGCTACGGCTCGGGCGGCGGCTCGAACAGCAGCGATAACGGCTACTAGCGCCGCGGGCGGGCGCTCGCACGCCGACTACTTCAGCAGCCGCGAGAGCCGGCGATCCTTGAGCACGCGCCCGCCCGTCTGGTCGTGCGGGCAGTAGCACATGACGTAGTCCTCGTAGTGGACGGCCTCGATCGTCGTCGCGCACCGCGGGCACGGCTCGCCCTGGCGCCGGTGGACCTCGAGCGGCATCGGCAGCTTGTCGGGGATCGGCAACTCGACGACGCGCTCGTAGTGCTCGATGGCGCCGCCCAAGCGCTCGACGACGGCCTCGCGCAGGCCGTCGGCGTCGGCGTCGTCGAGGTCGTCGCCGCGCTTGAAGGGCGAGAGCATGGCCGTCCAGAGGATCTCGTCGACCCACGAGCGCCCGATCCCGGCGACGACGCGCTGGTCGCGCAGCACCGCGTTCAGCGGGCGGGACCCGTGCTCGGCCAGCAGCTCGCGCAGCGGCGGCGGCTCGGGCCACGCCTCGGGTCCGAGCGCCGCGATCGCGTCGTCGTCCTCCACGGCGCCGGCCGGCAGGAGCTTGACCCACGCGGCCTGCTTCGTGCCGAACTCGCGCAGGCGCAGCTCGCGCCCGTCGGCCAGGCGCACGAGCAGGCGCGAGGTCCGATCGCGCGGCGAGGCGCGCGTCTCGAAGAGCTGCATGCGCCCGGCGGACATGAGGTGGGCCAGCAGCGCGAGGTCGCCGTCGAGGTCGACGACGAGGTGCTTGCCGCGCCGGCGCACGCCCGCGACGGCGCGTCCCTCGAGCGCCGCCAGCGGCGGGTCGAATGTCCGGAGCGCGTTCAGGCCCGGCGCGAGGGCGGAATCGACGACCGCGCCGCGCAGCGCCGCGTCGAGGCGGCGCGCCGTGATCTCGACCTCGGGCAGCTCGGGCACACGATCATGCTACGCGCGCGCCTGGCGAACGAACACGCGCAGCAGCGCCTCGACCACGCCCGGGTCGAACTGCACGCCCGCGCCGGCGCGCAGGCGCCGGGTCGCCTCTGGCCGCGGCAGCGCCGTGCGGTAGGCGCGCGCGCTGACCATCGCGTCGTAGGCGTCGACGACCGCGACGATGCGGGCGGTCAGCGGGATCTCGTCCCCGCTCAGGCCGTCCGGATAGCCCGAGCCGTCCCACGCCTCATGCGTGGCGCGTACCGCCGGCGCGAGCTGATCCAGCCCGGCGGTCTGGGCCAGCAGCTCCTCGCCCTCGATCGTGTGGCGCCGCATGCGCTCGAGCTGGGCGTCGCTGAGCCGGCCCGGGAAGTCGAGCAGCGCGGGGTCGATGGCGAGCTTGCCGACGTCGTGCAGGACGGCGACGAGCTCGACCTCGGTGGCGTCGAGCGCGTCGAGCCCGAGCTCGTCGGCCACGGCGCGGGCGACGCCCGCAGCACGATGGGAGTGCTCGGCCGTCGGCGCGTGGTGATCGCGCAGCTCGTGCGCGAGCGCGGCCACGGCCTCGGCCAGCCACGTTCTCGAGGTCACCGCGGCCGTCGCGGGGGCCCCGTCGTCCGCCCGGCCGGCGCCTCGTTCGGATCGTCGCGCGCGCTCGGCCCCCATCGCGCCCAGACGCTATACCGTGAGCCGACGTGACGCAGGTCCTCGCCATCGAGGACCGCACGCGCGCCGGGCACTTCCCGGGCGCCGGCCCGATCTGGATCGAGCTCGCGGTCAGCCGATCCGGCCGAGCTCGCGGGGGCGCAGCAGCGCGACGAGCTCGCCGCCGCGCCCGTCCATCCGCACCGCCGCGACGCCGCCCTTCTTGAGGTCGATCCGGGCGCCGGTGAGGTCGTGGACCACCCGGCTGAAGTCGGGCTCGTGGCCGACGACGAGGACGCACTGGTCGGCGCCCGCGGCGCCCAGCAGGGCGCGCGCCTCCTTGGCGTCGAAGCCTTCGGCGAGCGCGGCGTGCTCGACGGGCTCGACGCCGAGGGCCGCGCAGGCGAGCTGGGCGGTCTGGAGCGCTCGCGCCTTCGGGCTCGCCAGCGCCAGATTGACCGCGACGCCGAGCTCGGCGAGGGCCCGGCCCGCGGTGCGCGACTGCTCGCGCCCGCGGTCGGTGAGCTCGCGGTCCGAGTCGGGCCGGGCGCCGTGCGGCTCGGCCTCGCCGTGCCGCAGGAACCAGAGCTGCTGCGCCATCTCGGCGCGAACGCGACCTCCTGCGACGAGGCGAGGCCGAGCGACTCAGTAGGCCCGGGTGGTGCTCCCGCGGAAGACCTTGCCGCCGGGCGCCGTCCACTGCAGGCGCCACGTCCGGGTGGCCCCGAAGGCGGAGCGCGCCGTGAAGTACCCGCGGCCGTCGGTGCGCACCGTCCGCAGCGTCCGCCACGCGCCCCGACCTTGGCGCACCTCGATGGTCACGCGCGTGCGCCCGGCCGCCGGGCGCACGAGCCCCCAGAGCGCGACGCGCGAGCCGCTGCGGCGCACGACGAGCGGCAGCCGGAAGCCGGCGAGCGACGGCTTGGCCTTGCCCGACGCCGTCCGCAATCCGGTCTCGAAGCCCGGGTAGCGCTGCAGACGCGGGACGCCGCGGCGCGGCAGGTCGTCACGCAGGAGGTACTGCGAGAAGACCACGACGCGGCGGTTCTGGTAGCCGATGCGCTCGGAGATCGAGCGGAAGTCCGACTGGTGCGCGAGGCTGACGCCGCGCAGCAGATCGGGCTTGGACTCGATGCCGAACTCGGTCAGCCAGAGCGGCAGGCGGCGCGGGATCGCGCCCTTGCGCGCCGCTCGGTCGAGCGCCGTCGTCAGGCGTCCGAGGACGCCGATCGTGACGTCGTTGGGCTGGGGCGGGCGGAACGACGGGCCCTGGCCGGTCGTGTACGCGTGGTGCGCGTAGCCGGCGGCGTTGAGCCTGGCGCAACGGCGGGTGCGCTTGTAGCGCTTGTCGAGGCACAGCGTCGTGCGCAGGAAGGTCAGCGGCGAGACGACGCTGCCGGTGCCGCGCGGCGAGGTCTCACCGAGCAGGACCTTCGCTCGGGGCAGGCCGCCGGCCCGCAGGCCCTGCTGGCCCGCGATGAAGAGATCCCGGTAGATCCCGGGCGACAGCGGCTTCTTGCCGCGCCCGTACTGGGGCTTGAGGAACTGCGGCTGGTTGGGCTCGTTCCAGATCGACCACGTGTCGACCTGCGCGCCGTAGTGGCGCGCGACGGCCTTCATGAAGACGCGGAAGTCGCGCGCGCGTGGCCGCGTCAGCGTGTCCTTGGCGCCGTTCGTCGCCCACCGCGGCACGGGACCCGAGACCGTGAGCAGCAGCCGCCAGTTGCGGTTCTTGACGGCCGTGACGACCGGGTCGTATGCGCTCCAGTTGTACGCGGCGGGGCTCGCGAGGTCGACGTTGCTCGGGCGCACGCGCGAGCGGGCGCTCGGCGCGACGTCGCGCCAGTAGAGCACGAGCCGCAGCGAGCTGACACCGAAGCCGCCGATCTCGTCGAGCGCCTGGGTGCGGAGGCTGGGATCGAGGAGGTCGCGGGGCGCCTCGAAGATCATGCGCTGTGAGGACGCGGCCGAGGCGGCGCCGGGCAGGGCCAGGGCCAGGGCCGCGCCGAGCAGGGCGACGATGGTGACGAATCGGGGCATGGGGTCGATAACCACGCCAGGCGCCCGAGGTTGTGGTCGGGAGCCGAAAAAGGCGCGCCGCGCGGATCAGCGCTTTCCGCGCGAGGACAGGCGCCGGCGCACGTCCTCGAGCTTGCGCCGCGTCGCCGGGTCCTTGGCGACGCGCTTGCCCTCCTCGGTGGCCTTGCGGCCCTGCGGGCTCTTCAGGAACGATTGGATCCGGCTGGTAAGCGACGCCATGGCCGAAGATCCTACGCCCCCTCGATGCGACGGCGCAGCTCCCCTCCGCGCCCGGCCGCGACCGCCCGCGCGGCGCGCTGCTCGGTGAGCTCGACGCCCCGCGAGCGCGCGAGGTCGAGCAGCTCCTGGCGCTCCTCGCCCTCGCGCGCGGTGCGCGCGAAGAGCCACCCGAAGAGCAGCAGCGTGAGGATCGAGCCCTCGATCATCATGATCGCGCCGGCGGCGTTCTGGTCGGCGGCCGGCGAGATCCCGTGGACCGCCTCGCCGGGGGCGTAGACGCCGTAGAACGACGTCCCGCCGAAGACGAGGACGTTGCCGAGGACCGCCCCGGTGAGGCGCACGGCGATGACGTAGGCCAGCCGCGCGGCGTTGCCGAACCAGGCGGGCTTGGGCAGCGGCCCGAGCAGCGCCATCCACATGTTCACCCCGAAGAGCAGGAAGCTCGCATGCTGCAGCGCGTGGACGCCGGCGTGGCGGACGGCGGCCTCGTGCAGCGCCGGCAGATGCCAGGCGTAGAGGTCGAGCGCCCAGAGCGGGAAGGCGACGAGCGGATGCGCGAGGACCCGGAGGCGGTCGAAGACGCCGATGCGCAGCACCGGCGCCAGCAGCGGGCCGGTCAGGCCGAGCACGAGCAACAGCGCGCCGAGGTCCCCGAGCAGCAGGTGCTCGACCATGTGTGCCCAGAAGAGCTCGTCTGCGGCCTCGCCCAGCAGCGTGAGCGCCCCGACGACCAGGCCCAGCCCGCCGTAGAAGCACGCCTGCCGCCACGCCGGCACGGCGCGCGCCGTGCCGTGCAGGCGATGGACGCCGAGCGCGTAGAGCACCCCGGCCACGGTGGCCGGCAGCAGCTGCAGCGGCGCGAGCTCGACGAGCGCCATCGCCCTGAGGCTATCCCGCGACGATCAGGGCGACGCCCGTCATCGCCGCGACGATGCCGGCCATCTGGATCGAGCGGATGCGCTCGCGCAGGACGGCGCGGGCGAGCAGCACGGTCGTCACCGGATACAGCGATCCGACGACGGCGACGATGCTCAGCGCACCCTTCGTCGTCGCCAGGCCGAAGAGGCCGGTGGCGCTCACGTCGAGCGTTCCCGCGAGCACGAGCGCGAGCCCGTCCGCGCGCGCGGGTGCGGGCGCGCGCCGGACGAGGATGATCGCCGCCAGGACCGGCAGGATGACGATCCGCGCCAGGACCAGGAGCCACAGCACGGACTCGTCGGCCGCGGCGTCGGAGAGCGCGAAGTACGAGCCGAAGCCGAGCGCGGCCGCGAGCGCGAGCGCGATCGAGGCGCGCCCGGCGGCTGCCCGGCGCTCGTCGTCGTGGCGCTCGCGCGAGGCCAGGACGACGCCGACGACCGCGACGGCCAGCCCGGCCGACGTGACCGCGGAGAGCCGGTCACCGGTCGCGACGCCGACCACGACGGGCAGGGCGACGCCGGTGGCCGAGATCGGCGCGACGATGCTCATCGTCCCGATCGCCAGCGCCCGGTAGAAGGCGCCGAGCGCCAGCACCCCGGCCGACCCGGCGACGAGCGACAGGACGATCGCCCGCGCGCCGGGCAGCGGCTCGGCCTCGATCGCGATCAGCGCGAGGACGAGGACTAAGCCCGTCCCCTCGACGAAGGCCAGCACCACCGGCAGCGCGACGCGCCGCGAGCGCAGCCCGGCCGTGAAGTCGGCGACGCCCCAGCACGAGGACGCCACGAGCGCGAGGAGCACGGCGAGCACGGCGCGACATCGTCGCAGGGCCCGCGCCGGCCCCCGCGTCGCCGGGAAGGGTCAGGACCCCACGGCGTCCTGGATAGGACGCACCCAACCATCCAGGAGGTACACCCATGCGTAGGATCCTGCTCGCGATGACGGCCGCCGTGGTCGCCATCGGCCTCGTCGCCGGCTCCGCCGGCGCGGTCAAGCACAAGCCGCACGCCAAGGCCCGCGCCGCGGGCGCGGCGAACGTGACCGATCTGCGGCTGACGCCGTCCAATCAGCAGCTCGCGGCGTGCATGCCGCGCGCCCGCGTCAAGGTCACCGTCAAGTCGACGACCGACCGGCTCGGCTTCGACAAGTTCAAGGTCCGCGCTCGTCACCTGCCACCGAACCGCGACTTCACGGTGTTCCTGCTCGAGACCGCGGGCGCGCCGTTCGGCGCCGCCGAGTACATCGGCGACATCACGACGAACAAGAACGGCAACGCCGACAACACGTTCCGGCTGATCGTCGACGAGGCGTTCTCGAGCACGCTGGTCACCGGCCGGCGCGTGCGCGTCGATCTCAACCGCGTCGGAATGTGGTTCGCCGACCCGGCCGACGATGACTTCTGCCCCGCAGCCCCGGGCGTCAACGGAGTCACGCCGTTCGACGGCGACCACGAGGCCGGCGTGCAGGCCTTCAACTCGGCCAACACGCAGCCGCTCCCGGCTCCGTAGGCAACGGCACGGGCGGCGCCGTCGGAGCGAGACGGCGCCGCCCATAGCCGGCCACGAGCGTGGGGCTATCGCGCGGTCGATCCGGTGGCGCCGGGAAGGCCGACGGCCCCCGTGTCCCACGCCGCGAGCTGCGTGGCGACCGCGTCCACGAGCCCGTCGAGCGCCGCCGCGACCGGGGGCGACAGCTCCGTCCCCCAGCCGAGCCGCGCCGGCTGCAGGCCGAGGAGCACGAGGTCGTCGGGCAGCACGCCGCCAATCTGCGCGGCGCCGAGCAGGTCCGCGAGGCCGGCGTCGTGAGGCGACATCCGCGCGTCGAAGGCGGAGACCCACGCGGCGCCGTCGAGGCGGTGCAACGAGCCGGGCCGCGCGCCGCGATCGATCGCGTCGACGACGATCGCCCGCCGGCTGTCCGCCAGCCACGGCAGCAGCAGCAGGCCGGCGGTCCCGCCCTCGACGACCTCGACGCCGGGCCCGAGGGCGTGGCGCGCACGCAGCCGGCGCACCGCGTGCACGCCGATGCCGTCGTCGGTGAGGACGACGTTGCCGAGGCCGATCACGGCGACCGCGACGCTCAGACGTCGTCCTCGTCCTCGCCGTAGTCGAGCTTCCAGCCGGTGACGATGCTCGAGAGCTCGCCGTTGCGCTCCTCGCGGTCGACGAGCACCGCGCTGTAGACGTGGTGCACCGCGAAGGCCATGAACGCGAACATCAGCAGGAAGTGCACGAGCCGGATGTGCTGGATCGTCATGACCGACCACGTCCAGCCGAAGAACGTCGTCCACGGCGGGCGGTGGACGATCCAAGTGAACAGGCTCAGCCCCGTCAGGATCGACACCCAGAAGCCCAGCCACAGGACGATGTAGGAGATGCCCGCCAGCGGGTTGTGCCCGATCGCCCGCGGGGGCCCGCGCCGGAGCGCGTAGTAGGCGAGCGTTTCGCGCAGGCCTTCGCGCTGCTGCGGGGTCAGCGGCAACAGCGCCTTGAAGCGGGCATAGCGGTTGCCCGCGACGGCCCAGTACATCCGCCCGAGCAGCGCGGCGACGAAGGCCGCCGCCGCCAGCTCGTGAAGGAAGCGCATGATCCCGAGCGTGAAGCCCGGCGAGGCGCCGGGGCCGGCCGGGGCTGACGGCCCGAACCAGGGGTCGTGCAGCCACCAGCCCGTGAACGACAGGGCGATGATGGCCGCGACGATCACCCAGTGGGTGACCCGCACCGGCCACTCCCAGACATATACGGAGCGGACGCCGGTGCGGTCGACCGGCGCGTGGCGGCCGGCCGCGATCGGCGCGCTGCGCTCCGCGGGCGCCGTCTGCTCCGCCGCCACGTCAGCCTCCCCGCGTGCGGGCGCTGTGGCGCGCGTCGAGCACGTGCACCGCGCACGCCATGCACGGGTCGAAGGAGTGGACGGTCCGCAGGAGCTCCAGCGGCCGCTCGGGGTCGGCCACCGGCACGCCGACGAGCGCCTGCTCGTAGGGCCCGGGTCGGCCGTCGGCGTCCCGCGGGCCCGAGTTCCACGTCGTCGGGACGACGGCCTGGTAGTTGGCGATCTTGCGGTCGCGGATGACGACCCAGTGGGCGAGCGCCCCGCGCGGCGGCTCGTGCCAGCCCCAGCCCTGCGCCTCCTTGGGCCAGCCGGCGGGGTCCCACCGCACCGTGTCGGCGTTGCGCAGGTCGCCAGCGTGCATGTTCGCCTCGAGCCGGTCCAGCCAGCCGTCGAGGCGCTCGACGAGGATCTGCGTCTCGATCGCCCGCGCCGCGACGCGGCCCAGCGTCGAGAAGAGCGCCTCGGGCCCGACGCTCAGCTGCTTGAGCGTCGCGTCGACCTTGCGCCGGACGGCGGCGTCGCCGGACGCGTAGGCGATGAGCGTGCGGGCCAGCGGGCCGACCTCCATCGCGCGCCCGTCGTAGCGCGGGGACTTCAGCCAGGAGTACTTGCCGTCGGTCTCGAGCCATTCGTAGGGTGGCTTGGGGCCCGTGTAGTTCGGCTCGGTCTCGCCCTCGAACGGGTTCAGCGCGGCCCGGTCGCCGTCCGCATAGCGGTACCACGAGTGCGCGACCTGCTCGGTGACCTTCGTCTCGTCGAACGGGTGCACGGTCCCGAGGTCGCGGTCCAGGACGATCCCGCGCGGGAAGAGGTAGCGGGCCGGCTCGGCCAGCGACCCCTCCGGCATGCCGCCGTAGGCGAGGAAGTCGCGCGTGTTGCCGCCGATCGCGAACCAGTCGCGGTAAGCCCCGGCGATCGCGAGCACGTCGGGCAGGTAGACCTGCTCGACGAACTCGCGCATCGTGCGCAGGCGCGCGCGCATGAAGCCGATCCGCTCGACGTTGATGGCCTGCGGGCTGTTGAGGTCCAGCGGCGTCGCCATGCCGCCGACCAGATAGGTCTGCGGGTGCGGGTTCTTGCCGCCGAGCACGGCGTGCACGCGGATGACGTCGCGCTGCCACTCCAGCGCCTGCAGGTAGTGGGCGACGGCGAGCAGGTTCACCTCGGGGGGGAGCCGGTACGCCGGGTGCCCCCAGTAGCCGCTGGCGAAGATCGAGAGCTGACCGCTGTCCACGAGCGCGCGGACGCGCGCCTGGACGGTACGCAGGTCCTCGACGCCCGAGCCCGGCCAGTCCGACAGCGACCGCCCGATGCGCGCGGCCTTGGCCGGGTCGGCCTTGAGCGCCTGCGTGACGTCGACCCAGTCCAGCGCGTGCAGATGGTAGAAGTGGATCACGTGGTCGTGGACGGTCTGGGTGCCCGCGATCAGGTTGCGCACGAGCTCCGCGTTCGGCGGCACCCGGATGTCGAGCGCGTTCTCGACGGCCCGCACGGAGGCCAGCGCGTGGACGGTCGTGCAGACGCCGCAGATGCGCTGCGCCCAGATCCACGCCTCGCGCGGGTCGCGGTCGCGCAGGATGATCTCCAGGCCGCGGAACATCGTGCCCGAGGCCCACGCCGTGCGCACGTGGCCGTCGGCCACCTCCGCCTCGAGCCGGAGGTGGCCCTCGATGCGGGTGACGGGATCAACCTTGATGCGCACCGGGGTCCTCCGGGGTCGGCGGGTCGGCGGGGTCGGCGTGGTCGCCGGGCGGCGCGGGACCGGCCGCGGCGCGGTCGCCGGGCGGCTCGGAACCGGCCTCGCCGCGGTCGCCGGGCGGCTCGGGAGCGGGCTCGCCGCGACCCTGCTCGCTGGCGTGCTGCACGACCTTTCCGAGGCCGTGGGCGGCACTGGCGCCCGCCACGGCGACGACGGCGGCGAGGCCGACCTTCTCGGCCGTCGTGTCGACGCCGAAGCCCGACACGTCCGGCAGGCGGCCGTAGAACGGGGTCATCTGCGACCAGAACTGCGGGGCCGCGCAGCCGATGCAGCCGTGGCCGGCCTGCACGGGCCAGCTCGTCCCGTCGTTCCAGCGCACGTTGGGGCAGTTGTAGGTCGCCGACGGTCCCTTGCAGCCCATCTTGTAGAGGCAGTAGCCCTTGCGGTGGCCCTCGTCGCCCCACTCCTCGACGAAGAGCCCGGCGTCGTAGTAGGCCCGCCGCTCGCACTGGTCGTGGATCGTGTCGCCGTAGGCGAAGAGCGGGCGGTTGTAGCGGTCGAGCTCCGGCATCTCGCCGAACGTCAGGTAGTGGGTGAGGACGGCGACGGTGTTGGCGGCGTTGTGCGGGCAGCCGCCGAGGTTGACGACGTCGGCGTCCGACACGGCGTCCTGCACGCCCACAGCCCCCGTCGGCCCGAAATCGACGAAGCCGCCGTCCCACGCGCACGCGCCCACGGCGAGCGTCGCCGCCGCGTTGCCGCACACCCGGCGCGCGATGTCGAGCGCGCTGCGCCCGCCGATCGTGCAGTAGGCGCCGTCGGCGCCGAACGGGATCGCGCCCTCGACGACGGCCAGGTAGTGGCCCTTCTGCTCGCGCACGACCCGCTCGAGGACGGCCTCGGCCTGCTCGCCGGCCCCGGCCATGATGAGCTCGTGGTACTCCCAGGAGAACGTCTCGAGCACGAGCTGGGCGACGTCGGGCGCCGGCGAGCGCAGCACGGACTCGGAGTTGCCCGCGCAGTCCTGGAACTCGAGCCACACGAGCACCGGCTTGCGACGGTGCTCGAGCGCCTCGGCGATCCGGGCGCCGTAGCTCGGCGGCAGCGCCAGCGTGCCGGCCATGACACTGCAGAACTGCAGAAAGCGCCGTCGGCTGATGCCGCGGTGGCGCAGCGCAGCATCGAGCGTCATCCGTTCGGTAAGCATGACCCCTCCCGTCGAGCAGTCCGCGAAACCTATGCGCGTCCGCCCGCGCGCGCAACCGGGAGCGTCCGCGCCCGGCGCTGCGGAGGATCGCGGTCGCCGCGCGCGCGGCGCTCGACGCGTCGTTGCACGACCGCCCCGCTAGGCCGTGGGCTGCTCGAGCTCGACGTCCATGGTGACGTCGTCGACGGGCTTGTCGCGCCCGTCGGTCCGGCGCTGCGAGATCCGGTCGACGACGTCCATGCCGTCGGCCACGCGCCCGAAGACCGTGTGCTTGCCGTCGAGCCACGGCGCCTCGCCGGTGGTGACGACGAAGAACTGCGAGCCGTTCGTGTTCGGCCCCGCGTTGGCCATCGCGAGCGCGCCGCGGACGACCCTGTGGTCGTTGGCCTCGTCCTCGAACGTGTAGCCCGGGCCGCCCGTGCCGGTGCCCTGCGGGCAGCCGCCCTGGATCATGAAGTCCGGGATCACGCGGTGGAAGATGAGCCCGTCGTAGAAGCCCTGCCCCGCCAGGCGCTTGAAGTTCGCGACGGTCTGCGGCGCGTCCTCGTCGAAGAGCTCGAGCGTGACATCGCCCTCGGAGGTGCGCAGGACGGCCGTGGACGGCATCAGGTCAGGACCTCGAGCTCGCTGACGCGGATGCGGGTGCCGTTCGCGGGCGCCTCGGTGAGCCAGAGCACGACCTTGCGGTACTTCGTCGGGTCGTCGCGCAGGGCGATCGACTCGTTCGTCCCGACGTCGGCGCGGTTGCGCAGGTGGCTCCAGCGCGCGTCGAGGATGTCGGGCGGCGCGGTGGCGACATCGGTGGCGTAGACCTCCACGCGGAAGCCCGGCGTCGTGGTCTGGACGACCAGCCCGCGCAGGTCGCGCTTGGCGCCAAGGTCGACGAGGAAGCCGACGTCGGGCCCGGCGCCCGGCTTGGGGGTGGGGTCTACGTACCACGAGGTGGAGGGGTTGCCGTCGATGCCCTTGGCGGCGTCCCCGGTGGCGGCCACGCGCTTGTAGGGGTCGTAGACCGAGGCCGCGCCCGAGGCGAGCACGACGGGAGCGGGGCCGGCCGGCGTCGCGCTCGACGAGCTGCCGCCGTCGCTCTCGCCGGAGCGCGCGCTCGACGCGGTCGAGCCGCCCGAGGAGCCCGAGGAGCCCGCGGAGCCGGAGGAGCCGGAGGAGCCGGAGCTCGCAGGCGCGGGCGTCGCGGTGGACGGGGTGGGAGCCACGGGCGTGGGCGCTGGGGTCGGCGTGCTCGTGGCCTTCGGCGGCGCGACCTTGGGCAGCTGCTTCGGCGTGGCCGGCGCGGTGGCCGCGGGCGGCGTCGTGGTGGCCGCGGGCGGCGTGGCCGCGGGCGGCGTCTGGGCCACCGGCGTGCTCGCCGCCGGCGGCTTGGCGCCGTCGTCGGTGATCGCCGCGTAGCTCGCGGCGGCCGCTCCGAGTACGAGCAGCGCGGTGAGCGCGATGACGGTGCGGGCCGCGCGCCAGCCGGGGCGCTGGCCGAGCGTGCCCTTCGCGGCCGTGCCGCAGGTCAGACACCAGTCCTGGCCGGGCTCCATCGGTGCGCCGCACGTCCGGCAGGCGGTCGTCCCCTCGGGGAGCGGCTGGGCCTCGGGCGCCTCGGGCGCGGGCGCCCCGGGCGGGGCCGGAGGCGCAGCCCGACGCTCTGCCTCGAGCAGCTTCACGGCCCCAGCGTTGCACACGCGGCCCGCCGCACGCAAAGCCCGTGGCGCGCGGAGCTCAGCCGCCGGCCAACTGCACGCGCAGGATGGCCCCGTTGATCGCGGTGCCGTCGACGGCCCGGACGACGCGCTCGGCCTCGCTGCGCGGGACCGACAAGAACGAGAAGCGCTCGAGCACCCGCACCTCGCGGACGGCCTCGCCGTCGAGGCCGGCCGCGCCCGTGATCGCGTGGACGAGGTCGGCCACCTCGACGCCCTCGGCGCGGCCGACGCCCGCGACGAGCTTCGCGTAGGGCTCGTCGCCGTTGCGCGAGAGCTGCGGCTTGGAGTGCCGGCGCGGGCGCTCGGAGACCGGCGCGGGCGCGACGTGGGCGCCCGCCGACCAGGGCGCGATCGAGGTCCCGATGTGGCGCTCGATGGCCTCGAGCTCGCGCCGCTGGCGCGGCTCGACGAAGGTCAGCGCGCGCCCGGAGCGCCCGACGCGCCCCGTGCGCCCGATGCGGTGTACGTAGACGTCGGGGCTCACCGGGACGTCGAAGTTGATGACGTGGGTGACGGTCGAGATGTCCAGGCCGCGCGCGGCGACGTCGGTGGCTACGAGGATCGGGACGCGGCCGCCCTTGAACGAGAGCATGACGCCGTCGCGCTGGCCCTGGCTCATGTCGCCGTGCAGCGCGCGGACGTTGAGGCCGCGGTCGCGCAGGCGGCGGAAGAGCTGGTCGCAGCGGATCTTCGTGCGCACGAAGACGAGGGCCTGGTCGGGGCGTTCGGCGCTCAGGACCTCGACGAGCGTGTCTGCCTTCTCGTTGCCGCGCACCCCGACGGCGAACTGCTCGACGGAGTCGACGGTCAGCGTCGCGTTGCGGACCTTGACGTGGACGGGGTCGTAGAGGTAGCGGTCGGCCAGCGCGCGGATGGGCGGCGGCATCGTCGCGCTGAAGAGCGCCGTCTGCCGGCTGTTGGGGGTGAGCGCGAGGATCCGCTCGACGTCCTCCAGAAAGCCGAGGTCGAGCATCTCGTCGGCCTCGTCGAGGACGACGAAGCGGCAGGAGTGCAGGATCAGCGAGGCGCGCTGGACGAGGTCGAGCACGCGCCCGACGGTGCCCACGACGACGTGGCCGCCCCCGCGCAGCTGCGCCTGCTGGGAGCGGATCGGCGCGCCGCCGAAGATCGCGACCACGTCGACGCCCTTGCGCTGGCCGTAGGCGCGGATCGCCTGGGTGACCTGGATGCACAGCTCGCGCGTCGGCGTGAGGACGAGCGCCTGGACCTCGTGCTCGGCGGGGTCGACGTGCTCGAGGATCGGCAGGCCGAACGCGGCCGTCTTGCCCGAGCCCGTCTGGGCCTGGCCGATGACGTCGCGGCCCTCGAGCAGCGAGGGGATCGCCTGCTCCTGGATCGGGCTCGGCTGCTCGTAGCCGACGTCCTGCAGGGCGAGGAGGCTGGATTCGGACAGGCCGAGGTCGGCGAACGCGGTCACGGGCTGAGCATAGGGCGCTCAGGCGTGGCGCTCCCGCCCGCGACGAGCCGGCGACCGAACCTGGCGATCCGGCGCGGGACCGCGTAGCGGTCGGAGCTGTCGCGCGACGAAGGACGGGGCAGCGACGCGGCTCGCGCGATCAGGCCGTGGGGTCGAGCAGGACCTTGCCGGTCGTGCGCCGCTCGGCGAGGTCGACCTGCGCGCGGCGCGCCTCGGCCAGGGGATAGGTGGCGCCGACGACCGCGCGCAGCGTCCCGGCGGCGGCGCGCTCGAAGAGATCGGCCAGCGCCTCGTCGACCATCGCCGGCCGGCCCATGCAGTGCATGAGCCAGAAGCCGACGACCGAGCGCGAGCGGCCCATGAGCTTGCGGGTGTGGACCTCGTTGCCCTCGCCCGAGGCGATGCCGTAGGCGACGAGCCGGCCGAACGGCGCGAGCGCGCGGAGCGACTCCTCGAAGACGCGCCCGCCGGCCATCTCGAAGACGACGTCGAGCTTGCGGCCGAGGTTGGCCCGGACGAGGCGGTCGCCCAGGTCCTCGGGATCGGCGTCGGTCGCCTCGTCGGCGCCGAGCTCGAGCGCGAGCTCGCGCTTGGCGGGCGTCGACGCGGTGGCGATGACGCGCCCGGCGCCCATGGCGTGCCCGAGCTGGACGGCGAGCGAGCCCACGCCGCCGGCCGCCGCGTGTACCACGACGCTCTCGCCCGGCTGCACTCGCGCACTCGTGCGGTACAGGTGCCACGCGGTCAGCCCCTGGATGACGAGCGCGAGCGCGGTGCCGTCGTCGACGCCCTCGGGGATCGGGAAGGTCAGCGCCTCCGGCGCGACCGCGACCTCGGCGTACCCGCCGGTCCCGCAGAGCGCGACGACGCGCTCGCCCGTGTCCGCGCGGACGCCCGCGACCTCGCCGCCGGGGACGAGCGGCAGCCGCTGGGCGGAGAGGTAGTCGTTGCGGCGCTGATGGGTGTCGGCGAAGTTCATCCCCGCGCGCGTCACGCGGATGAGGACCTGGTCGTCGGCGGGCACGGGCTCGGGGAGCTCGGCGAGCTCGAGCACCTCCGGGCCGCCGAACCGCTCCTGCCGGATCGCGCGCATGCACGGGCACGCTAGTGGGTCTTCTCGTGACGTTGGGCCGGAAACGGCGAGGCGCCGGCGCCGACTGGCGAGGACGCAGGGAGCGAGCAATGGTGGAGCCATTGCCGCGACCGAGGACAAAGCCAGGCGGTGATCGGCGTCCGTCGTTTGCGGTCAAACGTTGCGAGAAGGCCCACTAGACCACGGCCGACCAGCTAGCCTCGCCGCCCTCATGAGCGTGACCGTGGTGGGATCGATCGCCTTCGACGCCGTCCGCACGCCGGCCGGCGTGCGCGAGCGCATGCTCGGCGGCGCGGCCGTGCACTTCGCGCTCGCCGCGTCCTTCTTCGACGAGGTCCGCGTCGTGGGGCCGGTCGGCGACGACTTCTCCGAGGCCGACATGGACGTCCTGCGCACGCGCGGCACCGTCGTCGACGACGTCGCGCGCGTGACGGGCGGGCGGACGTTCTTCTGGTCGGGCGAGTATCACGACAACCTCAACCGCCGCGAGACGCTCGAGACCGAGCTCAACGTCTTCGCCGACTTCAGCCCGAAGCTGTCGGCGCCCGCGCGCGCGGCGGACGTCCTCTTCCTGGCCAACATCCAGCCCGAGCTGCAGCTCGAGGTCCGCGAGCAGTGCCCGGCGGCGCGCTTCGCCGCGATGGACTCCATGAACCTGTGGATCAACATCGCGCGCGAGCCGCTCGAGCGGACGATCCGCTCCGTCGACTGCCTGCTCCTCAACGGCGACGAGCTCGAGCAGCTCACGGGCGCGCCGAACACGCCCGCCGCCGCGCGCGAGCTGCTGGGCTGGGGGCTCAAGGCGGTCGTGGCCAAGCACGGCAAGTACGGCTCGGCGCTGTTCACGCCGGAGGGCTCCTTCGCGCTGCCCGCCTACCCGGTCATCGACGTCGTCGACCCCACCGGCGCGGGCGACACCTTCGCGGGCGGCTTCGTCGGCTACGTCGCGGCCTGCGGCGGGGAGCCGACGCTCGACGTGCTGGCGCGCGCGATGGCCTACGGCAGCGCGCTCGCCTCCTTCAACGTCGAGGCCTTCGGCACCGAGCGCGTCGTCGCCGTCGCCGCCACGGAGGTCGTGCGCCGCGTGGCCGACCTGCGGCGCATGACCGCCTTCGAAGCGCGGCCGCTCGCCCTGCGCAGCTGACGGCAATCCGCGCGTGCGCCGGTCCCCTGGCGGGGATAGCATGCGCGCGTGGGCTGGGCGTTCGTCTACCTCATGCTCGTCCTGAAGATCCCGATCGTCGCGCTGCTGTGGATCGTCTGGTGGGCCGTGCGCTCGACGCCGGAGACCGATGCGCAGCGCTCCGACGGCGACGGCGGTCCCCGGCGCTCGCCGCGCCACCCGCGCCGGCCGCTGCCGCGCCACCCGCGCCGCGGCCCGCACGGCGACCCGGTCCCCGTGCCGCCCGCCCGCACGCGGACGGTCGTCGCGCGCGCTCGGCGCGCGGACCACGCCTAGACTGCGCCGATGGCGGTCTCCGCCGTCCTCTCCGACGGCACGATCCGGCGGCTCGTCGCCGAGGGGCGCATGCGGATCGACCCGTGGGACGAGGCGATGCTCCAGCCCGCGAGCGTCGACATCCGCCTCGGGCGCTCGTTCCGGGTCTTCCACAACCATCGCGCGACCGCGATCGATCTCGCCGACCCGCCGCGCAACCTCACCGAGCTCGTCGAGGTCGGCGCGGACGACTCGTTCGTCATCCACCCCGGCGAGTTCGTCCTCGGCCGGACCGAGGAGTGGGTCGAGCTGCCCGACGACGTCGTCTCGCGCATCGAGGGCAAGAGCTCGATCGGCCGCCTCGGCCTGATCGTCCACGCGACGGCGGGCTTCGTCGACCCCGGCTTCAAGGGGACGCTGACGCTCGAGATCACGAACCTCACGAGGGTGCCGATCGTCCTCTGGCCCGGCCAGCCGATCGCCCAGCTCTCGTTCATGGCCCTCGACCGCCCGGCCGAGCGGCCCTACGGCCATCCGGAGCTCGGCAGCCACTACCACCGGCAGCTCGAGGCGACCGAGAGCCGCTACGGCACGCCGCCCGCTCCCGCCGGCGACGCGGTCGGGTAGCGTTCATCGCCATGGTCCGCGCGCTGCTCGTCCTGGCCGCCGAGGAGGCCGAGCCCTCCAAGACCGCGTTCTACCTCGCCGGCGGGCTGCTCGCCGGCTGGGCGGTCGTCCTCGCCGCGATCGGCTTGAGCCGGCCGGAGTTCCCCGGGACGGCCGTCGCGGAGCGCGGCGTCATCGGCCTCACCGCGGTCATCGTTCTCGCGGCCGTGGCCACCGCGGTCATCACGGCTTGAGCACCGACGACGGCCACGCGGTCTCCTACAAGGTCCTCCGGCGCGGGACGCCGGTCTGGACCGCCGACGGCACGGAGCTCGGCCGGGTCCGCGATGTGCTCGAGAACGAGCGCGAGCACATCTTCGACGGCGTCGTCGTCGACACCGCGCGCGGCCCGCGGTTCGTCGACGCGCCAGAGGTCGCCCGGATCGCCGAGCGGCGGGTGACGCTGACGATCGACGCCGCCGCCGCCGCGCAGCTGCCCGTGCGCGACCCCAAGGGCGGCGCGGAGTTCCAGGCCAACGTGCGCGGCCGGCTCGGGCGCCTCTGGCGCCGTCGGCGGCGCTGAGCGCGAGCCTCAGCCCGCGAGCCGCCGCAGCGCCGCGGCGATCTCGTCGTCGGCGAGGCCACTCGGCGCCCACGGCCCGAGCCGCGGCGTGCCGAGCTCCGTGCGCTCCACGCGCGCCGCGCGGACGGCACGCAGCAGCGGGGTGACGATCACGAGGAGGATCGCCGCGTGCACGTCGTCGCCCTCGGCGAGGTCGACGTGGAGGGCGAGGGCCACTCGGCGCGCTCCGGTCACCTCGGGCAGCGCCCCGACGTCGCCGGCCAGCAGCGCCCGCTGCGCCGCCGGAAGGCGCTCGAGCGGCGCGGCCCCCACGGCGGCGCCCTCGAGCACCACGAGCGGCTCGAGGATCCACCAGCGGTCCTCGGCGTGGGCGGCGGCCTCGCGCTCGACCACGGCCTGGGCGAGCGCGACGAAGCCCTCGAACCCGGCCGAGGTCACGCACGCCCTAACATGCGCTGCACATACGGAGCAGAGGAGAACGATGAGCACCGAGACCCACACGCAGAGCTCCGGGGCCGGCTCGGCCGACGGCCGCCGCGACACGCTGACGGTCACCGACAACCGGACGGGCCGCAGCTACGAGGTCGAGATCACCGACGGGACCGTGCACGCGACGGAGTTGCGCCAGATCAAGGTCTCCGAGGACGACTTCGGACTCATGACCTACGACCCGGCATACATGAACACGGCGTCCTGCCGCTCGGCCATCACCTACCTCGACGGCGAGCGCGGCGTGCTCGAGTACCGCGGGTATCCGATCGACCAGCTCGCCGAGCAGTCGACCTATCTCGAGGTCGCCTACCTGCTCGTCCACGGCGTCCTGCCCACCCGGCAGCAGCTCGACGACTGGGTCGGGGAGATCACGATCCACACCTTCGTGCACGAGAACGTCAAGAGCTTCATGCAGGGCTTCCGCCACGACGCACACCCGATGGGGATGCTGCTCGGCTCGGTCGGCGCACTGTCGACCTTCTACCCCGACGCGAACGAGATCAAGGACCCCGCCAACCGCCACCTCCAGACGATCCGGCTGATCGCCAAGATGCCGACGCTGGCGGCCTTCGCGTTCCGCCACAACATGGGCCAGCCCTACATCTATCCCGACAACGACCTGCGCTACAGCGGCAACTTCCTGAGCATGATGTACAAGATGACCGAGCTGAAGTACCAGCCCGATCCGCGGCTGGAGCGCGCGCTCGACGTCCTCTTCATCCTCCACGCCGACCACGAGCAGAACTGCTCGACCAGCGCGGTGCGCTCGGTCGGCTCCTCGCAGGTCGATCCCTACTCGGCCGTCGCCGGCGGCGTCGCCGCCCTCTACGGTCCCCTGCACGGCGGCGCCAACGAGGCCGTTCTGCGCGTGCTCAAGCGCATCGAGCGCAAGGAGAACATCCCGGACTTCATCGCCGGGGTGAAGAAGGGCGACGAGCGCCTCATGGGCTTCGGCCACCGGGTCTACAAGAACTACGACCCGCGCGCGAAGATCATCAAGAAGGCCGCCGAGGACGTCTTCGAGGTCACCGGCAAGAACCCGCTGCTCGAGATCGCCACCGAGCTCGAGCGGATCGCGCTCGAGGACGACTACTTCGTGGAGCGCAAGCTCTACCCCAACGTCGACTTCTACTCGGGCCTCATCTACGAGGCCCTCGGGTTGCCCGTCGCGATGTTCCCGGTCATGTTCGCCATCGGGCGGACCAGCGGCTGGATCGCGCAGTGGCTCGAGCTCGTCGACGACTCCGAGCAGAAGATCGCGCGCCCGCGACAGATCTACACGGGCGAGCGCGCGCGCGACTACGTGCCGCTCGAGCAACGGTAGGCGGCCCGGCGCGAGTGTGCCGCCCGGCACACTCGCGGGCGCACCGCGCGCCTACCCTCGGAGTGTGTTCGAGCACCTGCGAGACGGCACCCGCGTCATCGTCCGGCCGATCCGGCCGAGCGACGCCGAGCTGCTCTCAGCCGGACTCACGCACCTCTCGCCGACCGCGCTCGAGGGCCGCGTCTGCGAGCTGACCGCGGCCCTGGCGGTCTAGATGATCGGCGCCGGCACCCTGGATGCGCGGGCGATGCGCCTCGCCGCGCTGCCGTCGGCACGCAGGAGCCGGCACGAACGCCTGACGCGCATCGTCGCGCTCATGACCGAGCGGACCGTCACCGCCAGCTTCGAGATCACCGGATACGACGAGCGGCCCGCCCTCGTCGAGGCCCACAGCATCGCCATCGTGCGCAAGCGCTTCGGCGGTCCGCTGGAGGCGACGAGCGTCGCCGAGCTGCTCGCCGTGCAGAACGACGGCGGGGCCGGCTACGTCGCCTCCGAGCGCGTCGAGGGCGTGCTCGACGGTCGCGCGGGCAGCTTCGTGATCCAGCACGGCGGGGTGAGCGGCGCAACGGGCGAGCGCGCCTTCGGGCACGTGGTGCCCGGCTCGGGCACCGGCGATCTCGCGGGCCTGCACGGCGACGCGGTCTTCGCCCACGACGACGCCGGCGCGCGGATGACGCTCACCTACGGGCTCTCGGCCTGGTCGTCGATCTCCGCGCCGCCCTCGCGGAAGGGCTCGAGCTTCCCGGCCGCGTCGCCGTCGCGCACGACGTAGCGGGTGACACCGGGCGGCTCTGCACCTCATCGACCTCGCGGACGAGGACGTCACGCTCCATGCCCTGGGATCTGGGCGCTCGGGGCTGAGGGGGCCGCGGTTCGGCCACGGAGGGACGCCCGCCGCTGCCGCGAACTCCGCGGAGATGAGCGACGCGTTCGACGACCTCTGGCGCGGGATCGCATGCGAGTGGCCCTCGTACTGATGATCGCCGTCCTCGCCGTGCCGGCCCCCGACATCCCGCCGCGCCTGCGATGGCGGCGTACACGCTGACCGTGCGCCGCCGCGGCGCCACCGAGCGCCGGCGCTTCGGCGCGTTGCCGGAGGCGCTCGACGCGCTCGAGGCCGCGGTCGACGCGCTCGCCGCGGGCGAGCGGCGCATCACCGAGCGCGCGCTCGCGCGCGAGCTGGCCCCGGTCGCGCAGGTCGCCGTGCGCGCGGAGATCGCCGGGCCCGGCGGCCTGCGCGGCGGCGTCGACCTGCGCGGCGACGGCTCGACGGAGGCGTTCACGGGTCGCCTCCGCCGCCGCCTCGTCGAGCGCGAGCCGGGCGAGACCGCGTACGACGCGCTGCGCCGCGCGCTCGGCCCCTAGCTAGGGGAGCACGAGCGCGCCGCCATGCGCGCGCAGCCAACACTGCGGCTCGCGGTAGCCGGGGCGGTGCTCGGCCAGCAGAGCCCAGAAGCGCGCGCCGTGGTCGAGGTGGACGAGGTGGGACGCCTCGTGCCAGACCACGTAGTCGAGGACCTCCGGCGGGCCGAGGAGCAGCCGCCAGTTGAAGCTCAGCGCGCCCGCGGCCGAGCACGAGCCCCAGCGCGTGCGCTGGCCGCGGATCGTCAGCGCGGTCGCCTCGCGGCCGAGCGCCCGGCACGCGTCTCGGACGCGAGGGGCGATCTCCGCGCGCGCCGCGCGGCGGAAGAAGCGTTCGACGGCCGGGCGGCCCGCGGCGCCGGCCGGGACGAGGAGCACGTCGCCGCGGCGGTGCGCGCGCGAGCGGCCGGGCTCGGGGCGCAGGGCGAGCAGGCCGCCGAGGTAGGGAACGTGCCCGGCGGGCACGGCGAGGCGCTCGCGGACCGCCACGGCCTCGGCGAGGCGCCGCTCGATCCACGGGCGCAGCTCGGCGACGGCGGCCGCAGCCTCGCGCTCGGGCGCGCGCGCCGGAAGCGTCACCCGGACGCCGTCGTGCGTGCCGACGGACACGCGCACGCGCCGGGCGCGGGCCGAGCGGTGGATCGTGTAGTCCACGGGCCCGAGCGTACGAGACCGAGAGGATCGATGCCGGGCACCGGGGTCATCGCGCCGGCGCACGTCGCGATCGACGCGACACCGTCGACTCCTGCAGGAGGGTGCTCGCCGCGGCGCCCGGGGTCCGCGTCCTCGACGACGACGCGCTCCTGTCTCGACCGTGAGCGGATCAGCCGGCCCGAAGCTGATCCAGATGTCGAGAAGCTTGCGGCGCCCAAACGCGAGCCGCTGGAGATGCGGGGCGGCACGACGTTACGTTCGTAACCGACCCCTCTGCCCGCGATCCGAGGCGGAGCCCATCAGCGTGATCCTTGCTTGCGGGCGAACGCGACCGTCCCGCGCTTGGTCACCGTCAGGGGGACCTTCGTGGCGGCCGCGGCAGTTCGCGCGGTCTGCTGCTCGACGCCCTTGCCGATCAGGTAGTCCCGGACGGCTACGCGGGTTGGAAGTATCAGGAGCGGTGCGTCCCAGCGCTCGAGCTCCACGTCGGCGAAGTGCTCACCGAGCAACCCGCCGGCCAGCTCGGCGTCGAAGGTCAGCTCGATCGCGGGCAGGACGTGCGCGAGCTCAGGGGAGTCGAAGCGGCTGGGGGCGGCTGCGACGACCAGACCGCCGGGACGCAGCACGCGATGCGCCTCGGCGAGGGCGTCGGCGGGCTCGGGGAGGTGGTAGAGGACGTACAGCAAGGCCACCGAGCCGAACGAGGCGTCGGCGAAGGGGAGCGCCGTTGCGTCACCGATCACCGTTGGTCGGGGCGCTCGCGCAAGCATCGCGGGCGAGCTGTCGAGCCCGACCCAGGCGCCGGCTGACAAGTGGCGCGCGAGCTCGCCCTCGCCGCAGCCGACATCGAGCACAGGCGTCAGGCATTCGGCGACCAGCCGGCCGGCGACACGTTCGTGCACGTCGACGGCGAGACCATGGTCCCGCTGGACCGATCGCGCGACGCGGAACCGCTCGGGATCCTCGTCGTAGTCGAGCCGAACCGGGGCCGGGTGTTCGTCAGGCATGCCGCTACTCAGGAAGACTCGTGGATGACGTCCTCGATCGCGGCGACCACGGTGTCGGGGGCCTTGTTGAGGATCTGCGTGTGCTTGTGGGGCGTCGTTGCGAATACGGACACGCGCTTGTTGCTCTCCTCGGCGTCGGCGGCAGCAGCGCGCACCGTGCGCATCTCGTCCTCGGTGGCGCCCGAGTGGGCTCCGGTGCCAACCACGAACACGGTCGGGCATTCCAGCGCCGCGAAGTCGGGTCCGAGTTCGCCGTTGACGGCGTCCATCTCGATCACGACGTCCGCGGACTCGGCGGGAGACATCCGGGCCGAGCGGCCGAGCGCTGCGAGGATGCGCATGATCCACCCCAACCGACGGAACTGGGTGCGGACCTTCTGCTCTCCGGCCTCGTCGAACATGGCGATCGGGTAAGCACCGTCGATGAGCACGATTCCGCCGACCCGCCGGGAGTGCTGAGCCGCGTATCGCACCGCGATCGTGGCGCCGTGAGACCACCCGACGAGGATCGGGCGTTCGATACCGGTGGCGTCGATGACCCGTCCGATGTCGTCGACGGCCGCCTGTACGGAGTAGTCGGCCGATCTGCCCGACTTCCCGCGCGCCCGCGCGTCGAACCGCACCGTGCGGTACCTCCCGTCGAGATGACGGATGACGCGGCTCCAGTTCTGCACGGTGCCGAAACCGCCGCTGAGGAAGAGCAGGGCAGGCGTGCCGCCCCGGGCGTCGACGGTGTAGAGCCGCGTGTCTGCGGCAGGAATCATGAGTTGTCGTGACATCGCAGTCGAGCCTTTCGGGTTGGCGTGCGTCGGTAGTCAACCGACGCGGCCGAGACGGGCGCGTCGGGCCTGCCATTTCTTGCGACGCGGGGTCGACGGTCGCCGCAGCGTCGAGATCGAGCCGGCCGTCGGCGCGCTCGAGGGTCACCTCGACCCGCAAGCGGGCGCGCCCTCCCGCCGCCTCGAGCTCGCCTCGACCTGAAGACGGCCGCCACCACGGTCGATCACGCTCCTCGAGCGGAAGCGCACCTCGGGTGGCGCTGTACGTCGAAGAAGGCAGCCGAGCGCAGGTGCCGGTCGCGCTTGCGGTTGCCCGTGCCGAGGCTGGCGGCCGTCCAGGGTCAGCTCCATGCGCGATTGATGGTCGTCATCGACCTCGAGCCAGCCGTCGAGGCTGGAAGCGGCGCTTGTTCGAGGCGAGACCCCAGACGTTGGGGACGCGGAACTCGGCGCGAGCCCGACGGATCCCCGCGCGGCCGTCCGCTCGCTTCGCAAGAGGACGTGAGCGGTTCGTGATTCAGTGGTCATCTGGGGCTCCCTTCAAGCTGGGCGGTCGTTCGGGGTGGCGTTGGTTCGTTCGGGGTGGCGTTGGTCAATGCACGGGCCGTCCGGTCTGGGCGGACCGGCTGAGGCGCGTTCCGGCGATGCCGGCGACGATCAGGCCGGGAAAGCGGCCGGCAGGGATGAACCAGCCGGCGGGCTCGGCGAGCAGGTAGAGCGGTCCGAGCAGGTTTGGCGGGACCGAGGCCAGGGCGATGAGCGCGACCGGTCGGGGCAGTGCGCGTGTGCGCAGCCCGGCGAGGCCGAGCGCGCCGATGAGCAGCCCGAAGCCGACCCCGTGGATCGGGCCACCGGCCAGGAATGCGCGCCGGGCGAGGTGGACGGCGCGGTCTGGGTCCCGGCTGCGGTCCGTGGTCAGGGCGGCGGCGGTGACCGCGGACGCGGCGAGCCCCGCGGTGGCGATGGCGCCGCCGGTCACGGCCGCGCCCTGCAGCGTGCGAGAACCCGCCCCCGCTCGGCCGGCGAGCTTGGCGACGGAGGCGGTGAACCGCGCCAGCGATGCGGCGGAGATGAGTTGCCCGGCGATGCTGATACGCGGCGCGCGCGAGGGCTGCGTGAAGTAGCGCCGGATCTCGGCGCCGGTGGAGCCCGGCCGCGGGTATGGATGCTCGGAGCGTGCCATCGCTCCGGCGAGGCCCGCGATGAAGCTGACGCCCACGATCGCACCGCTGATGGCGCCCGGTTCGGCCGGGGCCGATGGCGCCGGTCGCCAGGCTGGGCGGCCGCGCACGACGGCGGGGAGAAGCGCAGCGACATTCATCGCGAAGCCCCGACATGGTCGACGCCCGCCGCGCCGGGGCGCCCGGGCGCCGCCGCGCTGGGGCGTCGCTGCGCGCGGAGGTCGGCGGGCGCGAGCCGTGATGTGTGCGCGTCGCTCGCCGTCTGCGCCCGGCGCTCGGTGGCACCTGGCGTGCCCGGTCCCTGCAGGGGCACCTCGCGCAGCAGCAGCACGAGGCCGAGCGCGAGCGCGGCGATCGGCGCGGCGACGATGAACACCGTCTGCACGGCGTCGATGACCTCGCTGCGGGACGCGGGGTCGAGGGCGCCGACGCCGCCCGTGCCGGCGGTGGTGGTGGAGATGTCGCCGGCGCGGGCGGCGAAGATGGCGCCGAGCGTGGCGGCGCCGACGGCGCCGCCGAGGCCGCGGAAGAAGCTGGTGGTGGCCATGGCGATGCCGAGCCGGCGGCGGTCGACGCCATTCTGGACGGCGACGATCAGCACCTGGCCGACCATGCCGAAGCCGAGGCCGAAGACGCCAAGGCCGATGGCCGTGGTGACGCGGGACGGATCACGAGCCACCACGGCGAGCAGAACCAGCGCGGCCGTCATGAGCGCGAGGCCGGCGATCGGGAAGCGCTTGTAGCGGCCGGTGCGAGCGATCGCGCGGCCGGCCAGGTTGGTCGACAGGGTGATGCCGAGCATTGCCGGGACCAGCAGCAGCCCCGCCTGCGTCGGGGTGGCGCCGGTGGTGGTCTGCAGGAACAGCGGCACGAAGATGTTGATGGCGAACAGCGCGGCGGTGGCCAGGAACAGCGCCGCGCTGGCGACCGCCACGGTGCGGGTGCGCAGGAGATCCAGCGGCACGATCGGGTCGGCGATGCGTCGCTCGCGCACGGCGAGCGCGCCGCCGAGCAGCACTGCGGCCACCAGCAGCGACAGGATCGTCGGCGAGTCCCACGCGTAGCGCGACCCGCCCCAGATGCACGCGAACATGAAGGCGCTCGTCGCGGCCGCCAGCAGGCCGGCGCCGAGCGTGTCGAGCGCGCGCTCGGGGCGCTCCGTCGGCGATGCGGGCAGGCGCAGGCGCAGACCGGCGAGAGCGGCAAGCCCGAGCGGCAGGTTGACGTAGAAGGCCCAGCGCCAGCTCGCGTGGTCGACGAGGACGCCGCCGACCAATGGCCCCGCCACCGTGGCGACCGCGAAGGTGGCGGCGATGTAGCCCTGATAGCGCGCACGCTCGCGCGGGGACACGAGATCGCCGACCGCGGCCATCGCCAGCGTCATCAGCCCACCGGCGGCGATGCCCTGCCCGACACGGGCGACAACCAGCAGCGTGATGTCCTGCGCGGCGCCGCAAAGCGCGGAGGCAGTCAGGAACAGCGCCAAGGAGAGCTCGAGCAGGCGCTTGCGGCCATGGCGATCGCCGAGTTTGCCCCACAACGGCGTGGTCGCCGCCGCGGCGACCACGTAGGCCGTGACCACCCAGGAGATGTCGCTCAGGCGCCCGAGATCCGCGGCGATCGTGGGCAGCGCCGTGGCCAGGATCGTCTGATCGAGCACGCCCGGCAGCATCGCCAGCACGATCGCCGCGAACGGGACGGCGATCGCGGCGGCGCGGTCACCGTCGCCCGCCGTCGCCGACAGCCGCCTTTCGGGGGTCAACCGGCGCATGACGTCTCCCTTCGATGGCTCATGATGACGAGACAAGACTATAGCGACCCTATTCTTAGTGCGCAACAAGTTATTTGGCTGCTATATTGTGCGTCGTGTCCAAATCCGAGGTCGAGGCTCCGCCGCTGGGCTTGCGCGAGCGCAAGAAGCAGCAGACCCGCGAGCTGATCGCGGACACCGCTCGCCGGCTCTTCAGCGAGCGAGGGTTCGAACGCGTCACCGTCGCGGAGATCGCGCGCGTCGCCGACGTCTCCGAGCAGACCGTCTTCAACTACTTCCCGACCAAGGAGGAGCTCGTCTACTGGCGGCTCGGCTCCTTCGAGGAGGAATTGCTGAGCACGATCCGCGACCGCGAGCCCGGTGAGCCGGCGCTTGCGGCGTTCGGACGCTTCCTGCTCGCCCAACGCGGGCTGCTCGGCGATCCCGACCCCGACGCGCGCGAACGGCTCGTCGCGCTCACGCGGATGATCACCGACAGCCCGGCGCTGCTCGCTCGCGAGCAACAGATCTTCGCCCGCTACACCGCCTCGCTGGCCGAACTGCTCGCCGCCGACCAAGGCGCCGATTCCAGTGACGTTCGCCCCTGGGTCGCCGCCAACGCCATGATGGGCGTCCACCAAGCACTCGTGCGCTACACGCGGCGCCAGATCCTCGACGGAGCCCGCTCGCCGCGCCTCGCCCGCGAGGTCCGCGCCGAGGCCGAACGGACCCTCGCCCTGCTCGAGCACGGCCTCGGTCGCTACGCGACCGGGCACCAGCCGACGTGATCCGGACCGCCCGCCTGTCCCGTGAGCGGACAGCGCCGCCCGCTTCATCAGCTCGCCCGCGACGAGGGCGTGCGTTCGTCGGCGTCGACGTGGGCAACTCGCGTCTCGTGCCGGATGGCCTGCGGCATTCTCGCCCAGGGAGCGGTGCGGCCGATGTCACTCTCGCCGCCCGCGGCGACGCAAACGGCGGCGAAGTCGCTCCAGGTCATCCTTCACGCGGAACTCCTCCACGCGATGACCACGGCGATGAGGATGGCGATGATGAAGCGACGACCACCAGCGCGCCGGCCCATTCAGCGTGGTCACAGCGGCGGTGACCGCGCGGCCTGATCGCCAACAGTCGCAGCTGCGCCCACCGTGGTAGGTGGCGTTCAAGCAGCGACAGCCGACCGTCATCATTGCGTCTGGTCACGATGCTTCGGGGGTGGTGGCGCCGAGACCCCGACCAGCGTCCGCCGCGACGGCCTCGGCGTAGGCGGTCGCAAGACGCTCGGTGGCCCGCGGGCGGTCGTGAGGCGGCGGCTCCGCGCCGAGGTGTTCGGCGCGGAGCTCGGCCATGAGGTCCTCCCATAGCTCCGGACCTCCGTCGGCCAAGAGCTCGGCCCGCACGCGTAGTGTCGGACTCGTCGGGCGGTTGCGTAGCCCCCAGGCACCGAGCGCGGCCATCACAGGTACAAGCTCGATCGCGGCCTCGGTGAGGCTGTAGATCGCCCGCCGGCCTCGGCCGACGTCGGCCCGTGTCAGCAGACCCGTGTCGCGCAGGCGGCGGAGGCGGTCGGCAAGGATGTTCGAGGCGATGCTCTCCTCTGACAGCTCCTGGAGCGCGCGGAAGTGTCGTCGGTTGCCGAACATCACGTCGCGAAGCACCAGCAGCGACCACCGGTCGCCGATCACCTCCACCGCCGCATTGATCGGGCATCCCGAGCGCGGCCCAGCCGTGCGCGTCGTCATGCCTCGATAGTACTTGTACCTTGCAAGCAGTTGGTCTAGGGTGCCGCTGCTTGCAAGCTGCAATGACTCTGGAGGCTCCTCGATGACGGACACCACCTGCCACATGTCGATCTCACTGGACGGCTTCGTCGCCGGGCCTGATCAGAGCCGAGAGAACCCGCTTGGCAAGCGCGGTCGCGAGGTCCACGGCTGGCACCTCGGCGACGAACGCGCCAACGACGCCGACGAGAAAGCCAAGGGCTGGCTGCTGCGTCCGCGCGGCGCCTACGTCATGGGGCGCAACATGTTCGGACCGATCCGCGGCGAGTGGGATGAGGACTGGCGCGGCTGGTGGGGGCCCGAGCCGCCCTACCACGCACCGGTGTTCGTACTCACGCACCACGCCCACGAGCCGATCGAGATGCAAGGCGGAACGAGCTTTCACTTCGTCACCGACGGCTTCGACGCGGCGTACGCCCAGGCGTGTGAAACTGCGGGCGAGGACGGCGTCGACATCGCGGGCGGCGCCTCCACCGTCCGCCAGGCACTCACCGCCGGCGTAATCGACGAGCTGACGATCGACATCGCTCCGGTCCTGCTCGGTGCAGGCGAGCGGATCTTCGAGGGTGAGGCAGCGCTCGGGATCGAGCCGGTCGAGGTGCTCCACTCGCCGCTGGCCACCCACATCCGCTACCGTCGGGTCGGGTGAGCATCCGGTAGCAAGTCGCTCAAGATCGGCGTCCAAGTTTGCTTAGTTGGGCTGTCCGCTGCGCGGACGGTCTCGGGGGATGAAAATCGTTGAGCATCTGTACGACGCCACCTTCCCTGATCGCGACCGGCCCGAAGTCTTTCTCCTGCGCAAGACTCGCTCGGGCTAACACAGCCCGTCTGCGAGAGCTCGACCGGAACACCCTTTTCCCCGAGCGAGTGGCGCCGCCCGACACGCGCAACGCCCGTTGACAGCGGGAACCTCCGCGGAAACGAGGGGTACCTAAACGGGGGTGTGGCCGCCTCGAGTGGGGTCGGTAAGCCCGGACGGAACGCCGACGCGCTCCAGCTCGACGCCGACGCTCTCGGACGGCGCGTCGCGAGGATGCTCGAGCGCCTCAGGGCTCCGGTGCGGCCCACCGACGAGCCTGTCGCGAAACCCCAATGACAAGGGCCGGTGTTGCCCGAGCGTGCCCAAGATCGGTCCACACCCGTTCACGCCCAGCCGATCCCGGACACCCATAAGGCACCTCAACATCGACCCGGGGAGCTGCAGACGTTCATGGGAGTGCGGCTCGCGTCGGAGCGCGAGCGGGGTGGCTCGCCCGGACAAGCTCGCCCAGCACGCGCTCTCGGTCCGCAAGCACTGGTACGTCGGTAGCGGGTCGGTCATCCTCCGGGCCCGGCCGGCGTCAGGACCGAGCGGGCGCGGGAATGCTCCAATGCGCAGGGTCGTCATCATCGGCGCGGGCGGCCGCGACTTTCACGACTTCAACGTCGTCTACCGCGACGCCCCGGACGTGCACGTCGTCGCCTTCACCGCGGCGCAGATCCCGGGGATCGAGGACCGGGTCTATCCGCCGTCGCTGGCGGGGCCGCGCTACCCGCGGGGCATCCCGGTCCATCCGGAGTCCGAGCTCGCCGAGCTGATTCGGCGTGAGCGCGTCGACGAGGTCGTCTTCGCCTACTCGGACATCCCACACGAGCAGGTCATGCACAAGGCGTCGATCGCGCTCGCCGCCGGTGCCGACTTCACGCTGCTGGGCCCGCGCTCGACGATGATCGCCGCGACGAAGCCGGTCGTCGCGGTGTGCGCAGTGCGGACCGGCGCGGGCAAGAGCCAGACGACCCGGGCGATCGGACAGCTGCTGCTCGACGCGGGACTCAAGGTTGCCCTCGTACGCCACCCGATGCCCTATCACGACCTCGAGGCGATGGCCGTGCAGCGCTTCACCTCGATCGAGGAGATCGACGCCTCGAACCCCACCATCGAGGAGCGCGAGGAGTACGAGCGCCCTGTCGAGATCGGGATGGTGATGTACGCCGGCGTCGACTACGGCGCCATCCTCGCGCAGGCCCAGGCGGAAGCGGACGTCGTCATCTGGGACGGCGGCAACAACGACTTCTCGTTCTTTCGGCCGCGGCTCACCGTGGCGGTCGTCGACGCGCTGCGTCCGGACCACGCGTGGCACTACCACCCGGGTGAGACCGTGCTGCGGATGGCGGACGCCGTCGTCCTCAACAAGGTCGACAGCGCCACGCCGGCGCAGTTGGAGACCGCGCTCGCGACGATCGCCGAGCTGGCCCCCGGGTCGACCGTGGTGCGCGCCGCCTCGCCGGTCACGCTGGAGGACGGCCCCTCGCTGGAAGGCAGGCGCGTTCTCGTCGTCGACGACGGCCCGACGATCACGCACGGCGGCCTGCCCTTCGGCGCCGGAGCGGTCGCCGCTCGCCAGGCGGGCGCCGCCGAGCTGGTGGAACCCGAGCGCTTCGCCGTCGGTTCGATCGCCGGGACGCTCAGGAGGTTCCCGCACATCGGGCCCGTGCTCCCCGCGATGGGCTACTCGCCCGCGCAACTGCATGAGCTGGAGGCGACGATCAACGCCGCCGAGTGCGACGCCGTGGTCGCGGGCACGCCGGTGCGCCTCGGGCGCCTCATCGCCTCGCGCCACCCGATCCGGCACGTCACCTACGCGCTGCAGCAGGTCTCCGAGCCGCGGCTCGAGGACGTCCTGGCGCCGGTCGTCGAGCGCGCCAGGCGCGCGCCGGCCATCGACGACTGACCGGGTTGCCACCAGCCTACGAAGGTGCTGAGACGCCCTCTACGCGCCGGTTCGCCAAGACGGTGGGCGCTCTGGATCGTGACCCCAATGTTCCTTGCGCAGCTCGCGGTCGATGCTCTGCTCGGCACGTTCCAGGTCCGCCTCGAGCGCGGTGCGCTCTTCTTCGAGCTTGCGCTCCTCGGCGGCCATGCTCTGCTCCTCCCTGCGAATCGCGAAGCGTTCGCGGTCCTCCTCGCTGCGCAGTCGCGCGACCTCGTCATCGTCCATGACGCGATTGTGGGAGGCGGCGTCGCTCGATACATCCGTACTTGCCCGTTCGTGGGTCGCCCGGCGCCGCCCGCCGGCATGACTCTCGCCAGCCAGAGGACGTGCAGGGTCGCCAGCGACGTGTCGCGCGCCACGATCGCGTGGGCGTTGGCTTCAGCACGGTGCGGAGATAATCAGCCCATGACCCGGTCCGTTGTACGGCTGCCCCCGGACGTGCGCCCGCCCTACGAGGTCTTCCTCAACGGCGTGCGCCAGCGCCTCGGCGACGACTTCCGCGTCGAGAGCGGAGCGCTCGTCTTCGATCGCGAGCTGCGCAAGGACCGCATCTCGGGCTGGCGCTGGTTCCTCGGCGCGTGGGGGGTCGGCACCTACCGCCAGGACGACTCCGTCGACGTGCGCTGGGAGCGCGACGACGGCACCCCGGCGGTGGCGGAGCGGCTCGAGATCGACCTCCGGAAATAGCTACGCCGCGGCCGGCGGCCGCCGGGGCTCGCCGAGGCCCGTGCGGGCGGCGTCCCACGGGCGCCAGAGCTTGAGCGCGCTGAGGATCGCGCGCGTCGCCGGCGAGCGGTTCAGCGTGTAGAAGTGGATCCCCGGCGCGCCGCGCTCGAGCAGCTCGGCGCACTGCATCGTCGCGTAAGCGACGCCGAACTGGGCCACGGCCTCCTCGTCGTCGCGGCGCTCGCTCAGCTCCTCGAGCAGGTGGTCGGGGATCGACGCGCCGCACATCGAGGTGACCCGGGCGAGCTGCCCGTAGCCCGTGATCGGCAGGATGCCCGGCACGATCGGCACGTCGATGCCGATCGCCCGCGCGCGCTCGACGAAGTCGAGGTACAACGCGTTGTCGAAGAAGAGCTGGGTGATGAGGAACCCGGCGCCGGCGTCGACCTTGGCCTTGAGGTGACGCAGGTCGTCCTCGGCCGAGGTCGCGTGGATGTGCGTCTCCGGGAAGCACGCGGCGCCGATCGCGAACGGGTAGTCGGCCGCGATCAGGTCGACGAGCTCGCTCGAGTACTCCAGGCCGCCCTCGGTCTGCGTCCACTGCTCCTGGCCGGCCGGCGGGTCGCCGCGCAGCGCGAGCACGTTCTCCAGGCCGAGGCCGCTCATCTCGTCCAGCGTGGCGCGCAGCTCGTCGACCGTCGCGCCGACGCACGTGAAGTGCGCCATCGCCTCGAGCTCGTGCTCGTCGCGAATGCGGGCGACGATCTCGAGCGTCTTGGAGCGCGTGGAGCCGCCGGCGCCGTAGGTCACGCTCACGAAGTCGGGCGCGAGCGGGCGCAGCGCGGCCACCGCGCTGAAGAGGTTCGCCTCGCCCTCGGGCGTCTTGGGCGGGAAGAACTCGAAGGAGAAGGCGGGGTCGCCGTCGCGCCCGAAGATCTCGTCGATCCGCATGCGAGCGAAGGGTAGACGACCTATGCGGCGGTCCAGCGCTCGGGCCCGCCGTCGGCGAGCGGACGGTCGGGCAGGACGGCGCCCGCGAGGCCGAGGCAGATGCCGGGCAGGATGCGCTCGCCGCGGCCGAGCTCGCGCCTGGCGCTCGCGGGCGACATGCGACGGGACCTTACGCATATGCTCGCGGGCCATGGCCGCCGGCACCGACGACGCGACCGACGCGACGACGCAGGTCGAGCGCGCGGCCGCGACGACCTGAGCGGATGGGCCGGCGCGCCCGCGCACGGGGCCGCCGCGACAGGCTGCGAGCGCCCGAGAGCGAGTACACCTCCGCCGCTGGCGCCGTCCTCGTCCTGCGCGGTTCGCTGACGCCGGCCACGCGGCGGCAGTACGGCGCGGTGCTCCACGGGCACCCGCTCTCCCGCGAGGACGCCTGGCAGCGGGCGGTCGAGTTCCTCTTCGAGCGCCTCGCGGTCTCGTGGACGGTGAGCGAGGTGCCGACCACGGGCCAGCGTGCCCTGCTGGCGCGCCTGCGCGCGGCCACGCCCGACGAGCGGCGCTTCGTGCGCGACGCGCTGCGCGAGCACGTCGCCGAGCACTTCCCGGAGCTCGAGGCGCCGTGAGCGCGCTGGACCCCGCCCGGTTCGCCGACCTGCTGGCGGGCTACTGCCTCGACGTGCAGCCCGGGCAGTCGGTGCTCGTGCGCTCGAGCGTCCTCGCCGAGCCGCTGTTGCTCGAGCTGCAGCGCGCGATCCTCGAGCGTGACGGGTGGCCGCTGCTGCGCGTCGGCCTCGCCGGCCAGGAGCGCGGCTACTACGCGCACGCGCGCGACCGCCACCTCGACGACTTCCCCGACCTCGCGCTGACCGAGGCCAAGCGGGTCCACGCGCTGCTCGGCATCCAGGCGCCGGCCGACGTGCGCGAGCTGGCGGACGTCGACCCGGAGCGCATCGCCCGCTACGCCCGCGCGCGGCGCCCGATCCGCGAGGCGACGCTCAAGAAGCGCTGGTGCTCGACGCTGTGGCCGACGCCCGCGCTGGCCGCGCAGGCGGGCCTGGACCTCGAGGCCTATGCCGCCTTCGTCGCGAGCGCGCTCTTCCTCGACCAGCCCGACCCCGTCGCGGCGTGGGGCGGCCTGAGCGCCTTCCAGGAGCGCCTCGTCGCGCGGCTCTCGCGGGCCGACGCGCTGCGCATCGAGGCCGACGGGACCGACCTCACGCTCTCGGTGCGCAAGCGCACGTGGGTGAACTCCGACGGCAGGCGCAACATGCCGTCGGGCGAGGTCTTCACCGGCCCGCACGAGGGCAGCGCGAACGGGCGCGTGCGCTTCACCGTGCACTCGTCGCCGGCGGGCGTGGACGTCGACGGCGTCGAGCTCGAGCTGCGCGAGGGCGAGGTCGTCGCCGCGCGCGCGGCGACGGGCGACGCGTACCTGCAGCGCGCGCTGGCCACCGACGACGGCGCGCGGCGCCTGGGCGAGGTCGGCATCGGGACGAACTTCGGCATCGCGCGCCCGACGGGCACGATCCTCTTCGACGAGAAGATCGGCGGCACCGTCCACCTCGCGCTCGGGCGCTCCTATCCGGAGACGGGCGGCAAGAACTCCAGCGCGCTGCACTGGGACCTCGTCGTCGACCTGCGCGCCGGCGGCCGGCTGAGCGCGGACGGCGAGCTCGTGCAGGAGAACGGGCGCTTCAGCGGCTGAGCGGCGGCACGTGCGGACGACCTCGATAGTCGACACCGTCGTCCGCGGGACCCTCGCGATCCTCCTCGTCGCGATCGTCGGCGTCGGCTTCATCGCCTCGTACGCTGGCGCGCTGCACGACCCGATCCCCCACGACGTCGCGCTCGCCGTCGCGGGACCTCCGCGGCTCGCCGCCTCGATCGAGAAGGGCGACGCCTTCCGCGTGCACCGCGTGGCCGACGCGGCGGCGGCGCTGCGCGACGTCGACGAGCGCAAGGCCTACGGGGCCGTCGTGGCCGGTGGCGACGGCGAGAGCCTGCGGGTCGTCGTCGCGCCCGCGGCCTCGCCCGTCGTCGCGGGCGTGATCCGCTCGGAGCTCGTCCCGCCCCTGCGCGGCAACGACACGCCGGTGGCGGTCACGACCGTGCATCCGCTGCCCGATCGCGACGTCCGCGGGGTCGTGCCCTTCTACGTCGCCGTCGGCTGGGTCGTCGCCGGCTATCTCGGCGCGACGCTGCTCGGCCTCGGCTTCGGCACGCGACCGGGCCTGACGCACGTCGGCTGGCGGCTCGGGGCGCTGGCGGCCCTCGGCGTCCTCGTGGGGGTCGGAGGCGCGCTGACGGGGCGCGCAATCGGCGGCTTCGGCGGCTCGTGGCTCGCGATGGGCGCGGTCGGCGCGCTGACGGTCTTCGCGGTCGGGGCCGCGACCGTGGCGCTGCAGGCCGTCATGGGCATTCTCGGGACCGGCGTGGCCATCCTCATCTTCGTCGTGCTCGGCAACCCGTCCTCGGGCGGGCCGTTCGCGACGGAGCTCCTCCCCGGCCCGTGGCGCGCCGTCGGGCCGCTCATCCCCACCGGCTCCGCCGTCACGTCGGTGCGCGACCTCGCCTACTTCCCCGACGCGCCGCTGTGGGAGCCGGTGCTCGTGCTGCTCGCCTGGGGCGCCGCGGGCGCGACGGTCGCGGCGCTCGTGGGCGGGCGGCACACGGAGCGCGCGGAGGCCGAGGGCTCAATGGCGGCCGCGGCGGCGCCTTAGTGGGTCTTCTCGTGACGTTGGGCCGGAAACGGCGAGGCGCCGGCGCCGACTGGCGAGGACGCAGGGAGCGAGCAATGGTGGAGCCATTGCCGCGACCGAGGACAAAGCCAGGCGGCGATCGGCGTCCGCCGTTTGCGGTCAAACGTTGCGAGAAGGCCCACTAGGCGCGGGGGACAACCGCAGCGCGGCAGCGCCCTCGCCCTGGTGCCATGGCGTCGCCTGGCTCGGAGCTTGACGCCGGGGACGCGCGCCGTCGAACCGCTCTGCCACGCCCGGGCGATGATCTACCGTTGGGCGCGCTCATGGAGCGCCGCACGAAGATCGTCGCCACCATCGGTCCGGCCTCCCGTGACCGCGACGTCCTCGTGCGCATGGTCGACGCGGGGATGGACGTCGCCCGGCTGAACTTCAGCCACGGAACCGCCGAGCAGCACGCCGAGACGGCGCGCGCGATCCGGGACGCCGCGAGCCGGGCCGGGCGCCCGGTCGCGATCCTGCAGGACCTCCCCGGTCCCAAGCTGCGCATCGGTGCGCTGCGCGGCGACGTCGCCGAGCTGAAGACCGGCGACCCGGTGACGTTCGTGTGCGGCATCAACGGTGACGCGGGCGACGGGCGCCGCATGTCGATCAGCTGGGACGGCCTCGCGGGCTCGATCGACCCGGGCGCGATCCTCTACCTCGCCGACGGCGCGGTGCGGCTGCGCACGACCGCGGTTCGCGCCGGCGAGAACGAGATCGACACGGAGGTCGAGGTCGGAGGCACGGTGGCCTCGCGCCAGGGGCTCAACATCCCCGGGCCTCTGGACATGCTGCCCGCGGTGCCGCAGGAGGACCTCGCCCACCTGCGGGCCGGCATCGAGATCGGGGTCGACCTCGTGGCCCTGAGCTTCGTGCGCCGGCCCGAGGACGTCCTCTTCGTGCGCGAGCACACGCGCACGCCGCTGATCGCGAAGATCGAGAAGCCCCAGGGCGTCGACCGCGTCGAGGAGATCCTCAAGGTGTCGGACTGCGTCATGGTCGCGCGCGGGGACCTCGGGGTCGAGCTGCCGATCGAGGACGTGCCGATCATCCAGAAGCGCCTGCTCGCGCTCGCGGGCGCGATGGCCCGGCCGTCGATCACCGCGACGCAGATGCTCGACTCGATGATCACCTCGTCGCGCCCGACGCGCGCGGAGGTCGCCGACGTCGCCAACGCGATCCTCGACGGCACCGATGCGGTCATGCTCTCCCAGGAGACCGCCGTCGGACACAACCCGGCGCTCGCGATCGAGTTCATGGCCGCGGTCGCCCGCACGACCGAGCGCGAGGCGCCGTACGAGCGCTGGAACGACCTGCGCGTACGCCGCGACGAGCGCGACCCGGCGTACTCGGTCGCGCACTCCGCATGCGTCGCCGCGCGCGAGCTCCACCTCGACGCGCTCGTCGTCCCGACGCTGTCCGGCCGGTCGGCGCGGCTCGTCAGCGCCCACCGTCCCGACGTGCCGATCCTCGCGCTCTCCCCCGGCCGCGAGACCGTGCGCCGCTGCGGGCTCATCTGGGGCGTCAAGGCCGCGTCGATGCGTCGCCACGAGGTCACCGAGGAGCTCATCAAGGAGGCCGCCTCCCGCGTCGTGGAGCTCGGCTGGTGCGGGCGCGGCCAGCGCGTCGGCATCACCGCGGGGCTGCCGAGCGGGCGCCCCGGGACGACGAGCCTGCTCCAGATCCAGGAGCTTTGAGCGGCTCCCAGATCGGTCGTCGGCGGCGACCCGGAGGTAGTGGGCCTTCTCGCAACGTTTGACCGCAAACGGCGGACGCCGATCACCGCCTGGCTTTGTCCTCGGTCGCGGCAATGGCTCCACCATTGCTCGCTCCCGGCGTCCTCGCCAGTCGGCGCCGGCGCCTCGCCGTTTCCGGCCCAACGTCACGAGAAGACCCACTAGGAGCCGCGCGTCATCTCCGGTTCGACGACCGCGGCGATCCGCGGGTCGGCGCCTCACCCGCGCGGCGGGTGCCCGGCGTAGAAGACAGCCTCCTCGCGTCCGAGCTCGGTGACGGGCTCGTCGCCGAAGACCCACTCGCGGGCGATGCGGTGCCAGTTGCCGTTCGCGCGCAGCTGGGCCATGACCGCCAGCGTCAGCATCTCGAGGCGCCGGCCGAAGAGGTGGTCGGGCGGAAGCGTCTCGTGGCGCATCTGGCCGAAGTGCCGCGAGCGTGGGTCGGACATCTGGAGGACGACCTGGGTGGCGACCTCGGGGTCGAGCCGGACCTCCTGGTCGCGCGAGTACCACCACGTGAGGTCGTCGAACTGGGCGAGGATCCCGTCGTCGGTGTAGTAGGACGGGTCGCCCATCCAGCCGCCGCGGTGCAGTTGCTCGATCAGCCCGCGCCCGTCGCGCAGGATGCCCAGGCGCTGCGTCTCGAGCTCGAACTCGGCGACCGCGGCCGGGATGCGCTTGAAGAGCCCGAAGTCGATGAAGGCCATGCGGCCGTCGTCGAGGAGGATCGAGTTGCCCGGGTGCGGGTCGCCGCTGAACTGGCGGTGGCGGTACATGCAACCGAAGTAGAAGCGGAAGACGATCTCGGCGATGCGGTCACGCTCGGCCTGCGGCAGCTGCTTGAGCTCCTCGAAGCCGCGACCGGAGACGAACTCCGAGACGATGACGCGCTCGCGCGAGAGCGAGGTGACGACGTCGGGGATGACGATGAACGGATGGCCGCGGAAGATCCGCGCAAGCGTCCGCTGGTTGGAGGCCTCGAGCTCGTAGTCGAGCTCCTCGTCGATGCGCGAGCGGATCTCGGCCCCCATCGCCTTGGGGTCGAGCCCGGGCGCGACGGACTTCATGAGCCGCAGGATCATCCCGAGGTTCTGCATGTCGGCCCTCACGGCGGCGGCGACGCCGGGGTACTGGACCTTGACGGCGACGTCGCGGTCGTCGTGCAGTCGCGCCTTGTAGACCTGGCCGATCGAGGCCGCCGCGACCGGGACCGGGTCGAACGTGGCGAAGACCTCGTCGAGCGGCTCGGCGAGGTCCTGCTCGAGGACCTTGCGCATGTCCTTGAAGGAGACCTTCGGCGCCGCGTCGCGCAGCTCGGCGAGCTTGTGCTGGAACTGCTCGCGGTACTCCTCGGGGACCAGGCCGACGTCGAGGAACGACATGACCTGGCCGAGCTTCATGGCCGCGCCCTTCATCGTCCCCAGCGCCGCGACGATCTGCCCGGCGGTCTCGAGCTGTCGCCGCGCGAGCGCCTGCTCGGCCTCCTCCTCGGACCGCGTCACGTTGGCCGCGCGCGTCCCCGCCTGACGCACCGCCTGCCCCGCCGCGAGCCGCCCCACGGCCGCCGAGCGTCGCAGCCTCGAGGTTGGAATCGGGTCCTTGGGCATCTCCGAGGATGGTAGGGGCGCCGATGTCCAGCTACCCGCTCCGCACCTGGGAGCCCGGGACGATGTCGTCCGAGCCGTCGGGCCAGCGGACCCACGCCTTGTGGCCGCCGTCGTAGTCCTCGGCGAGCAGGACGAGGGTGGCCGGCTCGCCGAGCGCCGTGCACGGCTCGTCGCCTTCGGGGTCGAGGCCCCGCCAGACGCGCACGAACGCGTTGCTCTCCCATTCGTCGGCGACGGTCGTCGGCTCGGTGTGCCCGGGGCGGATGATGGTCTCCGGCGCCAAGACGAGAAGCACGTCCATGATCGAGCGCTTGAGGTCGGCGTAGGTCGTGTGGCCGGGCGCGCGCACGCCGCCGACCGAGTTCTTGAACAGCGTGTCGCCCGTGAACACGTTCCCCTCGACGAGCAGCGACAGCATCCCCTTCGTGTGACCGGGCGTGTGGAGCGCGCGCACCTCGAGGTCGCCGATGGTCACGGTCTCGCCGGGCAGCAGCTCGCCGGTCACGCCGTCGACGCGCTCGTCGGGATGGGCGAGCACCTCGAGGCTCGGCCAGGTCCGCGTGAGCTTGCCCAGCTCGGCGACGTGGTCGTGGTGGCGATGGGTGAGCAGCACGTGCGTCGGCGTCATCCCGTGGCGCTCCGCCGCTGCGACGAGCGCCGTGACCGGGCCGCCGGCGTCGACGAACGACGCCGCACCGCCCTCCTGCCCGACGAGATACGTGTTCGAGAGGAACTGCGGATGCATGGAGCGCTCGATGACCATGGCCCGCATCCTCCCAGGGCTACGCTTCACGGCCGTGCCTGAGCTCATCCACACCTGCTACCGCATCGGTGACATCGACCGCTCGGTTGCCTTCTACAAGGCCCTGGGCTTCGAGGAGACCGGCCGCTTCCCGATCCGCGACGAGGCGATCAACGTCTTCATGGGCCTGCCGGGCGACGGCGCGCGGCTCGAGCTGACCTACAACCACGGCGTCGACTTCTACGAGCTCGGCACCGGCTACAACCACATCGCGATCACGTCGCCGGATCTCGACGCCACGCTGGCCGCGCTGGCCGAGCGGGGCATCGAGCCCGAGAAGCCGCCGTACACCGTCCGCGAGGGCGGCTCGCGGCTGTGCTTCGTTAGAGATCCCGACGGCTACCGGATCGAGATCATCGAGCGGCGCTAGAGGTCCAGCGTCTCTGCGAGGACCGCGCGATGGGTGGGGCGCGCGGCCTCGTAACGCTCGCGGCCAGCGTCGGTGATGTGCGCGAAGATCCCGCGCCGGTCGTCGGGGCACATCGCCCGCGTCACGAGGCCCTCCGCTTCAAGCCGGCCCACGAGCCGCGACAGCGCGCTCTGGCTGAGGTGCGTGACCTCGGTGAGCTCCTGCATGCGGCACTGGTCGCCCTTCGACGACGCCAGCCGCTCGAGCACCTCGAACTCCATCACCCCGAGGCCGTGGTTGACCTTCAGCGAGCGCTCCAGCGCGGACACGACCCACGCGTGCCGATCGGCAAGCTCGTGCCAAGCACCGAGCAACGCCTGATCGTTGTTTGGCGGGGACATCGCGACGAACATTATACCGCGCGTCAACAATATTTGCGAGTACAATTCATGCGTAGACAATGCTTGTCTACGCATGTATCTTTTCGCAATGGCATCTCCCTCCGCTTCCACGACGACGAGCACCGATCGGTTGACCGGGCGCGCGTGGGCCGCGCTGCTCGTCCTGTGCGGCGCGCTCTTCCTCGACGCGCTCGACGTCTCGATGGTCGGCGTCGCTCTCCCCTCCATCCGCACCGACCTGGACATGTCCACGAGCTCGCTGCAGTGGGTGGTGAGCGGCTACGTCCTCGGCTACGGCGGCTTCCTGTTGCTCGGCGGCCGCGCGGCCGACCTTCTCGGCCGGCGACGTATGTTCGTCATCTCGCTCGGCGTGTTCGTGGTCGCCTCCGCCCTCGGCGGCCTCGCCAACGACGGCGCGCTGCTCGTCGCGACGCGCTTCATCAAGGGCGTCAGCGCGGCGTTCACGGCGCCGGCAGGGCTCTCCATCATCACGACGACGTTTGCCGAGGGCCCCGCTCGCAACAAGGCGCTCGCGGTCTACACCGCGACCGGCGCGACCGGCTGGTCCCTGGGCCTCGTGTTCAGCGGGCTGCTGACCGAGCTGGGCTGGCGCTGGGTGTTCTTCCTGCCGGCGCCGTTCGCCCTGGCGACGCTCGTCGGCGCCGTGCTGCTCGTCCCCGCCGACAACCGCGTCGTGAGCGTGGCGCGCAGGTTCGACCTCGCCGGCGCGGTGACCGTCACGGCGGCGATGCTGCTGCTGGTGTTCACCGTCGTCGAGGCGCCCGACGCGGGCTGGGGCTCGCTCCGAACCCTCGGCTCGCTGGCGATCGCCGCGGCGATCATGGCCATGTTCGTGGTGATCGAGCGCAGCAGCCAGGCGCCGCTGGTGCGGCTGGGCATCTTGCGCTCGGGCTCGCTCGTGCGCGCCAACCTCGGCGCGATGGCGCTGATCGGGAGCTGGTTCGGCTTCCAGTTCATGCTCACGCTGTACCTGCAGCAGGCGCGCGGCTGGACTGCGCTCGAGACCGGGCTGGCGCTGTTCCCGGCCGGCCTGATCGTGGCCACGCTCGCGCCCCGGGTCGCTCCGTTCGTCTCCCGCTTCGGCGTGACGCGGGTGATCGCGGCCGGCCTGGCCTCGATCACGATCGGCTACGCGCTGTTCCTGCCGATCGGCCTCGACTCGGGGTACGTGCTGGCCATGCTCCCGACGTTCATCCTCGGCGGCCTCGGCTTCGGGCTGGCCTACGGGCCGCTGAACATCGCCGCCACGAACGGCATCGCGCCCGAGGAGCAGGGCCTCGCCGGCGGCCTGGTCAACACGTCCTTCCAGTTCGGCGGCGCCCTGGTGCTCGCGATCGTCACCGCGGTCGCCAACGCCAACGGCGCGTCCGATGGCACCGCCCAGGGGCTGCTCGACGGCTTCCACGCCGCGATCTGGGTCTCGCTCGCCGCCGCCCTCCTCGGCGTGCTTGCGACCGCGCTGGGCCGCCGCGAGCGCGCCGTCGCGGTCGCCGTCGAGGCCGCGTAGCAGCACGGTGTGCCTCGGCCGCCCGCGGGTGGCCGAGGCACACTAGCCTGCGCGGTCATGGCGCGCCTCGCCGTCATCGACCTCGGGTCGAACACGTTCCGCCTCGTCGTGTTCACGGCCCGCGACGGCTGGTGGAAGCGCACCGACGAGATCTCCGAGGCGGTGCGCATCGGCGAGGGCCTGGCCGCCACCGGGCGTCTCGGCGAGGCGGGGATGTGGCGCGCGCAGGCGACGATGGGAGTCTTCGCGCACTTCTGCGGCGCCGCCGGCCTGCGCGGCGAGGAGATCATGCCGGTGGCCACCAGCGCGATCCGCGACGCGTCGAACGCCGCCGAGTTCCTCGAGAGCGCCCAGCCCGCATCCGGCCTCGACGTCCGCGTGCTCTCGACGCAGGACGAGGCGCGCTTCGGCTACCTCGCGGCCGTCAACTCGAGCACGCTGACCGACGGCGTCACGCTCGACCTCGGCGGCGGCTCGATGCAGCTCGTCGCCGTCGAGGATCGGCGCGCGCGCGAGCTGGAGTCCTGGACGCTCGGCGCGGTGCGCACGACCGAGCGCTTCCTGCCCGGCGACGGTCCGGCCAAGTCCAAGCAGCTCAAGGAGCTGCGGGCACACATCGCCTCCGAGCTGGACCGCGCGCCGTGGCTCGCCGAGCACCCGGGGCGGCTCGTCGGGATCGGCGGGACCGTGCGCAACCTCGCCGCCGCGGCCCAGCGCCACCTCGGCATCCCGGAGTTCGGCGTCCAGGGCTACGTGCTCGCGCGCGACGAGCTCGACGACCTCGTCGAGCAGCTCGCGAGGATGACGACGGCCGAGCGCTCGCGGATGCCCGGGATCAAGCCGTCGCGCGGCGACCTCATCCTCGCCGGCGCGATCGTCGTCCAGGGCGTCGTCGAGCGCGGCGGCTTCGACGGGCTCGAGATCACCGAGGCGGGGCTCCGCGAGGGGGTCTTCTTCGCGCGTCACCTCCCCGGCGATCCGCCGCTCTTCGCCGACGTCCGCCACGACAGCGTCGTCAACCTCGCCGCCCAGTACGGGATGGACCCGGGCGCCAACCCGCACGTGGCCCACGTCATCGCGCTCGCGCTGGGGCTCTTCGACGAGCTCGCGGCCGCCGGGCTGCACGGCGGCGACCCACACGAGCGCGAGCTGCTGTGGGCGGCGTGCGCGTTGCACGACATCGGGATGACCGTCGACTACGACGACCACCACAAGCACTCGCGCTACCTCGTCTTCAACGCGGGCCTGGCCGGCTTCACCCAGCGCGAGGTGGCGCTCATCGGCCAGGCCGTGCGCTACCACCGCAAGGGCGTCCCGTCGTTCGGGCCGTTCGAGGCGCTGGCCGTCAAGGGCGACGCCGGCCGGCTGGACCGGATGTCGGCGCTCCTGCGCTTGGCCGAGGACCTCGAGCGCTCGCGCGACCAGCTCGTGCGCGAGGCCCACGCGGAGCTGAACCACGACGGCGTCGAGCTGCGCCTCGTCAGCGCCGGCGACGACCGCGTGTCACGCTGGGCGGCCGGCCGCGAGGTCGAGCTCTTCGAGCACGCCTTCGGGCGCCCGCTGTCGGTCTGAGCTCGCCGCGACGCGGCCGCGGCCGCGCATGAGCTCGGCGCCGGCGCCGAGGACGGCCTGGGTGGTCGGCGTGCCCTCGCGCACCGGCCCGACGGGCACCTCGAGCGGCTCGGTCGGCGCGGAGATCACGTCGGTCTCCTCGATCTCGAGCTCGGGCGGCTCCATGCCGTCGCACACGAGGCGGAAGGCGCCCGTGCCGACCTTGGGATCGCCCTCGAGCACGAGGCCCGCGATGACGTCGCCCTCCTCCCACTGCATGCGCTCGATCTCGAACGGGTTCATCCGCACGGTGTGCGGGGGGAACGGGCACTTGGCGTTGTGGTCGGCCTTCGCCCTGGTGATCGCCTCGAAGTTCTTGGCCTCGGCGCTCATGCCCGCAGGTTAGCCGTCCCCGCACCAGCGGAGCGAGCCTACGCGGAGGACGGCCGCGTACCCTCAGCCAGGCATGCCACCCGCCGCGCCCGCCCTCCTGGCCCTGGGGCCCTGGGAGCCCGCCCAGGTCCAGGTCAGCTGGACGAACGAGCCCTTCGCCGCGCCGCCCGAGCGTGTCGCGGCCGCCGACGCGGCGCTCGCCGAGCTGCGCGAGCGCGGCTCGCCCTCCCACGACGGCCTCGCCGCCCGCCTGGCGGGCCACCGCGAGCAGGGGGGGCACCTCGCGCTCGAGCTGCAGCCGGTGCGGTGGGCGCTGCGCCTCGTCGCGGGCGACGCCTCGCGCTCGGTCGCGGCGCTCTGCGTCACGCGCGACCACGACGGCCGTTGGCTGGCCGGTCGCCGCGCGCGCTGGCTGGCGTCGTGGCCCGGGCGCTGGGCGCTCGGCGCGGGCGGCGCGGTCGACGTCGGCGAGAGCCCGGTGCGGACGCTCGAGCGCGAGCTCCGAGAGGAGTGGTCGGTCGCACCCGAGCGCCTGCGGGGCGAGGCGCTCGTGCGCCTGCCGCACGAGCTCGTCATGTTCGTCGGCCAGGCCTGGCTGCCGGCGGGCGCCGAGATCGTCCCCGACGCCGAGCACGACGCCTTCGCGTGGTGGCCACCCGATCCCGGCGACTGGCCGGCGGAGGCCGACGCGCCCTTGCGCCGGGTCGCCGAGCTCGTCATGCGCGACGACGGAAGCGGCCGGTGAGACCCCGCCGCCGCGAGGCGAGCCCGACCGGCCCGTTCCCCGGCAGCCTCTCGTTCCGAGCGCTCGAGCGGCTCTCGTTCACCCACTCGGCGATCTACCTCACGCTGCTCGTGGTCTGGCTCGTGCCCGGCCTGCACGGGGCCGAGTTCGTCTTCGGCCTCGCCCACGGGCTCGGCTGGATCGCCATGTGCGTCCTCTGCCTGGCCGCCGTGCGCGCCAGCGTGATCCCGCTGCGGCTCGGGGTCGCGGTCGCCGTGATCGGCGCGATCGGGCCGTTCGTGGGCTCGTACGAGTTCGTGCGCGAGGACCGCCGGCGCCGGGCGGCGGCGGCCTAACGGCGCCTAACCTCTTCTGCAAGGGCGCGCGGTAGAGTCCGTCCTTACAGAGCAATGGCGGTCAACACGACAGTGCAGGTCATCCTGCCGCAGATGGGCGAGTCGGTGACCGAGGGCACCGTCCTCGAATGGCACAAGCGCGAGGGCGACAGCATCGAGGCCGACGAGGTCCTCGTCGAGATCTCGACCGACAAGGTCGACGCCGAGGTCCCGGCCCCGACGACCGGCACGGTGGTGCGCATCCTCGCCGCCGAGGGCGACACGGTCGCCGTCGGCGAGGTCCTCGCCGAGATCGCGCCCGGCAACGGCGCGAGACCCGCAGCGCCCGATCAGCCGGGCGCGCCGGCGGCCGAGGAGGAGGAGCGGATCCTCGACATCGTCACCCCCGCCGGCGGCGAGTCGGTGAGCGAGGGGACGATCCTCGAGTGGTCGGTGAAGCCCGGCGATGCCGTCCGGGACGGCCAGACCGTCGTCGAGCTCTCGACCGACAAGGTCGACATGGAGCTGCCCGCGCCGGCCGCGGGCACGATCACGGAGCTCCTGGCCGAGGAGGGCGAGACGGTCTCCGTCGGCCAGGTCATCGCCCGCATGCGCACCGGCACCCCGGCGCAGGGCGCCGTCGCCGCGTCGACGCCGGACGGCAACGGCGCGCCCGTGCGGGCCCCGGCGCCGTCGGCGGCGGTCCCCGAGGACGCCAAGGTCTCGCCCGTCGCCGCGCGCGTCGCCGCGGCCGAGGGGATCGACCTGCGCGAGGTCACGGGCACCGGCCCGGGCGGGCGGATCACGAAGGCCGACGTCCTCGACGCCGGCGACGGCGCCGCCCCCGCCGCCGCCGCCGCGGAGCGCACGCTCATCAAGGGCGGCGCGGCGATGCTCGCGCGCTACATGGACGAGAGCCGGGCGATCCCGACGGCGACCTCGTTCCGGACGCTCACGATCACCGCCATGGACGGCCGGCGCCGCCAGCTCAAGGAGGCGGGCGAGAAGGTCTCGTTCACGCACCTGATCGCCTACGCGATCGCCCGGGCCGCGCAGCACGACCTGCCGGTCATGGCCCACCACTTCGACGAGGACGGCGGCAAGCCCTACCGCGTCGACGACGGTGCCGTGCACCTCGGCATCGCCGTCGACGTCGAGAAGAAGGACGGCTCGCGGACGCTCATGGTCCCGGTCATCCGCGACGCGGGGCGCCTCGCCTTCGCCGACTTCCGCGCCGCCTTCGACGCGCTCATCGACAAGGCCCGCACGAACGCGCTCGGCGCCGACGACCTCACGGGCGCGAACCTGAGCCTCACGAACCCGGGCGGGATCGGGACGATCGCCTCCGTGCCGCGACTCATGACCGGCCAGGGCACGATCGTGGCCACCGGCGCCATCGCCTACCCGCCCGGCCTGGCGGGCATCGGCGGGGTCATCGGCGCCGAGAAGGTCATGACCATGACCTCGACCTACGACCACCGGATCATCCAGGGCGCCGAGTCGGGGCGCTTCCTGCAGGCCGTCGAGGGTTACCTCCAGGGCGAGCAGGGCTTCTACGAGAGCGTCTTCGCCTCGCTCGGGGTCGAGCTCGGCCCGGCGTCCGTGGCGCCGGCGGCGCCGGCCGCGCCCGTGGCGCCGGCGCCGGCCGCGCCGGCCGCGGTCGCGCCCGCCGCCGTCCCGGCCGCGCCCGCGCCGGTCGACGAGACCATGCTCCAGGCCGTCCAGGCGGCCACCTCGCTCCTGAAGGCCCACCGCACGCACGGCCACCTGGCCGCGCGGCTGGACCCGCTGGGCACCGAGCCCGAGGGCGACCCGGCGCTCGATCCCGAGCCGCTCGGCCTGACGCCGGAGATCATGACGCGGATCCCGGCGCAGATCCTGCGCATGTACGTGCCCGGCGCGACGCTGGCCGACGCGCTGCCGCACCTGCGCGAGACGTACTGCGGCACGATCGCCTACGAGATCGAGCACATCGCCAGCCACCGCCAGCGGATGTGGCTGCGCGAGCGCATCGAGTCCGGCGAGTTCCGCAAGCCGCTCTCCGGCGACGAGCAGCGCGCGCTGCTCAAGCGCCTCGTCGAGGTCGACGCCTTCGAGCGCTTCATGCACAAGGCCTACCTCGGCCAGAAGCAGTTCTCCGTCGAGGGCGTGGACATGACGGTGCCGATGCTCGACGAGATGATCCAGCTCGCCGCCGCCGACGGCGCGCGCGAGGTCGTCGTCGGCATGGCCCACCGCGGGCGCCTCAACGTGCTCGCGCACAACCTCGGCCGCCCCTACGCGACGATCTTCGCCGAGTTCGAGGGCGCCTCGACGCTCGAGCCCGTGACCTCCCTGCCCCAGGGGGGCACGGGCGACGTCAAGTACCACCACGGCGCCCAGGGGACCTACGAGCTGCCCAGCGGCGACGGGATCCTCGTCAACCTCGAGTCCAACCCATCGCACCTGGAGTACGTCCACCCCGTCGTCGTGGGCGCCACGCGGGCCGCCCAGACCGCGCGCCAGGGTCCGCACGCCCACCGCGACACGAACGCCGCCGTCCCGATCGTCGTCCACGGCGACGCCGCCTTCCCGGGGCAGGGCGTCGTGGCCGAGTCGCTCAACCTCCAGGCTCTCGACGGCTACAAGGTCGGCGGGACGCTGCACCTCATCCAGAACAACCAGATCGGCTTCACGACCGAGCCCGAGGACGCGCGCTCCACGCGCTGGGCCGCGGACATCGCCAAGGGCTACGACGTCCCGATCATCCACGTCAACGCCGACGACGTGGCGGGCTGCATCGCCGCCGTGCGCCTCGCCTTCGCGTTCCGCCAGGAGTTCGGCAACGACGTCGTCCTCGACCTCATCGGCTACCGCCGCTTCGGCCACAACGAGGCCGACGAGCCCGCGTACACGCAGCCCGAGATGTACGTGACGATCAAGTCCAAGAAGCGCGTGAGCGAGCTGTGGGCCGAGGAGCTCGTGGCCGCGGACGTCGTCGGCCTCCAAGACGTGGAGCGCGAGCACCAGGAGGTCTGGGACGAGCTCACGCGCCTGCACCAGCAGCTCAAGGCTCAGATCCGGGCCGCCGAGGACGCAGGCACGGTCGAGCAGCCCACGGGCGAGTACCAGCTCGACCGCTCGCCCTCGCCCGAGATCGCGACCGCGGTCGAGGCCGACCGCCTGCGAGCGCTCAACGACGCGCTGCTCAGGGTGCCCGACGGCTTCACGGTCCACCCCAAGCTCGTCAAGCAGCTCGAGCGCCGGCGCACGGCGCTCGGCGCCGACGGCGGGATCGACTGGGCGCAGGCCGAGCAGCTCGCGTTCGCGTCGCTGCTGACCGAGGGCGCGCCGATCCGCCTCACCGGCCAGGACGTCGAGCGCGGGACGTTCTCCCAGCGCCACCTCGTCCTGCACGACGCGCGGACGGGGCAGACGATCTGCCCGATCCAGAGCCTCCCCGACGCGCGGGCGCCGATGGAGCTGCACAACTCGCCGCTGAGCGAGGTCGGCTGCCTGGGCTTCGAGTACGGCTACTCGGCCGAGGCGCCCGACACGCTCGTGCTGTGGGAGGCGCAGTTCGGCGACTTCGTCAACGCCGCCCAGGTCGTCGTGGACCAGTTCATCGTCTCCGGGCTGGCGAAGTGGGGCCAGACGTCGCGGCTCACGCTGCTGCTCCCCCACGGCTACGAGGGCTCGGGCCCCGAGCACTCGAGCGCGCGCCTCGAGCGCTTCCTGGAGCTCGCCGCCGAGGGCAACCTCCGCGTGGCCAACCTCACGACCCCGGCTCAGTACTTCCACCTCATCCGCCGTCAGGCGCGCGTCGCCAAGCAGCGGCCGCTCATCATCATGACCCCGAAGTCGCTGCTGCGCCTGTCGCAGGCGACCAACCGGGTCGAGCACCTCTCGGACACCCGCTTCTTCCCCGTCCTCGGCGAGCCGCGCGTGCCCGTGGACGAGGTCGTGCGGCTCGTGCTCTGCACGGGCAAGATCTACTACGACCTCGTCGGCCACCCCGCGCGCGAGGGCAACCGGGGGGTGGCGATCGGCCGCGTCGAGCTGCTCTACCCCTTCCCCGAGGGCCAGCTCCGCGAGCTCGTCGGCACCTACCCGAACCTGCGCGAGGTCGTCTGGGTCCAGGAGGAGCCGCGCAACATGGGCGCTCGCGCCCACATGTCCCCGCGGCTCATGCAGATCCTCCCGCCGCACCTGAAGTTCGGCTACATCGGGCGGCCGGAGCGGGCGTCGCCGGGCGAGGGCTATCCCGTCGCGCACACCGCCGAGCAGAACCGGATCCTGCGCACCGCGCTCGACCTGGCCCAGCCCGTCTCGCTCTACCCGGCGAAGCTGCCGGGCGAGCGGTGACGCTGCCCGCCGCCGTCGTCTTCGACCTCGACGACACGCTCCACGACGCCGCGGGCCTCGAGGCCGAGATGTGGTCCGAGCTGTGCGCGGCCGTCCACCAGGAGCTGCCGGCCGTCGACGCGACCGCGATGCGGGCGCGCTGGCTCGCCGCCCGCGAGACGCTCTACGACGGGGTCCTGAGCGGACGCCTGGACATCGACGGCTACCGGCGCGCGCATCTGAACGACACGCTCGCGCCGTGGGGCGCGCCGAGCGAGGCGCTCGTGGAGCGCACGCTCGCGCTGCGCCACGCGCAGCTCGACCGCGCGCGCTTCGTCGAGCACGCCGTCGAGCTGCTGGCCGAGCTGCGGGCGGCGGGCGTGCGCACCGCGCTGCTGACCAACGGGCCGTCGTGGATGCAGCGCCACAAGGTCGACGTTCTCGAGCTCGAGCCTCAGCTCGACGCGATCGCGATCTCCGAGGAGATCGGCGTGGCCAAGCCCGACCCCGCCGCCTTCGCGGCCGCGCTCGAGCTCCTGGGCGCCGCGCCGCGCGAGACCGTCATGGTCGGCGACCACGTCGAGTTCGACGTCCGTGGCGCGCTCCGAGCCGGCCTGCTCGGAGCGGTCTGGATCGCGGCCGGCGACGACGAGCGCGAGCCGCCGCCCGGCGCCCTGCGCGTGCGCCGGCTGGCGGGCGTGCCGGCCGCGCTCGAGGCGATCGTCGAGCGAGCCGGCGCGGGCGCGTAGCGTCGGAGCGCCGTGGAGGCCCGGCTGCTGATCTCCTGCCCGGACCGTCACGGGATCGTGGCCGCGGTCTCGGGGTTCCTCGCCGCTCACGGCGCGAACATCGTGCGCTCCGACCAGCACTCGACCGACCCCGAGGGCGGCACGTTCTTCATGCGCATGGCCTTCACGCTGCCCGCCCTCGACGCGGGCCTGGCGGAGGCCTTCGGGGCCGAGGTCGGCGAGCGCTTCGGCATGGACTGGCGCCTCCGCGACGCCGCCCGCCCGGCGCGCGTCGCCGTGCTCGTCTCGCGCGAGGACCACTGCCTGCTCGACCTCCTCTGGCGCCGGCGCCGCGGCGAGCTGCGGTGCGAGATCCCGCTCGTCGTCTCCAACCACCACGACCACGCGCCCGACGTCGAGGCCTTCGGGGCGCGCTTCGTGCACGTGCCCGTGCCGCCCGGCGGCAAGCCGGCGGCCGAGCGGCGCATGCTCGAGCTGCTCGCCGATCGCTTCGACCTCGTCGTCCTCGCTCGCTACATGCAGATCCTCAGCGGGGAGTTCCTCGAGGCGCTCGGCGCCCCGGTGATCAACATCCACCACTCGTTCCTCCCGGCGTTCGCGGGCGCCGACCCCTATCGCCGGGCGCTCGAGCGCGGCGTCAAGGTCATCGGCGCGACCGCCCACTACGTGACCGAGGACCTCGACGCCGGCCCGATCATCGAGCAGGACGTCGCGCGCGTGACCCACCGCGAGGGCGTCGCGGCGCTCGAGCGCATCGGGCGCGACATCGAGCGCACGGTCCTCGCGCGCGCCGTCGCGCTGCACGTCGAGGACCGCGTGCTCGTGCACGGCAGCCGGACGGTCGTGTTCTAGACCGCTGCGTGCCCCGGCGCATGGCGGGGCAGCGTATCGTCACGATGTGGGCTTGCCCCTCGCCGCCGACGTCATCCTCGATCGCGTCCGCGCGATCCCGCCCGGCTTCGTGCGGACCTACGGCGATCTGTGCCCGGGCGCGCCGCGACGCGCCGGCTGGGCGCTCGCCGGCTGCGCCGACCCGGGCGTCCCGTGGCACCGCGTCGTGCGCGCGGACGGCTCGCTGGCCAAGGGCGCCCGTCAGCGCGCACTGCTCGACGAGGAGGGGGTTCCCTTTCGCGGCGACCGCGTCGACCTGCGCGTCGCACGATGCGCGCCCGATGTGGCTGCAGCGTGAGATCCGCCTCGAGCCCCGCCCGCGCGGGTTTCACCTCGTCACCAACCAGGTCGAGCGCGCGCTGCCCGAGCTCGCCGAGCTCGAGGTCGGCCTCTGTCACCTCTTCCTGCGCCACACGTCGGCGGCGCTGACCCTCAACGAGAATGCCTCGCCCGACGTACGGCGCGACCTGCGCACGTGGTTCGACGACGCCGTCCCCGAGAGCTTCCCCTGGGAGCACACCCTCGAGGGGGCCGACGACATGCCCGCTCACGTCAAGGCCTCGCTGCTCGGGCCGTCGCTGTCGCTGCCCGTGGCGCGCGGGCGCCTCGCGCTCGGCACGTGGCAGGGCGTCACGCTCTGCGAGCACCGCGACCGCGGCGGGTCACGCTCGCTGCTGGCCACCGTGTGGGGTCAGTCGCGCCCCGACGAGCCGTAGCGCGCGCGGCGGAACTCCTGGATGTCGAACGGCGTGGGCGGCGGCGCGTGCTCGTCGCGGCCGAGGAAGCGCGGCAGCACCGGCGTCTCGACGACGCCGCCGTCGACGCGCTCCACGCGCGTCGCGCGCGCGTGCGGGCGCGAGGACACCGCGCGCTGCAGCGCGGTGTCGCCGAAGACGAGGCCGACGCCGTCGTCGACGAGGTAGCCGGCCGGCAGCGTCCCGTCGGCCACCGCGCGCAGGAAGACCGGTCGCCGCGCGGGCTGGCCGTCGGCGTGGACGGAGAGCGAGCCCGGGAGCAGCCCGAGCGCGCTCGTCGGCTCGGGCGCCCCGAACGACGTCGTCACACCGCCCCGAAACCAGCACATCGCCCCCGCGCTCAGGCCGGCGAGCACGATCCCGCGCTCCCATGCCTCGCGCAGGAGCGCGTCGAGCCCGTGGACGCGCCAGATCGCCAGGAGGTTGCGCATCGAGCCGCCGCCGACGTAGACGACGTCCTGGGAGAGGACGATGTCGCGCAGCGGCCGGTGCAGCTCGGCCAGGCGGAAGAGCGAGAGCACCGAGGGCTCGCACGGGCGGTCGTCGAAGGCCGCGTGGAAGCGGCCGATCTGCTCGCGCGGATCGCCGCTCGCGGTCGGCAGGAAGAGGATCCGCGGCTCGCGGCGCTCCGCCAGCGTGAGCACGAACTCGTCGAGCGCGGGCGTGTCGGGCTCCATCGTGAAGCCCCCGCCGCCCATGGCGAGGATCGTACGGGGCCTCACGCGGCCGCGAGGGCCACGGCGGGCGCGCCGAGCAGGTCGGCGGCCAGCGGTTCCTCGACGAGCTCGTCGTCGCGGACCTCCACGCGCCACGCGTGGCGGCCGGGGCGCGAGGCGACGACGCGGTGCAGCTCGGTGCCGACGAAGTGCAGCGCGGTCGCGTCCTCGGCGGCGAAGCCGCCGCGCATCCCGTCGGCCACGAAGCGCCGGTACTCCGTGCGCCGGGCGGGCTCGCCGTCGTAGTGCACGCAGTTGGAGTAGGGCAGCATGCCGAGCCCGTCGATCCGCTGCGGCGGCCCGTGGAAGGCCGTGACCGCCTCGGCGAACCAGCACAGCGAGCCGGCGCTGAGCCCGCAGAGCACGACCCCGCGCAGCCAGGCCTCGGCCAGCACCGCGTCGAGGCCGTGCGCGCGCCACACGCCGAGCAGGCTGGTGACGCTGCCGCCGCCGACGTAGACGAGGTCCTGCTCGAGCAGGTGCGCGGCGGGGTCGCCCCCGAGGCCGCCCGCGCCGCGGTCGCGGCGGAAGAGCGAGAGGTGGCTGGGCTCGCAGCGGCCGGCCGCGAACGCGCGGTAGAAGCGCACGATGTAGTGGTCGGCGTCCCCCGAAGCCGTCGGCACGAAGCAGACGCGCGGGCGCTCGACGCCGGTGGCCGCCAGCGCGTACTCGTCGAGCAACGGGTTGCCGGCCTCCATCGAGAAGCCGCCGCCGCCGAAGGCGACGATCTGGGGCGGGCGCGCCATGGGCGCCAGCGTAGGCCTCGATCGCGGCGCTCGCAGGGATTTCGTGTGCGCGGTCGAGCCCGGCTCGACCGCCGGTCCTGCCATCAGCGAGCGCTCGACCTCGGGGCTCGCGAGGCGCGCGCCGCGCCGCGTCCGGCCCGGGAGGCCCTGCTCGCAGGCGCACCAGCTCCGACCGCGTCAGGCGCCGAGGTCGGCGCGCAGCCGGGCGAGGTCCTCGCGCAGCGAGCGGAGCTCGGCCTCGAGCGTGGCGACGCGCGCGGCCAGGCCGTCTTCGCCCGGCGCCTCCGGCTCCGGCTCCGGCTCGGCGGGCGGCGCGCCGGCGTCGGCGACCTCCGGCGCCTCGGTGCCCAGGAGGTGCGCGTAGCGGACCTCCTTCTGCCCGGGCCGGCGCTCGAGGCGCACGGCGACGTCTCGGGCGATGAGCCCGTCGAGCTGCGCGTCGACGGCCTCGGGGTCGGCGAACCGGTGCAGGCGCTCCGTGCGGAGCTTGAGCTCGCCCGAGGTCTGCGGACCGCACAGGAGCAGGACGGCCAGGACCGCCTGGTCGGCGGCGTCGACGGCGAGCGCCTCGTCGAGGAGGTGGCGGTACTTCGCGGCGCGGCTCGCACCCGCCAGGCGCGTGAACCGCCGGCGCGCGAGCCCCTCGAGCGCCCGGCGGATCGCGCTCAGGTCGAGCTCGACGACCGGGTCGCGATTCGTCGACTGGTTACAGGCCAGGCGCAGCGCGTTGAGCGTGAGCGGGTACTGCTCGGGCGTCGTGCGCTGTTTCTCGAGCAGGCAGCCGAGCACGCGCTGCTCGGCGAAGCTCAGGTCGGGGCCCACGGTGGGCGAAGTCTAGGCCGCGAACAGCGTCAGGTCGGGCTCGCGCTCGCCGCGGAGCACGTCGAGGTCGACCTCGACGCAGGTCAGCCCGCGCGCCTGCGCGAGCGTGCGCGCCTGCGGCTTGACGTGCTGCGCGACGAGGACCCCGCGGCAGGCCGCCATCGCCGGGTCGCGGCGGATGCGCTCGCGGTAGCGCGCGAGCTGCTCGACGGCGTCGATCGTCGCGACGCGCTTGATCTCGACGGCGATCCAGGCGTCCCGCGCGTCGCGGCACATGAGGTCGACCGGACCGATGTCCGTGGGCCACTCGCGGCGCACGAGCCGGAAGCCCTCGCCGCACCAGGCGGGCGCGGCCGCGAGCGCCTCCTGGAGGTCGCGCTCGACGCCGTCCTTCTCGAGCGCGGCGGCCTCGCCCATGTCGTGCGTCACGTCGGAGAGCACGTCGGCGATCGCGATCTCGAGGCGATCCTCGCTCGCGCCCGCGCGCTTGCGGACGACGATCCGCCGCGGCGGGCTGCCCTCCTCCTCGACGACGGTGGGAGGCGTCATCCAGTTCTGCGGCTTGAAGCCGCCCGTGTCGGCGTGGACCATGACCGCGCCGTCGGCCTTGAGCATGAGCAGGCGCAGCGCCTCGGGCAGGACCGCGGTCAGCCGGCCGGTGTAGCGGACCTCGCAGCGGGCGACGATCAACCGCATGGGTTCCGGACCGTACGACCCGCCCCGGACGGGGCCCCGCCTCAGCCGTGCGCGCCCGCGGTGCGCAGCCCGCCGGGCGCCGCCGTGCGCGCGCCGAGGGCGAAGCGGGGGTCGGGCGGCTCGGCACCGGCCAGCCACCGCTCGAGGAGCTCGGCCAGCGCGGGGCCGTGCTTGAACCCATGTCCCGAGCCACCGCCGAGCAGCCACACGCGGCCGTCGAGGCGCGACGACGAAGCGCCCGTCGCCGGTGAGCTCGTACTGGCAGGTCCGCGTCCCCACCAGCGGGGCGCCGGCGAGCGCCGGAAAGCGGTGCGCGAGGTACGCGCGCGCGGACGCCTCGTGCGCGGCCAGCGGCAGCCGCTCGGCGGTCTCGGGATCGAGCGGCGGTCCCTCCGCGTCGGGCCCGACCTTCACGCCGCGCCCGTCGAGGTCGCCGAGGCCGTAGAACGCGCCGTCGAAGTCGACCCACCCCGGCACGGCCGGCGTCCGCCACGCCGAGCCGGCGGCGAAGTAGAAGACGTCCTGCTGGGTGATGCGCAGGCGCAGGACGTGGGGGAACAGCGCCGGCAGCCAGGCGCCGCAGGCCCAGACGACGCGATCGGCCTCCAGGCGCCGGCCGTCCTCGAGCAGCGCGGCGGCGCCGTCGGGTCGGGCGCGGGCGCGCACGAGCTCGGCGCCGGCGGCGACCGCCTGCGCGGCGAGCGCGCGCGTCGCCTCGCGGGCGCGCAGGATCCCGGCCTCGGGCTCCCACAGCGCCCACGCCAGGTCGTCGGCGCGCAGGGACGGGAAGAGCGCGGCCGGGTCGACGCGCGCGCACGGGATCGCCTGCGCGCGCAGCGCGCGCTCGCTCGCCGCCTCCCAGCCGTCGGGCGAGCGCGCGAGCCACACGACGCCCGCGCCGACCACGAGCGCGGGGTCGATCGCCCGCCACAGCGTCCACGCCCGCCGCGCGCTCGCGGTGTGCCAGGGGTCGTCGCCGTGCGCGCAGCGGATGAGCCGCGACTCGTCGCCCGAGCCGGCCCGGACGTGCCCGGGGGCGAGCGGCTCGACGAGCGTGACGTCCCAGTCGCCGAGCGCGCAGTGGCGCGCCAGCGCGGCGCCGAAGACGCCGGCGCCGACGACGACGACCGAGCCGGTCACTACGCCACCCGGAACGCCCGCAGGCGCGTCGCGGAGCGCCGCAGCGGCGCCTGGCCCTCGAAGACCGCGCGCACGCGCCAGCGCCCGCCGTGGTTGAGGGTGCGCAGGACGCCGAACGGGCGGTGCGCCGTGCGGAAGTTGCGCAGCGCGACCCGCCACCTCCCGCGCGTGCGCCGCTGCCATTCGATGCGCACGCGCCCGTCGACCGCGACGCTGCGCGGGCCCAGGACGCGCCCGCGCACGCCGCACGTGCGCGCGCGGCAGAACGGGCCGGACATGCGCGTGCGCGTGCGCAGCGTCGCCCGCAGCCGGCGCGGGTCGACCTTCGTCACGGCGATCCTCCGCGTCGAGCGGTTGCCGCCGCGGTCGAAGGCGACGACCTTGATCTCGTGGCGCCCGAGGCGCAGCCGGCGCGCGCCCGTCCAGTCCAGGCGCGCGCGCCCGCCGGCCAGCGCGGGCCCGCTGAAGGACTTGATGCGCCGGCCGTCGGCGAACAGGCGGATGCGGTCCAGGCCGGCGGGATCACCGGCCGAGGCGACGATCCGCAGCACGCCCGTGAAGCGCTGGCCGGCCACGGGCGCGCGAACGCGCACGCGCGGGCCCGAGAAGTCGCCGCACGGGCCGCGCAGCGTGTCGCCGCGGGTGGCCACCGCGCGGAAGGCCGACCACGCGGGCTTCGGCGCGCCGCGCGCGTCGAGCAGGCCGTAGTGGCGCAGCTCGTCGGGATCCTGCGCCGGGTCGTCCTGGAGGGTGAACCACGCGGCGACCCGCACGTAGCGATCACGCGCGAGGCAGTGGAAGGCCGCGCGCAGGTGGCCGGCCTGCGCGGCGGCCGAGACGCCCGACGGCTTGAGGCCGGCCCAGGCGCCGCGCTCGCACGTCGCGCCTCCGGTCGAGCTCCACCCCAGCTCGGTCATCCAGATCGGCTTGGCGCCGTCGCCGTGGGCGGTCATGACCGCGTGCACGGAGCGGTAGCCCAGGAACGTGAAGCGCCCGACCGCGCCGCCGGGGTCGCGGTAGAAGCGCTCGGGCCCGCGGTCCAGGCACGCCGTGTCGGTGTGGACGGCGACGGCGTCGAAGTGGCCCTTGATCCCGGCGCCGTACAGCGCGGCCAGGAAGCCGTAGTTGTTGCCCGTGAGCGGGCCGACGAGGACCTTGGCCGCCGGGTCGCCGTCACGGACGGCGGAGTAGCTCGCCCGCAGCAGCCCGGCGTAGCGCGCGGGGTCGACCGGCGCGTGCCAGAACACCGCCTCGTCCTCCTCGTTCCAGATCTCGTAGGCGGCGACGCGCCCGCGGAAGTGGCGGGCGAGCGCGCCGGCGAAGCGCGCGTAGCCCGACGGCTCGGCGGGCGGGACGAGGCGGTCGTTGCTGCCGTTCGCCCATGCCGGTGCGCCGACGATGACGAGGATCGGCTCGACCTTCGCCGCGCGCAGCCGGCGCACGGCGGCGTCGTACTCGGCCAGCCGGCTGCCGGCGACCGACTGGCCCGGACCGCTCGGCTGGAAGTCGGACCACAGCACGAAGAGCCGCGCATAGTCGGCGCCCGTGCGGGCGGCGCGCTCGACCTGCCCGCGGGATGCCTCGACGTACCCGATGTTGATCCCGGGGGCGGCGGCGCGAGCGGCGCCGGGGGCGAGCACCGCGCCGAGCGCGAGGAGGACGAGGGCCTGACGCAGCGGCATGGGGATGCGGCAGCGCGTTACCGTGATCGCATGACCGAGACCGCCGCCGCCACCCCTACCGTAGCGTCGATCGTCGCCGGCCACGCAGCGACCGGCGCGCCCGGAGGCCGCGTCGCCTCGACCAACCCGGCGCGCACGGACGAGGTCGTCGCCGACGTCGCGCTCGGCGACGCCGCGACGTTCGCCGCCGCCTGCGAGACGGCGCGGGCCGCTCAGCGCGCCTGGGCGGCGGTCCCCGCTCCGGTCCGCGGCCGCGCGATCCAGCAGCTGGGCCGCCTCGTCGAGGACAACCGGGAGGCGCTGGCGCGCCTCGTCACGCGCGAGATCGGCAAGCCCTACGCCGAGGCGCTCGGCGAGGTCCAGGAGATCGTCGACACCTGCTCGTTCTTCCTCGGCGAGGGCCGGCGCCTCTACGGCCAGACCGTGCCGAGCGAGATGCCCGACAAGCAGCTCTTCACCTTCCGCACGCCCGTCGGCGTCGCGGCCATCATCACCGCCGGCAACTTCCCGGTCGCCGTGCCGAGCTGGTACCTCGTGCCCGCGCTGCTGTGCGGCAACGCGGTCGTGTGGAAGCCCGCGGAGTACGCGCCGGCCACGGCCGCGGCGCTCGCGCAGCTCTTCCTCCACGCCGGCCTGCCCGACGGCGTGCTGAACCTCGTGCTGGCCGACGGCGAGCAGACCGCGGCGGGCCTCGAGCAGGCGCTCGCCGGCGGGCTCGTCGACAAGGTCGGCTTCACGGGCTCGAGCGCCGTCGGCGCCCGGATCGGCGAGCTCTGCGGGCGCCACCTGCAGTCGCCCTGCCTCGAGCTCGGCGGCAAGAACCCGCTCGTGGTCATGGCCGACGCCGAGCTCGACCTCGCCGTCGAGGGTGCGCTCTTCTCGGGCTTCGCAACCGCCGGGCAGCGCTGCACCTCGCTGGGGACGGTGATCGTCGACGAGCGCGTGCACGACGAGTTCCTGGCCGGCTTCGCGCGCGCCGTCGGGCGGGCGGCGGTCGGCGACCCGGCCGAGGACGTCCTCTACGGGCCGATGATCCACGAGCGCTTCCTTCGGCGCTTCGAGGACGACTGGCTCGGGCTCGTGCGCGACCACCACGCGCTGCACGGCTCGAGCGGCACGGGGCGGATCACGGCGGCCAACCCGCGCGCGGGCTTCGTCGGCGACGACCCCGAGCGCGGGCTCTTCGTCCACCCCACGATCGTCGACGGCGTCCGCGCCGACGACGAGCTCGCGAACACCGAGACGTTCGGGCCGCTCGTCGGCGTCGCCTGCTTCGGCGACTGGGACGAGGCGATCGCCCTGGCCAACGGCCACGGCTACGGGCTGAGCGCCGCGATCTACACGACGAACCCCCGCCACGGCTTCCGCTTCCGCGAGCAGGTCAGCGCCGGGATGGTGAGCGTCAACAACTCCACGAGCGGCGCCGAGGCCCATCTCCCGTTCGGCGGCAACGGCAGGTCTGGCAACGGCTCGCGCCAGTCGGGGATCTGGGTCCTCGACCAGTTCACGCGCTGGCAGTCGATGAACTGGGACTTCGCCGGGAAGCTCCAGAAGGCGCAGATGGACGTCGCCGACGTGGAGGCCGACCTCGGCTTCCGCCTGGAGCCGTAGCCGCCCGGGGGAGCGTCGGTACTTCGCCCCCCGGCGCCGGGGGCCGGGACCGGATGACGGCTCGCCGGCGTACCCGCGAGACTGCACGGATGCCCGATCCGAGCCCCAGCCCGGTCAACGGCGCCGTCACCGGCGCCACGGACGACGGCCTGCGCGAGATCGTCCTGCACGGCCACCGGGTCTTCTACCGCGGGGCGGGCAGCGGGCCCGCGCTCGTGCTCGTCCACGGGATCACGTCGACGTCGGCCACCTGGGCGCAGCTGGTGCCCTACCTCGCCGAGCACTTCACGGTCATCGCGCCCGACCTGCTCGGCCACGGCGAGTCGGCCAAGCCGCGCGGGGACTACTCGCTCGGGGCCTACGCCAGCGGCGTCCGCGACCTGCTGATCGCGCTCGGGCACGACCGCGCGACCTTCGTCGGGCACTCGCTGGGCGGCGGCATCGCGATGCAGCTCGCATACCAGTTCCCCGAGCACTGCGAGCGCCTCGTTCTGGAGAGCAGCGGCGGCCTCGGGCGCGACATCAACGCGCTCCTCCGCGCGGCCAGCCTGCCGGGATCCGAGCTCCTCCTGCCCCTGCTGACCGACGATCGGCTGCTGGGCGCAACGCGGTTCGCGGGTCGCGCGCTCGGCCGTATCGGCCTACGCGTGCACACCGACCTGGCGGAGGTGCTGCGCGGTCACGCGTCGCTCTCCGACGCGGACGCGCGGGCGGCCTTCCTGCACACGCTGCGGACGATCGTCGACGTCTGGGGCCAGCGGGTCGACGCGACCGACCGCCTGTACCTCGCCCGGTCGATCCCCTTTCTCATCGTCTGGGGCGAGCTCGACCCGATCGTCCCCGTCGCCCACGGCCGCGCCGCGCACGCGATGGTCCCGGGCAGCCGGCTCGAGGTCTTCGAGCGCGCCGGGCACTTCCCGCACCTCGACGATCCGCTGCGCTTCCTGCACGTGCTGACCGACTTCATCGAGGGCACGGAGCCGGCGCAGGTCCTCGCGGAGCGCTGGCGCGAGCTGCTACGCGACGGCCCGACGGATCCGGCCGGCCGGCCGGCCGCGAGAACGCGCCGGCGTCGCGGCCCGGCCAAGACGTCCGCCTGACAGCGGCCGCGCATGACCGCGGACCGCGCTCGGTGGAGCACCCATCCGTGGAGATCCCGCGGCCCGGTTGGGGGTCGCGACGGATGCTCGCGGCGCACAACCCTGACAGGCTTGGGTGATGTCGCCCAACGCGGAGCTGTCAGCGCTCGACGCCACCTTCCTGGAGCTCGAGGACGCCGATTCGACGGCGCACATGCACATCGGCGGGATGCTCATCTTCGACCCGCTCCCCAACGGCAAGCCGCCGACGCTCGCGCGCCTTCGCCGTCACGTCGACCGGCGGCTCGACGCCCTGCCGCGCTACCGCCAGAAGCTCTCGCGCCGCACGACCGGCCGCCTGCACCGGCCGCGGTGGGAGCCCGACGAGCGCTTCGACCTGGCGACCCACGTGACCCGGGCAGCGCTGCCCGCGCCCGGCGGTGAGCGCGAGCTGCTCGAGTGGGCGGGCGACTTCTGGTCGCATCGCCTCGATCGCGCCCGGCCGCTGTGGCGGGTCGTCCTGCTCGAGGGGCTGTCGGAGGACCGCTGGGCGCTGGCCACGAAGACCCATCACTGCCTCGTGGACGGCGTCGGGGCGGTCGACGTCGGTAACGCCCTGCTCGACCCGACGCCGCACACCCGCCGCGCGGCCACCCGTCCCCGCCCGGACCCCGTGGAGGAGGACGCCGGTTCCGGGTGGCTGCGGCGGCTGGCGGCGATGCCGATCGCCGCCACCGGCGCTGCCGTCGACGCCGTCCGCCATCCCGCGGACACGGTTGCCACGGCTCGCGGCATGACCGAGGTGCTCGTGCGCGACGAGCTCATCGCGGCGCCCCGCACGAGCCTCAACGTCCGCCTGAGCGAGCATCGCCGGCTCGCCGTCGCCGACGTGTCGCTGCGCGATCTCAAGACGATCGGGCGCAGGCTCGGCGGCACGGTCAACGACGTCGTCCTCGCGCTCGTCACCGCGGGCCTGCGCGAGCTGCTTCTCAGCCGCGGCGAGGCGCCGCCGCCGGCCGGCCTGCGCGCGATGGTGCCGGTCAACCTGCGCGCGGCCGCCGAGCACCTGGAGCTCGGCAACCGCATCACGTCGCTCTTCGTCCAGCTGCCGGTGGCGGCCGAGGACCCCGAGGCCCGCTTGCAGGGCGTCAGGACGGAGACCGCCCGGCTGAAGGCGGGCCACCAGGCCGAGGGCGGTCGCGCGCTCATGGACCTCGCCGGGCTCGCCCCGCCGGTGCTCCACTCCCTGCTGGCCCGGACGCTCTTCGCGACGCGCCTGTTCAACGTCACGGTCACGAACATCCCCGGGCCGCCGGACCGGCTCTTCGCCTTCGGAGCGCCGATGCGCCGGGCGATCCCGCTCGTGCCGCTGGCCGCCGAGCACACCGTCGGCGTGGCCGCGTTCTCCTACGCGGGCGAGGTCTGCGTCTGCGTGCACGCCGACCGTGACGCGGTGCCCGACGTCGCCCGCGCCACCGACGGGATGCTGGGCGAGCTGCGCGTTCTGCGCGCGCTCGCGGGCGGGGGCGGCGTGGCGACGGCCTAGTAGTGGGCCTTCGCGTGACGTTGGGCCGAATCGGCGTCCGCCGTTTGCGGTCAAACGTTTGCGAGAAGGCCCACCAGCTCAGCCGTCCGGCGCGGCGGCGGCGAGCAGGTCACGCAGCTCGCGCACGAGCGGCATGCGCGGGTTCGTGCGCAGGCTCGCGTCGGCGAAGGCGACCATGGCCAGCTCGTCGAGCGTCGCGCGGTACTCGCCCGCGTCGAGCCCGACGTCGGCCACCGTGCGCGGCATGCCGACCTCCGCGAGCAGCCCGTCGATGCGATCGAAGAGGCGCTCGCGCGCGGTCTCCTCCGAGCGCCCGCCGAGACCGAGCACCCAGGCGATCTGCGCGTACTTGTCCCCGGCCACGTAGGCCGAGTAGCCGGGTGCGGGCATGAACTTGCTCGGCACGGCGGCGTTGTAGCGCAGCGTGTTCGCGAGGAAGAGGCCGTTGGCGCGGCCGTGGGCGACGCCGAAGCGGGCACCGACCGCGTGAGCGAGCCCGTGGTTGACGCCGACGAACGCATTGGAGAACGCGAGCCCGGCGATCGTCGCCGCGTTGGCCATGTCGGTCCGCGCACCCAGGTCGTGGCCGTTGGCGACCGCGCGAGGCAGCGCGTTGAGGATGAGGTTGATCGCCTGCAGGCAGAACGCGTCGGTGAAGGGCGAGGCGAAGATCGAGACGTAGGCCTCGAGCGCGTGCGTGAGCGCGTCGACGCCGGTGTCCGCGGTCAGCCCGGGCGGCATCGTCAGCGTCAGGCGCGGCTCGACGATCGCCGTGTCGGGCACGAGCGAGTAGTCGACGAGGGTCACCTTGTAACGGTCGACCGTGAGCACGGCCGCCGGCGAGACCTCCGAACCGGTGCCCGACGTCGTCGGCACCGCCGCCAGGCGGACGCGGTGGGAGACCTGCGGGTAGCGGGCCACGCGCTTGCGCGCATCGAGGAAGGGCAGCGCCAGCTCGCGCAGTGACAGCTCGGGGTGCTCGTGGAAGAGCCGCATCACCTTGGCCGCGTCGAGCACCGAGCCGCCGCCGACCGCGACGACAAGGTCGGCGTCCGTCTGGTCGAGCACCTGGACGCCGGCGCGGATCTGCGCCTCGGTCGGCTCGGGGTGCACGTCGGAGAAGATGCGAACAGCGCTCGTGGAGAGGTGGCGGCGAACCTCGTCGATCACGCCGCGGTCCTCCGTGTCGGCGTCGGTGACGATGAGCACCTGGGCGGCCGGCAGCTCGCGCAGGCTGTCGATCGCGCCGGCGTTGAAGTACGTGTCCGACGGGACGCGGAACCACTGCGGCGGGGCCTGGCGGTGCGAGACGGTCTTGATGTTGAGCAGGTTGTGCACGTTGATGTTGTCGGTGGTGGTCGACCCGCCCCAGGTGCCGCAGCCCAGCGAGAAGGTGGGGGTCAGCGCGTTGTAGATGCCGCCGAGGGCGCCGACGGCCGTCGGCGCGTTGACGAGAATGCGCCCGGTGCGCACGACGTCGGCGAAGCGCTCCACGACGGCGTCGTCGCTGGCGTAGACCGCCGAGGTGTGCCCGAGACCGCCGTGCTCGGTGACGACCTCGCAGGCGGCGATCCCGTGTTCGACGCTCGGCGAGCGCACGACCCCCAACACCGGCATCAGCTTCTCGCGGACGAGCGGGTGCACGGCCAGCTCGGCCAGGTCGCTGGGCAGCGGCGCGAGCAGGACCTTCGTCTCGGGGTCGACCGAGAAGCTGGCCATCGCAGCGAGGCTCGTGCACGTCTGGCCCAGCGCCTCGACCCGCGCGCGCCCGTCGGGCTCGAAGGCCAGCGGGGCGAGGGCGCCGGCCTCGTCCGGCGACAGCAGGCGGGCGCCCATGCGCTCGAGCTCGGCCACGAACGCGTCGTGGATCGGAGCGTCGACGACGAGCGTCTGCTCGGCCGGGCAGATGACCGACGCGTCGAAGGTCTTGGAGATGAGGATGTCGACGACCGCCATCGCGATGTCGGTGCTGCGATGCACGTAGACCGGCGCGTTGCCCGGGCCGACGCCCATGCACGGCTTGCCCGCCTCGTTGGTGGCCTCCACGGCCTTCGGGCCCCCAGTCGTCCAGATGAAGTTGACGCCGGGGTGGTGGAAGAGGTACTGCGAGACGTCGAGCGACGGGTCGGGGACGACCTGCAGCGCGTCGGGCGGCAGGCCCGCCTGCACGCCGGCCTCCTGCAGGATCTCGATCGCGCGCTGCGCGCAGCGCGCCGCCCGGACGGAGGGGCGGAAGATGATCGCGTTGCGCGTCTTGGCGGCGACGATCGACTTGAAGAGCGCGGTCGACGTCGGGTTGGTGATCGGCAGCAGCGCGAGGACGACGCCGATCGGCTCGGCGACGCGTTGGATCCGGCGCTCCGGGTCCTCGTCGATGATCCCGACGGTGCGCTCGTCCTTGAGGTAGTCGAAGAGGAACTCGGTCGCGATGAGGTTCTTCAGCACCTTGTCCTCGAAGACGCCGAAGCCCGTCTCCTCCATGGCGAGCTGCGCGAGCTCGAGCGAGTGCTCGAGGCCGGCGACGACCATCGCCCAGACGATGCGGTCCACGGCCTCCTGGTCCAGGCGCCGGAACGCGCGCGTCGCTGCGCTGGCGCGCTCGACGTAGCCGTCCAGGCGCGCGGCCTGCTCGGCGTCGTCCCCGACGAGCTCGACCGGGCCGACGGCGGTGACGCTCATGACGCCTCGCTCCCGGCCAGCAGCCCCGCGACGTCCAGCGTGGAGAGGACGCCGACGGGCCGACCGCCGGCGGCGTCGACGACGAGCAGGTGGGCGACCTGATGCTCGGCCATGAGCTGCGCCGCGCGTTGCAGCGGCTCGGCGGCGCTGACGACGAGGGCCTCGGTGGCGGCGATCTCGCCGGCGGTGCGCGCCTCGAGGTCGTCCGTGGCCGCGGCGGAGACGAGGTCGAGGTCGGAGACGACCGCCCAATCGGCCACGCTCGCCGGCGGGTGCTCCGCGACCGCGACGCAGTGGATGCGCTTCGTCGCGAGCAGCCGGGCGACGCCGCGCAGCGGCGTGTCCGCCGAGCACGAGGTGATCCCCTGGTGCATGGCGTCCCCGACGCGGACGTGCGCGAGGCTCGTCGTCATGGCCACAGCGGCGAAGAGGTGAGCATGGCACGCACGCTAACGGGCGGCCTCGCCGGCCTCCATCCGTGCGCGTGCCGAGGACGAGACCGTAGTTGCCCGCACCCCGGACGGGGGGAGCGCCGGATGGAGCGCGGGGCGGACTGGACGAAGGTGGTGCTGTCTCGAGAAGAGGGCTGACGCCGTGACAGCAACAACGGCCAGCGCCGGGCTCGACGCCGAGAGCCTGTCGTTCACGCTGGAGTCGATCGAGGAGTTCGCGCATCGCGAGCTGTCCGACGCCCGGATCATCGAGCTCGACGAGCGCGACGAGTTCCCCGAGGAGCTCGTCCGCCGCATGTGCGGCGAGGAGCTGGGCGTCCAGCTGCTCTTCGTGCCCGAGGAACACGGCGGGATGGGTGGCTCGGCGATCGACGTCTATCGCGTCTGCGAGCTGATGGCGGCGGTCGACGTCGGCATCGCGACCTCCGTGCTCGCCACGTTCCTGGGCAGCGACCCGATCATGGTCGGGGGCACGGCCGAGCAGCGCGCGCTGTGGCTCGGGCGGATCGCCGAGCAGGGCATCCTCATGGCCTACGGCGCGACGGAGCCCGATGCCGGCTCGGACCTCGCCGCGCTGAAGACGACGGCCCGGCCCGTGCTCGGCGACGGGGCCGTCGTCGCCTACGTCCTCAACGGCGCCAAGCAGTGGATCTCCAACGGCGGCGTGGCCGACGCCTCGACCGTGCTCGCCCTCGCGCCCGGCGGCCCGACCTGGTTCGTCGTCGACGGCGACGCCCCCGGCCTGACGCGCGGCGATCCCGAGCACAAGCACGGCATTCGCCTGAGCAACACGGCGGCGCTCTTCCTCGACGACGTGCAGGTCCCGGCCGACCGGCTCGTCGGAGGAATCGAGGGGCAGGGGCTCGTCCAGGCCCAGCAGGTCTTCGGCTACACGCGCCTGATGGTCGCCGCCTTCGGGCTCGGCGCCGGCTGGGCCGCGCTGGACCGCGCCGTGCCCTACTCGACCGAACGCATCCAGGCCGGCGGCCCGCTCTCCACCAAGCAGGGCTACACGCACAAGCTAGTCGTCCCGCACGTCGTGCGCCTGGAGGCCGCGCGCGCGGCGATCGAGCAGACCGCCGAGCGCATCGACGCCGGCGACGGAGCCCTGAACACTGAGGGCGCGATCGCCAAGTACCTCGCCACCGAAGCCGGCAGCGCGGCCGCCGACGCCGCGATCCAGGCGCTCGGCGGCTACGGCTACACCCACGAGTACGTCGTCGAGAAGATCCGGCGCGACGTGCGCATCACGACGATCTACGAGGGCACCTCGGAGATCATGGAGATGACGGTCGCGCGCGACCGCTGGCAGCAGCACCTCAAGACGCGCGGCGACCACGACCACGCCGCCGCGCGCGCGCTCGAGGAGCTGCACGGCCGCCGGCCCGAGGTCGGGGCCGACGTGGCGGCCCTCGCGCACCACGCCCTGGCCGAGATGCTCGAGGCCTGCCGCGTCGGGCGCCTGACCCGCCATCAGCACGTGCTTTTCCGGATCGGGCGGCTCGCGGCGCTCGTCGACGGCGCGGCCGCGCTCGCCCGCCGGGCCGCGCGCAGCGCCGATGACGAGCTCGGAAAGAAGCTCTCGCGCCGCTTCGCGGCCGCGCCGCTGGCCGCCATCAGCCGCGCCAACGCGCGCGAGGTGGCCCTGACCGTCGCCACGGACGCGGTGCGCTGGGTCGCCGGCGCGGGCGACCACGCCCTCGCTGAGGGGCTCGTCGCGCGCCTCGGCCTGCCCGCCATCCAGGCGGCCCAGGGCGGCCTCGTCGCCGACCTGGACGCGATCGCCGATGCCGTCTACGGGCGTTCATAGCAGCGCGGCCGACCGCGCCGTCGCACTCGTCGGCGTCGGAGCGATCCTGCCCGACGCGCCGGACGCCGGGGCCTTCTGGGGCAACGTCCGCGAGGGCCACTACGCCGTCTCGGAGGTCGACCCGAGCCGCTGGGATCCGGCGCTCTTCTACGATCCCGACCCGCTCGTCCCCGAGAAGACGTACTCGAAGATCGGCGGATGGGTGCGCGACTGGGAGTGGGATCCGCTCGGCTGGCGGCTGCCGATGCCGCCCAAGGTCAGCGACGCCATGGACGGCACGCAGAAGTGGGCGATCGCCTGCACGCGCATGGCCCTGGCCGACTGCGGCTGGCCCGAGCGCCCGCTGGACCTCGAGCGCACCGCGGTCATCGTCGGCAACGCGATGGGCGGCGAGCAGCACTACCTGACCGCGCTGCGCATCGTCTTCCCCGAGCTCGCCCGCGAGCTCGGGCGGAGCGAGAGCTTCGCGGCGCTGCCGACCGACGTGCGGACGGCGATCTCCTCGGAGCTGCACTGCAAGCTCGACGCGTGGCTGCCGCCGATCAGCGAGGACACGATGCCCGGGGAGCTCAGCAACTGCCTGGCCGGGCGCGTGGCCAACCTCTTCGACCTGCACGGCCCGAACTTCACGATCGACGCCGCCTGCGCGTCGGCGATGGCAGCGACGAACGCGGCGATCGAGGGTCTCGTCGAGCACGAGTTCGACGTCGCGATCACGGGCGGCGTGGACCGCAACATGGGGCCCTCCACGTTCGTGAAGTTCTGCGCCATCGGGGCGCTCTCGCCGACGGGGACGCGCCCGTACGCCGACGGCGCGGACGGCTTCGTCATGGGCGAGGGCGCCGCGCTCTTCGTGCTCAAGCGCCTCGCCGACGCCGAGCGCGACGGCGATCGCGTCTACGCCGTCGTGCGCGGGATCGGCGGCGCGAGCGACGGCAAGGGCAAGGGCATCACCGCCCCCAACCCCGTCGGCCAGCGTCTCGCCGTCGAGCGCGCGTGGCGCAGCTCCGGTCTGTCGCCCGAGCGCTGCAGCCTGGTCGAGGGCCACGGCACCTCGACGCGGGTCGGCGACGTCGTCGAGGTCGGCAGCCTGATCGAGGCCTTCGCCGGCGCGCAGCTCGCGCCCGGCACGGTGGCGCTCGGCTCGGTGAAGTCGAACATCGGGCACCTCAAGGCCGCGGCCGGCGCGTCCGGCATCCTCAAGGCCGCGCTCGCGCTGCACCACCGCGAGCTGCCCCCCAGCCTGAACTTCGAGCGCCCCAACCCCAACCTGGACTGGGCCTCGTCCCCGTTCGCCGTCAACACCGAGCTGCGCGACTGGGAGGTCCCGCCCGGCCAGCCGCGCGTCGCCGGGGTGAGCGCCTTCGGCTTCGGCGGCACCAACTACCACGTCGTCCTGGAGGAGCACGTGCCGGGCCACCTGACCACGAACGGCAACCGCGCCTCGATCTCCGTGCCGACCGGCGTGCCGGCGGCCCCGCGCTCCGGCCCCGCGCCCGCGCCCGCGCCGGCGAAGGCGCCGGTGCGCGGCGCGCTCGTGCTCGGCGCCGACGACCCGGGGGGGCTCGCCAACGAGCTGCGCACGGCCCTCGCCGAGGCGCGCCAGGGCCGTCACCTCGAGCCGGCCGCGCCGAGCGCCGCGGCGCTCCGGGCGCCCGAGCGGCTCGCGATCGACTTCGCCCACGGCGAGGAGCTCGTGGCCAAGGCCGCGACGGCGCTGCGCGCGCTGCAGGCCGGCGACCCGGCCGCCTGGCCCGCACTGCGCGGCCGCGGGATCCACCGCGGCAGCGGCGCGGCCGGCAAGGTCGCCTTCCTCTTCACCGGACAGGGCTCGCAGTACCCGAACATGCTGGGCGACCTGCGCTCGCGCGAGCCGGTCGTGGCCGACCTCTTCGAGGAGGCCGACGCGATCATGGCTCGCCTGCTCGAGGGTCGCCGGCTCTCGGACATCGTCTTCGCCGACGCGGCCGACGCGGGCGCCATGGCGCGCGCGGAGCAGGAGCTGCGCCGCACGGAGATCACGCAGCCCGCGGTGCTCACCGTCGACATCGCGCTCTCGCGGCTGCTCGGCGAGTACGGGATCACGCCCGACCTCGTCATGGGCCACTCGCTCGGCGAGTACGGGGCGCTCGTCGCGGCCGACGCGCTCTCCTTCGAGGCGGCGCTCGAGGCGGTCAGCGCGCGCGGACGCGAGATGGCGAGCTTGCTGGTCGAGGACCCGGGCGCGATGGCCGCCGTCGTGGCGCCGCTGCCGGAGATCGAGGAGATCGTCGCGGGAATCGACGGCTACGTCGTGCTGGCCAACGTCAACTCGACGCACCAGGTCGTGCTCGGGGGCGCCACCGTCGCCGTCGGCGAGGCCATGGCCGCGCTGGCCGAGCGCGGCCACCAGGCGATCCCGCTCCCGGTCAGCCACGCCTTCCACACCGAGATCGTCGCGTCGGTCAGCGGGCCGCTGCGGGCGACGCTGCAGCGTCTGGGCCTGCGCGGCCCGCGCTTGCCGATCGTCGCCAACGTCGACGGCGAGCTGTACCCGACCGGCGACGGCGTCCAGGAGCGGATGCTCGACCTGCTCGCCGCGCAGGTCGCCTCGCCCGTGCAGTTCGTCAGGGGCCTGCGGACCCTCTACGACGAGGGCGCGCGGATCTTCGTCGAGGTCGGCCCGAAGCGCGCGCTGCAGGGCTTCGCCTCCGACGTGCTCGGCGACGACCGCGTGCTCTCGGTGGCCACGAACCACCCCAAGCCCGGCGACGTGGCCTCCTTCAACACGGCGCTGTGCGGCCTGTGGGCCGCGGGCCTGGGCGTCGGGCTCGCCCCGGCCGGGCCCGCGGCGGTCACGCTGGGCGCGGGCGCCACCGGCCAGGCGCGCGCCGCCGACCGCCGGCCGGCGGAGCCGGTCGCGGCCGCGACCCCGGCGCCCTCGGGGACGGACCGCGAGGAAGGGGCGCTGCTCGAGCTCGGGCGGTTGTTCGCGGAGTTCCTCGAGCGCGGTCGCGCGCTCATGGGCGGGCGCGACGGCGCGCCCGCGAGCGCCGCCGCGCCCGTCGTCGTCACCGGCGCGGCGCTCGGGCTGCCGGGCAGCGAGCACGTGTTCGACGAGGGCAACCTCGCCCGGCTGCTCGACGGCCGGCAGGGCATCGACGTCATCCCCGCGCGGCTGCGGCGCGAGATGCTCGACAAGCACGTGACGCGCCTGGTCAAGGGCGAGGAAGGCGGCGCGAGCTTCGAGAGCATCGACCGCCCGGACGACGTCATCAAGCTGGCCGGGCGCGCGGGCGCCTTCGACCTCGAGCGCGAGTTCGGCGTCGAGGCCGACCGGGTCGCCGCGCTCGGGCGCACCACGCAGCTCGCGATCGCGGCGGGCATCGACGCGCTGCGCGACGCGGGGCTGCCGCTCGTCCTGCGCTACAAGACGACGACGACCGGCACGCAGCTGCCCGACCGCTGGTCGCTGCCCGACGAGCTCCGCGACGACACGGGCGTGATCTTCGCGTCCGCCTTCCCGGGCCTGGAGGAGATGGCCGGCGAGGTCGGCCGCCAGACGGTCGACCGGATGCGCCGGGAGCGCCTCGACGCGCTCGAGTCGCTGCGCGCGCGGATGCTCGACCACGACGGGACCGACGCCGTCGTGCTGGCCGAGATCGACCGCCGCATCCACGATCTCCGCCACCAGCTCGAGGAGGAGCCCTACGACTTCGACCGGCGCTTCATCTTCCGGATCCTCTCCATGGGCCACTCGCAGTTCGCCGAGCTCATCGGCGCGCGCGGACCGAACACCCAGGTCAACGCCGCGTGTGCGAGCACGACGCAGGCCGTCGCGCTGGCCGAGGACTGGATCCGTGGCGGGCGCTGCCGGCGCGTCGTGGTCGTCGCCGCCGACGACGCGACCTCCGACACGCTGCTGGGCTGGATCGGCGCGGGCTTCCTGGCCGCGGGCGCCGCGGCCACCGACGACGTCGTCGAGGACGCCGCGCTGCCCTTCGACCGCCGCCGGCACGGCATGATCATCGGCATGGGCGCCGCCGCGCTCGTCGTCGAGGGCGCCGACGCGGCCCGCGAGCGTGGCCTGACGCCGATCTGCGAGGTGCTCGGCTCCGCCAGCGCCAACTCCGCCTTCCACGGCACCCGCCTCGACGTGGGCCACATCGGCGCGGTGATGGAGAAGGTCGTCGCCCAGGCCGAGGCGCGCGGCGCGCGGCGCGCGGACATGGCGGGCGAGATGCTCTTCGTCTCCCACGAGACGTACACCCCCGCCCGCGGCGGCAGCGCGGCCGCCGAGATCGATGCGCTGCGCCGCGTCTTCGCGCAGGACGCCGACCGGATCGTCATCGCCAACACGAAGGGGTTCACCGGCCATCCGATGGGTGTCGGCCTCGAGGATGTGCTGGCCGTCAAGGCGCTCGAGACGGGGGTCGTCCCGCCCGTGCCGAACTTCCGCGAGGTCGATCCCGACCTCGGTGCGCTCAACGTCTCGCACGGCGGCGCCTACCCCGTGCGGTATTCGCTGCGCCTCGCAGCGGGCTTCGGCTCTCAGATCGCCGTGCTGCTGCTGCGCTGGACCCCGGCGCCCGACGGCCGGCGCCGCCGGACCGACGAGCTCGGCTTCGACTACCGCATCGCCGACCGCGCGGTCTGGACGGCGTGGCTGAAGCGCGTTGCGGGCCGCGACGATCCCCGGCTCGAGGTCGTCCAGCACCGGCTGCGCGTCGCCGACGCCGGCCCGGCGGCCGTGGCCGCGGCGGTCGCGCCCGGGCCGGTGGCCGTGCCGCTGGGCGCGCCGGTCGAGGATCCGCCCGAGCCCGCGAGCGAGCCGGCCGGGACAGGCGGCTCGCCCGCCGCCGCCCCGAGGCCCGCGCCCGAGCTCGCCGAGCCCGTCGCGCCCGTCGCGCCCGTCGCGCCCGCGCCGGCCGAGCCGGCGCCGACACCCGCGCCGGCGCCCGCGGCCGTCGACGACGTCGAGGCGCGCGTGCTGGGGATCGTCGCCGAGCAGACCGGCTACCCGCCCGACCTCCTCGACACCGACCTCGACCTCGAGGCCGACCTCGGGATCGACACCGTCAAGCAGGCCGAGGTCTTCGCGACGATCCGCGAGGCCTACGGCATCGAGCGCGACGACAGCCTCAAGCTGCGCGACTACCCCACGATCAACCACGTCGTCGGCTTCGTCCACGACCGCGCCGCCCAGAGCGCCCCCGCGCCCGCCGCTCCCGCGCTCGCCGCCCCCGCGCCCGCCGCCCCCGCGCCCACGCCGCCCGAGCCGGCGCCCGCGGCCGTCGACGACGTCGAGGCGCGCGTGCTGGGGATCGTCGCCGAGCAGACCGGCTACCCGCCCGACCTCCTCGACACCGACCTCGACCTCGAGGCCGACCTCGGGATCGACACCGTCAAGCAGGCCGAGGTCTTCGCGACGATCCGCGAGGCCTACGGCATCGAGCGCGACGACAGCCTCAAGCTGCGCGACTACCCCACGATCAACCACGTCGTCGGCTTCGTCCACGACCGCGCCGCCCAGAGCGCCCCCGCGCCCGCCGCTCCCGCGCTCGCCGCCCCCGCGCCCGCCGCCCCCGCGCCCGCGCCCGCGCCGGCCGAGCCGGCGCCGGCTCCCGAGCCCGAGCCCGAGCCCGACGGCTTCCCGCGCCGCGTCCCCGTCGCGGTGCTGCGGCCGCCGCTCGCAGCCTGCGTGCCCACCGGCGTGCGGCTCGACGTGGGCAGCCGCGTCGTGCTGATGCACGACGCCGGTGGCGTCGGCGGCGCGCTGGCCGAGCGCCTCGGGCGCCTCGGCGTCGAGGTCCTCGCGATCGAGGGGGCGCCCACGGCCGACGCGCTCGAGACGCAGATCGCCGGCTGGGCGGCCGCCGGGCCGATCGAGGGCGTCTTCTGGCTGCCCGCCCTCGACGACGAGGGGCCCGTCACGGCGCTCGAGCCCGCCGACCGCCGCCGGGCCCTCCACGTGCGCGTGAAGCTGCTGGCGGTCGCGATGCGCGCGCTCGCCGAGCACGTCGCCGCGCCCGGGACGTTCCTGCTCGCCGCCACGCGGCTGGGCGGACGCCACGGCTACGGGGCCGACGGCGCCACGTCCGTGCTCGGCGGCGCGGTCACCGGCTTCACGAAGGCGCTCGCCCGCGAGCGGCCCGACGTGCTCGTCAAGGCCGTCGACTTCGCGCCGAGCGGCGACGCCGCCGCCCTGGCCGACTTGCTCATCGAGGAGACGCTTCGCGACCCGGGCGCCGTCGAGGTCGGCCACGCCGACGACGAGCGCTGGTCCGTCGGCCTCGTCGAGGCTCCCGCCGAGCACGACGTCGCGCGCGAGCACGACGCCGGCACGGTCTTCCTCGTCACGGGCGCGGCCGGCAGCATCGTGTCCGCGATCACCGCCGACCTGGCCACGGCCTCCGGCGCGAGCTTCCACCTGCTCGACCTCGTCGCGGCCCCCGACCCCGCCGACCCCGACGTGGCGCGGTTGGCCGACGACCGCGACGGGCTCATGCGCGACCTCGCCGACCGCCTGCGCGAGCGCGGCGAGCGCCCGACGCCCAAGCTCGTCGAGCGCGAGCTCGCGCTGATCGAGCGCGCGACCGCGGCGCTCGCCGCGATCGCCGCGATCGAGGCCGCCGGCGGCAGCGCCCACTGGCACCAGGTCGACCTGACCGACCCCGGCCAGGTGGCCGCGGCGGTCGGGGCCGCGCGCGCCGCGAGCGGGCGCATCGACGTGCTGGCCCACTGCGCCGGCCTGGAGATCAGCCACCATCTGCCCGACAAGCCCCAGCGCGAGTTCGACCTCGTCTTCGACGTCAAGGCCGAGGGCTGGCTGAACGTACTGCACGCCCTCGGCGAGGACGGCGTCGGCGAGCTCTCGGCCGCGATCGTCTTCAGCTCGATCGCCGCACGCTTCGGCAACGTCGGCCAGACCGACTACGCGGCGGCCAACGACCTGCTCTGCAAGAGCGTCTCGCACCTGCGTCGGCGCCCGGGCGGCCCTCGTGCGATCGCCATCGACTGGACCGCGTGGGCGTCGATCGGCATGGCCAGCCGCGGCTCGATACCGAAGATGATGGAGGTCGCCGGCATCGACATGCTGCCGCCGGAGATCGGCGTGCCGGCCGTGCGCCGCGAGCTGACGGGCGCGGGTCCCGGCGTCGAGGTCGTCGTCGCCGGCGCGCTCGGCGTCCTGCTCGAGGAGCGCCACCCCACGGGCGGCCTGGACGCCGACGCGGCGACCGCCGCCCTCGCCGAGCGCTGCGGCCCGATGACCGGCCGCGTGACGGAGCTGACCGTCGGCGGCGGCCTGCGCGTCGTCACCGAGCTCGACCCCACGCGCCAGGCCTTCCTCTACGACCACCGGATCGAGGGCGTCCCCGTCCTGCCCGGCGTCATGGGCATGGAGGGCTTCGCCGAGGTGGCGCACGCGCTGCTGCCCGACTGGGAGGTCGTGGCGCTGGAGGACATCGAGCTGCTCGCGCCGTGCAAGTTCTACCGCGACGAGCCGCGGGCGCTCGAGCTGCGGGCGCTCGTGCACGACGGCGCCGACGGGACGCTCGTCGCCGACTGCGAGCTCGTGGGCCGCCGCGCGCTGCACGGCGACCAGGAGCGCCAGACGCGCCACTTCCGCGGCCGCGCGCGGCTCGCCCGCGAGGCGCCCGCGGCGCCGCCGGCGGCCGCGTCGCCCGCCGAGGTCGGCGACGATGGGGTCGGGCACGACGCCGTCTACCGCGTGTACTTCCACGGCCCGGCCTACCAGGTGCTCGACCGCGCCTGGCACGACGACGGCCTTGTCGTCGGTCGCATGGCCGGCGCGCTGCCGGCCGACCACGAGCCCGCGGCCACCCCGACCCAGTTCGTCCCGCGGCTGATCGAGCTGTGCTTCCAGACCGCGGGCGTGTGGGAGCTCGGCAGGGCCGGCCGAATGGCGCTGCCCACGGCCGTCGACCGCGTCGTGCGCTACGCGGGGGCGGACGCCCCGGGCCGGTTCTGGGCGATCGTCACCCCGTGCGCCGGGGGTGCCGACGCCGAGGTCGTCGACGAGCACGGCCACGTTCGGGTGCGCCTGGAGGGCTACCGCACGATCGAGCTGCCCGGCGGGGTCGACGCCGACGCGCTGGGCCCGATCCGCGCCGCCATGGGCGCCGCGTGACGGCGATGCAGCGCCCCTTCGCCCGCCTGGCCATCGTCAACCGCGGCGAGCCCGCGATGCGGCTCATCCACGCCGTGCGCGAGCTCAACGCGCAGCGCTCCGAGCCGATCACCCTGATCGCGCTCTTCACCGACGGCGAGCGCGACGCGATGTTCGTCCAGCGCGCCGACGAGGCGATCTGCCTCGGTCCGAGCGCGGTCGCCGGCGCCGACGGCGCCCCGCAGAGCGGCTACCTCGACCTCGAGGCGCTCGAGCGGGCGCTGATCGCAGCGCGCGCCGACGCCGCCTGGGTCGGCTGGGGCTTCGTCGCCGAGCAGCCCGAGTTCGCCGAGCTCTGCGAGCGGCTGCGGATCGTCTTCGTCGGCCCCGACGCAGCGTCCATGCGCCGGGTCGGCGACAAGATCGCCGCCAAGCGCCTCGCCGAGGACGCGGGCGTGCCCGTCGCCCCGTGGAGCGGCGGCCCGGTGGCGAGCGCTGACGAGGCGGTCGGGCACGCCGAGCGGATCGGCTTTCCGCTCATGGTCAAGGCGACGGCCGGTGGCGGTGGGCGCGGCATCCGGCGCGTCGACGCGCTCGCGGGCCTGCCGGGCGCCTTCGCCGCCGCGCAGGCCGAGGCGCTGCACGCCTTCGGGGACGGCACGCTGCTGCTCGAGCGGCTCGTCGCCCCGGCCCGTCACGTCGAGGTCCAGGTCATCGCCGACGGGAAGGGCGCCGCGTGGTCGGTCGGCCTGCGCGACTGCTCCTACCAGCGACGCAGCCAGACGGTGATCGAGGAGTCCGCCAGCCCGGCTCTGACCCGCGAGCAGGAGCGCGAGGTGATGGCGGCCGCGCGGCGGCTCGCGCTGCGGGCCGGCTACCGCAGCGCCGGCACGGTCGAGTTCCTCTACGAGCCGGCCACGCGCCGGTTCTCGTTCATGGAGGTCAACGCGCGCCTGCAGGTCGAGCACTCCGTCACGGAGGCGGTGACCGGCCTCGACCTCGTCAAGCTCCAGCTCCACGTGGCCGCCGGCGGGCGGCTGGAGGGCGAGCCGCCGCCGATCGTCGGGCACGCGATCGAGGCGCGGCTCAACGCGGAGGACCCCGCGCTCGGCTTCGTGCCCGCGCCGGGCCGCGTGGCCCTCATGCGGCTGCCGACCGGCCCCGGCCTGCGCATCGATACCGGCGTCGCCGAGGGCGACTTCATCCTGGCCGAGTTCGACTCGATGATCCTCAAGCTGGTCGCGTGGGGACGGGACCGCGGCGAGGCGCTGGCGCGGCTGCGTCGCGGCCTGACCGACACGCTGGTCGTCGTCGACGGGGGCACGACGAACCAGGGTTTCCTGCTCGAGCTGCTCGACCGGCCCGAGGTGCGCACGGGCGACGTCGACACGACGTGGCTCGACCGGCTCAACGTCAGCGGCGAGATCGTGCCCGTCCGCCACGCCGACGTGGCGCTGCTCGCCGCGGCGATCGAGCTCTCCGAGGCGTGGACGGCGGACGACCGCGCCCGCTTCTACGCCCTCGCGCGCCGCGGGCGCCCGCAGGCGGCGGGCGGCCTGGAGCGCGTCATCGACCTGCGCCACCGCGGGTCGCCCTATCGCCTCGCCGTCGCGGAGATCGCCCCGGGGCGCCACCGCGTCAAGGTCGACGGGCACGCGATCGAGGTCGATGTGCATCGCCTCGGCCCGCACGAGCGTCGCGTCGAGCTGCGCGGGCGCGCGCACCGCACGCTGACCTCCGTGCAGGGCGCCGACCTGCTCGTCGAGGTGGACGGCGTGCCACATCGCGTGTCGCGCGACGCCGGCGCGCTCGTGCGCAACCTGGCGCCCGCGGTCGTGGTCTCGATCCCGGTCGCCGAGGGCGACGTCGTCGAGGCGGGCGACGTCGTCGCCGTGGTCGAGGCCATGAAGATGGAGACGTCGCTCACGGCGCCGTTCCGCGGCCGGGTCCGGCAGGTGCTCGCGGGGCCGAACGTTCACGTCGCCGCGCAGGCGCCGCTCGTGCGGCTCGACGCCGTCGACGGCGGGATGCCCGCGGGCCAGGCCGAGCGCCTGTCGTTCGCGCCCGCGACGGCGCCCGAGCCGGCGGCGGCGCCGGCACACTGCCGCGAGAACCTCGAGCGGCTGCGGTGGCTCGTGCTCGGCTACGACGTGGGCCCACCGGAGGTGGCGCGGATCGTCGAGGACCTGCACGGCGCCTGCGCAGACCTGCTCGTGTGCGATCCCGCGCTCGTGCCCGGCGAGCACCGCCTGCTGGGGATGTTCGCCGACTTGCACGCGCTCTCGCGTCCGCGCCACGACGAGCTCGACCCCGGCCAGGAGCTCCCGCGCAGCCCGCAGGAGCACCTGCACGCGTGGCTGCGCTCGCTCGACGCCGAGGCCGAGGGGCTCCCCGCGGGCTTCGTGGCGCAGCTCGAGCGGGCGTTGGAGTACTTCGGCGTGCAGAGCCTCGACCGCACGCCCGCCCTCGAGGACGCCTGCTACCGCCTCTTCGTCTCCCAGCAGCGCGCCGACACGGCCCGCGCGGCGATCGTGGCGATCCTCGACAAGCGCCTCGAGCAGGCCGACGAGCTGGCCGGCCACGTCGGCGACGACTTCCGCGACGCGCTCGACCGCCTCGAGCGCGCGACCGAGGGCCGCGACGCCGTCCTGGCCGACCTCGCGCGCGAGGTGCGCTTCCGCTTCTTCGACGAACCGCTCGTCGCGGCCGCGCGCGAACGCGTGTACGCCGAGATGGAGGTCCACATGGCGGCGCTCGCCGCCGACCCCGCGCGCGCGGACCGTGACGAGCGCGTGCGCGCGCTGGTCGCCTGCCCGCGCCCGCTGGCGCCGGCGCTGACCGCGCGCATGCGCGACGCGAGCGCGCCCCTGCGCCGGGCGCTCGTCGAGTCGCTGATGCGGCGCTACTACCGCGTGCGCTCGCTCGAGGGCTTCGACGAGCTCGAGCTCGACGGCCACGCGTTCCTCGTCGGGCGCTACCGGTTCAAGGGCAGGTGGCACCACCTCGCCGCCGCCTACCTGCGCCCGCAGGACGTCGCGGACGCCGCGCGCGCCTTCGCTCGCCATGCGCGGACCCTGCCCGCCCGCGATCTCGTCGTGCTCGACCTCTACGCCCAGCACGAGGAGGCGGCGCCCGCTGCCGGCGAGCTGGCCCGCGCCCTGGCCGCAGACCTGCGGGACGTCGAGTCGGCGGGCGCCCTGCACCGGATCGTCGTCGCGCTCGCGGAGCCGCGCCGCGGGCGCGGGATGGCGGCGATCGACCTGTTCACCTTCCGTCCGGGGCCCGACGGGCTCGTCGAGGACGAGCTCGTGCGCGGGATGCACCCGATGATGGGTCACCGCCTCGAGCTCTGGCGCCTGCAGAACTTCGCGCTCGAGCGGCTGCCCTCCGCCGAGGACATCTACCTCTTTCGCGGCGTCGGACGCGACAACCCGAGGGACGAGCGCCTCTTCGCGCTGGCCGAGGTCCGCGACCTCACACCCGTGCGCGAGGACTCCGGGCGCGTCGCGGCGCTGCCCGAGCTCGAGCGCATGCTCGTCGCGGTGCTCGAGGCGATCCGCCGCTTCCAGGCGCGCCGGGCGCCGATGGCGCGCCTGCACTGGAACCGCGTGCTTCTCTACGCGTGGCCGACGATCGAGCTCACGCCCGAGGAGATCCGCGCCTTCGTCATCCGGCTGGGTCCGGCCACCGCCGGCCTCGGGATCGAGGTGCTGCTCGTGCGCGGCCGCCTGCGCCGGCCCGACGGCGCCGTGCGCGACGCGGTGCTGCGGGTCTACACACCGCCGGCCGGGCAGAGCGTCGTCGTCGAGGTCGGCGACCCGCCGACCGCACCGCTGCAGCCCCTCGACGAGAGCGCGCGGCGCATCGTCTCCGCCCGCCGGCGCGGCGCCCTGCACCCGGCCGAGATCGTGCGGCAGCTCGCGCCGGCCCGCGGCACGGCCGAGCGCCCGCCCGGCGAGTTCGTCGAGCACGACCTCGACGACGGGCGCCTCGTGCCCGTGGAGCGCCCGCCGGCCACGAACCCCACGGGCGTCGTCGTCGGGACGATCCGCAACGTCACCGAGCGCCATCCGGAGGGGATGCTGCGCGTCATCGTCCTCGGCGACCCCACGCGCGCGCTCGGCTCGCTCGCCGAGCCCGAGTGCCTGCGGATCATCGCCGCGCTGGACCTCGCCGAGCGCCTGCAGGTCCCGCTCGAGTGGTTCGCACTCTCGGCCGGGGCCAAGATCGCGATGGACAGCGGCAGCGAGAACATGGACTGGATCGCCGCGGTGCTGCGACGGATCATCCTCTTCACGCAGTCCGGCGGGGAGCTCAACGTCGTCGTGGCGGGGATCAACGTCGGCGCCCAGCCGTACTGGAACGCCGAGGCGACGATGCTGATGCACACCCGCGGCGTGCTCATCATGACCCCCGAGAGCGCCATGGTCCTGACGGGCAAGCAGGCGCTGGACTACTCCGGCGGCGTCTCGGCCGAGGACAATCACGGCATCGGCGGCTTCGAGCGGATCATGGGCCCCAACGGCCAGGCCCAGTACTGGGCGCCCGACCTCGCGGGCGCATGCCGGGTGCTGCTGGCCTACTACGAACACGCCTACGTGGCTCCCGGCGAGCGCTTCCCGCGCCGCGCACCCACGAACGACCCGTCCGACCGCGACGTGGGCGACGCCGTGCACGAGGCGCCCGGCTCCGAGCTCAGACGCGTGGGCGAGATCTTCTCCGACGCCACGAACCCCGGGCGCAAGAAGCCGTTCGACATCCGGGCGGTCATGCGCGCGGTGGCCGACCGCGACCACGCCCCGCTCGAGCGCTGGGGCACGATGGACGAGGCGGAGGTCGCCGTCGTCTGGGACGCGCACCTGGGCGGCTGGCCCGTGGCGCTGATCGGGATCGAGTCGCGCCCGCTGCCCCGGCACGGGCCGATCCCCGCCGACGGCCCCGAGCAGTGGACCGCGGGCACGCTGTTCCCGCGCGCCTCGAAGAAGGTCGCGCGGGCCATCAACGCGACCGCGGGCCGGCGGCCGCTCGTCGTGCTCGCCAACCTCGTGGGCTTCGACGGCTCGCCCGAGTCCATGCGCGGGTGGCAGCTCGAGTTCGGCGCCGAGATCGGGCGCGCGGTCGTCAACTTCGACGGCCCGATCGTCTTCTGCGTGGTCTCGCGCTACCACGGCGGGGCGTTCGTCGTCTTCTCGCAGCGGCTGAACCCGAACCTCGAGGCCGTCGCCCTCGAGGGCGCCCACGCATCGGTCATCGGCGGCGCGCCGGCGGCCGCGGTCGTGTTCGCGCGCGAGGTCGAGCAGGCCGCGGGCCGCGACGAGCGCATCGTCGCCCTCGACGACCGGATCGCCGGCGCCGAGGGACCCGAGCGCCAGCGTCTGCGCGCGGAGCGCGCGGCGCTGTGGAGCGACGTCCTGGCCGAGCACCGCGGAGAGTTCGCCGCCCGCTTCGACGCGGCGCACAGCGTCGAGCGCGCCGTGGCGATGGGGTCGGTCGGCGCGATCGTCGCGCCGACCTCGCTGCGGCCCTTCCTCGTCGAGGCGGTCGAGCGCGGCATGCGCCGCGCGCTCGAGCGCACGACCCACGCCGATGACAACCGTGGGCTGGCTGATCCGGTCGGGGGCTGACGTCCCACCCGGCGACGCATGGCTCGGCGTCGCCGAGCGCGACGCGCTGGCCGGGCTGCCGCGCGCTCGCCGCCGGGCGGACTGGCGCCTGGGCCGGTGGGCGGCGAAGGCGGCGCTCGGCTCGTGGCTGTCGGTGGACCCCGCGCGCGTAGCGGTCCTCGCGGCGCCCGACGGCGCTCCCGAGGCCTGGGTCGACGGCCGGCGCGCCGCCGTGTCGGTCTCGATCAGCCACCGCGACGGGCGTGCGCTCGTGGCCGTCGCCGATGCCCCCGGCATCGTCGGCTGCGACCTCGAGCGCGTCGAGCCCCGCAGCGGCGCCTTCGTCCGCGAGTGGCTCGCGCCGGCCGAGCAGGGCCTGCTCGCCGCCCACGACCCGGGTGCGCGCCCACGGCTGACCAACCTCTGCTGGACGGCCAAGGAGGCGGTCGCGAAGGTCCGCCGCGAGGGTCTGCGCCTCGATCTCCGCCGGGCGGTGGCCGCGCCCGCGGGGGCGGCGGCGGCCGACGGCGCGTGGCGCGCGCTGCGCGTCGACGGCGACGGCGCGCCGACCGCCGGCTGGTGGCGCGCGGATCGCGACTGGGTCATGGCGATCGCGAGCGAGCCCGCGCCCGCGCCCCCGTGCGACCTGGACATCGAGGAGGAGCGAGCCGCATGGCGCTTCAGGACGTGACGGTCACCCCCCTGCGCCCCGAGCGCTTCCGCGACGTGCTGGCCGCGGACGCGCTCGCGCGCTTCGAGCAGACGATGGCCCGCGGGCGCGAGCTGCTGCACTCGAGGACGCTCTGGAACGTCAACTCGACCGCATACGGCGGCGGCGTGGCCGAGATGCTGCGCTCGCTCATCGGCTACGCGCTCGGCATCGGGGTCGACGCGCGCTGGGTCGCCGTCGACGGCGACGCCGAGTTCTTCGCGGTCACGAAGCGCCTGCACAACCGCCTGCACGGCCACGCCGGCGACGGCGGCGCGCTCGGCGACGCCGAGCGCGCCGCCTACGAGCGCGTGAGCGCGATCAACGCCGAGCTCATGGCCGAGCGACTGAGCGCGGGCGACATCGTCATCCTGCACGACCCGCAGACCGCCGCGATGGTCCCACGGCTGCTGCAGACCGGCGTGCCGGTGATCTGGCGCGCGCACATCGGCTTGGACCTCCCCAACGACCTCGCGCGTGAGGCGTGGAGCTTCCTGATCGGCTACGTCGAGCGCGCCGACGCCTACGTGTTCTCGCGGCCGGCCTTCACGTGGGAGGGTCTGGACGCGGGCAAGCTCACGGTCATCGCGCCCTCGATCGACGCGTTCTCGCCCAAGAACCACGCGATGGGCTTCACGAGCGTGACCGCCGTCCTGAGGGCCGCCGGGCTGGCCGCCGACCATCACCACAGGCAGCGCGCGGTCTTCGAGCGGCTCGACGGCAGCGTCGGGCGCGTCGAGTCCGAGGCGCGCCTGATCCAGGAGCAGGAGCTGCACCTCGACGTCCCGCTGCTGGCCCAGGTCTCGCGCTGGGACCGTCTGAAGGACCCGCTCGGCGTCATGGCCGCCTTCGCCGAGCACGTGCACGACGACGACCCGCACCTGGTGCTCGCCGGGCCCGACGTGACCGCCGTCGCCGACGACCCCGAGGGCACCGACGCGCTGGCCGAGGTCGAGCGCGCCTGGACGGCGCTGCCGCGTCGCGTGCGCCGCCGCGTGCACCTCGCGATGCTGCCGATGGTCGACGCCGACGAGAACGCGGTGATCGTCAACGCGCTGCAGCGCCGCGCAGACGTCATCGCGCAGAAGAGCCTCGCCGAGGGCTTCGGCCTGACCGTGGCCGAGGCGATGTGGAAGGGCAGGCCCGTCGTCGCCTCGAGCGTCGGCGGCATCCAGGACCAGATCGAGGACGGTCACACCGGCCTGCTCGTCGACCCCGACGACCTCGACGCCTTCGGCGCCGCGGTGAACGAGCTGCTCGGCGACCTGCACGCCGCCGAGCGCATGGGCGAGGCCGCGCAGGCGCGCGTGCGCGACCTCTTCCTCGGCCCGCGCCACCTCGGCCAGTACGTCGCGCTGCTCGAGCGGGTGCTCGAGCAGCGCGCGGCGGTCGAGTAGGCGCCGTCAGCTGGCCAGCGCGGCCTGGGCGGCGGCGACGCGAGCGATCGGCACGCGGAAGGGCGAGCAGCTCACGTAGTCCAGCCCCGCGTCGTGGAAGAAGCGGATCGAGGGGGTGTCGCCGCCGTGCTCCCCGCAGACGCCGACCTCGAGCCCGGGGCGGGCGGCGCGGCCGCGCTGCACGGCCATGGCCACGAGCTCGCCGACGCCCTCCTCGTCGATCGTCGCGAAGGGCGAGCGGTCGAGGATCCCGAGGTCCTGGTAGTGCGGGACCAGGCGGGCCTCGATGTCGTCGCGCGAGAAGCCCAGCGCGGTCTGGGTCAGGTCGTTCGTGCCGAGCGAGAAGAACTCCGCGTGGCGGGCGATCTCCCCCGCCAGGCAGCAGGCCCGCGGCAGCTCGATCATCGTTCCGACCTCGAAGTCGCGCCCGGGGGCGAAGCCCTCCTGCACGGCGACGCGCAGCACCAGCTCGCGGGCGAACTCGAGCTCGCGGGGGTAGGCGACGAGCGGGATCATGATCTCGACCCGCGGGGCCCGCCCCGCGCGCTCGCGCACCGCGCGGGTGGCGCGGAAGATCGCGCGCGCCTGCATCTCGTAGATCTCGGGGTGGACGAGCCCGAGCCGGACGCCGCGCGTGCCGAGCATCGGGTTGCCCTCCTGGATCGCGCGCATCCGCTCGAGCTGGCGCTCGAGCGCCGGGAGCTCGGGGTCGTCGCGCAGCCGCGCCGCGGTGATGCGCTCGATGAGCTCGATGTGGTCGGGCATGAACTCGTGCAGCGGCGGGTCCAGCAGCCGGATCGTGACCGGCAGGCCCTCCATCGCCTCGAACAGGCCTTCGAAGTCCTCCTGCTGAAGCGGGAGCAGCTGGTCGAGGGCGGCGCGGCGGCCGGCCTCGTCGTCGGCCATGATCATGCGCTGCATCTTCGGCATGCGGTCGGCGGCCATGAACATGTGCTCGGTCCGGCAGAGCCCGATGCCGTCGGCCCCGAACGAGCGCGCGCGCCGGGCGTCCTCGGGCGTGTCGGCGTTGGCTCGCACGCCGAGCCTGCGCAGCTCGTCGCACCAGCCGAGCACCGTCTCGAATTGCGGGTCGACCTGCGGCGTGACGAGCGGGACGTCGTCGAGCGTGATGATCCCGGCCGTGCCGTCGATGGCGATCAGGTCGCCCTCGCGCAGGACGCGGTCGCCGATGTGCAGCTCGCCGGCGTGCAGGTCGATGTCGAGCTCGCCGGCGCCGGTGACCGCCGGACGGCCCATGCCGCGCGCGACGAGCGCCGCGTGCGAGGCCTTGCCGCCCTCGGATGTGAGGATCCCCTGAGCGGCGTAGAAGCCGGCGACGTCGTTGGCCTCGGTGAACGGGCGCACGAGGATCACCTTGCGGCCGTCCGCGGCCGCCGCCACGGCAGCGGGCGCCGTGAAGACGATCGTGCCCTTCGCCGCGCCGGGCGAGGCGGCCACCCCGCGTGCCGCGACCGTGGGCCTAGCCGCCGGGTCGAAGGTCGGGTGCAGCAGGGCGTGCAGCGAGCGCGCGTCGATCGTCGCGATCGCTTCGCCCTCGGTCAGCAGGCCCTCCTGGACGGCGTCGACCGCGAAGTGCACGCCCGCGCGCGCGGGGCGCTTGGCGTTGCGCGTCTGCAGCATGTACAGGCGCCCCTCCTCGACGGTGAACTCGGTGTCCTGCAGGTCCTTGTAGTGCGCCTCGAGCCGGCGCAGGATCTCCCGCAGCTGGGCGCCCACCTCGGGCATCCACGACGCGAGCTCGGACAGGTCGCGTGGCGTGCGCACGCCCGAGACGACGTCCTCGCCCTGCGCGTCGGTGAGGAAGTCGCCGCTGGGCTGCGGTGCGCCCGTGATCTCGTCGCGCGAGAAGGCCACGCCCGAGCCCGAGCTCGGGCCCTTGTTGCCGAAGACCATCTGCTGGACGTTGACCGCCGTCCCCCACTCGTCGGGGATCCCGTTGATGCGGCGGTAGGCGACGGCGCGCTCGCCCATCCAGGAGTCGAAGACGGCGCGGATCGCCTGCTCGAGCTGCTCGCGCGGGTCGGTCGGGAAGTCGAACAGCGCGCGGAAGCGCGACGTCAGCTCGCGCAGCGCGTCGGCGTCGAGCTCGGTGTCCAGCTGCACGCCGCGCTCGCGCTTGAGGCGCGCGATCTCGTCCTCGAAGCGCTCGCCGGGCAGGCCGCGTACGACGTTGCCGTACATCTGCACGAGGCGCCGGAAGGAGTCCCATGCGAAGCGGGGGTTGCCCGTGGCCGCGGCCAGGCCCTCCACGGACTCGTCGTTGAGCCCGAGGTTCAGGACGGTGTCCATCATGCCCGGCATCGAGTCGCGCGCGCCGCTGCGCACGGAGACGAGCAGCGGATCGGCGGGATCGCCGAGCCGCCGGCCCGCGCGCTCCTCGAGGCGCTCGAGCGCCGCGCCGACGGCGGCGTCGAGACCGGCCGGCGGCGTGCGGTCGGCGCGCATGTACTCCACGCACGCCTCGGTGGTGATCGTGAAGCCGGCCGGCACGAGCTCGGGGCCGAGGACGCGCGTCATCTCGGCGACGTTGGCGCCCTTGCCGCCGAGCAGGTTGCGCAGCTCGCGCGATCCTTCGGCGAAGTCGTAGACCCACTTCGTGGCGGCGGGGGTCCTGGTGGTGGTCATCGAATCTCCTCCTGGGGCATTGGCTCGGAGTCTCGACCCGAACGGCCGCCGCACCATCGGGGAGAGCCCGCAGCACCGTGTGGTTCGCTACGGGTCCGGCCTGATCGGGCGCGGGGCGGCGTTGACGCGGAGGGGTCGCGGTCGCCAGAGTCGTGCCGTGAGGCGCTCCTACGACGTCGTCGTGGTCGGGTCGGGCTTCGGTGGCGGCATCGCGGCGTGCCGCCTCGCGGAGGCGGGCCGGAGCGTCTGCGTCCTGGAACGCGGGCGGCGCTTCTCGCCCGAGGAATTCCCCGAGCGCGCGGACCAGGCGCCGGAGCTGCTCTGGCACGAGCGGGCCAATCCCGACGGGATGCTCGACGTCCGGCTCATGCGCGACGTGACGGTCATCACCGCCGCCGGCGTCGGGGGCGGCTCGCTCGTGTACGCCAACGTCCAGCTGCGCGCGCCCGCGGAGGTCTTCGAGCGGGGATGGCCCGCGGCGATCACGCCCGGTGAGCTCGACCCGTGGTACGCGAAGACCGAGGACGCGCTCGACCCGCGGCTCACGCCCGACGAGCCCGCCCTGGACAAGGTGCGCGCGTATGCGGCGATGGCGCGGCGGGCGGGCCGGCAGGCCGAGCGGCTGCCGCTCGCCGTCCACTTCGGCGAGGATCGCGAGCACCCGTTCAGCGGCGTGCGACAGCAGGGCTGCCAGAACCTCGCGCGCTGCGACCTCGGCTGCCCGGTGCTGGCCAAGAACACCGTCGACATCACGTACGTCGCGCGGGCCGAGGCCCACGGGGCCGAGGTGCGTCCCCACCACCTCGTCACCGGCCTGCGGCCGCCCGCGCGGCCCGGCGGGCACTGGGGCGTGACCTTCCGCGCGCTGGACGGCGGGCGCCACGAGGGCGCGGTCGAGGCCCCGGTCGTCGTCCTCGCGGCCGGGACGCTGGGCTCCACGCGGCTGCTGCTGCAGGCCCGCCGTCGCCTCGGCGGGCTGTCGCCCGCGCTGGGCACGCGCTTCTCGGGCAACGGCGACGCGCTCGGCATCGCCTTCGATCCGCGCGCCGACGACGTCCGCGGCGCCCGCACCGACGTCGGGCCCGTGATGACGAGCAAGATCGACTTCACCGAGGACCGCGGCCTGATCGCGGCCGACGGCGGGCTGCCGGCGAGCTTCGGCGTCCTCCTCGACGTGGCGCGCGGCGTCGACGTCATCCGCGGCTGGCGGCGCTGGCTCGTGCGCGGGCGCCTGGCGCTCGCGCACGCCGGCCTCGGCGACCGGTCGCTGCGCCCGCGGGAGCTGCGCCTGCAGCCGCGCCCGGACGACACCGACGCGCTGATCTTCCTGATGATCGGCCGCGAGGCCGCCGCCGGGCGGATGCGCCTGACGCCGCTCTTCCGGCGCCTCGACATCAGCTGGTCGAAGGCGGCGAGCGCCCAGCTCTTCGCCGACCTCGAGCGCACGGCCACCGACCTCGCCGCCGCGGCCGACGCGACGCCGTTCTACGCGCTCGCGGGCGGACTGCTGAGCACGTACGCGACGGTGCACCCGCTCGGCGGCTGCCCGATGGCCGACGACCCGAGCGCCGGCGTCGTCGACGACCTCGGGCGCGTGCACGGCCATCGGGGGCTGTACGTGCTCGACGGGTCGATCGTGCCCACCGCGCTGGGCGTGAACCCGTCGAAGACGATCGCCGCCCTCGCCGAGCGCGGCGCACACCGGCTCGCCCAGGAGGGCAGCTGAGCGCGACCTGGCACAACCACTCCGGCAACCAGTCCTGCCGGCCGCGCGCGATCGTCGCGCCCGCCTCGCTCGAAGAGCTCGTCGAGCTCGTGCGCCGCGCCGAGCGCGAGGGCACGACCGTGCGCGCGATCGGCTCCGGGCACGCGTGGTCCGACGTGGCGCTGACCGACGGAATCCTCGTGCTGCCCGACCGCCTCGGCGGCCTGCTCGATCCCGACGACGGCACGCTGCGCCCGGGCGCGGCGACGACGCCGCTCGCGCGCGTCCTCGGCGGCACACGCCTGCGCGACCTCAACGACGCGCTCGACCGCAGGGGCCTCGCGCTGCCCCAGATGGGGGGCTACGACGGGCAGACGATCAGCGGCGTCGTCTCGACCTCCACGCACGGGTCGGGCCTGAGCTGGGGACCGTTCTGCGACCTCGTGCGCTCGCTCGACCTCGTCGTCAGCGGCGGCGAGGTGCTACGCGTCGAGCCGGCCGGCGGCCCGACCGACCAGGCCGCGTTCGCCTCGGCCTTCGGCGACGAGCGGCGCCTCGTGCAGGACGACGACACGTTCTCGGCCGCCGTGTGCGGCATGGGCTGCATGGGGATCATCCACGCGCTCGTCCTCGACGTGCGCGAGAAGTTCTGGCTCAACGAGGTCCGGTCGCTGAGCACCTGGGAGGAGGTCCGCGACACGGTGACCGCCGATGCGGTGCTCGGCGAGGGCGACCACTACGAGCTCTTCCTCAACCCCTATCCGCGCCGCGACGGGCGCCACAGCGTGCTCGTCACCCGGCGCGCGGATTGTCCGGAGCCCGCCGAGCTGCCGCCGGACAAGCTCGAGCGCCATCCCCTGACCGAGCTCGAGGCGTCGCTGCCGATCACGGGCGTGCTGCTGCGGCTGCTCGCGCGCCACGCGCCGCGGCTCATGGTCGGACGCTTCGACGCGACGCTGCGCGACATGTGCGACGACGGCTACGCGAGCCTCTCCTACCGCGTCTTCAACATCGGCGAGGCCAACAAGCTGCCCGCTGTGTCGATGGAGCTCGGCATCGGGCTGGCGGGCGGCGCCCACGTCACCGCCGTCGAGCGCATCCTGGCCCACGCGGCCGAGCGCCGCAGGGGCCGGCGCCCCGCGTACCACACGTCGCCGATCGCGCTGCGCTTCGTCGCCGGGTCGAGCGCCTACGCCTCGATGATGCACGGCGGCCCGACGATGATGATCGAGCTGATCCTCGTCGACGGTACGCCGCGCGGACCGGAGCTCCTGGCCGGCTACGAGGAGCTCCTCGCCGATCTCGGGGCGCGCGCGCACTGGGGCCAGCTCAACGGGCTGACGGCCGAGCGCATCCGCGCGACCCATCCCCGCTGGGACGCCTGGCTGGCGGTGCACGACCGGCTCAACGCCTCGGGCGTCTTCGACTCGCCGTTCGCCCGGCGGGTCGGGATCAGTAGCCGTCGGTGACGACGTTCGCGAGCGCCTCGCCCGCGGCGTGGCGGCGCATCTGCTCGCGCGCGAGCGCCAGCGCCGCGCGCTCGGCGCCGGGCGTGTCGCCCGCGACGTGCGGGGAGAGCAGGACGCCGGGCGCGTCCCACAGCGGGTGGTCGGGCGGCAGCGGCTCGGGCTCGACCACGTCGAGGACCGCGCGCAGCCGCTCGCGCTCGAGCTCGGCGACGAGCGCGCCGGTGTCCGTCGTCGCGCCCCGCCCGGCGCTGACGTAGAGGGCGCCGTCGGGCAGCGCGGCCAGCACGGCGGAGTCGACGAGCCCACGCGTGGCCGCGGTCAGCGGCAGGAGGTTGACGAGCACATTCGCGGCCGGCAGCAGCGCGCCGAGCTCCTCGATGCCGCGGGCGTCCTCACGCGCGCGGCGCGCCACGCCGGTCACAGACGCGCCGAGCGACTCGAGCACACGCGCGCACGCGCGCCCGATCGAGCCGTGGCCGAGCACGAGCACGTGCCGGCCGGCGACGTCGCGCAGCGCGAAGCGCTCGACGCGGTGCTCGTCCTGCCGGCGCGCGCAGGCCTGGAGCTTCTTGGCGTCGGCGAGGATCGCCGCGAGCACCCACTCGGTCATCGCGGCGTCGCGAGCGCCGCGCGCGTCACAGAGCGTGACCCCGGAGGGCAGGCGGTCGACGATCCAGTCGACGCCGGCCGACACGACCTGGACGACCTCGAGCGCCCGCAGGCGCGCCGGGTCGGGCGGCGGACGGTTGGGCACGGCGAAGACGACGTCGGGCCCGAGCTCGCCGGCCAGCTCGACGCCGGGCGGCGGCGGCCCGAAGCGCTCGGCGTCGAAGACCCAGGCGATCACGCCGCGGGCAGGACCCGCGGCCGCGCCGATCGCAGGCGCTCGAGCAGCTCGACGACCTCGGGGTCGCGACCGTTGAGGTCGAGCGCGCGCTCGGCCGCGGCGATCGCCGCGCTCGGGCGATCCGTGCGCGCGAGCGCGAACGCGTAGCGCACCCACGCCGGGGCCGAGGCGCCGTCGAGCAGCGTCGCCTGCTCGGCCGCGGTGAGCTCGGCGCCGAGGTCGCCGGCGAGGTGATGGGCGAGCGCGAGGTCGAGCAGCCCGTCGACGCTCGGCCCCAGGCGCCGGGCGCGCTCGAGCGCCTCGAGGGCGGCGTCGCGCTGCATGAGGCGCAGGCGCAGGCGCCCGACGCGCTCCCACGCGTCGGCGTCCTGGGGCGCGCGCTGGGCCGCGCGCTCGGCGGCCTCGGCGGCGAGGTCGATCGCCCCCATGTCCTCGTAGATGCGCGCCGCGAAGCGATGGGCGGCCGGACGGTCGCGGTCGACGCGCGCCCAGTCGCGCACCGAGCGCCCGGCCGCCGGCAGGTTGCCGCCCTGCCAGAAGGCGAGCGTCATGAGCCGCAGCACCGCCGTGTTCTCGGGCTCGGCGTCGCGGGCGTAGATGAGCCGCTGAGCGGCGAGCTCGAAGTCGCCCTCGGCCATCGCGTGCTGGGCGGCGGTCATGAAGCGCTGTACCCGGTCGGCGCCCGGATCGGGCGTGGAGAAGTCGACGAACTGCAGCGAGCCGGCGGGGACGGTGCGCACGCCGACGTTGAACGTCACGCGCGCCCATTGCTGCGGCGCGTGATCGTCGTCGGACTCGGTGAAGTACACGCCCGTCACCGAGCCGACGCCCCACTCGGGGTAGCTCAGGCAGCGCGCGTAGCGGTGCACGACCGAGTGGTCGGGCACGCGCGATCCGAACGGGTCGTGGCGCTCGCGCTCCTCGGCCGCTGCGCGCGCGCGCTGCTCGGCCTCGTAGGCGCGCCGGCCCTCCTCGGCGCGGGCCTCGCGCGCCGCGGCGGCGCTGACCTTGACCGCGTTGGCCGAGACGCGGCCGCCGCGCGAGCCCTCCGCGAGCTCCTCGAGCTGGTCGGCCGCCTCGTTGATCGCCTTGAGGTGGCGCTCGTGCTCGAACTGCTTGCCGGGCGGCGCGATGTCGGGGTGCCAGAGCTTGGCCATGCGCCGGCGCGCGAGCTGCACCGCCCGCTTGTCGAATGGCGGCTCGAGCTCGAGGAGCAGGACCGCCTGCTCGATGTCCAGCACCGTGGCCATGAGAGCCCGAGGGTACTCAGTCGATGAGCTTGCGCTCCATGAAGTGCACCGCCAGCCGCCACATCACGAGCCCGAAGAGGCACAGGGCGGCGAGGTGGCCGACGTCCGCCCAGCCCACGAAGCCGAAGACCGCGTGGCGCACGAGCTCGACGCAGTGGAAGAGCGGGTTGAGGTTGGCCAGCACCTGGACCCATTCGGGCAGATTCGAGATCGGGAAGAACGTGCCCGCCACGAGGAACAGCGGCGTCAGCACGGCGCTGATGACGTAGTTGAAGTTCTCGATCGACTTCATCAGCGCCGCGATCAGGATCCCGAACGACGCCCAGCCGAAGCCGGCCAGCATGCCGATGAACGGCACCGTGAGCATCCCGGGGCTCGGCTGCAGGCCGAAGGCGATCGCCACGAGCATCGGCACGCAGCCGTACGTGCCGGCTCGCACGGCGATCCACAGCGCCTCGGCGGTGACGAGCTCCTCGGTGTCGACCGGCGTGGCGAGGATCGCGTCGTACGTGCGCTGGAACTTGTACTTCACGAACGTCGAGAACATCCCGGGGAACGCGCTCGAGAAGAGGACCGCGGTGGCCACGGTGCCCGTCCCGACGAACTCGACGTAGTCGTAGCCGCCGACCTTCGCGACGAGCGAGCCGAAGCCGAAGCCGAAGGCGAGCAGGTAGATCGTCGGCTCGACCGTGGCCGAGAAGGTCGTCGAGCGCCAGTAGGAGGAGAAGTTCACGACCTCGCGGACGAGCACGCCCGCGAGCGCGGGGCGCTCGAGCCGGCGCGGCCTCATTCGACCGCCTCCCCGGTGAGCAGCACGAACACGTCCTCGAGGTTCGCAGGGCGCCGCTCGCCCTCCTCGCCGAACGCGCCGTCGGCGTCGAGCACCGAGACGCTCGTGCCGGTGCGCCGGGTGCGCAGACCGCGCTCGCGCGCGAGGGCCTCGACCTCGGCCAGGCGCGGCGGCCCTCCGTAGAGCTCGACGGCCTCCGTGCCCGCGTGCTCGGCCACGAGCGCGTCGGGCGGCCCGGTCGCGACGGCGCGCCCGTCGGACATGATCGTCACCGTGTCGGCCAGGCGCTCGGCCTCCTCGATGTAGTGCGTGGACATGAGGATCGTCGTGCCCTCCGAGCGCAGGCGGTCGACGAGCGCCCACAGCTCCTGGCGCACCTGCGGGTCCAGGCCGACCGTGGGCTCGTCGAGGAGCACGAGCCGCGGGCGGTGCACGAGCGCGCGCGCGATGAGCAGCCGGCGGCGCATGCCGCCCGAGAGCACGGAGACCTTCGCCGCGCGGCGCACGCGTAGGTTCGAGACCTCGAGCGCGGTCTCCACGGCGGCGGGGCGCTCGGCGCGCGCGACGCGGTAGAGGAACGCGAAGACCAAGAGGTTCTGCTCGACCGTCAGCGTCTCGTCGAGGTTGTCGAGCTGCGGCACGACGCCGCACTGCGCCCGCGCGGCCTTCGACTCGCCGGGCAGCCGCCGGCCGAGGACCTCGAGCTCGCCGGCGTCGGCGATCGCCTGCGCGGTCAGCAGCTTCATCGTCGTCGACTTGCCCGCGCCGTTGGGCCCGAGCAGGCCGACGCACGTGCCCTCGGGCACGTCGAGGTCGAGGCCGTCGACGGCGGTGACGAGCCCATAGCGCTTGACGACGCCCCGCAGGCGGATCGCGGGTTCCACGGTCCCATGGGTAGCACGCCGCTACGGTGCAGGGGTGGCCCACCAGTACGTCTTCACGATGCACCGCCTGTCGAAGGTCCATCCGCCCGACAAGGCCGTGCTCAAGGACATCACGCTCGCGTTCCTGCCCGGGGCGAAGATCGGCGTGCTCGGCCCGAACGGGTCGGGCAAGTCGACGCTCCTGCGCATCATGGCCGGCCGCGACACCGAGGTCCGCGGCGACGCGCAGCTCGCCCCCGGCGCGACGGTCGGGCTGCTCGAGCAGGAGCCGCAGCTCGACGCCGCCAAGGACGTGCGCGGCAACGTGGAGGACGGCGTCGCGGGGACCCGCGCGCTGCTCGACCGCTTCAACGAGCTCGCTGCCACCTATTCGGATGACACCGCGGACGAGTTCGCCGACCTGCAGGCGAAGATCGACGCCGCCGACGCCTGGAGCCTCGACACGAACGTCGAGTACGCGATGGACGCGCTGCGCCTGCCGCCCGCCGACGCGGAGGTCACCACCCTGAGCGGCGGCGAGCGTCGCCGCGTCGCGCTCTGCCGGCTGCTCCTCGGCGCCCCCGACCTGCTGCTCCTCGACGAGCCCACCAACCACCTCGACGCCGAGTCGGTCGCCTGGCTCGAGCGCCACCTGGCCGAGTACAGGGGCACGGTCGTCGCGGTGACCCACGACCGCTACTTCCTCGACAACGTCGCGGGCTGGATCCTCGAGCTCGACCGCGGCCGCGGCATCCCCTTCGAGGGCAACTACTCGAGCTGGCTCGAGCAGAAGCAGGCCCGCCTGGCGCAGGAGGCGCGCTCCGAGAAGGCGCGACAGCGGACGATCGCCGCCGAGCTCGAGTGGGTCCGCCAGAACCCGCGCGGGCGCCAGGCAAAGCAGAAGGCGCGCCTGCGCAACTTCGAGGCGCTCGTCGCCGGCGAGCGCAACGTCAAGCTCGACGAGGTGCAGATCCACATCCCGACCTCCACGCACCTGGGCAGCCAGGTCGTCGAGACCGAGGGCCTGCGCAAGGGCTTCGGCGACAACCTGCTCATCGAGGACCTGTCGCTCTCGCTGCCGCCCGGCGGCATCGTCGGCGTCATCGGGCCCAACGGCGCGGGCAAGACGACGCTCTTTCGCATGATCACCGGCTCCGAGCAGCCCGACGCCGGCACGCTGCGCATCGGCGAGACCGTGCAGATGGCCTACGTCGACCAGTCGCGCGACGCGCTCGACCCGCAGCGCACGGTCTGGGAGGAGATCTCCGACGGCATGGAGCAGATCAAGGTCGGCGACCGCTGGATGAGCTCGCGCGCCTACACGGCCGGCTTCAACTTGCGCGGGACCGACCAGCAGCAGAAGGTCGGCAAGCTCTCGGGCGGCGAGCGCAACCGCCTGCACCTGGCCAAGCTGCTGCGCGCGGGCGGCAACCTGCTCCTGCTCGACGAGCCGACCAACGACCTCGACGTCGACACGCTGCGCGCGCTCGAGGAGGCGCTGCTGGCCTTCGCGGGCTGCGCGGTCATCATCTCCCACGACCGCTGGTTCCTCGATCGCGTCGCGACGCACGTGCTCGCGTTCGAGGGCGACTCGCAGGTCACCTGGTTCGAGGGCAACTTCGAGGCCTACGAGGAGCACCGGCGCGCGCTGCTGGGCGACGAGGCGGACCGGCCTCACCGCATCACCTACAAGAAGCTCACGCGCGCCTGAGACCGGCGCGCGCGGCCGGGCCGAGCGGTGCTCGAGCTACTCGCCTCGGTTAGGCGGACGCGAGGCTCTTCCGATCGGCGCGACCGTGGACGGTGTCTTTGGCTACCGTCGAGGCGTGGGTGCCGGCTCATCGCAGGAGGTTGCGGGCGGCCGCGGCGGTGACCGGGGATGACGCGCAGGTGGTCTGGTCGGATGGCGTTCGCGCGGGAGTCGGCGTGACGCCTGTGCCACGAGTCACGGTGTTGGTGGCCGACGACCATCCGCTGTTTCGCGATGGCCTGGTCCGCGCGCTGCGCGAGCGGCCGGAGCTCGAGCTCGTCGCAGAGGTCGGCGATGGACGGTCTGCGCTTGAGCGCGTCCGTGACCTGCGGCCCGCGGTCGCTGTCGTCGACCTGCGCCTTCCCGGGCTCGACGGCGTGGCGATCGTCAACGCCGTTGCGCGCGATCGCCTGCCGACCCGCGTGCTCGTGCTGTCGGCGTTCACCGAGCCGCGGCTGGTCTATGAGGCGATGGCGGCCGGTGCCGCCGGCTACTTCTCCAAGGACGCCGACCGGGAGGCGGTTCTCGATGCGATCGCCGCGGTGGCGCGCGGAGCGGATCGCGTCGAGCCCGGTCTGCAGGGCGCCCTTTTCGCCGAGCTACGTGCCCATGCGCGCGACGACGAGCGCCCCGTGCTGACGCCACGGGAGCTCGAGGTCCTGCGCCTGATCGCCGATGGGCTCACGGCGCCGGCGATCGGCAAGCGGCTGTATCTCGCAACCGCGACGGTGAGGTCCCATCAGGCGCGGATGTACGAGAAGCTCGGCGTCTCCGATCGAGCGGCGGCCGTGGCGGAGGCCATGCGCCGCGGGTTGCTGGAGTGAGCGCAGCGCCCGGCGCGCGTCCCGATCCGGGCCCCCCAGCCAGGGAGGGCGGCCGCGCCGAGCTCGGGATGGCGCTGTTGCGCGTGGCGCTCGTTCCGCTGCTCGTCCTCGGCGAGCACGTCATCGAGCACCCGCCCGAGGACGCCGACCTGTTCGGCCCCCTCTTGGGCGCCTACGCTGCCTGGGCGCTGCTACTGCTCGTCGTCCACGCGCGCGCGGCCCACGGTCAACGGCCGCCGCTGAGGGCGCTGGGCCGCATCGAGCCGGTCGTCGATCTGGCCGCCATCGCGGCGCTCGCCTACACCTCGGGCGGCGCCTACTCGCAGGCGCGGCTGGCCCTCTTCGCGCTCCCGCTGGTGGCGGCCTTCCGGCTGCGCCCGGCGCTCACCGCGGCATCGGCGGCCGCGGCGGTCGTCGCATACGTGCTGCTCGCGTTTCCCCACCCGGCCACGCGCACGAGCGCCGACGTCGACATCATCGTCGTGCACGCCCTGTATCTGATGTGGGTGGGCGCGGGCGCGGTCCTGCTCTCGGCTCTGCTCCGTGCCCGCGATCAGCGCATCCGGGCCGCTGCCGACGAGCGTGGGCGGCTGGTTGCCCAGGCCCTCAGCGCCGAGGACCGCGAGCGCCGCCGCCTGGCCGAGGTGCTGCACGACGAGGCGGTGCAGAACCTGCTCGTGGCCCGCCACGAGCTGCGCGATCACCATCGCCGCCACGACGAGAGCTCCTACCGACGCGCAGATGCGGCGCTCGCAACGACCGTCGATCAGCTCCGCGGCGAGATCTTCGAACTGCACCCCTACGTCCTCGACCACGCCGGGCTGCGTGCCGCCCTGACCGCCCACGCCGAGAGCGCAGCGCGCCGCTCGGGCGCGAACGTCGACGTCGACGTCGACGTCGACGTCGCTGGAGCGGGAGCTCACGAGCAGCTACTGGTGTCGCTGGCGCGCGAGCTGCTGACCAACGCGGCCCGCCACGCGCACGCTCGGCACATCGAGCTGCGCCTGGCGCGCTACGACGCTGAGGTGGTGCTCACCGTGCACGACGACGGTCACGGTTTCGGGCCGGATCGGCGCTCCGCCGCGGTGGCGGCGGGTCACATCGGACTCGCGACAAGCGCCGAGCGCGTGGCCGCCGTCGGCGGCACTTTCGAGATCGCGTCCGCCCCGGGGGCCGGCGCTACGGTCACCGTGCGCCTGCCCGCGAACGACCCGTCCGCTGCATGAGGACCCCTGCCCGTAGTCCGATCGAACCACGGCCGCCTCGTCACCCGCGAGCGCCGCCTGGCCGATGGCGCGAGCGCCACGCCGCAGCGATGCTGGTCGAACCCTCACCCCCGAGCCTCCGGAGGACCCGATGCCCGCCGCCACCGCCAATCCCGCCCCCGCGCCGACTCGGCCCCGCCCGAGCAATCCCGGAACGCGGCGTGTCATCGTGGCCGACGACCACCCGGTCTTCCGCGATGGCATCGTGCGAGCGCTGCTCGCGACCGGTCGGTACGAGATCGCCGGCGAGGCGGGCGACGGCGAGACGGCGCTCGACCTCATTCTTCGTCACCGACCCGGCGTGGCGCTCGTCGACCTGCGCATGCCCAGGCTCGACGGCTTCGGCCTGCTGCGACGCATCAAGGGCGAACGCCTCAGCGTCTCGCTCGTGCTGCTTTCGGCCTTCACGCAGCCGAAGATCGTCGAGCAGGCGCTGGCGGCGGGCGCCGCCGCGTACCTCTCCAAGGACGCCTCGCGCGAGCAGATAATCGCGGGCGTCGACGCGGCCGCGTCCGCCGCGCGCGTCCTCCAGCCGCTCGCACCGCTCTCGCCACATAACGACCGAGCGCCGACGCACGAGCAGCCGGGGCTCGCGGAACGGCGTGCGTGCCGGGCCCCGTCGATCAAGCATCCCGATTGGGCCGAGGCGCTCACCGACAGCCAGCGACGCGCCGCCATCGGCCGCGCCCACGCGCAGCAGCGCCTCGCGGAAGCCCGTCAGCACGCCCTCGTGTCGATCTGGCTGCGCGAGCTGATCCGCGGGTAACCGCCGGCACCGTCACCGTCCTCTCGCAGGGGCCGGCCTGAAAAGGCGCACCCATCTTCACGCCTGCCTTCGGCGACGACGTGTCGCGCATGTCCCGCCCGCCAGTCCGGCGTGGGCGCGCTCGCGGATCACGTCGCGCTTGCTATGCCGCGTGCGGTTATGCCGATTGAGCTCAGTGCACCTTGCGACCGGACCCGCGCAGCGCGTACCACTCGGCGCCGAAGGCCTTGAGGTCCTGGCCCTTCGTATCGCCCGGCTTCTTGTCGGCGATGAAGCGGTAGAGCGGATGGCCGGCGAGCGTGAGCTGACGCGAGCCGTTGCGCCGCCGCGTCGTGCCGAGCTTCGATGCCGATACGCCCTTGCCGGCCACCGGCGTGCCCCTGACGAGCGCGGGCGGCCAGCCCGTCGCACACGCGCCGTAGCAGGCGCTGCGCCCGTGGCGGTCCTTCTCGAAGAGGTAGAGCGTGCGCCCGCGGGCGTCGATGACGATCTTCCCGAGCTTCGTGGCGCGCAACTCCACGCTGGGCGACGTCCTGGCCCTCACGGGCGCGTGGGCGCTGACGGTCACGGCGGCGCCGGCGGCGCCGGCGACGAGGACGACGAGGGCGAGGCTGACTCGCTTCATGGCGCCTCCTTCCGGGAGGACGGTGGGGGACCTGACCGTGCGGACGCCCGCAGGCCCCGAGTCCTTCCCGGCGCCAGTTCAGCTGGTGGGCCTAGAGCAGCGCGAGCAGCTCGTGCGCGTCGCGCGCGACCGCGTCGGCCGCGGCGAGCTCCTGCGCGCCGTACGGGCCCGTGGCGACGGCGACCGCGCGCACGCCGTCGGCCCGCGCGCAGGCGATGTCGCGGGGGGTGTCGCCGACGAGGACCGTGCGCTCGCGCGGGTAGGGCGCCCCGTCGCCCGCGCGGCGCCGGGCAATGCCCGGGAGCTCGGCACGATCCTCGGCGTCGGAGCCGAAGCCGCCCTGGCCGGCCGCGAAGAAGCCGCCGATGCCGGCCGCGCCCAGCTTGAGCCGCGCGATCGGCTCGAGGTTGCCGGTCACGAGCGAGAGGCGCACGTCGTCGCGCCCGTCGAGCGCCTCGAGCACGCCGGGCACGCCCGGGGCGACATACGCGGAGAGGTCGCGGGGCACGAGGCGCGCGTACGCCGCGGTCGCCGCCACGCGGAGGTCCCGAGCGCCCGCGTCGAAGCGCTCGGCGTCGACGCCGGCGAGCAGCGCGAGCGCGCGCGCGATGTCGAGGTCGGTGCGCCCGGCCGCCTCGACGCGGCCGGGCGCGGCGACGACGCCGTAGACCTCGCGCAGCGCCTCGTGGATCGCGCGCGCGTGGGCCTGCGCGGCGCGCAGCAGGAGCGTCCCGTCGATGTCGAAGAGCACGAGCACGCCCGGCCATTGTCGCTCAGAGGCCGTCGGGCGCGCCCGGCCGCGGCGCCCAGCGCTCCTCGATGCGCGCCACGCGCCAGACCGCGATCGCGCCGGCCCACGTGACGACGAAGAGCCCGACGACGACGTAGCCCACCGCGTTGAGGTCGAGGGCGGCCACCCAGTCCCAGAAGCCGCCGGTCAGGCTGAGCCGCTCGGCCGCGATCGAGAGCAGCTCGACCGTGCCGATGAGCAGCGCGACGACGACCGACAGGCCGGTCACGGTGAGGTTGTAGAAGACCTTGCGCACCGGCTGGGAGAACGCCCAGCCGTATGCGAAGTTCATGAACGAGCCGTCGATCGTGTCGAGCAGTGACATGCCGGCGGCGAAGAGGATCGGCAGGCACAGGATCGCGTACCACGGCAGCCCGGCGCCCGCGGCGCCCGCGGCGAGGAAGAGCAGCGCGACCTCCGTGGCGGTGTCGAAGCCGAGGCCGAAGAGGACGCCGAGCGGGTACATCTGCCACGGCTTCGTGATGGCGCCGGTGAAGCGCCCGAGGAAGCGGTTCATGAGCCCCCGCGAGGCCAGCAGCTCCTCGAGCTCGGCCTCCGAATAGGCGCCGCGGCGCATCTCTTTGAGCACGCGCACGATGCCGACGAGCACGACCAGGTTGAGCGCGGCGATGACGTAGAGGAACGTCCCCGACACGCCGGTGCCGACGAGGCCGGTCACGTCGTGCAGCGTGGAGCCGTCGTCCTCGACCTGACCCGCGAGCGCCTTGACGCCCAGCGAGAAGAGCAGCGCCAGGACGAAGACGATCGTCGAGTGCCCGAGCGAGAAGCAGAAGCCGACGCTCAACGGGCGCTGGCCGTCGTGCATCAGCTTGCGCGTCGTGTTGTCGATCGCCGCGATGTGGTCGGCGTCGAACGCGTGGCGCAGCCCCAGCGTGTAGGCGGTCAGCCCGATGCCGGCGGTGAAGGCCTCGCCCGGCCCCAGGCTCAGGTGATGCGGCACGACGACGCCGAAGAGCAGCCCGAAGCCGACGAGGTGCAACCCGAGGACGGCGGCGGCCAGGCCCGCCGCCCGCGCCCATTCGGCGGGGCTCAGCGCGCGGCGGATGCGGGTCAGCATGGAAGCTCCTCCGTGTGGTCGTGGGTGGGCTGACACGACGGGCACAGGCCCGCGAGCGGGGTGTGGGCGAAGCGCGCGGCGTAGCCGGTGGCGGCGCGAACGGCCGCCCGCACGCCGTCGAGCGCCGCCGGCGCGACGGCGGTGACCGCGCCGCAGCGCTCGCAGACGACGAACTCGACGGACGCGCCCGTCGGGTGGTAGCGGCCCGGGCCGTGACCGAGGTGCACGTGGCGCACGAGGCCGAGCTGCTCGAGGACGTCGAGGTTGCGGTAGGTGGAGGCGACGTCGCCGTCGGCGGCGAGCTCCTCGGCGGTCACGGGAGCCGCGGCGGCGAAGAGCGCCGCGAGCAGCAGCCGCCGGGCCGTCGACAGGCGCAGGCCACGGGCGCGCAGCGCGCCGGCGGCCGCGGCGGCGGTCGGCGCCTCCACCGCGGGGGTGAGTCGCGGGACGGTCACAGCAGGCCTCCCTGTCGGTCGGGCGCCCGTCGTTGCGTGGCGCCTTCGGAGGGCTTCTGCGCGCGCGCCGCGAGAACGGATCACCGGCCTCGCCTCACAGCACGGGCGGGACCGCGCGCGCGGTCAGGACGAGGCCCACGGCGACGATCGCCGCGGCGCTGAGCGCGGGTAGGACGCCCGCCGCACGGCCGCCGCCGGGCAGCCGCGCGCCGAGCCGGGCGCCGGCCACGACTGCGACGCCGACGGCGGTGAGCGTCGTCGCCAGGCCGGCCGAGAAGGCGACGATCATCGTCATCCCGAGCGCGACCTGGTGCTGGGCGATCGCGCCGAGCAGGACGACGAGCGCCGACGGACACGGGATCAGGCCGGCCGACGCGCCGATCGCCACGAGCGCCCGCGGCGATAGCTCGCGATCGTGCTGGTGGTGGTGATGGTGGTCGTGCGCGTGGGCGCCGCGCCGGCGCCAGTGGCCGCGCAGCACGGCGGCGCCGACGCCGAGCACCAGCACGCCCGAGACCAGGTTCAGCCACGGGTACAGGTCCTCGGGAACCACGTAGGCGGAGAGTCCGAGCGTCACGAGGCCGAGGGCGAAGACGCCCGCGGTGTGGGTGGCGGTCACGGTCAGGCCGAGGCCGAGCGCGTGGCGCGCGGTCCCCCGCGTCCCGACCAGGTAGGCCGCGACCATCGCCTTGCCGTGTCCCGGCGACAGCGCGTGCACGGCGCCCCACGCGAAGGCGCCGAGCAGCAGCAGCGCGAGCACCCCCTCGCCGGCCGCCGCGCGCTCGAAGAGCGCCGCGAGGCCGGCGCCAACGCCGCGGTCGCGCGTCGTGCCCGTCGCGGCGCCGACGGCGCCTGGCGCCGCCACCGTGCCCGCGCCGGCGCCGACGCGCAGCCGCGCGACCGGCCGGTCGGCCGGGCTCGAGAGCAGCGCGCGGGGGTAGACGCGCAGGCGCCGGGTCGGGTCCGCGCCCGGGACGTCGGCGCGCACTGCGGTGCCGCGCCCGGGCTCGACGACGACCGCGCGCCAGCCGACGCGCCCGGCGTGGGTGCCGTCGCGCAGCTCGACCGCGCCGCGCGCGGCGACCCGCGCGCGCAGCAACAGCTCGACGCGCGTGGTGCGCAGGCCGCCCTGGCCGGCGGGAAACGCGATCCGCCCGCCGGGCTGCAGCTCGAGCGCCACGGGGCGCCCGCCGACATGCAGGCGCAGGCCGCGCGCGACGTCGGCGCGCTTGCGGGCGAGAACCGCGCCCGCGGTCAGGCCGCGCTCCTGGAACGTCGGGATCTCGGCCTGGTCGAGCACGTAGCGCACGTCGACGCGATCGCCCGCGACGCGCACCACGGCGAGGTGGTTGACCGAGAAGTTGCCGACCGGGTGCGCGCCGGCGGCCGCCGGCAGCAACGCCGCCAGCGCCACCGCGAGCGCGAGCGCGCGCGTCATCGCAGCATCTCCCGCGCCCGCGCCCCCAGCGCGGCGCGCCCCGCGTAGGCGCCCGCCAGCCAGCGCGCCGACGCGACGCGGTCGCCCGCGGCGCGCGCGGCGATCCCCGCGTGCAGCAGGAGCGACGGGTCGCGCGAGCCCAGCGCGAGGGCACGTCGCGCCCAGCGCACGCCCGCTCGCGGACGCCTGGCGCGCGTGAGCGCCCAACCCAGCGCGTCGGCCGAGCGCACGCTCGGCGCCGCGGCCCACGCCCGCCGCGCTAGCGCCACCGCGCGCAACGGGCGCCCGTGGTCGGCCTCGACGAGCGCGAGCTCGACGTCGGTGTCGACGCCCGCGCGGACCAGCAGCCGCCGCTCGACCTCGACGAGGCCGAGGTCGCGCCGCGCCGCCGCGGGCCGCCCCGCCGCGCGCTCGGCCTCGGCCAGCGCGACGACGTGGGCCGGCAGTGGAAGCCGGTCGACGACGCCGCGCAGGCGCGCGACGGCGGCCGCCGCACGGCCGCGCGCGACGTCGACCTGGGCCAGGCCGGCCCGCGCGGGGACGTAGCCCGGCACGCTGGCCAGCGCGTCGCGGTACGCGCGGCGGGCGGCGCCGACGCGCCCGCGCTGCAGCTCGAGGCCGCCGAGGAGCGCCTGGACGTAGGCCTCGTTCTCGGGCCCGTCGCCGCCGGCGGAGACGGCCAGGCGCATCGCGCCCACGGCCCCGCCGAGGTCGCCGTGCAGCTCGCGCCAGTACGACACGCGCGCGTAGGCGGCGAGGCCGGGCCGGCGGTCGACCATCGCCTGCAGCGCGCGCCCGGCGGCGCGGTAGCGGCCGAGCTCGACGAGCGCGTCGACGAGGACGCCGAACGGCGCGTTGGCCGAGGGGGCGGCGGCGCGGGCGCGCCGCGCGAGCCGCAGGCCGCCGCGGAAGTCGTGGCGGGCGAGCGCGAGCGCGCTCGCCTGGGTGAGCGCGCCGGCGTCCTGCGGCGCGAGCGCGAGTGCGCGGCGCACGGCGCCGTCGGCGCGCACGTACGAGCCGGCGTCGCCGGTCTCGCGGGCGCGCTGCAGCTCGGCGGCGGCCAGCAGGGTCCAGCCGTCAGCGCGTCGCGGCGCCGCGCGCACGGTCGCCTGCAGGGTCGCGATCCGCTGCGCCGTGGGCAGGCCCGGCCGGGGGGCGTCGGGCAGCGCGGGCCGGGCGACCTCCGCCGCCCCGCCGCCCCGGCCGACGACGGCGGCCAGGACGGCGAGGGAGGCGGCGAACGCGGCCAGCGCGACCGCCGCGGCGCGACGCAGGGCGGGCGCGGCGGTCATGGTCCTAGGCCCCGGCCGACGGATCGGCGGGGGTCGGGGCGTGCTGGGGCTCGGCGCGCTTGAGCTGCGCGTCGAAGCCGCTGGTCGGCGCGGCGACGTACGGGAACGACGCGCGGAACGGCTTGTCGTTGACGTCGACGCCGTCCCCGAGCGCCAGCTTGTTGCCCTTCAGGAACCCGCCCACGACGCGCAGCTCGATGTCGACGACGTCGTCACCGAGGCGGCGGCCGTTCGGGAACCCCTGGGTGTCGCCGGCGAGGACGCCGAAGCGGCTGGGGTTCGGGTTGGGCGCCACGCCGAGGTTGATCTTCAGCGTGTCGGTCGGGGGCGCGCCCGGGGCGATCTGCGTCAGCCCGGGAATGCCCGTCAGCAATGCCTGGACGATGTCCGTGCGGTTGGACTCCGGCACGTTGAGGCCCGGGAACAGCGCGTTGATGACCTTCGCGAGCTCCGGCGAGAGCACGTACTTGCCGAAGTTCTTCAGGTCGTCGGCGGGGTGCGTCGCGTTGAACCGGTCCTTCTGGCCCAGCGGGATCACGACCTCGTTGACGAGCGGGTTGCCCAGGCGGCTGACCTGCGCGTCGCGCGCGACGGCGCGGCGGTGGCGCTTGTGCCCCACGACCGCGATGCGCGCGCGCTCGGTCGAGGCCCAGACGCCGACGACCGCGTTGGCGGCCTTCGGCCCGCTCACGGCCCTGTGGTCGCGCGTGACCTGCGCCTCGGGCACCTGCAGCGCGATCGCGTGGACGCCGTAGCCCGCGAGGTCGTCCTTTCCGCCGCCGGCGTTGCCGGTGGCGTTGCGGATGTTGATCGCGTCGAACGTGCTGCCGAGGTCGACGAAGAACGGGTCGTCGACCTGGCCGGCGAAGACCTTGCCGCCGCCGGGCAGCGCGCGGATGGCCTGCGCGGCGACCGCGCCGTAGTTCGGGATCGTCTTCGGCCCGACGTTGTTCGGCGCGACGGGGACGCCGCGGGCGATCCGGCGCTCGGACCGCAGCCGGCCGTGCGCCCAGCGCTCGCGGACGATCGAGTACGTCTGGACGACGTTGAGCTTCGGGTCGCCGATGCCCGTGACGCCCGGCAGCGCGTAGAGGAACGAGTTGGGGTTGCGAACCTTCGTGCGGAACCGGAACCGGTAGCGGACCTCGGGGCGCCCGTCGCCGGTGTTGTCGACGTTGAGGTAGTACGTCGCCCGGTCGTCGAAGCGGTAGAAGTTCGGGCCGCCCGCCGGATCCTCGAACGGGATCCAGTTGGCGACGAGCGTGAGCGAGCGTGGAGCGTCGGGCGCCTTGAAGGCGTAGACGTCGGTGTCGTCCGCGGTCGGGTCGAGCGCGGACAGCGGGGCCTCGCGATGGCTCGAGCCGCTGCCGACCGCGACCACGAGGACGCCTGCCGCCAGCGCCGCCGCGACCGCGACGGCGAGGAGGGAGAGCTTGCGCATGATGCCGTTGCACCTCCTTGGGTGCGAAGAGGACGTTTGCCGCCCCTTCCTGCGCCCTCCGGCGAATCTCGGATCACTGGAAAGTCCTGGAAATCCAGGCCTTCAGCGAACTAGTTGCAGCTGCGAGCCCGTCGCGGCGTCAGCGCGCGAAGCGCGTGTGCGCCGACAGGCGCTGCGCCGCGGCGGCGATCAGCCGCGCCGCGGCGTGGACGTCGTCGAGCTGGACCATCTCCACCGGGGAGTGCATGTAGCGCAGCGGCAGGCCGATGAGGCCCGAGGGCACGCCTCCCCGGCTCCTGTGCACCGCGTCGAGGTCGGTGCCGGTCCCGCGGCCCGAGGCCTCGATCGTGTGGGGGATGCCCTCCGCCTCGGCGCTGTCGAGCAGCAGCTCGGCCACCCGCGGGTTGATGTTCGCCCCGCGCTGGACGACCGGCCCCGAGCCGAACGGGTGGCTGCCCAGCTCCGAGGTCGGGACGCCCGGCGCGTCGGTGGCGTGCGTCACGTCGACCACGACGGCGAGGTCGGGACGCAGCGCGTAGGCCGTCGTGCCCGCGCCGCTCATCGTCGTCTCCTCCTGGACGGCGGCCACGGCGACGACGTCGCCGGGCGCGCCGCCGGCCTCGGCGACGAGCCGCACCGCCTCGTAGGCCACGAAGCAGCCCAGGCGGTTGTCCATCGAGCGCGAGACGGCGCGGCCGTTGGGCAGCTCGATCGGGTCGCCGGCGAGGACGGCCACGTCGCCGACGCGCACGAGCGACCGCGCCTCGTCGCCGCCGGCGGCGCCGATGTCGATGTGCAGGTCGCGCAGCTCGGCGACCTTCTTGCGCTCCTCGTCGCGCAGGAGGTGGATCGGCTTCTTGCCGATGACCCCGGGGACCGCGCCCTGGCGCGTCGCGAGCTCGACGCGCTGGCCCACCAGGATCTGTGGATCCCAGCCGCCGACGCCGGCGAAGCGCAGGAAGCCCTCGTCCTCGACGTGGGTGACGATCAGGCCGATCTCGTCGATGTGGCCGACGACGGCGAGCGTCGGGCCGCCACTGCGACCCGCCACCCGGGCCCAGACCGAGCCCATGACGTCGGTCGTCACGTCGCCGAAGGCCGAGGTCGCCTGCGCGAAGACCGTCGCCGGCGCGGACTCGTAGCCCGACGGACCGTGGGCGGTCAGCAGCGCGCGCAGGACGGGCGGGATCGGCATCGGCGGCAGACTACCGAGCGCTCGGGAGACGATCGGCTTGCAGCCACGGCACCGAGACCGACGAGTGCGACGGGTGTCGTGGCACGCCGGAATTCGGTGCTGCTCGGCACGATCGCCTAGGCTGGCCAGGCGTGATCCGCGTCCTCGTCGTCGACGACCATCCCGTGCTGCGCGCCGGCCTGGAGGCCGTGCTGCGCGCCGAGCCGGGGTTCGTCTGCGTCGGCACCGCGCCCGACGGCGAGGGCCTGGTCGCGATGACCGCCCGCCACCGCCCCGACGTCGTCGTCCTCGACCTCGTGCTCGGCGACGAGGACGGCATGGAGCTCTGCGCGGCGCTGCGCTCCGAGCCGCGCGCGCCGGAGGTCGTCATCTACACGGCCACGACCGCGGCCGGCCTCGAGGCCCTCGCGCAGGACGCGGGAGCCCGCGCCGTCGTCGAGAAGGGGGCCGACCTCGACCACCTCTTCGACGCGCTGCGCCTCGCCGCCCGCGCGCGACGCGCCGTGGCGTGACCTAAAAGGGGGCGAACGCCGCCCGAGTGCTGACTTAGTGGTCCTCGTCGCAAGTTCGTTGACGGGTGGGGTGGTCACGCGGCGAGCTGGAGCGGCGTGGGCTGATCGAGACGGGCGAGGAGCTTGTGGAGGTCGGCGCGAGTGAACTTCCACTCGAAGGGCTGGGCGATCTGTTCGTAGTGGCGCGCGAATGCCAGCAGCGTGCGCTCGAGCTCGTCGAGGTCTGAGAAGTAGTTGGGCTGCAGCACCTTGCGCTGCGCGACGCTGAAGTAGATCTCGGCCTGGTTGAGCCAGGAGGCGTGGACCGGGGTGTGCACGAGGATGAGGTTGCGCCAGGCGCCCTGGAGGCGATCGATCGAGCGCTTGCCGCGATGCGCAGAGCCGTTGTCGACGACGACGAACACGCGCTGCGCGGACGCGTAGGGCTCGATGCTCATGAACTGCTCGATGAGCTGATCGAACGGCTCGATGCCGTCCTTGGGCGCGCAGCGGTCGAAGATCCTGGCGCGCCGGATGTCCCAGGCAGCCAGGTAGCACAGCGCGCCCTTGCGCTCGAACTCATGCTCCACGCGCAGCCCGGCCGGTGTGGGCTCGGTCGGGTAGATGCGGGCGCGGGCCTGGATCGAGGGCTTCTCATCGGCGCACACGACGAAGTCGCCGGGCTCGAGCAGCTGGCCTTCCCAGCGCCCCTCGTAGAGATCGAGGATCGGGCCGGCCTTCTCGGCGAAGCGCGGGTCGCGCGGGAAGATCCACGAGCGATAGTTCCACGGGCGGATCGCGTCCTCGCGAAGCCACCGCCAGACCGTGATGCCCGACACCTGGGCGACGATCCCGCGCTCGATCGCCGCGCGCGCGACCTCAGCCGCCGACCAGCGCGACAGCGGAACCCCGGACTGGGCCGGCAGCTCGCACGCCAGCGCCTTGACCTCGGCGATCTGCCCCGGGGGAAAAGCGCCGCGGCCGGCCGGGCCGCGGTCTCTCCTCAAGCCCCTGGACGCCCTCGCGGCAGAAGCGTTTTCGCCAGTCCGACACCGCCTGGCGCGACTGATCAAGCCGCCGCGCGATCTCCGCGTTGGACATCCCAGCCGCCGCGTAGAGGATCGCCTTGGCACGCACAACGTCCCGATGCGGGCCCGAGTAGGCAGCCGCGCGGCGCTCAAGCTCACGCCGCTGCTCCTCGCTCAGGACCACCTCGAAGGGAGACTTGCCCGCCATCACCACAAGCTTCGCCGCGCGGCGGCCCACTCCTCCAAGCATCCGCCGCGTACTTGCGACGAGGACCACTAAGGCGTCATATGGCATATGGACGCCTTTTCCAGTACTCGGCTCATCGCCGGGCCGTGGCACAACTCGACCTAGAAGGTCAGGACCGAGCGGATGCCGTCCTCGCGCTCCATGAGCTCGAAGGCCTCGTTGACGTCGTCGAGCGGCATCCGGCGGGAGATGAGGGAGGCAAGGTCGAGCCCGCCGTCCAGGTACAAACGCGCGAGCTCGGGCACCCGGTCGCGGCCCTTGGCCCCGCCAAACGAGGTGCCCGCGATCCGCCGGCCGGTGATGAGGAGGCGGGGGACGACCTCGAGGACCTCGCCCCTGCCGGCGACGCCGGCGATCGTGCATAGCCCCCCCAGCCCATGCGCGCCGCCTCGACCGCCTGACGCATGACGGCCACGCTCCCGGTGGCCTCGAACGTGTAGTCGGCGCCGAAGCCGCCGGTCAGCTCGAGGATGCGCTCGACGACATCGATCCCCTCCGCCGCGCCGACGAAGGTCTCCGTCGCGCCCTGGGCCCGCGCGATCGCGAGCCGGTCCTCGGAGAGGTCGACGCAGATGATGCGCTCGGCGCCGGCCAGGCGGCAGCCGGCTACGGCGCCGAGGCCGACGAGCCCGGCTCCGAAGACCGCGCACGTCGAGCCCGCCTTTACCCCGGCGACGTACAGCGCCGCGCCGATGCCGGTCGTGGCCCCGCACGCGAGGGTGCAGATGACGTCCGCGGGGGCGGCCCTGTCGACCTTGGCCAGCGCGATCTCGGGCAGGACCGTCGCCTCCGCGAACGCGCTCGTGCCCATGAAGTGGCGGATCGGCTCCCGGCCGCGCGAGAGGCGCGTCGTCCCGTCGGGCAACAAGCCCCGGTTCTGCTGGTCGCGGATCGCCAGGCAGAGGTTGGTCTTCGGCGAGCGGCAGTGCACGCACTCGCGGCACTGGGGCGAGAAGAGCGTGACCACCCGGTCGCCCACCGCGACGCTCTCGACGCCCGGGCCGAGCGCCTCGACGATGCCGGCGCCCTCGTGGCCGAGGACGGTCGGCGCGTACCCCGACGGGTCGGCGCCGCCGGCGGTGTAGAGGTCGGTGTGGCAGACGCCGCAGGCCTCGAGGCGCACGAGCACCTCGCCCGCGTGCGGCTCGGCGAGGTCGACGTCCTGGACGGCGAGCGGCTCCCCGAACGCCTCGAGGACGGCGGCACGGACCTTCATGGGCGCAGATCGTAGGTCCGGGCGATCGTGAGGTTCTCCGGGCCGGCGTCGGTGACGATCACGAGGTCCTCGACCCGCACCCCGCCGTGCTCGAGGTCGACGGTCCCGGGCTCGACGGCGACGACGTCGCCGGCCACGAGCTGCTCGCTGCCCGTGCGCCCGAGGGCGGGCGGCTCGTGGACCTCGAGGCCGACGCCGTGGCCGAGCCCGAAGAAGAAGCCGTGGCGCAGCGTCTCCCCCGGCGCCTTCGTGCGCTGCGTCGGGTGCCCGGCGGCCTCGAAGACCTCGCAGGCGACGCCGTAGACGTCGACGCCGCGCGCGCCGGGGCGCACGTGCTCGAGCGCGCGCCGGTGGGCCTCGAGGACGAGCTCGTGCAACGCGCCCACGGCGGAGGAGATCTCGCCGACGACCCACGTGCGCGTCATGTCCGACCAGCAGCCCGTCGCCTCGTCCTGGGGCCAGAGGTCGACGCAGAGCGGAGCGTGCGCCGGAAGCGGGCCGGAGCCGGGCTCGTGCCCGACCTGGTCGCCGGGGCGCATCGGCGCGACGATGATGTCCTCGGGCGCGGGCGCACCGCGCGCGGCGCACACGGCGCGGATGCGCGCCCGCAGCGCCTCGGCCGTGAGCACCGCGCCGTCGAGGCGCAGGCGCTCGCCGTCGATCGCGGCCTCGCGCAGGACGCGCGCGGCCTCGTCGAGGCCGGCCAGGCCGGCCGCGGTGGCCCGCCGGATGCCCTCGAGCTCGGCCGCCGTCTTGCGGCGGCGACGCGTCTCGAAGAGCTCGTCGTCGGGGCTCAGCTGCACCCCGTCGGCCCGCAGGCGGTCGGCGAGCGCGAGCGGGAACTCGGGGGGCACGGAGGCCACGGAGATCCCGAGCTCGCGCGCGGCCCGCACGCCGACCTCGCGGTCGACCTCCGCGCGCGAGTGCCCGGCCGCGATCAGCTCGTCGGCGCCGAGCTCGTTCGTGAGCAGCCGCTCGACCTCGGGGGCGGCGGCCGCGATCCGGTCGACCTCGAGCGCGTTGGTGACGACCGCGCGGCGCCCGTCCGTCTCGAGGTAGAGGAACGGGTCGCCGACCGCGAGCGGGATCTCGTGGCGCAGGGCGGGCGAGCGCAGCGTGTCGCCGAAGATCAGGACGGCCATCGTCGTCTCAATCCTCCAGGAGCTGTCGCAGGACGAAGGGCAGGATGCCACCGTGGCGGAAGTACTCCGCCTCCCTGGGGGTGTCGATGCGCAGGCGCGCCTCGAACTCGCGGTCGCCCGCGCGAACCGTGCAGGTGCGGGGCAGATCGCCGGCGTTCAGCGGCTCGGCGAACCCGGTGACGGCGATCTCCTCCTCGCCCGAGAGCTCGCGGGCGTCGTCGGCCTGGAGCGGGAGCACGCCCATGCCGACGAGGTTCGAGCGGTGGATGCGCTCGAAGCTCTCGGCGATGACCGCGCGAACGCCGAGGAGCAGCGTGCCCTTCGCCGCCCAGTCGCGCGAGGAGCCCGAGCCGTACTCCTTCCCGCCGAGGACGACGAGCGGCACGCCCTCCTCGGCGTAGCGCATCGCCGCGTCGTAGATCGACAGCTGCGCCCCGTCGGGGAGATGGCGGGTGACCCCGCCCTCCGGGAGGGCGGGATCCGATTTCAGCTGGTTGCGCAGCCGGATGTTCGCGAACGTCCCGCGCATCATCACCTCGTGGTTGCCGCGCCGCGAGCCGTAGGAGTTGAAGTCGCGCACCTCGACCCCGTGCTCGCGGAGGTAGGCTCCCGCGGGGCCGTCGCGCTTGATCGAGCCGGCGGGCGAGATGTGGTCGGTCGTGACGCTGTCGCCGAGCTTGGCCAGTACGCGCGCGCCCTGGATCTCGGTGAGCGGCTCGGGCTCGCGCGGCATCCCGTCGAAGAACGGCGGCCGGCGCACATAGGTCGAGCCGTCGTCCCACGCGAAGCGGTCGCCGGTGGGGACCTCGAGCCCGTTCCAGCGCTCGTCGCCGTCGAACACCTCGCCGTAGCTCGAGCGGAACATCTCCGAGCGCACGGCCTCCTCGATCGTGCGCCCCACGTCCTCGGCCGACGGCCAGAGGTCGCGCAGGTAGACCTCGTCGCCGTCGGCGTCGACGCCGAGCGGGTCGTCGACGAGGTCCACGTCCAGCGTCCCGGCGATCGCGTAGGCGACGACGAGCGGCGGCGAGGCGAGGTAGTTCATCCTGACGTCCGGGTTGATGCGCCCCTCGAAGTTGCGGTTGCCGCTGAGCACCGCGCAGACCGCGAGGTCGCCCGCGTCGACGGCCGCGGAGATCTCCTCGGGCAGCGGCCCGGAGTTGCCGATGCAGGTCGTGCAGCCGTAGCCGACGAGGTGGAAGCCGAGCGCCTCGAGCGGCTTGGTCAGCCCCGCACGGTCGAGGTACTCCGTGACCACCTTCGAGCCGGGCGCCAGCGACGTCTTCACCCACGGCTGGGCCCGCAAGCCGCGCGCGACCGCGTTGCGCGCGAGCAGCCCGGCTCCGAGCATTACCGACGGGTTCGACGTGTTCGTGCAGCTCGTGATCGCCGCGATGACGACGTGGCCGTGGTCGAGGCGGAACGACTCGCCGTCGAGCTCGACTTCGACCGCCGTGTCCGAGCGCCCGGCGACGACGGCGCCCGCGGCGATCGCGGGCGCCGCGGCGAGCTGCGCCGGCGCGTCGTGCCCGGGCGCGCCGTCGGCCAGCGGGTCGGAGGCCGGGAACGTCTCCGCCACCGCCTCGTCGTGGGTGTTGGCGACCTGCCGGCCGGCGTCCTCCCCGACGAGGTCGGCGAGCGCGGCCCGGAACGAGTCCCTGGCGCCGTGCAGCGCCACGCGGTCCTGCGGGCGCTTGGGGCCCGCGAGCGAGGGCTCGATGTCGCCGAGGTCGAGCTCGACGACGTCGGAGTAGGTGGGCTCCTCGGCGTCCTCCTCGTGCCAGAGGCCCTGCTCCTTCGCGTAGGCCTCGACGAGGTCGATGCGCTCCCGCGGCCGGCCCGAGAACTCGAGGTAGCGCAGCGTCTCGGCGTCGATCGGGAAGATCGCGCAGGTCGAGCCGAACTCCGGGCTCATGTTGCCGATCGTCGCCCGGTCGGCCAGCGGCAGCCGCGACACGCCGGGGCCGAAGAACTCGACGAAGCGCCCGACGACGCCCTGCCGGCGCAGGCGCTCGGTGACCGTGAGCACGAGGTCCGTCGCGGTCGCGCCCTCGGGCAGGTCGCCGGTCAGGCGCAAGCCGGTGACCTGCGGGATCAGCATCGACATCGGCTGGCCGAGCATCGCGGCCTCGGCCTCGATCCCGCCGACGCCCCAGCCGAGCACGCCGAGGCCGTTGATCATCGTCGTGTGCGAGTCGGTGCCGACGAGCGTGTCGGGATAGGCCTGGCCGCCGGCGTCGTCGACGAAGACGACGCGCGCGAGGTACTCGAGGTTGACCTGGTGGACGATGCCCGTGTCGGGCGGCACCACCGCGAAGCCGTCGAAGGACTCCTGGCCCCAGCGTAGGAACGCGTAGCGCTCGCGGTTGCGCTCGAACTCGCGCTCGGCGTTGATCGTGAAGGCGTCGCGGCTGCCGAAGGCGTCGACCTGCACGGAGTGGTCGATGACGAGCTCGCCGGGCACGAGCGGGTTGATGCGCTCGGGATCGCCCCCGAGCTCGGCCATCGCGTCGCGCATCGCCGCGAGGTCGACGACGGCGGGCACGCCCGTGAAGTCCTGCATGACGACGCGCGCGGGCGTGAAGGCGATCTCCTGGGACGGGACGGCATTCGCGTCCCAGCTCGCGAGCGCTTCGACGTCGGCTGCGTCGACCGAGCCGTTGCCCTCCGTGCGCAGCAGGTTCTCGAGCAGGACCTTGAGGCTGAAGGGAAGCCGCGCGACGTCGAAGCGCGACTGCAGCGCGTCGAGGCGGAAGATCGTGTGCTCGCGGTCGCCGACGCGCAGCGTGGCGCGGGCGTCGAAGGAGTTCGGGTGGTCGGGCATCTTCCCTCTAGAGGTCGTCGGGCAGCACGGTGAAGGGTTGCCCGTCAGGGGTCGTCAGTGCACGGAAGTGGTGGTCGAAGGTCGCGATGCGGTTCGTGCGCAGCCGGCCGGCGAGCGCGACGAGCGAGGCGTCCGTCAGCCCGGCGAACGGATGGCGGCGCGCGATCTGCAGCGTCTCGGCGAGCGCGTCGGCCCACCAGCGCACGAGGTAGGCGCCGGCCTCGAGGTCGCGCCAGAGCGCTTCACGAGCGCGGTCGCCCCCGCGGCGGGCGACGAGGTGGTCCATCTCGGCCAGCGCAAGCGGCGTCGCCACGAGATCCTCGTCGGCGCGCTCGAGCCAGTCGGCGACGAGCGCGTGGTCGGGATCGGCCGTGTCGTAGAGCGCGAGGACGACGTTCGTGTCGAGGACGACTGTCAATCCTCGCCGAAGCCCTGCATCCAGCGGTTGAGGTCGCGCCGCACGCTGCCGCCGTCGGTGCTGCGGAACACGCCGACCGACGGCTTGGGCCGCGGCGGGCGCTGGATCGCGCCCGCGAGCAGGCGCCGGACGAGCTCGGCCTTCGTGAGCCCCTCGTCCGCCGCGCGGCGCGCGAGCGCCTCGTCCAGGTCGCGGTCGAGATAGAGGCTCGTCTTCTTCACCCTACGTAGGGTACACCTTCCGCGCGAGGGCTCGGCGGCGCGCGCAGCAGGCGCGCCGTGGTCACGATCGCCAGCAGCGTCATCAGCGCCGCGCTCGCCAGGCACCACACACAGATCGCGTCGATGCTGAAGAGCTCGCGGTAGGTCAGGTAGGCGCTGAAGCCGAAGCCCGCGAGCGCGAGGAGGGCGCCGGCCACGAGCCCGGCCTCGCCGCGCACGAAGAGCGAGCCGAGGATCAGGGCGTAGCCGATCAGGCCGAGCAGCGCGACCGGGATCCCGGCGAGCTTCGACCACTCCGAGGTCTGGACCTTCTCGCAGCTGCCGCCGAGGGCGCAGACCGGCTCGACGCCCTCGTAGTGCACGTACGTCAGGTAGCTCGCAACCCCGAGCCCCGCGACGGCCAGCGCGATCGCGGCGAGGCGCAGGCCGGCGTCCGCGCGGCCCGCGCTCACGTGGAGGCCTTGAGCTGACTGTCGATCGCCGCCTTGAGCTTCGCGAGATCGGTCGGGCCGGCCTCGACCTTGGCCAGGCCGCCGCCGCGCTTGCCGACGAGGAAGCTCGGCGTCGAGCTGACGCCGAAGCGCTGGGCGAGCGCGGTGGCCTCCCTGATCGGCACGTCGGCCGCCGCCGTGCTCGCGTAGGCCCTCGCCTTGGCCGCGTCGACGCCCGCCGCGGTGGCGATCTTGGCCAGGAACGCGTCGGTGACGTAGCCCGAGTTCTCGTCGCCCTGGTTGAAGTAGAAGATGTCGCTGAAGTTCCACAGCCTGCGTTGCCGGGCGGCGGCCGCCGCCCAGCGCCCGGCCTTCTGCGAGTCCTCGCCGATGAAGGCGAGGTCGCGGAACTCCATGCGGACCTTGCCCGTGCGCACGTAGTCCCGGACGAGCACCGGCATCGTGTTCAGGGCGAAGTCGCGGCAGAACGGGCACTGCAGGTCGGCGAACTCGACGAAGCGGACCGGCGCCTTGGGGTCGCCGAGGAAGACGCCGTCCTGGGCGATGCCGCCGAGCATCTCCGAGGACTCGCTCTGGCCCGGGATCGGCCCCTGGGCCTTCTCGACCTTCGCCGCGCGCGACCCGGGGTCGTCCTTGCCGCCCGAGCTCACGACGATGGCGACGACGACGACGACGGCGGCCACCGCGAGCACGCCGCCAACCATCGACAGGCGCCGCTTGCGGGTGGCGGCCGCCGTCGAGGCGCGCTCGGCGTCCAGGCGCGCCTGGCGGGCGGCGTCACGGCGCTGCTGCTTGGTCTGCTTCGGAGGGGTGCTCACGCCCCCATGGTGCCGCATCCGCGTCAAGAACCCGTCAGCGGCACCATGGCCTGCGCGCGCTCGGCGCTTTGCCACCCGCCGGGGCCGTAGAGCCCGGGCGGGCCCGGGCTACGCGGCTTCGCGCAGGTCCTCGAGCTCGCCCATGATCGCGAGGCGACGCAGGGCGGCCTGCTCGAGCTCCTCGGCCTTGCGCGGGCTGATCTTCAGCTCGCGTCCGATCTGCGCGCGCGTGCGCGGCTCGCCCTCGGTGCCGAAGCGCATGGCGATGACCTTGCGCTCGGCCTCGGGCAGGCGACCGAGCGCCTCGCCGACGCGCTCGACGACCATCTCGCGGTGGACCTCCTCCTCGGGGGCCTCGTCCGCGCCGGCCTGGAGGTCGCCGAGGGTGGCGCCGTCGGCGTCGTCGCCGACGTGCTGGTCGAGGCTGGGGAGCGTGTAGTCGACGGCGCGCAGCTCCTCGATCTCGCTCAGCGGCAGCTCGGCCGCCGCGGCGATCTCCTCGGGCTCGGGCTCGCGCTCGAGCTCGACGGCGAGCTGGCTGCGGATGCGGCCGACCTTGCGCGCCTTCGTGGCGACGTGGGCGGGCAGCCGGATCGGACGCGACGAGTTATCGAGGCCGCGCTGAATCGCCTGCCGGATCCACAGCGTCGCGTACGTCGAGAAGCGAAAGCCCTTGCGCCAGTCGAACTTCTCCGCCGCCCGGATCAGGCCGAGCATGCCCTCCTGGACGAGGTCGTTCAGGGTCAGGCCATGGCCCTGGTACCGGCGCGCGATCGACACGACCAGGCGCAGGTTGGAGTTGATGAGGCGCTCCTTGGCGAGCAGGTCGCCGCGCTCGATCTGCTTGGCCAGCTCGATCTCCTCGACCGGCTTGAGCAGCTTGAACTGATGGGCCCGCTGCAGCAGCTGGTCCAGCGCCTCGGTGGGGACGACGACGTCGTGACGCTCGTCGCGGGGTGTGACGGTCTTCGTGGGCAAGATCCTCCATCTCAAAATTCCGATTGCTACAGTCGGTATTGTATCGCGAACTGGTTGTTGGTGCAACGTCACGCGCGCCAGCTCTGCGGCCGCCTGCGATCGGTCGGACCCGCAGGCGACGTCGGCGCCGGGCTCGGCGGCGACGAGCCCCGCGCCGCTCGCCGCCCCGCCCGCAGCGCGCGGCCACGGACGCCCGCGAGCACACGGGCACCCGCCCGATGCTAGGCCGCAACCTTTCGCCGACCTTAGGCCCAGCCCAAGGCTCCCTATGCTCCGCGACCGGATGCAGAACGTGCTCGTCATGCCCCCGGCGGTGCGACGGGCCTTCGAGCGTGCGCTCCGACAGGACGTCGAGCCGGCGCTCGCCCAGGGCGCGCCCGGCGAGCGCGACGCGCTGCCCGGCGCGCCGGCCTGGCTGCGCGAGGCAAGGGCGCCGGGGTGAGCGCGGCGGTCGCGCCGACGGGGCTCGCGGAGGCGCTCGAGGCTCTGCGCGACGAGCTCGAGGCGGCCGAGCTGGGGGCCGAGCTCTCGGGCGTCGAGGGTGCGCGGCGGAGCCGGCGCGAGCTCGTCGACCAGGTCGGCGACTACCTGCTGCCGCGCCTGCGCCGCATGGACGCGCCGCTGCTCATGGTCGTCGGCGGCTCCACGGGCGCGGGCAAGTCGACGCTCGTCAACAGCCTCGTCGGGGCCACGGTCAGCCCCGCCGGGGTCCTGCGCCCGACGACCCGCTCACCCGTGCTCGCGTGCCATCCCGACGACCTCGGCTGGTTCGAGGACGACCGCGTGCTGCCCGCCCTGAGCCGGGCCTCGGGCGTGCCGACCGCGGCAGGCGACCTGCGCCTGCACCCCACCGACACGCTGCCGCCGGGCCTCGCGCTGCTGGACTCGCCCGACGTCGACTCCGTCGTCGCCGCCAACCGGCTGCTGGCCAAGCAGCTGCTCGCGGCGGCCGACGCGTGGCTCTTCGTGACGACCGCGGCCCGCTACGCCGACGCCGTGCCGTGGGACCTCCTGCACGGCGCGCGTGACCGCGGTACCGCGCTGTGCCTTGTGCTCAATCGCGTCCCGCCGGGCGCCGGCCCCGAGGTCGCCGGGCACCTGCGCGAGATGCTGGCCGAGGAGGGCGTCGCCACGACGGATCTGCTCGTCGTCGCCGAGACGGTGCTCGAGGACGGGCTGCTGCCCGCGGCCGACCTCGCGCCCGTGCGGGCGTGGCTCGACGCCCTCACGGCCGACGCCCAGGCGAGGGCGGAGCTCGTCCGCCGCACGCTGGCAGGGGCGCTCGACAGCCTGCCGGCGCGAGCCGAGGCGGTCGCCGCCACCGTCGAGGAGCAGCGGGCGGCGGTCGAGGCGCTGCGCGACGACCTCGCCGCGGCCTACGCGCAGGCCCTGGAGGACGTCGACGCCGCCGTGCGCGACGGCTCGCTGCTGCGCGGCGAGGTGCTCGCGCGCTGGCACGACGTCGTCGGCACCGGCGACGTCATGCGCTCGCTGGAGACGCGGATCGGGCGCCTGCGCGACCGCCTGCGCTCGCTGGCCACCGGCGCGCCGCGGGCCGACGCGGAGCTGCGCAGCGCGGTCGAGACGAGCCTCGACCCCGTCGTGCACGCCGCCGCCGACCGCGCCGCCGAGCGCGCCGCGGCCTCGTGGCGCCAGCGGCCCGCCGGACGGGCGCTCCTGACCGGCGCGCGCGGACTCGACGCAGCCTCGCCCGCGCTCGTCGGCCGCACCCGCGACGAGGTGCGCGCGTGGCAGGGGGCGGTCTTCGAGCTCGTGCGCCGCGAGGGGATGGGCCGGCGCTCCAGCGCGCGCCTGGCCTCGCTCGGCGTCAACGGGGCGGGGCTGACCGTGATGCTCGCGGTCTTCGTCTCCACGGGCGGGCTGACCGGCGCCGAGGTCGTGATCGCCGGCGGGACGTCGGCGCTCGGGCAGAAGGTGCTCGAGGCGATCTTCGGCGACCAGGCGGTCCGGACGCTGGCCGCCAAGGCACGGGCCGACCTGCTCGAGCGCGTCGGCGCGATCCTCGACGAGGAGGCCGGGCGCTTTCGCGCCCTCCTGGAGCCCGTTGCCCCGGACCCCGAGCGCGCCCGGCGCCTGCGGGCCGCCGTCGCCGCGGTCGAGCGGGCGCGGTGAGCGCGGATCTCGACGGCCGGCTCGAGGCGCTGGCCGTCGCCGTCGCGCTGGCCGACGGACGGCTCGACGACGGCCGCGTGGCCGCGGCGCGGGCGGTCGTCGGGCGGGCCGGGGAGCGGCTCGGGCTCGACCTCGAGGCGACGGTCGTGGCGCTCGCGGGCCCGACGGGGGCCGGGAAGTCGACGCTCTTCAACGCCCTGGCCGGCGCGCAGCTCGCCGGCACGAGCGTGCGCCGGCCGACGACGTCGAGCGCATCGGCGGCGGTCTGGGGCTCGGTCGACGGCGCGCTGCTCGACTGGCTCGACGTGCCTCGGCGCCACGCGATCGCCGCCGACGGCGCGCCCGGGCTCGTGCTCCTCGACCTCCCCGACTTCGACTCCGTCGAGGTCGGCCACAAGCTCGAGGTCGAGCGCCTCGTCGCCCTCGTGGACCTCATGGTCTGGGTCGTCGACCCCCAGAAGTACGCCGACGCGGCGCTGCACGACGGCCTCCTGCGCCCGCTCGCGGGCCACGCCGGCGTCATGGTCGTCGTGCTCAACCAGGCCGACCTGCTGACCCCCGGCGCGGTCGACGCCGCCCGGCGCGATCTCGCCGGCGTGCTGCGCGCCGACGGGCTCGAGGGCGTGCCCGTCCTGCCGGTGTCGGCGCGCACCGGCGCGGGGCTCGACGCGCTGCGTGGCCTGCTGGCCGAGCGCGTGCGCCGGCGCGAGGCCGCGCTCGCGCGGCTGGCGGCCGACCTCGCGACGGCGGCGGCGGGGCTCGACGCCGGCTGCGGCGCGGGCGCCGCGGGGCGCGTCGGGCGCGACGAGCGCCGGCGCGTGGTGGGCGCGCTCGGCGAGGCGGCGGGCGTGCCCGCGGTTGTGCGCGGCGTCGGGCGCGCGCACGCGCGCCGCGGGACGCTCGCCGCCGGCTGGCCGTTCACGCGCTGGCTGCGCCGCCTGGCGCCCGACCCCGTGCGCCGGCTCGGCCTCGGCGAGGATCGCGGCGCCGACGCGCGCACGTCGCTGCCGGCGCCCAGCGGCGCGCAGCGCGGGCAGGTCGCGTCGGCAGCGCGGACGCTCGCCGCCGCGGCCGCCGGCTCGCTGCCGGCGCCGTGGCCGGCGCTCGTGCGCCGGGCCGCGACGACCCACGAGGCCACGCTGCCCGACGAGCTCGACCGCGCGGTCCGCGCCGCCGACCTGCACCTGACCCGTCCGCGCTGGTGGGCGCTCGCGCGCGCCGTGCAGGCGCTGCTCGCGCTCGTCGTGGTCGCCGGCGTCGCGTGGCTGCTCGTCCTCGCCGCGGCCGGCTGGCTGGCGCTCGGCGACGCCGTCCCGACCCCCGACGTGCGCGGGATCCCGGTGCCCACGGGCCTGCTGCTCGCCGGCGTGCTCGGCGGGCTCGCGCTCACGCTGCTCGTGCGGCTCGCCAACCGCGCGGGCGCGCGGCGCCGCGCCCGCGCCGCGCAGCGCGCCCTGCAGGCGAACGTCGACGCGGTCGCGCAGCGCCTCGTGGTCGCGCCGGTGGAGGCCGAGCTGCGCACGCGCGAGGAGCTCTGCGCCGCGCTCGCGACCGCGGCCGGCGAGCGTCGCCGCCGGCGTCAGTAGCGGGTCCTCTCGGGACGTTGGGCCGCAGCGGCGCGGCGATCCGCGCGCGGGCGCGCCCGCGCACGCCGCGCGCGGCCCCGCGGGCGCGACGGCGGCCCGAGGGGCCGGCCGATGCCGGCGCTCAGGCGACCGCGAACGCGGGGACCGCGGTCGCGCGCGGCAGGTGGCGGCGGGCGGCGCGGCGCGCCCGGCGAAGGACTCGTGAGGCGACGAGGCGAGGCATGGCCCGATGCTGCCCGCTCGCGGCGCCCGGATCGGTACGGGCAACCCGCCCCGGCAGGGCGGGCTGCCCGCCGAATCGCGCCGTCACCCCCGTTGCGGGCTCGGCCGCCCGCCGCGAGCAAGGACGGGTGGCCCGACGGCGCGCCCTAGATGCGCACGCGCCAGATCGCTCCGGTGACGTCGCCGAAGTACAGGCGGCCTCCGTGCAGCCCGACGCCGATGAGCGGCACGCTGCTCCGGACGACCTGCTTGGAGGCGCCGGTGACCTTCAGCGCCCTGATCTCGGGGCCATCGGACGTCGTGCCGCCGAAGAACGCGGCATAGATTGTGCGCCCCCGACCGACCAGGCCCGTTGGCGAGGCGTGCGCCCGGAAGAACAGCGTCGGCCTGGTCTTGCCCGCGCACGCCGGCGCGCTCGGGGTCAGCCACTGACAGCCCGGGAAGCCGAAGTCGCTGCCCGGGACCGCGTGCACGAGGAAGTCGGGCGGCGTCGGCGTGGACTCGTCGCTCTCGTTGCCCAGATACGGCCACGGGCTGCCCCTGACGAAGGCGATCCCAAACGGCTGGCGCAGACCCTTGGCGAGCACCCGCAGGCCCGAGCCGTCCCGCCGGATCGAGAGCACCCGGCCGCTGAGCGGCGTGCCGAACGGGCCGTTGTCGCCGGCGTCGCCGGAACCCATGTAGAGCCGGCCGCCCGGCCCGACCGCCATCGTCTCCAGGAACGGCAGCACCTTGCGCGCACGGCGGAACACGACCTGACGTCGCGTGAAGGCGCCACGCCGCCACCGGCCCCACGCGATCACCTTGTTCTGGCTGGACCCGAAGAGCGTACCGTGCGTGTAGACGACGCCGAAGAACTGCCCCTGGATGATCCGCGCGACCCGGCCGCGCCGGATCTCGAAGACGCCCCCGCCCTTGCCCGTCTCCTCGTCGCCCGCGGCCGCGACAAAGATCCGGCCGTGCGCGAACGCGATCTGCGTCGGCGACTGGATGCCGCGGGCGACCGCCGACACCGCGTGGCCGCCCGTTCCCACCGGCGGTGGCGGCGGACCCTCCTGCGCGCCGGCGGCCGCCGGCGCCAGAAGCGCCAATGCGAGGACGAGCGGAACGCACACGGCGCTCCGCAGCTCAGAGACGACGGACACAGGCCCTACCCCCTCGACGATCGGTTTCGCCGATCGTATGCGGGCGGCGCGCGCGGGAGTGGGGTGTCCTTCTCACTCGCCCCGGCGAGCAGGTGGAGCGGCATCGAGATGTTCGCGAGGTCGACCCGGCGTCCATTCGCGAGGCCCGTGTTGAGATCATCGGTTCCCCTCCACATCCCATTCGACCTCGAGAAACGGAGAGATCGATGATCACCGGGCTCGACTTCGTGGCCGTCCCGTCGCAGGACGCGGAACGATCGCGCAGCTTCTACCTCGAGACTCTCGGGCTGCGACCGGACGACCGGTCGCGATTCGAGTTCTGGGCGGGCGAGACCTGCTTCGGCATCTGGGAGCCGGAGCAATTCGGGATGGCGTTCGCACCCCAGAAGCACGCCCACTCAGCACTCCATGTCGACGACGTCGGAGCGGCTCGGGCCGAGCTCGAGGCCCAGGGTGTCGTGTTCGCCGGCGACACCTTCGACACCGGGGTCTGCCACATGGCCTTCTTCACCGATCCCGACGGCAACGACCTCATGCTGCATCACCGCTACGCGCCGCGCGCGTGAGCAGCCGTACCGCGTTCGCGTGCGCGAGGCGCTCACACGCAGGTCGAGGGCGACGAGTTCTTCCTCGGCGGGCCGAGCTTGACTCCGGGGCGCTGCGCGACGTTCTCGACAACGATCGCGTCACGCTCGCGCCGATCAGCGCTCGGACGTGCGTTCCGGGGAGATCGACGAGGGCGCGGGCGGCGGTGCTCGGAGGCTTGGCGCGGTGACTCGTGCGGGCGTAGGATCGTGGGCGCTTCGTTCACGACCCAGTGGAGGGACGATGGCGACCCAGCCGATTCCCGAGGGCTACCACACCGTAAGCCCCTACCTCGCCGTCGACGATGCGGCGCCAGCGATCGAGTACTACACGAGGGCGTTCGGCGCGAAGGAGATCGTGCGCATGCATGCGCCGGGCGGGAAGATCGGGCACGCGGAGCTCGAGATCGGGGACTCGCGGATCATGCTCTCCGATCCGTTTCCGCAGGCTTCGACGCGGCCGCCCAAGGAGCTGGGCGGCACGAGCGCGAGCGTGTTCATGTACGTCGAGGACGTCGATGCGGTGGTCAAGCGGGCCGTCGACGCGGGCGCGACCGTGACGATGGAGGTCGCCGACCAGTTCTGGGGCGACCGCTTCGGCACGATCACCGACCCGTTCGGCCACGTGTGGTCGATTGCGACCCACGTCGAGGACGTACCGCCCGAGGAGATCGCCGAGCGGGCCAAGGCCGCGATGGCAGAGATGAGCAGCTCGAGCTGAGGATCGCCGGGGATCCGCTGCCGAGCTGGTTCCGCGACGGCTCGGCGGCGGAGCGCGCGGAGCCGAGCTCCGCGACTCGGGGTTTCGCCTGGTGCGGATGGCGCCGCGAGGATGGCCGCTTGCGGCCGCCCGCAGCCGGGGCTCCGGCGCGGCCGAATGCCGCGCCCTTGAAGACGTGGACAAGGCCCTCGCGAGCATCGGCCGGTTCGCCCGAGCGAAATGGTCGCGGCCAGGTGCGGGTCGTGGTTGGGAGCCGCAGTGCTACGAGCAGCTGCTACCCCGCGCGCACCGCGCGGTCTCGGCGCACCCAAGCCGAAGCGTGTTCCGTGGCGCCCGGTCTGCGCGCGTGTGGCAGCGTGGGAGCCGGTGGATACCCGCAGGCCGCTGCTGTTGCTCGATATCGACGGGACGCTTTGCCCCATCGGACCGGGTCCCGACCAGGCGATGACGTGGCTGCCCGGCGGCGCCGGCGACACGTACTTTCGCTCCGATCTGCCGGCCGTGTTCGGTGAGCTCGGCGCTCGCTACGAGCTGGTGTGGGCGACCGCGTGGGAGGACAACGCGAACCTCATCCTGGCGCCCGCGCTCGGCCTGCCCGCACTGCCCGTCGTGCGGTTCACCGATCCAGCGCCCAGGGAGGTTGGCGAGGGTTGGGCCGGCCGGACCTGGAAGCTGCCCAGCGTCCAGCGCTTCGCGCGCGACCGACCGCTCGCCTGGGTGGACGACGACCTGCACGCGGATGCCTACACGTGGGCGGGGCTCCGACGGAGCCCGACCAAGCTCATCGGCACGGACCCGCGCCTAGGGCTGACGGACCACCACATCCGCTCGCTGCTGGCCTTCACCAGGTGCTGACCCGCGCCGGCGCCACCTCGTGCCCTGTGTGTCGAGCTGCGGCATCCTCCGTATCCTCAGCCGACTCGGCCCTTCGACGATCGTCCCGGCCTCGGCAGGGCTCGTGGAGGTGCATCGACCTGACCGGTGCGATCCCGGAAGGCGAGGTGAGCACGGCGATGCGTCGGTGGTTCGTCGTCGGCCCGCGCCGGCGACGCAGCTGGCCCGGGGCCCGCGCCCTCGCCACCGCGTTCGCGCGCCTGCACGCGCTGCCCGCTGAACGGCGAATGCCCGGCGGGGGGCAGGGCATTGGTGTGCGACGGGAGCGACGGGAGCAACGGGAGCGACGGGACTCGAACCCGCGACCTCCGGCGTGACAGGCCGGCGCTCTAACCAACTGAGCTACGCCCCCAGGCGACGGGGAGAGCCACAGTATGCCAACGGCGCAACTCCGCCCACCTCGCGCTGTTGATGGGGCCGGACGAGTTGACCCCGACGCTGCAAGGAGGCGTCTCACCTCATGGCTCGCGCATCGCGCGTCACGGCTGTCGCCGTGGCCGTCACCGCCGCGTTCGCGCTCGTCGCGACCGCCGCCTTCGCCGCCCGCATCGGCGGGACGAACGGCAACGACAACCTGACCGGGACGCCGCGGTCGGACATCATCTTCGCTCGCGCCGGCGACGATCGCGTCGACGGCAAGGCCGGTCGCGACTTCATCCTCGGTCAGGAGGGCAGCGATCGGCTGCTCGGTCACGCGGGCGGCGACTGGCTGTTCGGCGGCCCCGGCGACGACTTCATCCAGGGCGACGTCCCGAACGCCGGCGACCGGCACTCGCGCGATCGCTCCTACGGCGACGCCGGCAACGACACCGTCGTCGGCGGCGACGGGCGCGACTGGTCCTGGGGCGGCGACGGCGACGACACGATCCGCGGCAACCGCGGCTGGGACTTCCTGCGCGGCGGCTCGGGCAACGACAAGCAGTACGGCAACCGTGGCAACGACGTCGTCTACGCGAACCTCGGCGTCGACGAGTCCTGGGGCGGCCCGGGCGGCGACAGCCTGTGGGCCCGCGCCCGCGGCGACGTGACCCCCGGGCCGGCCGGCGAGACCGACACGGTCGGCGACACGCTGCACGGCGAGCGCGGGGGCGACCGCTTCTTTGCCCGTGACGGCGAGGTCGACGCGATCGACTGCGGCCCCGGCTTCGACCGCGCGCAGCTCGACACGGTCGATCGCATCGTCGACGCGACGCCGGCGAACCCGAACGGCTCGTGCGAGCGCGTGACGCGCCAGGCCCCCGAGCCGGAGGCCGACCTGCAGCGCGAGGGACCCGAGTCCCCGTAGCCGTCGCGGCACAGCAGCCGCAGCGACAGCGCGAGGGCCCCGCCGCGACGGGGCCCTCGCGCTGTTCATGACGGGGACGTCGGGTTGCGGTCGGCTCGGCCCGACGTTGAGCCCGGCCACAGCGCCAGATGCCGGCGATCGCCGCGAAGCACGGCTGCCCGTCCGCGCACGCGCCGCGCCGGGCGCCTGAGGACGGGACAATGCCGGGGTGGGCGACCTCGAACCCGGCGACATCTTCGCGGGCTGCCGGGTCGACGGCGTGCTCGGTCGCGGTGGCATGGGCGTCGTCTACCGGGCGACCGACCTGCGCCTCGGGCGCCCGGTCGCGCTGAAGCTCATCACGCCCGACCGCGCCTCCGATCCCCAGCTGCGCGAGCGCTTCGAGCGCGAGGCCCGCCTGACCGCGGCTATCGACCATCCCAACGTCGTCCCCGTCTACGCCGCCGGCGAGGAGCGCGGCGGCCTCTTCCTCGTCGTCCGCTACGTGCCCGGCATCGACCTCCACGCGCTGCTCGCGCGCGACGGGCGCCTCGAGCCCGCGCGGGCCGCGGCGATCGTCGCCCAGGTCGCCGACGGGCTCGACGCCGCGCACGCCGCGGGGCTCGTGCACCGCGACGTCAAGCCCGCGAACGTGCTCATCGCCGGCGACCACGTCTACCTCAGCGACTTCGGCATCACGCGCGTGCAGGGCACGGACACCCGCCTGACCGAGAGCGGCACGTGGATGGGGACCGTGGACTTCATGGCGCCCGAGCACCTGCGCGGCGAGCGCACCGACGCGCGCACCGATGTCTACGCGCTCGGCTGCGTCCTCTCGGCGGCGCTCACCGGCGAGCCGCCGTTTCGCCGCGACAGCGTGCCCGCGACGATCCTCGCCCATCTCAACGACCCGCCGCCGCGGCCGTCCGCCGTCGCCGGGGTCCCGCCCGCGTTCGACGCGGTCGCCGCGCGGGCGCTGGCGAAGGACCCCGGGGACCGCTGGCCGTCGGCCGGCGACCTCGGCCGTGCGGCACTCGCCGCCGCCTCGGGCCGGCCGGCCCCCGCGCCGCGGCCGAGCGTCGCCACCGGTGCGGCCGCTCCGGCGCCCGCGCCCGACGGCGCCAACCAGGCGACGCGCGTCGCCTCGGCGTCGGCCGCCGCGCCCCCGGCCGACGCCACGATCCGCGCCCCCGAGCAGCGTGCGCCCGCGGCCCGACCGGCTCCGTCGTGGCGACGCCGGCCCGCCGTGACCGCGCTGGCCGTGCTCGCGGCGGTCGCCGGGGCGATCGCGCTCGCGATCGCGCTCGGGGGCGACCGTCGCAGTGGGCCACTGGACGCGGGCGAGGTCCGCGGCGCCGCCCGCGCGTTCGCCCGCGCCTACGGCGACGAGGACCGTCGGGCGCTCGGGCGCCTGCTCACGCGCGACGCCACGCGCGTGGGCACGACCGACGTCCAGCGCGGCCGCGGCGCGGTGCTCGCCGAGTACGCGCGCCAGTTCGCCGCCAACCGCACCCAGGGCTACGACCTCACCGGCGTCCAGGTCTCGGGCGGGACGGTGGGACGGGCGAGCGGCCGCTACGCGGTCCGCCGCGCGGGCCGCCCGCCGATCACCGGCGAGCTCGTCCTCGGCGTCGTGCGCGGCGCGGGCGGCGCGCCGCGCGTCCGCCTCATCACCTCCGAGCCGCGCGCCTAGGTCGTCAGCAGCGGCGCGCGACGTCGAGGCGCACGGTCGCGCCGGGGTCGACCTCCGCGCCACGCGCCTAGGTCGTCAGCAGCGGCGCGCGACGTCGAGGCGCACGGTCACGCCGGGGTCGACCTCCGCGCCGGCCTCGGGCTCCGTACGGCAGACGCCCGGGCTACCGCCGAGCAGCTCGTCGAAGAGCCCGCCGGCGTCGCGGCGCTCGGCCTTCAGCCCGAGCGCCTCCAGGCGCGACGTCGCCTCGTCCGGGCTCAGCCCCGTCAGGTCGGGGACGCGGACCACGACCAGGCGCCGGACGCGCAGCGCGGCGAGCGCGGGCCGCGCCGCGCCCGCGCTCGCGAGCACGTCGATGACGTTGACGCCGGCGTCGAGCGCGACCCGCGCCGAGAAGGCGCCGGCGGCGACATCGGCCCGCCGCCCGGCCACGAGCACCGTCGCGGTCGCCGGTCGGACCGAGCCCCGGACCTCGACCGCCCGTCCGCGGACGGTCGCGTCGTCGGACGGCGCGGCGACGTCGAGGTGCACCGCGTCGGGTCCACCCGTCGCGCCGCCCCCGCACGCGGCGAGCGCGGCGCACGCGAGCGCGCACGCGGCGACGAGAGCGACGCGCGACGGCACGGGGCTCAGCCCGACGTGGCCGCGAGCAGCCGGGGCGCGACCTGCTTCTTGCGGCTCATGACGCCGGGCAGGCTGAGCACGCCGTCGACCGGGCGCTCGCCGAAGGCGCGCTCGAGCGGCGCTGCGTCCCCGGCCACGAGCAGCTCGGTGTCCTTCGCGAGGATGTCGGTGACCATGAGGGCCGAGACCGAGTGGCCCGTCTCGCGGCGATCGTCGCGCAGCGCCTGCAGCAGCTCGTCGCGGCGCTCGAGCAGCCCCGCGCCGACGGTCTCGACCTGCGCGATGCGGATCGTGTGACCGCCGGCGAAGTCGTACTCCTTGGCGTCGCGCGTGAGGATCTCCTGAGCCGGGATCTCCGAGACGTCCGAGGTGCTCTCGAACATCTCGCGGCCGAACTCCGTCGCGTCGAGCGCGAGGACCCGCTCGAGGTACTCGACGACGAGACGGTCGCGCTCGGTCGTCGTCGGCGAGTTGAGGATGACCGTGTCCGAGAGCACCGCTCCCAGCAGCGCGGTCGCCGTCGGGCCGGTGGGCTCCATCCCGGCGGCGCGGAAGCGCTCGACGACGAGCGTCGCCGTCGAGCCGACCGGGTCGAACGTCGCCGCCACCGGGATCTTCGTCTCGATCGAGCCGATGTGGTGGTGGTCGAGGATCTCGACGATCTCGGCCTGCTCGACCCCGGGCACGCTCTGCGCGTGCTCGGCGTGGTCGACGAGCAGCACGCGCCGCGGCTGGGGGCTCAGGAGGTCCGATCGGGTCACGAGCCCGACCGGCCGCCGCGCGCTGTCGATCGCGACCGCCGCGCGGTAGTGGACGTCCTTGATCTCGTCGGCGATGTCGCTGAGGAGGTCGTCGCGACGCGCGGTCAGCGGATCGCCGTCCATGAGCGACGAGCACGGTGCGGCGAGCGTGATCAGCCGTCCGGTGACGTAGCTGTCCAGCGGCGAGGTGACCACGGCCGTCGCGCGCTCGGCCGCGAGCGCCAGCTCCGCCTGCCGCGGCGCGGTCCCGTTGGTCGTCACGAGCAGCGCGACGCCGACGCCGATCGCGCGGCGCTGGGCGTCGGGGCGGTTGCCGACGACGGCGACGTCGCCCTCGCTCATGCCCGTCGGCGGCGCGGCGGCGTCCATGGCCATGACCCACACGCGCCCGGTGATGTCGCGGTCCTCGCCGGCCAGCAGCCGGCCCTCGAGCACGCCGACGATCGTGCTCACCGCGGTCGGGGCGTCAAGGCGCGAGGCCTCGCGCGACTCGCGGATGTAGCGCCGCGCGAGCGCGCGCTCGGTCATGACCCCGACGAGCGCGTCGTCGTCGTCGACGATCGGCACGAGATCGAGCGCCTCGCGCGACATCGTCAGGCCGACCTCGCGGACCGGCTGGCGCAGGTGCGCGGTGGGAAAGTCGGCGCGCATCACGTCGCACACGCGCAGCATGATGTGCGCCAGCAGGTCGGGGACCGGCGCGCCGCTGCGCTCGACGACCCAGGAGGTCTGTGCGTTGAGCTCCCCGAGCCGGACGGGCACGTACTCGTTGGCGGGGTCGAGCCGGCGCTTGAGCTCGGCCAAGCCGATGGCCGCGGCGATCGAATCCGTGTCGGGGTTGCGATGGCCGGTGACGTAGATCTTCGGCACGCCGGGTGGAAGCTAACCGTTCGGCGCTCGGCGCATGCGGGAAGCTACGCGGCGTGATCGGACCTCCCGACCGCATCACCGCGCTCCGCTTCGACCTCGACGCGTCCTGACGCGGACCGCATCGGCGTCGACCGGGTCGGGCACGCCGACGCGCTGCGCGCCCACGGCGCGGACCGCGTCGTCTACGACCGCGCCGAGAAACCCTTCCGGGATCGGTCCCAAGCAGCCGAGCCACGCTGTCGCTCTCTGCGCGAGGAACCGCGCGTGACGGCCACGTCGCTCGTCAGACGACGACTGGGGTTGGCCAACGTCGGCGACGACGTGCTGTGGCGCTCCGACATCGCGGCGGGACGTGGCTTCCTCGCCGACGGACGACTTGCCAGCCGACGCGTTCGCGCGGTCCGATCAGCTGAGCGCCGTGCGGTGGTGGAGCGAGCGTCCTGGACGGTCACGACGACGACGCGATCCTCGGCCTCGAGGTAGATGTAGACGAGCAGCAGCCAGCGCCACGGTCCCAGCAAGAAGCGAAGGCCCTCCCAGCGGCCGGCGAGCTCGGGTCCCATGAGCGGGAAGCGCTGGAGCGTTCGCAGCGAGCGCGCGATGCGAGCGCGCGTGTCCGCCGGCAGGCTGTGCGTGGCGATGAGACGGTCGAGGTCCTCGACGGCGGCCGCCGCGAGTTCGACGGTGGCCACGTGCTAGAGCTCGTCGAGTGGGATCGTCTGCCCGGTCTTGGCCTGCTCGAGGCCGAGCAGCGCGCGTTCGTGGGCGCCGGGGATGCCGTCGAGCAGCTCGACGACGTTGCGCGCGTCGGGGTCGGCCTCGTCGAGAGCGTTGGACAGCAGCGAGCGGGCGATCGTGCCGGGCTGGACCTGCATGCGTTCGGCCAGCCGCGCGAGCTTTTCGGCCTGCTCGTCGTCGAGCGTGACGTTGAGCCGCTCCATGGCCGGTCATCGTACACGCGACGTTACGAATCGTGCAGATGCCGCTGGGCGCGGGCCTTCGCCGGCGCGTCCGTGAGGTACGGTTCGCTGTCGGCGCGAGCCCCCGCGGCCGTGGCGGCCGGGGCCGTGTGCCGGGTGCGGCCTGCTAGAAGTGCTGGGGCGGCTTGGAGGCGATCGCCTCGACCAGCTCGCCGGTCTTGCCCTCCGGGGCGTGGGTGGCGATGTCGGCCTCGGTGATGATGCCGCACAGCCGCTTGTCGTCGTCCATGACGCACAGCCGCTTGACCGCGTGCTCGCGCATCAGGCTCAGCGCCTCGTCGAACGACGCGGCGGCCGCGATCCAGCGCACCGTGCCCTGGGCGAACTCGCTCGCCATGGTGGTGGCCGGGTCGCGCCCCTGGGCGAGCGCCTTCACGACGATGTCGCGGTCGGTGAGCATGCCCTTGAGGCGATCGTCGTCGCCGCAGATCGGCAGCACGCCGACGTCGAGCTCCTCCATGCGCCTGGCCGCGTCGAGCAGCGTCCGGCTCTCGCCGAGGCACTCGCAGCCCTCGTGCATGGCCTCACGGACCGTCCTTGCGGGGGTGACTGCCATCGCGATACCTCCTCGCTTGCTGTCAGCCCAACCGTACGCCCGGAGCGCGGCGCCAACAAGAGCGGCACACCGGACCAGCGGTTCGCGCCTGGCGCGCGGTCAAGCGTCGACGGCGCCGTCTCCAACCACGCCGCCATCCGCCGCGATGGACATCGGTCGTGTCGACGGCGAGACCGGCCGCGGCGCGCACCGGCCGCCGCGCGGATCTCGTCTTCGAGCTCCCCGACGTCAATGGCCCATTGCGTTCGACCGAGCTCATCTGCTGCTGGGGACCCCGACGGCCCCGACGACGTGCGCGGGTTCGCCCGCGCCGACCACGTCGGGCGTGGTCGATGAGACGGGAAGCCAGGGCTGATGCCGGCGCCTCACCTGAGCGGGCTGACGCCTACGACGATGGCGCCTGAGATGGTGCGTTCGATGTCGTCGATCGCGGTATCGACCGCCCGCGGGAAGCTGGTTTCTGCGCGGTGGAGGGTACGCCCAGACGCCACGGGTCAGGTCACCTGTCCGACGGGCGGCGACAGTGGCGGTCAGGCCCAGCTCGTCGAGTCAGGCCGCGCGGACGTCGACGAGGAGGTCGATGAGTTGGAAGTCGCTTGCGTTGTGTGTGAGTAGCGGGACGTTGTGAACGTTGGCCGTGGCGGCGATCGCCAGGTCGAGGGCGCGGCGCCGAGGCTGGCCGCCGCGCGTGCGGACCGCGGCCGCAAGCCGCCCCCATTCACGGGCCACGGCGGCGTCGATCGGCAGTGGTTCGAACGTCGCCTCGATCGCTCCGAGTCGCACGGTGCGGCGCGCGCGTTCGTCGTCGTCGCTGGCAACCAGCACGCCGAAGTGCAGCTCCGCGAGGCACGCGGCGCCGATCGCGCCTTCCAGGGCTCCCGGGTCTTCGGCGCCGATCAACACCGAGGTGTCGAGCAACGCCCGCATCTACGCGAACGGGTCGGCGAGCTCGCCGGGGAAGTGTTCGAGGTCTCGTGCGAGCGTCTCGGGTGCCGGCGTCTCCCAGATCTTGGCGAGGTCGGGTCCGCTGACCCATTGACGTCGTTTGGCGGGGCCAAGGTACGCGACGGGTCGTCCGGCGACGGTGATCGTGAACTCTTCGCCGGCCTCGGCTCGGCGCAGGACGTCGGCGACGTTGTTGCGCAATTCCTTCTGGGGGATCACCGGCATGGCAGCAAGGTAGCAGAACTGCTACCGACGGACACTCGGGGCGTTGGCAAGCCCGGTGCCGCGGGCCTTGGCGCGATGGTGCATCGGTGCCTGACGCCACAGCTCCGCGGCGAGGGGGAGCGCTGGACGCGCGACCCGTGGTGTCTCGGACGCTTTGTCGTGGACGACGTGTGCCCAGGTTCGAGGGCGTCTGCATCGCCGGTGGTCTCGGCCACAACGCCGTCGGCTGCAGCGCGGGTGCCGCGCTCGTCTCCTCGGTGCGGATCTGCGACCAACGCCGACGCCCGCGCCAAGGCGGAGCGGCTCGTCAACGAGCTCGGCGAGCACGGCCTCGGGCGACGACCGCGACGCGCTTCGCCGGACTAGCCGCCCGCGGCTGGTCGGAGCAGGCCTCTTGAGAGGGCGCACCCGTAAGCGACGCACAGCATGCCCGTGATGCGATTCGGGCGTTCCTCGTCGTGCGGCGGCGCGTTACTGCGCTTACGCGTGTCCAGGTGGCACTCGGTGCTTGGTGCCCTTCCGCGAATGGGATACCCGTAGGCCGATCGCACAGAGAGCGCACATCGCTCAATCCTGCGCAAGGCGTTGTACGGTCACCTGGCCGGGGCGTGGATGACTATGAGCGCGACCTGCTCGACGCCTTCGACCGAGGGGCTCGCGGATCGCTTGGACAAGTAGTGGACACGACGGCGAAGGAGGCTGAAGCCAAATGTGCCTGATTTCCAGGGATGGGCTTCGGAGCACAACCGAACTGACGCGCGTTTGGCGCGACGTGGCGGTCCAAGATGGTGGCGGATCGGCACCGGCTTCGGTGTGTTGGCGCGGATTGGTGCTGCTTCGCCGCGGGAGCGAATCAGCAGACCCTTGCTGACCTTTGCAGTCACGCCCGCACGGTCGGCTGAACACGGCTGGAACCGACGCAGTGGCGGGCACGATCGCTCCGCGATCCTCGAGTTGCCGGTGCGTGCTCAGGTCGCCCCCGTGTCCTGGGGGTCGGATGCACCGCCGGTTCTTGGGGCGTCACCGATTATGATGATGCGACCGCGCGGCACGGCCGCGTACCGTCCGAATAGCTTGGGCGGCTGCCGGCAATTCCCGCTCGACGGCCTGGGCCTGGGCGTGGACGGCGAGCTTCGCGAGCGAGAATCGTCAAGACCTTGTGACCAGAACCCTCCGATCTGTCTACGGGGGCGATGTTTGGCGAGAATGACGCCTCCGCCAGCTGGCGTGAGCATCGCGCCGGCGTCGGAGAGGGAGTTGGGCGTCGACGTCGGAGAGGGAGTTGGGCGTGTCGGTTGATGTGAGCCCGGACCGGACCGAACGCCCCGGACGAGACGCGCCTGGGGCCGCTGCCGTCCGATACGCAGGAGCCGGCTGGGGGTCCGCGGAGCCATGATCAGCTCCGGGCGCTTTACGGGGCACCACCGGATCGAGCTAGACCCGGGAGCGCATGGTCTGTCTACACGTTTACTCGGTGCTTGGTCGTGGGAGCTCGCGCCGGCGATCATTGCCCTCGCGGCTGCCGTGGTCGCATTCTTGACCACGCTCGATGCTGGGTTCCTCGCCTATCCGGGCTGGCTGGCGGTTCAGAAGGCCGATTTCATCCTCGGCCCGATCGGCGTGGGCCTCTACTGGCGCCACCGACGCCCACACAATAGCCTCGGATTGCTGCTGATCGTCCTCGGACTTCTGGGAGTGGCCTACATCCTCCAGTCGAGCACGGTTCCGGCGCTGTTCGGCATCGGGCTCCTGAGCGAGTTCGTGATCGCCTTTTGGACCGTCGTCGTGATCCTGGCGTTTCCGAGCGGGCGCCTCGATGGATTCGTCGCGCGGCTGATCGCGGCGGTCATGCTGATTGGCGTCGTGATTCCGGGGCTGGTGTTTTGCCTGACGGCGCCTTCGCTCGTTCCGTCCTTGCCGATCGCGGGATGCAAGACAGTCTGCCCTCGGAACGGCCTCGCGGTCTGGTCCCCACCATCGTGGTTGCCTCATTTGCTGCATGTCGCGGAAGTCGTGGCGATCGCGGTCGCACTCGCCACCATCGCTCTGCTCGTCTGGCGCTTAGTGGTCCTCGTCGCAAGTTCGTTGACGGGTGGGGTGGTCACGCGGCGAGCTGGAGCGGCGTGGGCTGATCGAGACGGGCGAGGAGCTTGTGGAGGTCGGCGCGAGTGAACTTCCACTCGAAGGGCTGGGCGATCTGTTCGTAGTGGCGCGCGAATGCCAGCAGCGTGCGCTCGAGCTCGTCGAGGTCTGAGAAGTAGTTGGGCTGCAGCACCTTGCGCTGCGCGACGCTGAAGTAGATCTCGGCCTGGTTGAGCCAGGAGGCGTGGACCGGGGTGTGCACGAGGATGAGGTTGCGCCAGGCGCCCTGGAGGCGATCGATCGAGCGCTTGCCGCGATGCGCAGAGCCGTTGTCGACGACGACGAACACGCGCTGCGCGGACGCGTAGGGCTCGATGCTCATGAACTGCTCGATGAGCTGATCGAACGGCTCGATGCCGTCCTTGGGCGCGCAGCGGTCGAAGATCCTGGCGCGCCGGATGTCCCAGGCAGCCAGGTAGCACAGCGCGCCCTTGCGCTCGAACTCATGCTCCACGCGCAGCCCGGCCGGTGTGGGCTCGGTCGGGTAGATGCGGGCGCGGGCCTGGATCGAGGGCTTCTCATCGGCGCACACGACGAAGTCGCCGGGCTCGAGCAGCTGGCCTTCCCAGCGCCCCTCGTAGAGATCGAGGATCGGGCCGGCCTTCTCGGCGAAGCGCGGGTCGCGCGGGAAGATCCACGAGCGATAGTTCCACGGGCGGATCGCGTCCTCGCGAAGCCACCGCCAGACCGTGATGCCCGACACCTGGGCGACGATCCCGCGCTCGATCGCCGCGCGCGCGACCTCAGCCGCCGACCAGCGCGACAGCGGAACCCCGGACTGGGCCGGCAGCTCGCACGCCAGCGCCTTGACCTCGGCGATCTGCCCCGGGGGAAAAGCGCCGCGGCCGGCCGGGCCGCGGTCTCTCCTCAAGCCCCTGGACGCCCTCGCGGCAGAAGCGTTTTCGCCAGTCCGACACCGCCTGGCGCGACTGATCAAGCCGCCGCGCGATCTCCGCGTTGGACATCCCAGCCGCCGCGTAGAGGATCGCCTTGGCACGCACAACGTCCCGATGCGGGCCCGAGTAGGCAGCCGCGCGGCGCTCAAGCTCACGCCGCTGCTCCTCGCTCAGGACCACCTCGAAGGGAGACTTGCCCGCCATCACCACAAGCTTCGCCGCGCGGCGGCCCACTCCTCCAAGCATCCGCCGCGTACTTGCGACGAGGACCACTTAGTGACCGGCACGCCTCCGCGCCGGCGGGCGCTCGCGATCGGGGCGCCGATCGCGTTGCTGTTCTTGCTCGCACAAGCGGGCTACTGGACCGAGTTCCTGGTCTTTTCCAACTCCGGATCCACCACCGACGAACCGATCAACGGCGTGCTCCAGTGGACCTACGCCGGCGCTCCATCCGTGCTGTGGTACGGCTTTCTCTTCGCGCTGATCGCTGCCGAGCTGTATGCGGGGCGTGTGCTGCGGCGGCTGGTTGGCAGCTCGCTGGGCCGTCCGTCGTTTCGCGAGCTGGAGGGGATGCTGCGCGGGCCGCTTGGCGATCCCGGGCTCAGGCTTGGGTTCTG